>JBEKEA010000030.1:0-37420 GCA_050014075.1 Sedimentisphaerales bacterium | reverse complement strand
GAATGGCCCAGGGAGATGAAGATTCCGGCATGTTTGGATTTAGTTCCGGCAGCGATGGTTGCGGCCATGACAGGACCCGGGGCCAAAACGCCGGAAAGTGAAATTATAAAAACCTGAATCAAAAATAAAAACAAGCTCATTGTTTAATCAAATCTAATAATTCGGGACTGTTCATCGCCGTCGCCAAATCGGCATAACGGTAAGGTAAATCATATTTTTCGCACAGCGTCTTAAATTTTTTAATAGTTTCTTCACTTAGGCGGCTTAATTGTTCACTGTCAGCCTTGCAGAAGAAAATCCTGCATCCTGCGAAACGGAAATCACGCGCAGTGCATTTATTATTTTCAAGATATGGGCAGGTTTGTGTCTGCATTGATTTTAAATTTTTGACGTTTTTATAAAAGTAGAGCAGTTCCGGCGTTGTTACAAACAATTTATGGCCGAAAGTTCCGAAATCGCAGCACTTGCCGCAGGCGGTGCATTGGGGATTAAAATTTTTTATATTCGAATCCAGCCAATCGTAAATTTCCTTGACCTTTGAGTCAACCTCAGAGCAGATTTTTGATTTTTTCAATTTCATCGAAAGAATAAAATTTACCTTTATTTATGCCGGGACATTTCATCGCGGCCCTGTTCCAGTCGTCCGGGCTGTCAATATTAACCGTCCAAAACGGCCAGGTTCGGCACTGCATCGGCCTGAAGTTGTAAATCGTACATTTTTTTGAGCCGTTAATATGTCTCAAAAAGACGCAGTCTTTAGTCTGCGGATTTTCCAGTATCGATATGTGAAAGCCGATTCTCCTGAGATATTTTTTTCTCAGTTCCGAATCGCTTAAACCAAGATGTTCAGCCAGCAGTTTGATTTCCGGCTTTGAAATCCAGATAACGCCTTCATCAGGCCCGGAGCAGCAATTTCCGCACGCAGCGCATTCGAAGTGAAGACCGCCGATGTACCAGATATTTTTAGCCACAGATTTCACAGATTTATAATTAAGACTATCAATTCTATTGTTGTTCTTTTAACCACTTGGCTACTGAATTGACAAAATCGGACCCGCTTTGAAGCATAAGTTCAGCTTCGTTATGTTCAATTACAGAGGTATATCCATAATCACCAAGCTGTCTTTTTTCAAATGCCCTGTTGAGTTCTTTCCCCAGTTTTTTATCAAAAATACCTGTTTTAATAAAATGCTCGCCGAAAGCAGATATTACGCCTTTGTGAGAGGAGAATGACAAATTTTTTGTTAAGAGAGTTGCCTCAGTACAAAAAAACATAGCATAATAAATTCTTGAGACCGCAGATTCATAGTCGCCGTCATCGAGAAGCAGCTTTGCACTTTTGATATATCGCTGCGCCTTGTTAATAAGCAACTGGATTTCTTTCATGCGGCCACTCCTTCCCTTCGCAGATTTAAGAGCAAAGGACTGTTAACAGAAGCGTAATCTTTTTCTGATACCGGATATATGGAAATCAATACGCCGTATTTGAGGTTTATTTCGGTTACGATATCTATCATCCGATCTATTTCGCGGCCTGCCGCAACATCACTTTCGAGTACAATTGCCAAATCGATATCTGAGTTATCCGTAGCAGTACCCCTTGCCCACGAGCCATAGAGGATAATGCTCTTAAGCCTTTTTTTGTATAGTTGAGTGATGTTTTCCCTAAATTCTTTAAGTATTTGTTCTATTTGCATAATTCGCCTTATTTTATAATATAGACCTTTCTACCAGAATTGTACCACAAACAGTCGGAAATATCAAATATTGGTATATCTATAATTAACTTTGGTTGTTATTATCCAACGATAAATCACTTTTGCCTATATTACACTGGTCACAAAGGGTTTGAAGGTTCTCAATTACTGTTTCTCCGCCGTTAGTCCAAGCCTTAATATGATCTACGTGAAGAATTATCCCCGGTTTTATCGCAGGACTTGTACCGCATAATTTACATTTGAAGTCATCTCTACGCATTACCAAAAAACGCAACCGCCAATTTACTGTTCTGGACGTTTTATGTTTTGTTGTTGGTTCAATTTTTGAACTTTTAATCCCAGCTTCTGAAGAGATGTGTTCTTCCTTATTAGCGTATGCTACAAATTTTTCTAATGCCTTTCGCCAAGAACCAAAGCATCTTTTATAAGGATGGGGTCCATACCTTGAAATTGAAGTTTGCATCATTTGCAATGTTGGTTGCCGCCCCAGCTTAATCCACACTTCCTCAAGGTTTTCAAAAAGGTCTTCTTCGGATACCACTTTATTAAGTTGCTGTTTTGTTTTCTTTAGGCCAGCTCTTTCAGTTGCGCTAAACCAAGTGCCAAACCTCCTTTTAATTGTACCACCAGAAAACTTACCATCTTTATTGTATTGTCTTATTGTTAGAAAGTTCTGTTTTAATTCGGCAGCCACTCGCTTCATATCATTGATTAATTCTTCATCGGGTATATCGTGATGGAAATCCTCAAGTTCAAACTTCATCTATAATTCTTTCCTTTTTTCTTACCATTTCAAAACTGCACCTGTATCAGCGCTTGTCGCCATAGCGGCGTATTTGGCAAGGCTGCCTTTGGTAATCTTCGGCTTAGGCGGCACGAACTGAGCCTTTCGTCTGGCCAGCTCATCATCGGAAAGTTTGACGCCGAGTTTTCTTGCCGGGATATCGATTTCGATTATGTCGCCATTCTTCAAAAGGCCAATCGGACCGCCGACAAATGCTTCGGGACTTACGTGGCCGATGCAGGCTCCGCGGGTTCCGCCGCTAAATCTGCCGTCGGTAACCAGGGCGACCGATTCGCCAAGGTCTTTGCCTACGATATAACTTGTCGGCATAAGCATTTCCTGCATACCGGGGCCGCCTTTGGGGCCTTCGTTTCTGATAACTACGACATCGCCGGCCTTTACTTTTCCTGCCAGAATACCGTCGCAGGCATCTTCCTGGCTTTCAAAAATCACGGCAGGGCCGCTGTGCCGCAGCATTTTTTCCGCGACGCCTGCGGTTTTTACAACGCTGCCGCTGGGAGCGAGATTACCTCGCAGAATCGAAAGCCCGCCGGTTTTGGAATAGGCATTTTCGAGCGTATGTATGCAGTCGGTGTTTTTAATTTTTACTCTTGCGATGTTTTTGCCGAGCGTTTTGCCTGTTACGGTCATGCAATCGAGATTGAGCAAACCTTTTATTTTGCTAATCTCTTTTAATATTGCACTAACTCCGCCGGCGTCGTCAACATCCTGAACGTGCCATTTGCTCGAAGGCGATACCTTGCAGATATTCGGGCATCTGTCACTGATGCCGTTTATTCTTTCAAGGTCGTATTTAATTTCCGCCTCGTTGGCAATCGCCAGAGCGTGAAGAACGGTATTTGTCGAGCCGCCCATAGCCATATCGAGCATAAATGCGTTGTCAATAGATTCGGCGGATATAATGTCGAGCGGTTTTATATCTTTTTCGATAAGATACATTATCTGTTTGCCCGCCGCGGTGTATAATTTATTTCTTTTGGGACTGATTGCGGGAATAGTTCCGTTGCCCGGCAGCGCCATTCCGATTGCCTCGCAAAGGCAGTTCATACTATTGGCAGTATACATTCCCGAGCAGCTTCCCTGCGAAGGGCAGGCGACGCATTCAATCTCGTGCAGCCGGGCCTCATCTATTTTACCGGCCTTGAAAGACGCGACGCCTTCGAAGACAGAGCTGAGGTCAACATTATTGCCTTTAGAATCTTTGCCGACAACCATCGGTCCGCCTGAAACAAAAATTGTCGGGACATTAACGCGCACCGAGCCCATTAACATTCCCGGTATAATCTTATCGCAGTTCGGAATACAGATTAGACCGTCGAAGCAGTGTGCGCGGACCATCGACTCGACCGAGTCGGCGATTATCTCGCGGGAGGGCAGTGAATATTTCATTCCGGTATGTCCCATCGCGATGCCGTCGCAGATGGCGATAGTATTGAACTCGAACGGCATACCGCCGGCGGCGCGAACGGCTTTTTTGACTCTTTGGGCTACTTTATTCAGGTGCATATGACCCGGAACAATTTCGCAGAAGCTGTTGGCTATGCCAATCAGCGGCTTAGTCATATCTTCATCTTTAAGTCCGGTTGCCCGCAGCAGCGCCCTGTGCGGAGTTCTTTGAAAACCCTTCCTGACCGTATCGCTTTTCATATCTATTTTCTCCTAAGTGAGTTAGATTAATAAACAGACTATTATAAGCATATTCCCGGGATAAATAAATCCAAAATTACAAAAAGCTGCATTTGTCCATAAAAAATTTGCTCCCTGAATATTAGTTGCTATAATTAGCGACTTGTATATTATAGATTAAATGTTGAGATTTAATGGTTTTAGGAGTAAATCATGAGTAACCGGAAAGTTGTTACTGTTATATTATTAGGAGTTGCTTTGTCCGTTTTAGTCGGCTGGGGAACGCCGCCTATCGAGATGAAACTGAATCTTGCGCCGAAAAGCGAAACATTATATAAGGTTGTTACAGGCTCGGCGAAAGATTATCAATTTATTCAACCATCTATAAATAAGACGAAAGAACGTCATACGAGCATGGGTGCTGAAATGGTCTTTGCGCAAAATATTGAATCAGTTGACAAACAGGGCAATGCCACAGCGAATATCACAATAAAAGAGTTAAAGTATCTGTCACAGGGGTCGGAAGGCGTAATAACTGATTTTAATAGTTTAAACGAAAAGGATAAGTCCGACCCGCTGCTGAAACTTGTAGGCGCAAGTTACAAAATCAAGATTTCGCCCAGGGGAACTGTTGAAGTTCTCGACGCATCGGCAGCAAGGGCGATTTTGAAAGAAGGTTCGGCCGCTGCAGTTGCCACCAGACTTTTTAGCGACGAAGAAATTGCACGACGTCATCAGGTGATGGCTCTGTTCGATTCCGATAAATGTCAAAATCCAAAAGACAGAGCCAAAAGCGCCAAAGCCGCCTCTTCTAATAAAAAATCTGACTCCAAAGCTTCCAAAAAAGTCAGCAAGGGGCCTTGTAAGAAAGGTTATCAATGGAGTTCCCTGACGGCTTCTCCTGCGGGAATGCTCAGACCTAAAACTTTTGAAAAAGTATATACTTTGTCTGACCTGAAAATGCAGAATAAACAGACGATTGCCATTGTGGATATGAACGCCGTTCCGAGCTCCAAACGTGCGGAGAATATGAATGAAAAAGAGCAGCAGGCTATGAGCTACTTTTCAAATATGTTTGATGAGAAAGATAACTATACCGGTAAAATGGCAATTAATCTGACCACAGGCGCAATTGACAGCTATCAGGAAACTTTGAAGGTCGAGTGGCTTGCCGCTGAAAACCCTGACGAGCAGAAAAGCGACAAAGACCCAGACCAGTTGACAATGGGTTTTACGTATATTTACAGTATAAAAAAAGTTAACTAATTAAGAATTGATTTGATAGGTGCACATTATGAAAAAATGGATTTTTACAGGATTGGTTTTAATTGCAATTGCGACTTGTTTTGCCAGCGCCAAAGAGAAAAAACAGCCGAACCCGAAATCACCCAAAGTTAAATACCCGCTGCTTTTGACAGTTGATTTTAATACGGCCGCTCCTCTCAAGTATAAATTTGTCAGCGAAAGACATATGACTCTTAATTTTGACCCGGCCGGAAAATATTCAAAGATAGGGGACAAGGACTCTGAAAAGGATGAGGTGTATGTTGAGAAACTTGAGATGGACATTACTTATAAGGCCCTAAAAGTGGATCCGTCCGGCTATTCCACAATCGAGGCAACCTGCGATTCGGCCAAAGTGACTGGACACGGGAGACCGGATGCGGCCGCATCTCTTACCGGCAGAAGTTTTACATTTAAAGTTACCCCGACAGGCAAAATAGCCGATGATTCGAACTTTGTTTCACTTGTTAAGGCGATTGGAGCCAAAGCATTTACTGGTTCGGGTCAAAAAGGGAAAATAAAAGACCCGGATATGATTATGGATTTCGTTGCCACCCAGTGGCGAATCTGGGACTCGGCGGCGAGTATACAAAAACCGCTCAAGGGAGTTAAAAAAGACAGTAAGTGGAACTCGCAGCTTCTGGCCCCGATGCCTTTTGTCTCTAAAGTCGGCAGAGACGTCGTGTATAAATTGGCCGGTGTCGTTGAATCCAACAATGTCTCTTACGCCGACATTACAAGCACTTATAGTTTAAGTAAAACACCTCCGGCCGATGCCCCGATGCCTTATGGCGGTTCGTTCCAAATGAGAGGAACCTTTGGCTTTTTGCAGGGCTATAAAGTACTTTCTATTAGTGGGACCGGCAGGCAGCTTTTTGATATCAAAAAAGGTCTGATTAAAAGCGATACACAGCACTATAAGACCGAAGTCAGCGCATCTATTTTTGGTTTGGGAAGCAATACTGTTGAACCGAACATCAAAATAGACCAGACGACAACTATGACGCTTGTTGAATAAAACGAATTAATGAATGAATCCCGCACCTTCTAAATATTCAATGAATTATGTATATTTTTTTAAGAATCGAAAAGATTAATATAAAATACAACAGATTCAAAAAGATTGAATTAAAAGAAGGTGCGGGATGAAAAGGAATAACCTTTGGGCGCCGTGGAGGATTGGATATATAAAAGGATTGGCTGAAAAACGCGATTGCTTTATCTGCGATAACGTAAAAAATCCCGCATCCGACAGCGATAATCTTGTGGTTTGGCGAACCGGCTTGTCGCTTGTTATGCTCAATAAATTTCCCTACAACAACGGCCATCTGCTTATAGCTCCCATACTCCACGCTGCCGGTTTTGACGAATTAAACGACAGCCAATTGCTGGAGATTACAAAACTCATCGTTGCCTCTCAGAAGGTTTTAAATCTGACGGTTAAGCCGCACGGCTTTAATGTCGGCGTGAACTTCGGCAGATGTGCCGGAGCAGGATTGCCGGGCCACTTGCATCTTCATGTTGTTCCCAGATGGGACGGCGATACTAATTTTATGGATGTTTGCGCAGGGGCGGATGTGATAAGCCAGGGGATGAAGGATTTATATAACCAGCTCAAAACCGCAAGCGCACAAAATAATCTGCCCGGGCTTTAATTATGTCCGATTTTCTGCAAAACTATGCCGTAACGGAAGCCAACAGCAAAGGCAGAAGATTCTCTGAGCCTGGACACGCATATCGTATGCCGTTCGAGCGCGACAGGGACAGGATAATTCACACATCCGCGTTTCGCCGGCTCGAAGGCAAAACTCAGGTCTTTATGCCGCAGACCAACGACCATTACCGGACACGGCTTACTCACAGCATCGAAGTTGCGCAGATAGGCAGAACGATTGCTAAATCGCTCGGCCTGAATGAAGCACTTACCGAAGCGGCAGGCCTTGCTCACGACCTTGGTCACAGTCCATTCGGCCATAGCGGAGAAGCCGCTCTTAATGACCTGATGAAAAATTTCGGCGGGTTCGAGCACAACGACCAGACCCTTAGAATTGTTGACCTGCTCGAAAGACCTTATCCCGATTTTGTCGGGCTTAATCTTATGTACGAGACAAGGCTGGCTCTGGCCAAACACAAAACCGCATTTGACAGTCCGCATAAAAAAAGTTTTATTGAAAAGAACTGTTCGCTCGAAGGCCAGATTGTCGACCTCGCAGACAGAATCGCATATAACTGCCACGACCTTGAAGACGGCCTGCGGGCAAAATTATTGAATTATGAAATGATTATGAAAATCGAGCTTTGCGTTCAGGCTGCCGCCAGATGCCAGGCCGATGACATCAGAGATACCTTCATCAGGAACACGCGAATCGCAAAAACAATCATTGATATGCTTGTCGGCGACTGCATCGAGGCTGCCAGGACGGCGATTGCCGGCGAACATATTGAAAATTTACAGCAGGTTTTGGACCACACTGACAATTTTATAGTTTTAAGCGATGATGCCGAGACCGGTCTTGTTCAGCTTGAGGATTTTCTCTGGGACAATATGTATGAGCATCCGTCTGTAAAAGCCGTTTCCGCCCAGGCCGCGGACTGGCTGGCGAAGGTCTTTAACAAATTCAAAACCAACCCCAAATTAATGCCGCCGTATTATCAGGGCATGATTGGCGAGTTCGGCCTTGAAAGAACCATTTGCGATTATGTCGCCGGTATGACTGACTGGTACTGTTTGGAAATGATAAAAGAATAATCACGACACCAAATTCCATTAGCGGCTATTTTTTGACTCTTGCCCACACTCCCCAAAGTGCTGCGCCTCCCCACGGTCCTTTGTTATCTACGCCGACAAAACGCAGCGCACGAGGTTTAAAGGGCAGGGACAAACCAGAGATGTCTAATTCGTTTAATTGACCACCATGCCCAGCATAATGACTGACAGCGGAGGTAATCTCAACTTCCTGTCCGGCGCCATCGGTAATAAATATGCGGAGCGGTTCGCCGGCCACCCTTCCGGCAAAGGAAATATCAGTCCCCGGACCATCTACAATTTCACCGGAAAATCCCAACTCTATCCAGTGATTTGCGGGAAGAATGACAGTTAAGTTAAAATCTGGCTTTTGACGGGTGCCGACGAGCAGCTTTTCGGGCGAGACCGGTACTAATAGTTGCTCCTGTTTAAGACGATTTGCTCCCTTCCATCCATTCCCATCAGGGTCATAGGCCCGGACGAGAGAAGTGGGCTGCTCAAAAGCTTTGGTATGTATTATCTGACTGAAGCTTTGATTAAATTCGTCCTCATTTTTGATTGTTTTAAATGTCCCAACGGTAATTGATGTCGCAATAACTGCGGCGGCGGCAGCAACAATGAATGATTTGGAAGTGGCGGTACCGACGACGGCAACTGCGACACCTACTTTTGCCGCAACCGAGCTGACGACAACAGCGGCTGAGGCAGGTTTAGTTGAAGACGCGGTTATAGCGCCGAATAATCCCAGAGCAGGCAGCAAATGTTCTTTCTTAAAACCGTTTTGGGCCAACTGTTTTTTAAGCGAGTGCTTTGCCCGAAAGAAGGATAAACGTGCCTGCAATTCTGTTCCGCCTGTAATCGCGGCAATCTGAGCGTAGGACATCTGGTCGAAACACCGCAGCGACAAAACATTTCGATGGTCAGATTTCAACTGTCCCATTGCTTTAAGAACCACCCGTGAAAGCTCTTTTTGCAGAAGCGTGTTCAGAGCGCTGCGGCAGTTTTCAGGGACCTGATTTAGTAATTCCGATCCGTCGGGAGCTATGTTTTGCTCGATTTTTTTATTGCCCTGATACCTGAAATGATGCTGAATTTTTCCCAGGGCTGTACGATATAGCCATGCCCAAAAAGAATCTGGGCTTTCTATTTTCAATCTCTTGAGAGATTTAACCATTTCCAAAACCGTATCCTGCGAAAGGTCCTGTGCCAAGTGATAATCGAGAGTGATACGATATATATAGATACAGACTTTTTCCCTGGCTTGCTGGGCCAGACGAGACATGCTCTCCTGGCTGCCAAGCTGGGCATGTTTAATTATTTCGAAATAATCGACATTTTCGCCCATTTGCGACATTCTGAACCTACTTATAATCCCGAAGCTTGCAGGTTCGTTTCATCTTTTTTCCGGAAATATACATATTTTAACAAAAAAAATGAAACGCAACACCTTATTTTAGGATTAAAGCAATGACGGTAATGGCAGTATTTAATGTTCCCCTAACACAGGATTAAATATTAAGGAGTTAGAATTATGAAAATTCGTTTTAAAACAATTCTCTCGATTATGCTGTTTATAACAGCCTGCAGCGCGATAGCAGAAACGCCGCCGGAAGGGCTCTATTTCGGTTTAACGCCGCCTGGATTAACACCACAGGTCTTTGCACCAGGAATTATCTCCCTGCCCGGCCGCTTAGAACATAGTATCTGCCTGTCAAAGGATGGCGGCCAGTGCTATTTTAGCGTTCGCAACTCAGCGTGGTCGGTCATCCAAATTATGGCGACACGCTATGAGAACGGAGCATGGACTACGCAAGCGGTGGCTCCATTTTCGAATACATGGTCCATGAGCCCTGACTTTGCGGACAATGACCAATCCCTATATTTCAACAGAAGTAATGATATCTACAAGGTCGTTCGAACGCCAACAGGATGGTCCTCGCCGGTACTAATGGCAGCCCCTGTTAGTTCGCCTCAAGACGATTATAGCTGCCATATCTCTACCCTTGGAAATATGTGGACCTGCTCGTGGCGTACAGGCGGCGCAGGTCAATGTGATATATGGCGATTGCAAGGTGCAGACGGGAATTTCATAAATCCAACGAATCTCAGCACCATAAACACTGTGAACAGTGAATGCTTTCCTGTGCCCGGACCTAATGAAAGTTATTTTGTTTTTAATTCCAACCGCCCCGGCGGCTACGGACAAATGGATCTGTATATCAGCTATTCTGATAAGCACGGCGGGTGGACTGCGCCTCGAAACCTGGGACCGACTATCAATACGTCAGCGAGGGAGATATGCTCGTACATCTCGCCGGACCACAAGTATCTGTTCTTTTCCCGGGACAGCGGAACAGAGCAGGATATCTACTGGGTAGATATTCGCGCACTATTCCCTAAGTACGATTTCACACAAGACGGCAAAGTCGACTTGGATGACTTGCGTGTACTTGCCGGCTACTGGCTAACCGGTGAGCCGTCGGTAGACATCGCTCCTTCAGGGGCACCGGATGGAACGGTTAACTTTCTTGATTTTGCAGAATTTGCTAAATATTGGTCGCAGGTCTCATACTGGTGAGGACGCTTGATATTCTATACTGTGCGTGGTATCAGATAAATCGGCGCAGAGCGCGTACGGCCGCCAATATATTAGGCTACGCATTCGCTGTGGCGGTGATGGTGATTTTAACCCACGTCGTTTCGGCCTCCAAACAGGCCAGCGATGTTATCCTCAACAGCACAGGAACACATTTCGTAGCATTTGTTCCCGCTGACAAAGGATTATGTCCGCCGTGCGCCGCTAATCAGGCAAGAACACAAAATGGCGAAGGGTTTGTGGCATCTGGAACCTCAACGGTTTTGATTGACGCCAATTTCATCAAAGACGTTGCTGCCATAAAAGGCGTCGCCCAAGCAGCGCCTTTTCTTCAATATCGGCTTCGTTCAGACAGCAACGGCCCGTTGTTTACTATAGGCGGATTTGACCCTGAGAATAAAACTGTTGTAGGCACAACATGCTGCGCTGACAGTGATATTATTTCCGGGCGATTCATTGGCCCTTCCGATACCAATATGGTGATGCTGGAGCAGGCATACGCGAAACTCACCGGTCGCAAAACCGGGGACACTATCGAAATTGCCGGGAAATCGTTCTCTGTTGCTGGAGTTGTCAATCCCGGAATCCGGCCGGCCAAGGCGGACGTTTATATGCTTCGTAAAGATGCCGGGCAGGTTGTGGCCAGACGTATGGGCGAACTGGCTGTGCAGAACCCAATTAATATGATATTGGTGGAGGTCAAAAGTTCTGCGATGCAGGACCAGGTCATCCAGTCCGTCAAAAACCTGTGGATAGATCTGGTTATTTCAAGCTATGCCTGCTACAAGCCCGCTGTCAAGTCTATGGCAATCCATAGGGTTGCCGCGCTGTCTCTGATAGCGGTTGTCGCAATCAGCACTGTATTACTGTCAATGAAATCTCAACTGGCGTCTTTAGTGGAGCAGCGGCATGATATTGGCATCCTCAAAGCTGTTGGATGGGCAGACAGCACCATCGTTTGGCAGCTTATGACCGAATCGGTTCTTCAGGCCGCCGCAGGCGGTTTTATGGGGGTTCTGGCAGGAACGGTTGTGACTGTTCTGTTGCCGAATGTTCAGGGCTATGCCCCCGGATTATTCTCCAATATTAGTATCTCTCCATTGGTGCTGGCAGAGAGTTTTTTTCTTGGTCTGGCCGGCGGGATTGCTGCCGCAGTTTTCCCTGCGTGGGTTGCCGCCCGTCAATGTCCGTCACAACTATTGCGGAGTGTATAGATTGCGAAATGATGAGATGACAATGGCGACATTCGAACAATCAACGTGCAGTGCTCACGGTGTCGTGTTGGCATGCAGGGATTTGCGAAAAAGCTTTGTCAGCCGGGGCAGAAGAATTGATGTCCTTAAAGGTGTAAATCTTACAGTCAAGACCGGCGAGATTGTTGCCATTTATGGAAAGAGCGGGGCTGGGAAATCCACGTATTTGCAGATACTCGCGGGCCTCGACCGGCCAAGCGCAGGGAGCGTTACACTTGGCGGAATAAGCATCGAGTCGCTATCCGGCAATAAGCTGGCTCGTATGCGGCGCGAACATATAGGGATAATCTTTCAACACTCCAATTTACTGCCATCGTGGACGGCGTCAGAAAACGTCGAGGCGGCGATATACTATCAGTGCCTCCCTCGAAAAATACGACGGGAACGGGCGATAATACTGCTGCGTAACTTAGGGCTCGGTAACCGCTGGAAACATCTGCCATCGGAACTCAGCGCCGGTGAGCAGCAGCGTGTCGCCATTGCAAGGGCGCTAATCAACGATCCGAGGGTTATTTTTGCCGATGAGCCTACAGGGGATGTTGATCCACAGACAGCCGGGGAAATCGTAGAGCTTTTGGTGAACTATGTACGCGTAGGAGGTTCATCTCTGGTCCTTGCGACTCACGGGACATTCCCTCGTAATGTTGCAGACCATTGGTTAACACTGGCAGACGGCGTAATCGGAGAACCAGCCGGCAATAATCTTTGATAGAACACTATACGGTACTGTTGTAGCCGTATAAGGCCGGTTTTCCCCCCATAAATTTTCAATGTTAACTCTTCAAAACTATTTGTTTCCTGGTGCTTTCATGGCTATAATGCTTTTATGAAAATAAAAAAACTTATACTTTCCTGTTTTGGCGTCGGTTTTCTCCCCCTTGCGCCGGGAACATTTGCCAGTTTGCTTCCATTGGCGGCATTTCTGCTATGTCGTTATTATTGCCCGGTAGATATCGTTGCTCTTATCTTCCTTGTCTTTGCGATGATTATATCAAGCGTTCTTTGCCTGATGTTTGCCGGCCAGGCCGAGAAGCTTGAAGGCGAAAAAGACCCGTCCTGGATTGTCATTGATGAATTTGCCGGCCAATCTATTGCGCTTTTGCCTGCCGCTTTACTTAGTGGAAGCGGAAAAGTTGTGGCCTCTGCCATTGCCGCTTTTATGCTTTTCAGGTTTTTGGACATTCTCAAGCCTCCTCCAATACACGAAATGCAGCAAATCGACGGCGGGCTTGGTATTCTTATCGATGATTTGGTTGCGGGAATTATGATTGAAAATTCATCTCTTATAAAGTATCATTTCACAGGTTTTGTAAGCCTTTAAAGGACTTTATGGCATCGGAATATTCCGCAGAATTTTGCAAAAGTTTAAATTTAAGCTTAGAGCAGTTGGCGCTGTTTCGGCCTGCTCATCAGACTCGCTACGAATCTGGCACAGAGCTTATATATGATTTCGAGCCTCTCGGCTGCAATGAAAAAGTCAAAGTAAAACTGATTATTGAAAATTTCGTCGGCGGCGGCTTCGCCGGCCAGGTTTACAAAGTCAAAATCCTCGATATTAATCAGCCTCAGCTTTGTCCCGATTTGTCAATCGGCAAAATCTGCGCAATGAAAATTCTCGTCCCGCCTTCCGGTTTCAGTAAACTTTTCCGCAATATTCTTTACTGGGTAGGCTTTGGCGCTCCGTTTCAGCTTCAGGTCAATCCCGCCGCGGCGAAAGCCGGCGCGCTATGGCAGAAATTTATTCGCAGGGGAGCGAAAATAAAATTCGATGATGAAAACAGCGTTGTTGATATCTTCGGCACATTCGTCGATAGTCAGATGGGAAGCTGCGGCGAGCTTAGCCAGTGGATTCACGGCAGAACCTGGCGGCTCGAAGTGGACGACCATATTAATCTGCTCAAAAAATGGCGAAAAGGCAAAAAAATCGACCTGCAAAAACTTGGTTCGCCCGAATACCGCGCAAAATATATCTTTATGCACGAATTTGTAAATCTGCTGCACGAAGTCGGCGCACACGAATTTGCCCGTCAATACGAATGGACAACTTGTAAAAGCCAGCCGAATTGTCTCAAACGCCTCGATGGGCACAGCGAACCGGACAAAGGGCTTGTTGCCGTGGATTTCAGGGCGGGACTGGCTTTACTGCCATTTTTGCCGATGAGTCCCGGCGATTTTAAACTTATCTGGCAGGGCTTGAAACGCGGCTCGCTGGTGCAGTTCGACAGGGGCGATTTAAACAAATTAAAAAGTTTTATCGAAAATCACAAAGAGCATTTCGCCGATATGCCGGGATTATTCGAAAAGCTCGCCCAGGCCGATGATATTTATCGAAATTCAATTCCTGACATTACACACAACCGCCTTCGACTTTTTACCAGCGGCAGATTGTGGTCAATAATTTTTTCTTCGGCAGTTGTCGGCTGGAAAGTAAAAAATATTATTGACGATAATAGTTTTGAAAAATTACGGCAGAGTAAATTCAAAACTTTCATTTTCTTTTTGATTGGTCTTTTGCCGGTCCTCGGCTCTGTCCTGCGAAAATTTATCTGGCACAGTGACTGGCGAAAACATTATGTCGGTATTTTGACAAACGCCGAATATTTCAAAAAGGCTCTTAACGGCAAAATCATCGAATTGCTTATTTCCTGGCACAGAAAAGGCAGAATTTCTCGTCAAACCGGCCAATTGCTTTTGCAGCAGCCCTGGCGGATTTTATATCATTTGCCGTTTCTGCTTTTGGTATTTCCATCCCTGCACAGGCTTTTAACTGACTGGCAGTTTGCCAAAGAAAAATTATATTTCCTTACGGTAAGGCCCGTTCAGTTATATTTCAATGAACAGCTTCGAAAGCAGTGGCTTTTGGATATGGTAAAGCATGGCCAGAATAAACATATTCTTACTGATGAAGATGCCAAAACAATCCTGCTACAGATTGACGAGCCTTACATTGACAAGTATCTCAAGAGTCTGGCTGTTCATATTTGCTGCCTGCCGATAACGCAGATTGTTTCGATGATAGTTGCTGCTGTATATATTATAAAACATCCCGGCCTTTCCTGGAAAGAGAGTATTGCCGCGGCAGGGGCCATTATGCTGATTTTCCATGTTATTCCTGTTTCTCCCGGTTCTATTGTTCGTGGTTTATATGTTATTTATGTGGGCTTAAGAGACAAAAGTTTTAAGGATTACAATATTGCCGTCGTCCTGGCTTTTTTCAAAATCGTCGGCTACCTTGCCTTTCCGATACAGATGACATATCGCTATCCTGCACTGGCCAGGTTTATGGCGGCTCACTGGGCGACAGATGCTGTTCATACGGTTCCGGTCTTCGGCGAAAGAGGCGCGTTATTTGAGCATTCGATATTTTGTGCGTTCTATAATTGGCCGCTGACAATCCGCAGACGGATGAATGCAAGATCTGCTCTTCGCGAAAAATTATCGCCGCGATACTGGCACATATTGTTAATTGCTGTTCTTGCCGCTGCCGGACTGATGTTTTTTGCCAATTGGCACTTTAAACCTGCTGCCGCCTTGATTTCTCTTATCAGCGGCTCTCTTACAACAATTTACTGCGGCAGGGCAGCAATTTGGAAAAGATTTTCCGCTGCCGCCTTTACTGGTATCCTGACAGCGATTTTTCTTACTTTTTTTGTTACATACTTTAAGGGTTCAGTTCCCCCCTCGCCGGAACCGAATATGATAATCTTCACAATTTGGCATTGTTTTACCTTTGCTTTAATGGCGGTAACTGGAGCGATTTTAACCGAATTGTCGCTGCCGGATGTCGAAAATCATTATACATAAGAAATTTATTTGTTTTTATCGCTCTTTTATGAGATAATAGCACTGTAACTGGTTTTATGGAGCGAGTCCCGTTAGAAAATTCCAGGCTGATATAAAACCTTTTATTGCAGTATTTTTTAATGGGATTTGCCTGTGTAGTTTTTATTGTCTTTTTTCTAACGGGACGAGGTTTTATGCCGATTAGTTATAACTCGTTTTGTGACGATTTTTACGTCGATATGTATATCAATACACGTTTTGACCTGCCGTCCGACAGGGACATTCTGCTTGCCTTTTTCGAGAGAATCAAAAAGCAGTTTCCCTCGATGACAACTCTCGGCAGGGACAGCACCGAATTCAGCCTTGAGCAGGACCCGGCATCCGGCCAGAACCGCTGGGCCAGTATCGATATCGACCGGCTCGGCGCAGGCTGTGTCAATCCTGAAACTTTTCAGCAGGCGTTTGAGCTGCCCAAATTTGTGATTGACCTTATTCCTTATATGCTCGGCGTTCGAAGTCTCGATATTGAATCGCTCGATTTGACTTTCGGAATGGATTTTGATTATGCAGGCAATCATAATGAGATTATTGCTGAGGCTCTTTTTGGCGGCTCGGCTTTTTCAAAAGTTTTTGACGTTTCCGGCCCCGGCCCGTTGAATCTTTCGCCTTCGGTCATACTTGCACTTGACGATGATTGTTCGACCAGGGCAAGGCTCAGCGTCGAAGCGCGGACCGAAGAAACCGAGATACGAACCGGAAAATTCGATGCCGACAAACCTATTAGCCTGTATTTGACTATCAGGCAGTATCCGCAGCGCGGACAGGATTTCGAAATGGTCCCTGTTTTTAACAGGCTCTGCGGTCTGGCTGTTGATTTTATGGATGAAAAAGTTGTGCCGAATATCATTATGCCGCTTACAAGCGCGATAGCGCACAGAAGATAAAAGGATTTTAATTTTAAAGGATTTTCTGGAGACTGAAAATGGCTGTAGTTGCCCCCCTGGCTAAGTTCAAAAAAACAAATTTCAAAATTTATATCGGCCTCCTGCTGGTTTTCGCGGTTTATTTTGGTTACGACGCCAAATACAACAAAAAGTTTATCGCCACTCACACCGTTAATGGAAAACCGAACTCTACGCTTGTTTTTAATCAAAAGTCTCCGCCTTATATGTTTGCTGCGGCCATTGTTATAGCGGTCTATGCCTGGATAGTAAGGAACAAAAAAATCATCGCAGACGACGGGCAGCTTGTCCTCAGCGAGAAGGAAAAAATATCCTATAGCTCCATTGAGAGCATTGACAAGACCAACTACGATTCGAAAGGTTTTTTCGTTGTGGTTTATAAGGATGATTCCGGCAGCTCGCAGCGGAAAAAAATAAGCAACCGTAATTATGATAATCTCGACGCCGTTCTTGAATTGCTTGTATCTAAAATCACCGGCTGACCGGAATAAATCGTATTTTTATCCATTCGTATTTTTTAGGAAATGTTATTATGAATGTCTGTGTAGTAGGTCTGCAGTGGGGCGATGAAGGCAAGGGCAAAGTCGTCGATATCCTTGCCGAAAAAAATAATATTGTTGTCCGTTACGGCGGCGGCGCCAATGCGGGACATACCGTAGTTATCGGCAGCGAAAAATTCGCCCTGCATCTTTTGCCCAGCGGTTCTGTCAGACCGCAAACCGTCTGCGTTATCGCTAACGGCGTTGTCGTTGACCCCGAGATTCTCATCGGGGAAATTGACGGCCTTGCAAAAAGAGGCATCTCGCTTGACGGCAGATTATTAATCAGCGAAAGCGCACACGTCGTCCTCGATTATCACAAAGCGGAAGATGGATTTAGGGAAGCGTCCCTGGGCGATAATAAAATAGGCACAACAGTTCGCGGCATCGGTCCTTGTTATTCCGACAAGGTCGGAAGAAGCTACGCTGTCAGGATGACGGATTTGCTCAATCTCGATGGCTTGAAAGAAAAACTTGAAAATATAGTTAATTATAAAAATAAAGTATTCGCGGCTTTGTATAATGCCGAGCCGATTAAGGCTTCTGAAATTTTTGAAAAATGCAAAATATACTCTCAAAGGCTTTCGAAATATATCTGCAATACGACCGAATACCTACACGAGCAGGTTGAAGCGGGCAAAAATATCCTTTTCGAAGGCGCTCAAGGTGCGCTTCTCGACCTTGACCACGGCACTTTTCCGTTTGTTACGAGTTCCAATGCCAGTTCTCTTGGTGTCGGTCCCGGCTGCGGCGTCCCCGTGCAGATGATTGATAAATTTATCGGCGTTGTCAAGGCATATACGACACGCGTAGGAGCTGGCCCTTTTCCTTCGGAGCTCAATAATGAAATCGGCCAGTTTATCCGCGACAAAGGCCGCGAATACGGCACAACTACAGGCCGCCCGCGCCGTTGCGGCTGGTTCGACGCTATGGTAGTTAAATACGCCGCCAAAATCGGCGGAATTAATGAAATCGCGATGATGCATCTCGATACGCTTGCCGGCCTTGATGAGGTTAAAATTTGCACAGGCTATACTATCGACGGCAAAGAAGTTAAAATGTTTCCGTCGAATATCGATAAACTGGCCAAAGTAAAATGCACCTATGAAACTATAAAAGGTTTCGGTCAGGAAATTACTGAAGTTGATAGTTATGAAAAACTTCCTCTCGAAGCCAAACGTTACCTCAAAGCCGTTGAGGATGCCGTTGGACTTCCCGTTAAGATTATCGGTGTTGGTCCATCAAGAAAGCAGACTATTTTCAGGAAGTAGATTTTGGTCTCTAAAGAAATACCGGACATTAAAAAAAATCGTATCGCTGCGGCCGAAAGGCTTGATATTGACCTTCAGAATATGCCGCATCATATTGCCATTATAATGGATGGCAACGGCAGATGGGCAACTCAGCGCGGTCTTCCGCGTTTTCAGGGTCATCGCCAGGGCGCACGAACAGTCGAAAAAATCGTCGATTACTGTGTCGATTTGGGCATTGAGTGCCTCACGCTTTATTCTTTCAGTATGCAGAATTGGAAACGACCGAAACTGGAAGTTGCCTTTCTGATGCAGCTTTACACGCGTTATCTTGTCGGAATAAGAAAAACTCTTAAAGAGCATAATGTCCGGCTCGTTCATCTCGGGAGGACTGAAAAACTCCCGCCCAAACTTGTCAGGGAACTGCAAAAAACCGTCGAGATTACATCAGGCTATACGGGAATGACCCTTGCACTGGCTTTAAATTACGGAAGCCGGGAGGAAATTATTGATGCCGCAAAAAAAATCAGTCTTGCCTGCATTGATGGCAAATTAACAGTCGAGCAGATTGACGAGAACATTATAAATAATAATCTTTATACTGCTTCTCTGCCCGACCCTGACTTGCTGATAAGAACATCGAATGAAAAAAGAATCAGCAATTTTCTTCTCTGGCAGCTTTCTTACGCCGAGTTTTACATTACTGATACACTCTGGCCTGACTTTGCTCCTGCTGACGTTGACAAGGCCATTATCGAATTTTCGAAACGTGCTCGCCGTATGGGCGATATCAAGCCGTCTTTGGTTTGAGATTTTATTCGAGGATTATCAATGCTTAAATACAGACTTATCTTTGGCACATTGATGACGATTTTTTTCATCGGCCTGGTATTATTCGACGGCCGGCTCGACGGCAGTTTAAATTCTCAAAACCCTGCTGCCGTGCAGGCGACGCTTCTTGCGATTTTGTTGATTATTGTTGCTGTCCCGGCCAATCTCGAATTGTCCAGGCTTTTAAGTTCCGGCGGTGCAAAAATATTTTGGCCTGTTACAGTTCTAAGCAGTATTCTTCTTTCCACAGTATGGTACTGGTCTCAGTTTTTTTCAGATAAAAATCAATTTGCCGCCTTGTTTTTCATTTTAGTGGTTTGTATCAGCGCTCTTGCAATATTTTTATGGCAGGGGTTTAAGTATGCCTCTGTCGGAGCCTTTGCAAACTGCGGCGCCAATCTTCTTTCGATAATTTATCTTGGTGCGTTGGCAAGTTTCTTTATTAAAATAAGAATCGATTTTGGCCCACTCATTTTTCTATGGTTTGTTTTTGTCGTAAAGTTTTGTGACATAGGGGCTTACACGTCAGGCAGACTTTTTGGTAAACACAAATTTTCACCAGTTATCAGCCCCAAAAAAACCTGGGAGGGTATGGCAGGGGGAGTGATTTTTGCTGTTATTGCAGCCTCGATATTTGCTTTGGTCTTTGATATAATGCCGCTTTGGCAGGCGGTGGTTTTCGGCATTATTTTTGCCTTTATTGGTCAGCTTGGAGATTTGGCTGAATCTATGTTAAAAAGAGCTGCCGAGCAAAAGGACGCCTCTACTGTCGTTCCGGGTTTTGGCGGAATTCTCGATGTGATTGATTCGCCGCTTGCATCCGCTGTTTTTGCTTATATTTTTTTCAGGATTATTTTTTAAGGCGTTAAATTGGAAATTACTGTTCAACTGCTCTCTAAAAAAAGGCTCGAATTATTCGGCCCGACCGACGAGAATCTGCGGATAGTTCGCGCTCGTTGCGGTGTGGCTATTGCCGCGCGAGACGAATCGGTTATCATCTCCGGCCAGGAGCAGGCCGTCCGAAAAGCCGAGCAGGTCGTAGATATGATGCAAAAGTACCTGATTCGGTTTGGCAAGCTTAACGCTAACGACGTAGTCGGCCTGATGAGCAAAGTTGAGCTTACTATTGAGCCGGATGAAGATTTTGGCATTTCTGTATTTTCGCCGAAGAAACTTATCAAGCCTTTTACTCGCGGACAGCGAAGGTATATTGAGGCGATGCTGAATTTCGACCTGACTTTTTGCACCGGGCCTGCCGGAACAGGCAAAACTTATCTTGCCGTTGCCGTTGCGGTTTCGATGTTGAAGAAAAAACAGATTAGGAAGATTGTTCTTGCCCGTCCCGCTGTTGAGGCTGGAGAGAAACTGGGCTTTCTGCCCGGAGACATAGCGGAAAAAGTAAATCCTTATCTGCGTCCGCTTTTTGACAGTCTCGAGGATATGATGGAATTTGTCCAGATGAGAAAATTGTCGGATATGGATATTATTGAGGTCATTCCGCTTGCGTTTATGCGAGGCAGGACTCTCAATGAGGCCTGTATCATTTGCGACGAGGCCCAAAATACTTCGCCCACGCAGATGCTTATGTTTCTTACGCGAATGGGCCGCGGCTCGAAAATGATTATCACCGGCGATATTACTCAGACCGACCTCGAAAGGGGCGCTAAAAGCGGTATGCTCGACGCGATGGAGACTCTTGCAGGAACAGAGGGCATTTCTTTGATAGGTCTTGACGATACCGACATTGTCCGTCACAATCTGGTTCAGAATATAGTTCAGGCTTACGAAGCGAAAAAGAAAAAGCGTGCACAATAATATATGGGAATTTTGAATAAAAATTTAAGTCCTCGGCGTAAACAGCTCAGGGAAACTCTTGCCATTGAAAGATTTGCCAAACTTGCGGAGGTAGTCAATAGCGGTCTGCCCACTGCCGTTTCGATACTTCTGGTTTTTATCGCGATTTGCTCATTTTTGTTTAGTTTTAAAACCAACGCCGGCAGAATAACTTATCGGCCGAGCCATCAAATATTATCCGTTATTATTTTTGTTACGGTTTTGTCTTTTGCTGCGTCTGTCTATATTCACCGCTATAATTACAGGCTTATTAAAAGTCCTCCGCGGGTTCTTTCTCTGGCCGGCTTGTTTCTAATTCTTCTTCTCCTTACAAAATTAAGCACACTGACCCCCGTCAGCCAATATTTGTCTGTTGCTGTTGCCGTTGCCGGTGCGATTATTATGACTATTGTCTATAGCCAGAGATTTGCGCTTGTTTTGGGCATTTTTTATTCGGCTCTCGCCTGTCTTGCATCTGGTTTCGAAACCGATTTCGGCTTCTTTCTTACTATGGCTGCCGGTGTTATCACAAGCTCTTTTATGCTGAGGGAAATCAGAACACGCGTTAAGATTCTGGAAGTTGGCGTTTTTGCCGGCGCTGCGGTTTTTATCCTGAGTTTTTCCACTGACCTTTTTGAAAGCGATTTTACCCGCAAAATTTTTGCCGACGCCGGCTGGACCGCAACTGCCGTAATATGTGTCGCCGTCGTCATTCAGGCCTTTTTACCCTTTATCGAAAGGGTATTTCACATAGCAACGAGTATGACCCTGCTGGATTACAGCGACGCAAACCAGCCTCTGCTGAAAAAGCTCGCGATGGACGCTCCCGGCACATACAGCCACAGTCTGCTGATTGGTTCCATTGCTGAAACCGCCGCCGACGCTATCGGCGCAAACGGCCTTCTCTGCCGTGTCGGCTCGTATTATCACGACATCGGCAAAATCGGAAAGCCGCGCTATTTCGTTGAAAACCAGATTAGCACCGCCAGTCGTCACGACCTGCTTTCGCCGATTATGAGTCAGTTGGTTATTGTCGGCCATGTCAGGGACGGTTTGGAGCTTGCCGAGGAATATGGCCTGCCCGCGGTGATAAGGCAATTTATCGAAACTCATCACGGCACGACGCTGATTGAATATTTTTATGAGGAAGCCAAAAAGAAAGCCAATGGCACAGGCATTTTGCCGCCCGAATCGGAATTCAGATACCCCGGCCCGCGACCGCAGACCAAAGAGGCTGCGATTGTTATGCTTGCCGATGCCGTCGAAGGTTCCGTAAGATCGCTTACAGAAGTTACGCCTACTAAAATTGAAACCACCGTGCATAATATGGCCATAAAACGCCTGCAGGACGGCCAGTTTGACGAGTGCGAGCTTACCCTCAGGGAATTAAGCAGGATAGAAGAGGCGATTTCAAAAAGTCTAACCGCGCATTACCACGGCAGAGTTGCCTACCCCTCTGCGACTCCAGCCAAACCTTCGCAGCCTCAGCAGCAGTCTGACGCCGACGAAGACGAAGATGAGCCTGAAAATGTCTAAGAAGAATATCGCCTCATCGGGTATCAGGGTAAATATTTCAATAGAATGTGATGCAGTTGTTTTCGACCGGCGGAAAATTATAGACCTCATTCATCAGACAGCCGAGCACTTCCGCCTCTCCAATGCTCAGATAAATATCGCCGTTGTCGATGATAAAAAGATAACTGGCATAAATCGTCAGTTTCTTGATAAGGACACTGTCACGGACGTTATCAGCTTCGATGTTTCAGAGGAAGACAGCAAAGAAAAATTTTTCGATATTGCCGTTAACGCTCAGATGGCTCGCCGTCAGGCCCGCACCCGCGGCCACGATGCCGCATCCGAGCTTGCGCTTTATATCCTGCACGGCCTGCTGCATCATTTAGGATTCGACGACACAACCGCCGCCCAGGCCGCCAAAATGCACCGGGCAGAGGACGACATTCTGAAAAAATTTGGTTTCGGTGCTGTGTATGCCGCTGAAAAAAGATAAAGGCTTATGTATTCGCTCTACGGACTATTCCGAAAGTTCGCAGATTCTGACTTTCTTCACAAGAGACCACGGCAAAATCGGCGCCATCGCAAAAGGCTCCCGCCGCCTGAAATCTTCTTTCACCGGCACTATCGAAATTTGCACCATCGGTGATATGGTTTTTTCGCTCAGGGACCGCGAAAAACTCGCTACGCTTACCGAATTCAATCCGACTTTCGTTGGCCTTGAAATTCGAAAAAAACTGCTCGCCCTTAATTGCGCATTTTTTGCCGCCGAATTGCTGAATCTGTTCACAAAAGAGCTTGACCCTCATCCCGAACTTTTTGACCAGGCTGTTTTTTTACTGCAAAATCTCCGTGATAATCCCGATGACAAAGTTTTGCCGTTTCTGATACTCTTTGAATTTGCCTTATTGTCCCTGACTGGCTCTGCGCCCCTGTGCGATATTTGCGCCAACTGCAAAAGAAAATTCGATGCCGATTGGAAGCAGTATTTTTTCAGCGCATCTGCCCGAGGCATCCTCTGTCGCGATTGCGAATCTGCTTTTGTTGACAAAAAAGTGATTACCTTTGAAACAGCATCTTGTTTAGCCGTCGCCGGCACGGCGAAGAGCGTAAAAATTATTAACACTGACAATAGAACGCTGATTCAGCTTGAGGAAATCCTGATTGAGTATATTACCAGCGTCCTTGAAAGACCCCCCAGAACCGCCGATATGGTTTTAAGACTTATTAAAAAGTCTTAGTATCTATTCCTCGTACTATCGACTACCAACTATCAACTATCAACTATTTGGCTTTGCTCAGATATTCGCCGTTTTCCGTACTGATTCTTACGACCTCGCCAACCTCTATAAAAGGTGGAACGCGGGTATTCAAGCCCGTTTCCAGCGTAGCATCTTTCATCTGATTTGTCGCCGTCGCGCCTTTTGGCTGAGGTGTCGTTTCAGTAACCACAAGTTCAACGACATTTGGCAGTTCTATTGACACCACATTTCCATCATGCAAAAGAGCGTCAATTTTCGTATCAGGCTTGAGGTATTTCGTCGCGTCTTCGACCAAATCCTTTGGCACCGTAGTCTGGTCGAAGCTTTCGGTGTCCATCAGCACAAGTCCGTGCGCATCGGAATACAGGTATTGCATTTCGCGTCTGTCCAGAAACGCCTGCTCGATATCTTCAGTCGAGCGAAGCCTTTTTTCGAACATAACTCCGTCTTTAACGCCTCGCAGTTTTGCCTGCACAAACGCCCGCAGATTGCCCGGCGTTACATGTACCGCCTTGGCACAGATACACAGTTTTCCTTCATATACAACGCCCATTCCCGGCCTTAATTCGCTTGCTTTCACTTTTATTTCCTGAACTAATTAATCAAATAATACTGTTTTTAGCAACGATAAGAGGGGAAATATACCTTCAAATATGCCTGTAAGTCAAGTCTAATTTGCTATTATCTTCGGGGGTTCGGTCATTGCGAGGCCCGCTGGTTGCGGCAATCTTGATTTTCATGAATTCTTCAAGCCGAATGATTTTTATATCTCTAGTAAATTATATAAAACAATTTCGAGTTTTGCCTAATCCGATAACTTCATAAAACTTCTTTCTTTATTTCATTAATATCCGGCAAACTTAATGTTTCATCTTTCGGATTATAATATTTTTCGATGTAATCATAATATGCAGGATTTATTTCATAATTTCCAAAAGAAAGCTCATTAATAATTCTTTTACCCATCAAGGCATTAATATCATATTCCCATACAGCTTTATAGCCACCGATCTCATATTCTTTGATTTGTGATTTTCCTTGTAAAATATTAGTTATTAAGAATTTTTTTTGCCAATCTGTAAGCCTATTAAAAGTTTCGAAAATCTCTACTGCCTTTTTCTTTCTCATTTCAAATTCGTTAAACCTACGACTTTGTTCCTGTTTATTGGCGGATACTTTATTACAAATCAGTTCAAAGACAAGAAATGGCACCAAAAAGCAAACAAAAAGAAATATTCCAATCGCTAAATTGCCATAATCACTTTTTAGTTCACCAAACCACTCTTGCTTATGACATAAAAAAAAGGAAAGAACTGCAATTAAAACTGACATCAATATCACGAACAATCGTTTTTGAGAAAAATTTTCCTTAAAGAAAAATCTTATAATATCAATAATTTTATTGTCCATCAAACCCCTCTGCCGGTCTTTCCGCTTCTGGGACACAAATTTTTCTGATTATCAGTTTCAACCAAATGGCATCTCGTAACTTTGAGAGTGTTCGGATTTGGGGATTATTATTCTGGATTTCTTCAATAACTATCATTTCATACTCTTACATTCCAGATTCCATTTTCAGTATAATTGTAACTCCGTAGATGGCCGCAAGCATTCCATACAGCATCAAATATCGGTTTCAGTATGGTTGGTACTTCTTCATCAAGACTGCTGATTTGTACTTGTGGTAATATAGCTACATCACGGTCTATCGGCTCACTGTCTAATCCCATAGCGATATCTGTAAACATATATGCCCCTTTACATCCAAGTAGGGTCATAGAGATAACAATAGGAGCATCAATACCTAATGCCTTATATCCTTTGAGATAGTTTTTTACAGCTTCAACTACAGACCGCTCATAAAAGACACTTGCAATGAAAGCTGTACTGCCCTTTTGGGGAGTTTCACCGCCTCTGGCCCTGAGAATATTCGCATAAACTGCTTCGATTGTTCCATCAAAGAATATTTGGCAATAACTCTGGCAAATTCTTGTGTTTTTTTCGGTTAGATAAGTCATAAAGCCATCCAAATTATATCGGCTATCCCAGCCGCTAACAGCGATAGGTCTAAAATTCAATGTCAAATTACGATCAGTACTTAAATCAAGATGCTTTTGATTAAGAAAAGAATTTAACGGCAAAATATGCAAAACAAGACGATGGGGCATGGATAAATGCATCGGTGTTTCATCAGCCATTATTTTAGCTAATCGGTTCTGTAAAAAACTCCGGACACGTTCTGCCTGTGAATCGGTGGCCAAAAAAGCATTTCTAATCTCTTGAACATCAAGTTGATATTTACCTGCAGAATTACGACAGTAGAAACGAGAGGTATTCTTAAATGTTAACATATGTGGTGAAGCAAAACTTTGGGGGATGCGAACAAGAATGATAAAACCTTTGGTATCAGTGCCATAACCCTCAATTGCCTTAACATGAACAGGTATACGAGGTTCAATCCCCGTACGAATAAGATTCTCAATTTGCAACTTCGTCTCATCTGCTGTTGCGCCTTGTAGCGGAACAACTGCTTCGGGTTCGCCGGTTTTCTTGCCATCCTTATTAACCGCCTCCTTCACCCCGTATATAATATCTCCTCCAGAAGCATTTGCGAACGAAGATATATCTGCCAGAAATTCCTTCTTGTCACTGTCTTGGGAACCTGGGAGTTTGCCCTTATATTCCAGAGTCTTTATTTCACTGATTTTATTCTCAACCAAAAAATCAATATCTGTCTTAGTGATATCATCGAAGTTTTTCTGAATCACGGTACTTTCTCCAAAATTTTTTATAGAGTTATTTTTTTTAATTTTACCGTTGATGTCCTTCCTCGCTGCATTACAAAATTCTACTCTTTTTCTTTTCAAACTCACTTAAAAAATTTATCCGCCTCAGGCGTGATTCCCCCCGCCAAATACCAAATACAAAAGACTTCTTTGCATCTGAATTCCCGACATTATGGATTATCCAATTTTCTCCCCAAAAACCCGTTCAAAACCTGCTCTGAATATGGATTTTCTTGTGATTTTCCCTCACTTTTCATCATTTTTCCCTGATTTCTCCCATTTTTCCGTGAAATCTGTGGCTAATTTTTGCGAAAAACAATATTAAACTTGCGCCTTTTGTAAAGAAACTTGCGCTTTTTGCCGAAATTTTTTTCATAACTCCTTATTTTTTTAAAAATAATAAAGACTTACATCATTTTCTCCCACCTAAACACTAGACTTACATCACTTTTCTTACCCTTCACACTTTTCTTACCCTTCACACCCTTCTCATTTTTCGTGAATAATATCACAAAATCACTCTTGACAATTACTACAAATTTAGATATTTTGATTTTACTGATATTTTAAGGTGCATAGTTTCGATTTTTTGTCTCAAAAACTCAAAAACCTATTTGAAAGGTATTATATATGTCCAGCAGAAGCAGGATTTTACGTTTATCGCGTTACAAAAACGCTTCATTGCGTTTGAAATCGTTGAATTTTGTGAAAGTTTTCTCTGATAATCTTGCTGATGCCACTGGCGTTACGGCTTCGCAGGTTCGCAAGGATTTTTCCATTTTCGGCATTTCCGGCAACCGCCGCGGCGGCTATCAGATTGATGAGTTGTTAACTCAGTTGAATAAAGTACTTGGGAAAGACAAGCTGCAAAAATTTATAGTCGTTGGCGTGGGGAATATGGGCAGGGCGTTGATAAATTATCCTGGTTTTGTGAAAAGTGAGATTAAAATCGTTGCCGGCTTTGACTTAGACCCTTCAAAATATAACCGCAAAGCGGATGCTCCGGTTTTTCCAATGGACGAATTGGCTGGGTATGTAAAAACAAACGAAGTAGAATTGGGAATTATAGCCGTGCCTGATTTTGCTGCGCAGGAAGTTTTCGATAAATTGATTCAGGCCGGCGTAAAAGGCGTGCTAAACTTTGCGCCGATTAGACTTAGAAGCGAAAACACTGACGTCGTAGTGCATAACCTTAACCTGGAAACCGAAATAGAAAATCTGATTTATTTCGTAAATACCCAAACCAGCCCGGCTGATTAGGTAAAACAGTAATATTTTCGCTATAGAAGAGAAATCCTCTATTTTATCTTTTATTTTTTATTTTTTTTCCTGTATTATAAGCAGAATTATTTAACAGGATGGAGATATGCTTAGCAAACTGTTTAGCGTAACGCTTGAAGGTATCGAGGGGATAATCTGCGAAGTTGAAGTGCATATAAAGCGCAGCGGATTTGAAAAATCACTCATAGTCGGTTTGCCGGATACGGCTGTAAAGGAAAGCATCGAACGCGTTCAATCGGCAATCACAAATTCAGGTTATGTTTATCCAAAGACAAAAAGCGTAATCAACCTTGCGCCGGCGGATATCAAAAAAGTCGGGCCGGGGTTTGATTTGCCAATTGCACTGGGAATTCTGCTTAGCACCAAAGCGATTGAAAGCTTCGTTGCAAAAGATTTTGTCATTATCGGCGAACTTGCGCTCGATGGCAGGGTCCGGCCGGTCAACGGCGTTTTGAGTATGGCAATGGCAGCACAGGCAAAAGGATTTAAGAGTATGATTGTGCCAATGGAAAATGTTCGTGAGGCTGCTGTTGTTGAGGATATTGAAGTTTTCGGGGTCGGGTCGCTGGCGCAGGCGGCATCGTTTCTGGCGGGCAAATTATCCCTGGAGTCCGCTTATGTTGATATCGACAAGATTTTAAAGCAGGCGGGGGCTTATGATGTTGATTTTGCCGATGTCAAAGGGCAGGAGAACGTCAAACGCGCGCTGACGATAGCCGCGGCGGGCGGACATAATATTCTGATGATAGGTCCGCCGGGGGCGGGAAAGACAATGCTGGCGCAGAGGCTTGCGACGATTCTGCCGCCGCTGGAGTTGATTGAATCGCTGGAGACGACGCGGATTTATTCAACTGTCGGGCTTCTTGACGGCAAGGGGCTAATGGCGACAAGGCCGGTTCGTACGCCGCACCATACCGCGACGGGAGCGGCGCTTATAGGAGGCGGGACGAATCCGCGATGCGGAGAATTATCGCTTGCGCATAACGGAATTTTATTTCTCGATGAGTTCGCGGAGTTTCCGCGGCACGTATTGGAAATGATTCGTCAGCCTTTGGAGGAAAAAAAGGTAACGGTTTCGCGGGCGAAAAGCTCTGTTACGTTTCCGGCGAATTTTATGCTTGTTGCGGCGACGAATCCGTGTCCGTGCGGGTATTTCGGGTCGATGCAGAAGCGGTGCAAATGCACGCCGAACAAGATTGAGCGGTATTTGGCAAAAATATCCGGGCCGATGCTTGACAGAATAGATATTCATATTGATGTGCCGAGCGTAACGTTCAGCAAGCTGCGCTCAAAACAAATCAGCGACGGTTCGGCGGAAATACGAGCGAAGGTTATATCGGCAAGGGAAATCCAAAGGCAGCGGTTCGGCGAAAAGAAGACGACGACAAACGCTACGATGGTTCACAGGCAGGTGAGCAAATTCTGCGATTTGGATACGGTTGCGGAAATGGTTTTGAAAAACGCAATGGTGGAATTCGGGCTGTCGGCAAGGGCACACGATAAAATCTGCAAGGTCGCGAGGACAATCGCGGATTTAGAGGAAAAAGAAAATATCAGCGCAGAACATATCGCAGAGGCGGTAAGCTATCGAAAATTAGACAGAGCGCTATAAAATATCATTGACTGAAATTAGACAATCCTTTCATAATTTCAACCAGGGGTAATTGATGCGTCTGATAGAAAGCGGCTTTGTCGGATATTTCGACATACGATTTTGTAGTAACAATTTTGGGGCTGAAAACATTCATAGGGAACGTGGCTTTGTATTCGCCGTCAACGTAAACTATGGCATCCCAATCGCTAATAACAGTAAACCGGCGTTTTTCATTGCCAAGCATATCGAAGCCCTGTGAATAATCCTGTGGCAGATTAGTAACGCCCAGAAGGTTAAGAATAGTTGTCGGGATATCCAGATGACTTGTCATGCTGTTTATTTGGCCGGGCTTAACTGTCGGCGCCCAAAGAACCATTGGAACAATGGTTTGCTCATCGCTGTAGTCTGAGTTGTGTCCCCATCTGTCATGCTCCATAAACTCTTCTCCGTGGTCTCCGGTGAGTATGACAATCGTCGAATCGAGCAGAGAATTATCGCGCAGATATTTAAATACCCGTTCATACTGACCGTCGAGATGATTGCTGGAGTTGATATACCGGTTCTTTACCAGTTGGATGTCTTTTTTCAGGTCAACGGAGGCATAATCAAATTGCTTAAGATAGGGAGTTCGTATTTCATTTTCCGGCGGGAAATTATAAGGGGCATGCGGAGATTCAAAAAACATAAAAGTCATAAATGGCCGCGACTTGTCGCGATGTTCGAGAAAATCAAGCAGACGGTCAACATTCAGCCTGTCAAACTGCCAGCTGGTCAGACTTTTGTCAAGCTCCGTTGAGTCATGGAGGCTGCCCTGCGGCAAGCGAGCAAAAATAGTTTTATCGAATTCGGGATAAGAAAATTTTGCGCTGCTGTAAACACTCATCTGGTAGTTATTATTGAGCAGCAAATCAATGAAAACAGGCCCCCTTTGCTCGTCAAGAAATTTAAACCAATAATTACCATACAGGCCGTAAAAGGCGCCAAACATAGCCATTCGCGTGCCGTTGCCTCCGCTATAATGCTGTGTGAAACGAAGGGCTTGCTGAGAGAAAGCCCAGGTTTTGGGCATAATTTGAGGGTCGAGCATATCAGCGCGAAGAGATTCGGCCATAAGGATAACTATGTTGTAGTTTTTATGGTCTGGCTTCTGATTGATGGGATTCAAAGGATAACGTAAATTAATTTGTTTGAATTTCATATCGAAAGCAGCCTGGCGCGGAGGCTTTAATCCAAAGGATTTAACGAGTTTGCGGAAGGTAACAGGAACATAAAAAGGAAAGGATTGCGAAACCGTAAGCACAGGGCTGTAGTTGTATAAGGAACTGATGCCAAAGGCAACGAACTGTAAAACAAACAACATCGCAATAATAACGGCGGCAGCGATGAGCCTGCGGCGGGAAAGCAAATTATCGCAGAATTTTTTTACCCGGCCAGCCGTCATCAGCAATACTAAAATCGCTGCCTCTGCAATGAAGAAAAACAGCATAACCATAATGAAGCTTCGCATTGTTGCCTGACTGCTGCCCATCGAATCGATGCCGCCTTTTGTAAAAATGAGATTCCAGACAAAGCTGTTGAAGTGGAAGCCGAAAATTTTGAAGACAAAATAGTCGGTATAAATCAGTATTTGAAGAGCGGTTGCTGCTATGACGGCCAGGGGGCCGATGAACCAGGGAGATTTTAAAAACAACGGCAAGCGACTGTAAGAGAGAATTTTTTGCAAAATCCCAAATAAAAAAAGAATCGGAAGGATGTAAAGAAAACTGTAAGAAAGATAAACAACGCCTGCAAAAAGATAAGTAGAGAAGTTCATATAATGAATATGCCCGAGAAATGCGGAGGCGTTAATCAGAAGCAGCAAATACGACAAAGCGAAAAATTGCGCCAGGGTCGATGAAGCGTTTGAACCGGTTTTCATAATATAAGCCCATCCAATAGATTTATAAAAAGTCGCCAAAATAACAAGTTTGGGGATTTTAACATCCGGCCGGCATTAAATAAACATATTTTGCCAAACTCACCATTTTTTAAAGATTACAAAGACAGCGAGGATAATTAATAAAAATCCTATCGCATAATTCCAGCGAAAATCTTCTTTCAAATAAAGAACCGAAAATACCGAAAATACAACAAGTGTTATCACTTCCTGAATGGTTTTTAACTGCGCAGTGGTATAAATATAACTGCCGATTCTGTTGGCTGGGACCTGAAAACAGTATTCGGCAAAGGCTATCAGCCAGCTTATGAGTATTACGATTGTCAGGGGTTTATTTTTGAATTTTAAATGGCCATACCAGGCGAAAGTCATAAAGATGTTAGAAATCGTCAGTAGGACAATTGTTTTCATTAATTTACTCCGAAACAAAAAAGTTTTACTTGATGAGGAACGCCTCAATACCGCGGCGTATCAGCATAACGGCAATGGCACCGAGCAGCAGACTCATTACCTTCGATAAGGCCTTTGAACCCGCGTCACCGAGAATCGTTATCAAACGATGCGACTGCCTGAAGACGGCAGAGGCAATCAGAATGTTAAGCAAAACCGAAATAATCGTGGTCGGCAAGCCGTATTGAGATTCGAGAACCAGCGAGGTAGCCAAAACAGCGGGGCCGACAATCAGCGGAATACCAATCGGCACCGAGCCGAGATTATCCGACGGGATTCGTCTTTTTTTGGTAGGATTAATTATGTCAGTAATCGAAATGCAGAAAAGAATCGCGCCTCCTGCAATCATAAAATCGGCGATGGTTATGCCAAGGAATCGAAAAATCAGTTTGCCGAGAAGAATGAAAACGACGGCTACGACCGAAGCGGTCCAGATAGATTGAATAACAACCCGATTTTTTTCTTTTGTGTCCAGGCCTTCGGTAAGGCTGACGAATATCGGCAATACGCCGAAAGCATCGACGGCCACAAACAACGGTATAAAGGTATGCAGAATATCACTAAGCATCTGATTTTTTCTCCTGTTGGCCGCCTGTAGAGTCGGAGTGCCTGATGTCTTTAGCCTCCTGATAGATAGAAGGTTTTTCCCTTTTAAATATAACTCCTCTGCCGGTTTGAATCTGGTTTTCTTCGGTTAAGAAGTCGATGTGCTGAAGCAGTGCCCAGGCGGTATTTTCCCAGCTCATCTGATAACCTCTCTGGTGAGCCTGTTTTTCCATAAGAAGCCTTTTTGTCTGATTGAACACCAGATAATCGAGAGCCTGTGCGATTTGTTCGACGCTCGGCTCACCGGGGTCAACTAAAATGCCTCTGGCGTGTCTGCCGATAACAATGCCGGGCAGACATTTCTGGTTCGAGTGAATCAATTCGAGCGCGTAGCGAAACTTTGTCGCAATCGCGATTCTGCCGGAGCCCAGCGTGTCGGCGAGAATACCGCTTGAAATCTGCTGCATATTGAGATACGGCAAAAGCATTATGTTGGTGGCGCCGTAAATTTCGAGGAGCATCTTTTCCTCAATAAAAGCATCGAGGAACACAACGTCATACTTGTCATATTCGATGTCGTAAAGAGAAGAGACTTTGCACCAGCGGACATTTGCCTGTTCGAGAGACTGGCTTAGAGTCTGCTGGTAGCGTTTGTAGTTTTCGCCATTGTCGGATTTGACAAACTCCGGATGGCACTGGCCGGCGATTAAATAAACAATCGAGTTCCGCTGCTGCGGCGTGAGCGATTCATTAATAAATTTACCGAAGCCTCTTATGCTGAACTGGATGCCTTTATCGGGCGAGAGCAGACCGAATGTAGTAATAAGAAGATGATTTTTGAGGCCGAGCTGTTCTTTTATCTCAAGCCGGTCGAACTGCGATGGATGCTCCATTCTTATGCCGTGGTCGATATGCTTGAGTTTGTCGTGAGGGATGCCGTAGATGGGCGATTCGAGAATGTGAATTGCGCTTTCAGTTGTAACTATCAGACTCTGACTGTAGTGGGCAAGATCCTGCATCACTTTTTTCTGGTGCGCGTCGGGGTCGTCAAGAACTGTGTGCAGATAGACCACGGTAATTAAGCCGTTTTCGGTAAAAGTTTTTGCCATATTGACGTAGTTTGTGCCGCGGCAGTCTTTTCCGTTATCGTCGGGGTCGAGACCATACTCGTGCTGGAGCAGAACTATGGTTTGATTCGAGCTTTCCTTGGCGCGAGCAAGGATGTTATCTGTCGCATCTTTCCAGGACTGAGGGTCATATTGTTTAATAACCAAATCTACGGGAATATGAAACGGCAGATTGTCTTTGTCAATCGCGGCGACCCTGATATAACCCACTTCGCTTGTAAAATGCTTGAGCGCGTTTGCAAGGTCTCTGCTGAAAGTTCCGATACCGCATCTTCTTGGCGGATATGTGCTGACGATTCGAATATTATACGGCATAATTTTTTCCTCTAATATCATCAAAAAATGGAGTTTTTCTTTTTTCGACACAACAAGCGGCATATAGATACATCGCAGCCGACCATGTTTGCCAATCCTGGCCGCAGGGTTTTCCGTCCTGTGCCTTGTGCCATTCGTTAAAACCAAAATCTACTTTTGCTTTCCTGGTCTGGCGGATAAGATGCGTAAGTGCGATAAGTTTTTTTTCTGCAAGTTTGTATTGACCTGCCGCCACAAGCGCAGCGATATAAAAACCGCAGGTAAAAGGCCAGATTCCGCCGTTATGGTATTCGCCAGGCTTGTTGTATTTCTCATATCGGCTCATCCAATCGGGGTTGCCCTGTTGAATATATGGGAAAAAACACGGCGGCAAATCTACGGCGAGGTCTTTATTTTTCCTGAGGTTTTGACATTCGGTTTCAATCCAGACGACAATTTCTTTTGCTTTTGTTTTAGAAGCTATTCCGGTCAGAATCGCAATACTATTGCCCAGTAAGTCGAACCGTTCGCTTCTGTGAACCTTATACGACCACAGCGCATAATATGGTTTGTATTTCAGAACAAGACCTTCGTGGACGTGCCGCTGCTGATGTTCTGCTATAACAGCAAAGCGGCCCATCGCCTCATGAAGTTCGCTTGCTTTTTTCTTAAAACCGAAAAGTCGAAGATAAGTATAAACAATCGTATTGACAAAAAGACCGTAGCCGAGCACCCATTGCTCGTCGCGCCAGTCGCTTGTCGGAAGCTGCGCAACCATTACGCGGTCGGACGGACTCTGATATTCCATCCACGTCAGAGATTTACTAACGGCATTTTCGAGGAATTTTTTCTCGCCGGTTGCCTTGCGGTATAAACCGACGCCCATAAGAAACAGCGGAGTCGCGTCGCTTGAGCCGCGGTCTTGCTTGTCGTGGACAAGCGATGGAATATGGCCAAGCCGTGTTTGATTGGCTGCGAGAGTTTCAAGGACGTGTCTTAAAGTTTTTAAAAGTTTTGCTTCACCTGATACAAGCACTCCAAGCGAAGAAATCATCATATCGCGTGTATAAGGCTCAGGATAACCCCAGCCGGCGGCGCGAGGCAGGTCATGATATGGACCGCGATTGTTGTGCAGCAGAACTTTTATTGCCGTTGCCCTGGCTGCGGATACCAGCTTTTTATCCTTTTTGTCCATTATTTAATTCCAAGCCTTTTGGAGATAATGTTCACAAATTTTTTCGCTACGACTCTGTAATCGAAATTTTCGACGACTCTTTTTCTGCCGTTTTCGCCCATAGTCCTGCAAAGTTTTGGATTATTCATAAGCTCCAGCAGGTATTTTGCGATGTCAGGGACACTTGCGCGATAGTCCACGACCCGCGGCTGTTTAAAAACTATTTTAGTATTGGGTTCATAGCCTGATTCGCGGCCGAGAATGGTTTCTTTTAGAACAATTTCCTTGCCGATACCGGCCAGATACGCAGTTTGACCCTGAACCATCGTATCCAGCAGTCCCATAGCATTTATTCCCAGGACCGGCTTTCCACAGGCGTTGGCTTCGGCCTGAAGCATTCCAAAACCTTCCAAGCGGCTCGGTGCGGCGTAAATATCGCAGGACGCGAGCAGATAAGGCATAAAGTTTCTGGAAATTTTGTTTACTGTGTAAATAATTTTATCCCTGATGCCCAGCTTTGTCGCAAGCTGAAAATCCAGGAGGTTCTGCTGTTCTGTTCGCGGCTGCGGCCAGACCTTGCAGACATATTTCCAGTCCGGGACCTTTTTTTCTATAGTCGCCAAAGCCTGCATAACTTCCTGCGCGCCTTTCGAAGCGGCATCTCCGCCGGCGGTTAGTATCATAATCTGATTGTCATCGACGCCGAGCGAATGGCGGATGCAGGCGACCTTCGGGTCGTTTTTATCACGCGGACAAAACGAATCCGTATCGCAGCCGACCGGAAGAACTTCAATATTTTTGCCGCTCAGGCCGTCACGGATATAAACATCTTTTACCCAGTTCGATGTAACAAATATCAAAGGCAAATCTTCGAGAATTTCCTTGTAATTGGCAAGATAACCGTCGGCGACAAGCCAGGGAACGGCTGTTATGCCGTGTGATTGCGGATGGACGACAAGGTCGGGGGTGTGTCCCCAATATCCAATTCCTACCGCGATGTCCGGCTTGAACCAGTGAAAGTACCATTCCTTTTCCTGCGCCGATTCGGAATTTACAGAGTAAACGTCAACGCCAATTTCCTTAAGGCCTTTGTAAAGCAGATTGCCTTGAGTTGCCAGCCCGCCCGGCGAAGGCGGATAGTCATATAAAACTAATACTTTCAATGGTTTAACTCCTGTAGAAGATTGAAGAAGTAATAATTTAGTTTTGGGTATCGGTAACGGTAACGTCCCGTTAATCGTTGTCGTTTGTAGTGTTTCGTCTTTTAACTATACACCAGACCTCAACCCAAACACGCGACTTTACCGATACCTATACCGATACCGTATTTCAAAATCTTCAATCTTCATTTTTCAATCTTCAATTTGGAACGCTTCGACTTTCGAAACCGCCCTGGCTTCGAAACTGTCTGGCGAAAAGCCGTAACTGCTAATTATAATATCTTTTTTTTTCTGCCATACATTTTTTGTCAGTTTTATTACAATATCTGCGTTTTCAACCGGCCGGGGGGTATATTTTCCGCCGCCGTCTTCATAGGCAAAGAACAATAGTTGTTTTGCCTTTAATTTACTATCATTCCAAAGGGCCAAAACCGCCTGAGAAGTTTCCTCATGCCGAAGATGGCGGGTATATTCGCCTTTGAGATTATGAGTCAGGATTATATCAAAACTCTTTTCGGATAGTGCACTTAAAATTGTCTTTTGTATGTCTGTTTGTTTCAGAGGTTTCTGGTCGGGGCCATCGTCGAGGTCGGCCATAAAACCTTTTGCGCCGAGTTGTTTGGCAACCTTGAAAAACTTCGGCGCCCTGTCAGGGTCGGATTTTCGGCATAGCGTCATTATTGTCCAATTGATTTCGGGATGCGACAGAATTGTGCCGCCCGACCATAGAGTCTCATCATCGGGATGAGCGACTACGACAAGAGCGGTTTTAGTATCTTCAAAAATGTTATGTTTTGACATATTTCATTCTTAACTAATGCCCTTAAATAAGCTTAAGAAGCAACACAAGCCTACTGTTAATTTCTGATTTGTCAATTCTCAGGTTGTATAAATTACTGAGGGACCTATAAAGAGGTTGAAATTAAGCTAAAAACAGCGATTATATTAATAGGGTTTTTCCTTAATCTGACCTTACTATCTGCCGATAATCGAGATATGACGAAACTCGGAATAAAGGAGACTTAAAATGGGTATTCAGGATTGGTCGGAAAATGTGATATTGGTTGATATA
>JBEKEA010000029.1:0-36860 GCA_050014075.1 Sedimentisphaerales bacterium | reverse complement strand
TATTGCGGCTTTGCGCGGATGATATCTGCGATAATGCCTTTGATGAACGGTTTGTTTGTCGCAAGGATTTTCTTAACAGCGTTGTCAATGCCTTCGCGCCTGTCTTCCATATCGGAGATTACTTTAAGCTCGCTTTGTATCGCGCTTCGCTGTTCTCTTGCCTGTGCCAGCATTTCATTTGTCTGCGCGACGTCCTGGTCAATCTGGTTTATCTGCTGACGTTTGCTTTCGAGCTGCTGCTGCAGTTCGGTAATGACTTTGTTTATGTCGTCGAGCCGGGCTTGGTTTTGTGCTTTGCCGCCCAGCAGTGATTCGAATTGCTGCTGTGTCTGGCTGACCCTGTCGGCCAGTCTGTTTTTCTGACCGCTGAGATTATTGCGGTATATGTTTGTGCTCTGAATTTCGTTATGAAGCTGTGCGGTGTGTCTTACGATATCTATTATTCCGGTTTTTTCGTCCTGCAGTTCTGATTCAGTCTCTGCGCAGGACAGGTTGATTGTTCTTATCTGCTCCTGAAGTTTTTCAAGGTCAGCGGATTTATGCTCGAGAATTGTGCTGATATTCTCAAGGTTGGAAACGCTTTGTGTAATTTGTGATTCGAAATCCGCCAGTCGCTGCTGAATCTGCACGATATTGTGCTCTTCGATTTTGCTGCGGTCCTGCATTTCCTGGATTCTTTTACGGAGGAACTCGATTTTCTGCTGCTGCTGCTCTATCCGGCCTGTTATGCTGACAAGACTGTTATCGCAGCGATTGATTTCGTTTTCTTTTTCGGTAATCGCAGCGGCTAAAGTGCTTAACTTCGCGTCGTTCTGCGAAACCTGCGCAACGACAACGGCTAATTGGTTATTCAATTCGTCTGCCTGAACGGTTTTTTGCGTGGTTTCGGTTTTTATCTGGTGATATTGAGCCAGTGAGAATGTAACTCTTAACTCTTTGAGTCTTTGATTGTATTGAAGATAGCTTCTTGCTTTGCCGGCCTGGAGTTTTATGCTTCTTAACTGTTTTTGAACTTCGCCAACGATGTCTGCAAGCCTGAGCAGATTTTGTTCTGTATTTTCAAGCCGACGCAGGGCTTCTTTTTTTTGCGCCTTGTATTTGCTGATGCCGGCGGCTTCCTCAAAAATAAACCTTCTGTCGGTTTTTGAGCTGGTAAGAATTTGTGCGATTTGACCCTGCTCGATAATGGAATATGCTCTTACCCCGACTCCGGTGTCCATAAAGAGTTCGCGAATGTCTTTCAGGCGGGAAGCCTTGTTGTTGATGAGATATTCGCTTTCGCCGCTGCGATAAAGCCGGCGTGTAATTACAAGTTCATCCTGCTCAAGGCCGAGTGAATTTGCCTGCGAGAAATGCAGACAAACCTCTGCCATTCCCATAGGTTTACGAGCCGCAGAACCGCTGAAAATAACGTCCGACATCTGGCCGGAACGCAAACTCTTTGTGCTCTGCTCGCCTAAGACCCATTTTAAGGCGTCAACAACGTTGCTTTTGCCGCAACCATTGGGGCCAACTATTGCTGTAATTTGCTGATTAAAATTGAATTCCGTCTTGTCAGCAAAACTCTTAAAGCCGTCCAAAACAATCTTCTCAAGTCTCAAAAGATGCCTCCGTACACCATAAGTATAGTAAAAATAATGACATATAAAACGTTTACCAATCCGCCAAAGGCGGACAAGATTTGCTAACTATACTATATTATCGGTCTTAATGTGAACAATTAAATAGGTTTTTTTGCAAAAAATCGAGATATTTAGCGGCAAAATCACTAAAAAATTAGTTGATATCGTAAGCCAATTTTTCTGGGTCAAGATCTTTAGAAAGAAGAGGACCGGCCGTAGAAATTACTTTACCCTTATCGTTTGTCTCTGATGGCCTAATTGCATTTGTCAATTAGCTGATTAAGTGCTTCCCGCCATTGTTGAGGGTCGTACCAGAAACACCCTTCACAGCCTCTTTCGTCATCAGAAGCATACGTATTATCCCAAAGATGCGTACCCTTTGCGAAAAAGTTGATACCGATAAATGTACCCCGTTCACCAGTTTTAACACAATTTTCGCAATATCTGCTTTTCCATAAATTATGCTGTCGCGTCAATAGTTGAAATTTGGCATGAAGCTGACTATCGGACATGTTTGGGTCAAACACTTCGTTTTTTGACCACCTGACTTGAGGAAATCTATGATCGACCTCAAGTTCATTAGGTATCATTTCTCGCAATGTAATTACTTCGATGTTTTTGTAATGCTGTAAAACTCGCTTTCTAAGCTGTGCCGGGAACTGTTGCCTAGCAAAGGACTGTTTAGTTGGTTCTGTCGATACTAACTTGCGATGAACTGTTTTGTCCTTACAAGTATCGCAAAAAGTAGTTTTATTTTCGATTGAAAACCCGTGTTGTCTTATAATCTGAATTGCTTTTGCAGGCTGTGTACCGGGCAACTCGTGTTTTCCGCAATGCCATTCTCCATCGGCCAAAATGGTAAAAACTTGGGCTAATTTTGTCCCTTCGTTGAATGGGTGATGTGTCACGCTATTTTACCTCTCACAATATAAAATTTATTCACTCAGGTCTAGAAAACGAAAATCACTTAATTTATTATTATCATCGGTCTGAAAAAAGGCGACCTGTAAGTGAGCGAGTTTAGAAATTCGCAATTCATTCAAATCGTGTTTAAGACCCACTAAATCCTTTCGCTTTTTTTCAAACCAAGGAGAAATGGTTTTCTGTTCAAAATCCTGCCTTGACAAATACTGGAACTTCTTGCATCCTCTTCTGTTAGGATAAAGTTTTGGTTCACGAAGAATCAAAAGGGGGATAATTTCGGGTAAATGCTTCTTGTATGATGAAACCCATCTTGCATATCCGCTCAACTGGGCAAGAAGGTTTTTTTTCTTAAACTCAAAATTGTTTTTCAACTCAAGCAGTAAACACCTGTTTTCTTTGGTAGTAAACAACAAATCGATACGTTTCTCGCCAAAAGAACAGGTTGCTTCATTGGCGATGAATTTTATAACTCCATAAACATTGGGGCGAAGGATTTCATCTAAAATCCTATCGCGACCCGCATTGTTGCAAAAGAAAATACGTAAATCTTCTTCTGTTTTGATTGTATTTGGTGTATTGTGGAGTTGAGGGGGTTGGTTGGTGTCCCCCCTGTATTGATGGGATTTCTGACAAGGCGAGATGATCCCGTTGGCAAATTGGTACTGGTTCGAGACCGGAAGCATTTCATTGTTTACGGTAATAATCTGCTTTAAAAGTTGGTACTCCTCTTCGGGAATGGAAACGCAACCTCTTTTTGCTTTTAACTTTTTAAATATCCAAGACCATTGCATATTATAGATTTTTTTATCTAATATCCTCTCTGGATTTTCGATCGCGTCCCATTCATTAACACCATTCTCGTATACTCCACACGGGTTCGGCTCAATGAAAAACCGGTATGTAAGAGTCTTGCCACCTAATTCGGAGTCCAAATACTGGCCGCTCGGATGCTCATAAAAAACCAGTGGGTTATTTTTATGCTTCACTTTAAATAAACCATAAAAGCCATAACCGATTACATAGAATACAACATTGTCTTTGGGACGTATTGCCAATATGTCTGCCAGTGCACCGCCTTGATGTTCAGCATTATCCTTGCCTGTCCCAGCAAACATGTAATTCAAGTGAACATTAAATGTCTGTGCGTTAACAGTCAGAATGTGAGTTGCTGTCATTCTTATTTCTTTTTGAAAACAAAAATATACTCGTGCTTGAAAATGTAAAATCCGCCAACTAATGCGCGATAACGCCAAAGTTCTTTTTGATTTCTCTTTCCAAGAGTCTCTTCGAAATTCTTAATAATAATGCTTTTTAATAAAAATCCTTTTTTGAGAATTTCATTCATTGTCAAAAAGCCCAACGGAATCCATTCCCCTCTGGAATATTTGTCACCAATCACTAATGCAAAATAACGCCCTTTTTCTAATACCGACGAAGCGTTATCAACGACTTTATTCATCAATTCTAAAAATCGGTCAATGGTGCCGGCATTACTTAGGTCTCGTGGATCATTGCTGAATTTTATAATGTCGAAATAGGGAGGATGCATAATAAGCATTTGTACTGTTTTCTGATGATGTTTGTGCAATATACTTTTTAGGTCAATTGCGGTACTGTCTCCAGTTACGATTTCCGAGATAGTTCCAAACTTGTTTTGTTCGCTGGAAACAAGTTCTTTTGCTTTTTGCGCAACATTGCCTTGAAGCTCAATTCCTATGCAGTTTCTGCCAAGTCGCTGGCTTTCGATAAGGGTTGTCCCACACCCTGCAAAAGTATCCAATACCCAATCTCCTCTTTTCGTGTATCGTTTGAGCATTTGATTTGGTATTTGTGGTATAAAATTACCCCAATAACCTGCCGTGTGTACCCCCGTGCTATCACGCCGGTCCATTATCCACAAACTGTCGGTTTTAATATCTTCATATTCTTGCCAACGGTTTAAATTTATATCATTTATTTGACTTGTCCTGACTTCGCTAATGGCTTTCTCGAATCGGTCAATGTAATACTTCGCTCTATCTATAGTTTGAGACTCCGCAATTTGATTCAATTGATCAAAGGCATATTTTTGACTAATTGTTATGGTACCGCCATTAGAATCGATGTTCATAACCCCAACTTCATCGTTTTTAACACTTTGTAGGTTTTTTTCGAGACAGAAAACAGAGTTTTTTAGAGAAGTTAAAGAGTGTTCCTGCTTTAAGTTTCCAATTAGCTCCATAATTTTAACTTTGTTTATAATAAGAGGCTTGTCAGTAGCGATAAAATGAGAATTATCAAACAGATTTGAATTGTGTGTTAGTTCTTTTGTTGGCACCTGAATTCTCCGTTACTATCAATGGTTATAAATAGCTTTTAAATCAAAAACCAGTTTATACTGTATCAAAAAATGTATGAAGAGAAAATAGTATTTTTATGCATAAACTTACCTGAAGAACCATATCCATTTCATTGTTGTTTATCAAATCCATCTGTCATTTTCCAACAGCTAAATCTTAGAACTATTTTCGCCATTCTAATCTATAAAAAATCCAATGCAATTTGTTTTATTTCAGACATTTTGCCTAACTTTCTCCACTTAAACCAAACGCGCAAGCTTGTCCGCCTCAGGCGGATTATACATTTTTGTATGCGATCAAAAAAACACCAAAAACGTGTAAAAACAGGGTAAAATCATTCCAAATCAGGGCAAAAAAATCAAAAATTTTCAAAAAAAATCAAAATCTTTACTAAAACTTGTCCCTGAAATGACTTACACAAAATTACCCCTCGAAAACAAAGGACTTACGTCATTTTTCCCCTCGCCTGCCCTGAGCGCAGTCGAAGGGTTTTTCGACCTAACTCCTTATTTTTTAAGATGGTTGCACCAAAAAACAAACGAAAAATTTTCAAATTTTCCAATTTTTCGTTCCTAAGTCCTTATTTTATGTTGTTTCTAAATTCTGAAAAACGGCAGGTGCGGAACATAAAATTGAAAACTGGTTTAAGAATTGTATAATTGCTGCCGGTTATAAAATGAATTGGGCAAGATATGAGCAGGTTCTGTATTTTTATTGGGATGACAGTCTTTGGCTGGATTGGATGGTGGATAGGAGCCAGATTTGGAATTATGACCGGCTTTGTGGTCAGCACTATCGCAAGTATGATCGGAGTCTATGCAGGCTGGCGCATCTATAACGATTACCTAAGCTAAAAAGGGACCCCCGCAGTTTCTTTGCATAAACTAAGCGCGGGGGCAGGCGGGTAATTTAAAAATATACTTTGCCGGACGGGCAAGGGGCATTATAATCAAGAAATAATTAAAAATCAAAACCATATAAACGAAAGGAAAATGTATGGGCCACAGCCGTGACACAAGGAAAGAAACTAAAAAGAAAGCTCAAAGAACACCTGAAGAAAAACGGCTTGCTAAAAAAGCCAAAAAAGCAGGTCTATAACTTAATTTAATTTAACTTTCGGCAGGGTCCGGCTTCCATCCTTCGTCCCACGGGGACTAAGGGACTAAGGGACTACGGATGACAGGTCATTAAAAACTACTGGTGCTAAACTCCGGAATGGGCGTGACTCATAGTTTTGTATTTTTGGTCCTTAGGCATCTGATCGCGATGTATATAGCAGTAAGGCTCATGGTTGTAGATACTTAAGGTATGGTCACAGTTGGGAAACATACATTTTCTGTTTTCCGCCGAGGTTTTTAGTATTTTTGTCATAATAACTCCTAAAATCACCACACAAAAAAGCTGTAAAGGGTGGGTGGAGTCCTCTGCGGCCTAAATATTATCTAATTAATCGATTATACCACAATATTGAGGCTTGTCAAACAATATCAAACTATTTTGGGGAGGCGGGAGATAACGGGCCGGTAACGAAATCGGCGTCAATTGCGCCTTTATCAACCATTTTCTTCAAAAGAGCAACAATGTCGGAATATGAAACGCCCAGGCCGATGGGCTTCTTTTCCTTTGCTTCCCTGACTGCTATCTCGCCAAGATTTCTTATTATGTCGGCGACCCTGAGCGAACATTTGAACGGGCCCATCAGCTCTTTTGTAATCGGATGTTTTCGCATAATCGAGACGCCATTGCCGTCCGGCAGAGAATTAATAATAATCTGTGCGTCGTCCGATTCGACATAAATATTCTTTCTGCAGTTAAGCGGTGCGCCGAGCAGGACAATGCCGGGCCGGCCGGTCCTTGAGACGTAAATAGTTTTAGGGCCGGTCTGTATGACCTGGTCGATATAAAAATCATTCGCGACGAGAGAATGAATGATGGAAGTATCGTTATATTTTTGCAGAAATTTGTAGGCGTTGTAGCGGACGTCGAAATTATCATCTCGGACGAGCCTGGTCATCAGTGAGATAACATCGCTTTTAGGGGCGTAATTGCCGATGGCCTGGATGGCGGCGATTCGGAAAGGCGAGGTTCTGTCCTGCGCGAAATCCCTGAGCGGTTTAAGGGCGGAGTTGTCGCCGATGACAAGCAGACATTTGGCGGCGGCGAATCTTGTCGAGTCGTCTTTTGAGCCAAGAAGGGGCTGAATTTTGTCGGCGGCGTTTTTGCCGATGGCTTCGAGACCGGTTTGATATTTCGATTTGTCGGAAGCGGTTTTAAGATTTTCAACGAGCCAGTCAATATGTTTTTTTTCATTGGCGGCGGTATCGGTGATGTAAAGCGACTTTACAAGCTCAATGAATCTTTCTTTCTTGTCTTTGTAATCGGCGGGGACAGAGAGATAAATAATCTGCGGCGAGACAGCGGAAGCGATGTCTTTGCCGAAACGCTGATTAATGTGATTTCTGATAATGGCAGCGGTCGGGTAATCCGGTTTTAAAATAGAAAGGGTAAACTGGTAGTTTTCCATAACTCTTCCGCCTCCGAGGACGGCGCCTTTGCGCGGGTCGGCATTAGGGTCGGAAAGTTTGTCGATATAAACCGGGCCTGCGGCAATTGCGAGAGTTTTCGAGGTTCTAAGGGCTTCTTCGATTTGAGCGACGAATTTGAGGTCGGTAGTGTAAAGTCTGCCGTTGAGCAGAGAGGTGGTCTGTGTGCCAGGCAGCGCTCTTACGGAGACGTCGAAAGCCTGATGCTTCGAAGCGCCGGGCGGGATATTGCCTTCGACAACAACGACGGCGGTGTCGAGACTGCTAATCATCGCGTCAGCACTTGCGATGTCTCTGGGGCCAAGCTGCGTAAGGATATATTGGCGCAAATAATCTCTTATCAGGGGCGGACATTCGGACGAGCCTGTGTTCGGCAGGCCGACGACAAGACCAATGCCTTTAACGGGAATGGGAGAAAAAGCCATAAACTCCGCAAGGTCGCCGATGGTTTTGTCGAGCTGCGGCGGCTGAGGAGCAGTTTCGGTTTCCTGGGCTTTCTTTTTGGCGAAGCTGTCGGATTGCGGCAAGCACAGGAGTATAGCGAAAAGAAGAAAAACTGAAAAAATTAGTTTTTTTTGGGTGTTTTGATTTTCCATAATCTTATCCCGTAAATAAGAAGTATTGCATTTTCTAAAATGATATTGCCGAAGCGAGGTATAGTCAAGAAATTAAAAAGCCGGAGTAATCGACATTTGGGGTTTCTCGATTAAAGGCTTTGAAGCTTTGTATAAATCCAGATGGCTTTTAATCGCCCCAAATATCTGTTTATTATTTTCATTAGCCAGATTTAAAGCTTTTTGCGCGGTTATGACAGCCTCGTCAAATCTGCCTGCTGAAGCGAAAGCAGCGGCGAGAGTATCAAGCAATTCGGGGTTGACATAGGCGGTAGCACGGCAGGCCTGCTGAGCAAGACTAATGGCTTGGGCCGGATTGCGAAAATTTGGGTCAGGGCAGGTAGCGAAAAGCCAGGCCAGATTATTTATTGTTACGGGATTGTCCGGTTCTATCTGGAGGGAACGTCTGATGTGGATAATTGCATCATTAAACCTGCCATATTTTTGTAAAGCAATACCGAGATTAGTATGGGCTTCAGCGGAATCTGGTTTTAAATGAAGGGCTTTTTGAAAATAATCAATCGCCTGTATGAAATCGCCCCGGTCAGTTGAAACGCAGCCGAGGCTAATCATCGCATTGGCATAGTTAGGCTTGATTTGAAGAGCTTTGTTAAAATGTTCAACCGCCAGAGCGAGTTTGTCCTGCTTGCGCAGTTCCCGGCCGAGGCAATTGTGAGCAAGATAGTTATTATTTGTAACCTCGAGAGCGTGCGAAAAGAGAGTGAAGCTGTTATTCCAATACATTGTCTGTTTTTGTGCAGAAATTCCAAGAGCCGTCAAGGCGGTCAGCATCGAGATGGCGAGGATGATTTTTTGATGCGGCAATTTGGCAAGAAGTTTCGGCAGACCCCAGGCAATAATAATAAACAGGCCAATATAAGGTATGTAAGTGTAGCGGTCGGCCATGGCGAAACTTCCAACCTGGACAATGCCGATAACGGGAATAAGTGTTCCAAGATACCAGAACCAGCCTGTTACAAGATATCTGCGATTTTTGGCGAATCGAAGGATAAGAATTGTTATGGCCAACAGAACAGCGGCAGAAATTACTGCGTATAAAACAGAGACATTTTTAACAGGGTGAGGATAAAATGGAGCCAGCCGGACCGGGCGAAACAATTTTCCAATATATTCCACATAAGAGATTAAGGCGTTGCCGATGCGAAACTTTAAAGGGATCGCGGCAAATGACGAAATCGAACTATTGCTTTGCTGAGTAAGAAAGGCGATGACACTTGAAGCAATCGAAAGAACAATAAAAGGAATTTTTTCAAAAACCAGGCGATAAATAACCTGCCAGTCAAAATGTTTTATACGATAGAGAGGCCAATAGTCTATCAGAAGAAATACAAACGGCAAAGTAACCAGCATTGGTTTTGTCATAAGACCTAACGCAAAAACAAGCAGTATCAGCAGATAACGCCCAACACCCGGCCGTTTAATATAGTAATAATAAGCGGCGATAGCCAAAATCCAGAATAAAGTGCTGAGGACATCCTTGCGTTCCGATATCCACGCCACAGACTCTACATGCATCGGATGAAGTGCAAATGCTGCGGCGACAAGTGCGCTCTGCCACAGTGCGCCTGTCATTTTTTTAAGAACCGTAAAGAGCAACAAGGTATTTACAATGTGCAAAAAAATATTTACGAGATGAAACCCACGGGAATCGGGGCCGAACAATTGACAATCGAGCATAAGCGAAAGCCAGGTTAATGGATGCCAGAAAGAGGCAAAACCTGTAGTAAATGCCCAAATGACATTGCCGGCGGTCAGACCGTTTAGAACGTGGGGATTTTCATATACGTAATAATTATCATCAAAATTAATAAAGCTGAAATTGCGGACCTGCCAATACACGGCGATAGTACTCAATGCAAGGGCAAGATAAACGAGAATGACAAGAGGTTTTTTTGCTGATTCCGGCATAGTTTACAATGTATTAGATAGAAAATCCGCAGTCAAGCAATTAACGGGCAGCTTTGGGAACTGGTTTGCCGAGGTGGTCGAGGTAGCCGTGGAGAACACCCAGATGCTTTTTTTCCTCTTCGATAATGGCTTGCAGGACGGCAATGTCCGATTTGACGGCGGGGGTCATATTGGAATAAAAGGCGACAGAATCGGCTTCCATCTGCATCGCCATCTGCAGAGCTTTGGCAGTATCGCCGCTGAGCGCGACCTGGCGGACTTCGTCGGCAGTAGGCAGGATTAACTTGTAAAATTTGCCTGCGGCTGCGGTAATCTGGTCTTCGGTGAGTTTCGGGCCGCACTGCTCAAGGGGCAGAGAGTGGTACATTTTCTCGAAGGTCCAGAGGTGATGCTTTTCCTGCTCGGCAAGCATAATCGCGACGGCGGCTATCGGCGCGTTGCCTGCGCCGGCGGCCATCGACTCGTAGAAAGTCAGGCCGAGCCGTTCCATCCGCATCGCAATCTGCAGAGCGTAATCCGCTGAATGTGGCATAATTTCAACTCCAAAGTATCGAAAGAATTATAACTTTTAATGGATAAAGAGCAATAGAGGAAAAACCTTGAAATCTTTGCGTAATTAAGCAAATTTTAATTGAATCGCAGCAGGCGAAAAATTATGATAAAGGCGAAAGGGGTCAGGTAAGGAAGCGATGAAAGAGATTTTGGCAGATACGGTAGTGGTAGGCATTGACGAGGCGGGACTGGGACCGATTCTTGGGCCGCTGGTAGTCTCGGCGGCGACTTTCAGTGTGCCGGAGGAGAATTCCGATAAATCGCCGGCTGATATGTGGCAGCTTCTCGGCGAGAGCATCGCATCAAATAAAAAACACCTGGCAGGTAGGCTTCTCATTTGCGACAGCAAAAAGGCGTATAATCCGACAATCGGAACGAGACATCTGGAGAAAACAGTATTGTCCTGCCTGAAGTGCCTTGGTAAAACTGCCGGCACAGTGGCGGAGCTTGTCGATTCGCTGGGGCCTGAATGCAAAGTAAAAATTCTCGAAAGCCCGTGGTTTAAAAATATCGGGCAGCAAAAAATAAATTTTAACGCTGATGAGATTTCCATCTCGGCCGGGGCGCTGGAGAGAAATCTTGAAAAAAACGGGATGGCGCTGATTGGGTTAAAGAGCTTTTGTCTCGATGCGGGATATTTTAACGAGCTGATTGGAAAAATCAGAAATAAATCGAGCGTTGTATTTCAGATTGTCTGCAAACTTGTCAATGAGACAATTCACGGCACGCAGCACCGCAATTATCATTTCAAAATCGACCGCCAGGGCGGCAGGATGCGATACGCCCAGGGGCTGATGACGATGTTCGGCGGGATGGAACTTAAAGTGCTGGAGGAAAACGACAATACAAGCAGCTACGAGCTTAGCACATCGTATAAGACGGTTAAACTGGATTTCGCGGTTGGTGCGGACGATATTTATCTGCCGACGAGTCTTGCGTCGATGGCCAGCAAGTATCTGCGCGAACAGTTGATGGCGGCTCTGAATGGATATTTTCTGGAAAGGTGCAGCCAGTTGAAGCCAACGGCAGGATACTGGACGGACGGCAAAAGATTTTTAAACGATTTAAAAACAATCGCACCGCAAATTCGATACGACCCGCGTCAGTTAATTCGCTGTCGATAGGTTATAGCCACTCTTTCGACTTCGCTCAAGACGGGTAAGGCACCAAGACACAAAGAATTTAAGGTACTTTATCCGGGTGCTTTTTCGGACATTTTTTCGGCCATATCGCCGGCGATGGGCAGTTTGAACATTTCGCCCTGAAAGGCCTTGACCATAAGCATAATCCAAAGAATCAAACCCACTAAACCTATAAGAGGATAAAGCAAAGTAAAAACAGGAACCAGGACGTATAAGTGTATCGCGACTAATATTCCTGAAAAAATTCCTAACGCAATCTGCAAAACAGTTAACGCGCCGAAAACAACCAAAGACTGGGCGGCGTGAAAACGGACGAATTTATTTTCCTTCTCGATGAGAAAGAAAATAAGGCCTGTAATCCAACCCAATACATAGCAGAGTAAAGCGGCGACATTGGGCTGCATACCTGTCGAAGACTTTCCTAAATCCTTTGGTTCCATAGACACTCCTTTCCAATTTAATGTCTATACCGATGGTTAGACAGCATTATTATACCACTGCCGCGTGAAAGCAAAAGCGATTTTAAATTTTTCTCATCAGGCCGACGACGATGCCGGCAATCGTGCAATTCTGCGTGTAAATGGGCTGGTAAGCGGGGTTTGAAGGCTCAAGACGGATTCTGTCGGCCTCTTTGTAAAACCTTTTTACGGTTGCGCTGTCGCTATCGACAATGGCGGCGACGATTTTGCCATTCGGTGCGGTCTGGACTTTTTTGCAGACGACGTAATCGCCGTCGAAAATGCCGTCGCCGGTCATACTGTCGCCCTGGACTTTCAGGGCAAAAGTATCTTCGTTTGAACCGAATTCGGATTGCAAAGAGATATGCTCAATATTTTCAATCGCTTCAATCGGCGGGCCTGCCGCGACTCTACCCAGCAGTGGAATAGTGTCCGGCTCATCGGCATCAATTTGCGATTCAAGCAACTTTTGCGCTTTGGGGGTAAGACTCAAAGAGCGAGCCTTGCCAGGGTGCGCTGAAAGCAGACCTTTTTCTTTTAGACCCGCGACGTGCTCGAATGCCGTCGGTCGGCTTGTGCCCAGCGATTGCGCCAGTTCCTGAAGCGTTATCGAATAGCAGCGGTTCCTTCTGTAGCTGTCTATCAGCTTCAAGACCTGCAACTGGCGGGGCGTCAGATTCAATGGTTCGGCTTTGCTCACCATAGATTGATTTATCGATGTCAATTTCGTTCTCCAAATCTGCGGTTAATTGTGCGCCGTTAATGGCGAGATTTATTTTTTCAATTGTGGAATCTTGCAGCAGTTCCTCATTTATCACGACATCAAGCATTTTAGCGATGGCTTTTAAAAGCGAACCAATCGGTTGGCGAGGAGCCTGTGATTCTGTTTTGTCGGGCCAATAATCCTGAACAAAATCTCCGCCGGGACCGAATCTGCAAACTGGAAAATTTTTGTCATTATTAAATCCTCCTTCGCTAAGGCTACGGAGGACAGGTCTTTTGTTTTTGTCCATATTCAGTTCCTTTTTTTTAGCAAGAGTCATATCGACAGAGGGGTTCAAAGAACCCTAACAAAAACCGAACAAAATTAAGAAATTTTAGAAAATTTTTAAAATCGCGGTTCTGAAGTAGCTAAATAGGGTTATATGGGACGAAATGATTGAAAAATTGAAGATTAATCCCGTTAGAAATTACAGAGTATTTGAGTCTATAATATAAAAGCTTATCCATCTACATCGGGAAAATTTCTAACGGGATGAATATTGAAGATTTTTAAGAGATACAAATGCGCTAAGCCGCAGAGGAAATCTTTTGCTTGCGTTACGTTACCTCTCTGGCTATATTGATTTATGATATTTTTCGGAGAAGATATGGCGCATATATTCATAAATGAAATTCAGGCTGGGGCGACAATCGACGGAGTTTATATGATAAGCCAGCCGATACTTCGCAGCACAACTCGCGGGGATATGTATATCGCGATGTTCGTCAGTGATAAGACCGGCAGAGTCAACGGGAGAATATGGCAGGCGACGGAACAATTATGTAATTCTCTGCCTAAAGAGGGATTCGTTCATATCAAAGGCAGAAGCGAACTTTACCAGAATGCCATGCAAATCGTCGGCGACCGGATAACGGCTGTGCCGGCGGAGAAGGTGGACATCAACGATTATCTGCCTCAGACTCAAAAAGATATTCGGCAGATGTTCGAAGAAACAGTGAAAATTGTTTCTGAAATAAAAAATCCATTTTTGAAGGCGCTGGTCGGCGAATTTCTTAAAGACAAGGAACTGATGAAGAATTTCTGCAAAGCGCCGGGCGGGACGGCGAACCATCACAGCTTTATCGGCGGACTGCTCGAGCATACGCATAATATGCTGAATGTGGCCAAGGCGATGCTGCCGTTTTATCCGCAGCTTCAGAGCGACCTTGTGCTGGCGGGGATTTTTTTGCACGATATGGGCAAGACGGAAGAGTTATCCTATGATATGGCGTTCGGATATACCGACAGCGGACAACTGCTTGGGCATATTACATTGACAATTAATATGGTAGAGGAAAAAGCGGCGGCGATTGAGGTCGATAAAGAGATACTCGAAAGCCTGGAACATATAATTCTTTCTCATCACGGGCAATATGAATTTGGTTCGCCGAAACTGCCGATGACGGCAGAAGCGTTTTTGATAAGTTATCTTGACAATATCGACGCCAAGATTAACCAGGTTACAGAAAAGATTGAAAACGAGCCGGGCGAGTCGAACTGGACGGGTTTTGTGAAATCGCTCGAATCAAAACTTTACAGGAAAAAAGTCGTCGATTAGACGACGGGACGGTAATTATGGGCAATTTACTGAATCAGCAGCCGGATTATGTTATCAGTCAAAACGCATTGGGCGTAACGCGCAAGTATCTCTATGAAAGCGGAATGCTGTTTCGGGAGTTCACGAGCCATTGGAAAATTGGTGTTCTGCCGATAATTCATATCACGATGGGGATAAATCCTGAAACGGGCAAAAGACTGTGGGCGAAGGGTGTTATCGCGGTCGGCAGAAAAGCGGTGGGGATAATAGCAATCGGGCAGGTTGCGGCAGGAATAATCGCAATCGGACAGCTTTCGCTGGCAATAGTTTTTGCATTGGGGCAGTTGAGTATCGCGGGAATATTTTCGGCGGGGCAGGCGGCGATATCGCCAATCGCGATAGGACAATTTGCAGCTGGAATTTATGTGCTGGGGCAAATCGGAGTCGGTAAATATGTGCTGAGTATGAAAACCCAGGACTACGAGGCAATATGCTTTTTCAAGACGCTGTGGCTGTGGTGTAGAAATCTGATTTAAGTTGCCTGTCGCTGGATATTGGCGCCGACGGCATTGAGTTTTTCTTCAATTCTTTCGTAACCTCTGTCGATGTGATAGACGCGGTTTATAATTGTTTCGCCGTGCGCGGCAATTGCGGCGAGAACGAGAGCGGCTGAAGCACGCAAATCTGAAGCCATAACCGGGGCGGAAATGAGTTTTTCGACGCCGGAGACGATGACGTGCGGGCCTTCCTTGCGGAGGTTGGCGGCCATTCTGCTAAGTTCGGCGACGTGCATAAATCTGTCGGGGAAGATTTTTTCTGTTATTACGCTGTTTCCTTTTGCGAGGCATAAAGCGGCCATAAACTGGGCCTGGAGGTCGGTTGGGAAGCCGGGATAGGGAAGAGTGGTGATGTCGGTCGGCTCGATTTGGGCGATAGCGGCGACTTCGCAACCGTCGGCGGATTCTTCGACGACGACGTTCATACTTCTGAGCTTATCGACAACCGCCATCAGGTGTTCGAGGCGACAGTTCGTCAATTTCAGTTTTCCTTTTGTTATAGCGGCGGCGGCGAGAAAAGTGCCGGCCTCAATCCTGTCAGGTATGACGGTGTATTCGACGGGGTTTAAATTTTTTACGCCGTGGATTGTTAATTGAGGCGAGCCGATGCCGGAGATTTTTGCGCCCATTTTGACGAGGCAATTCGCAAGGTCTGTTATTTCCGGTTCGCAAGCGGCGTATTCGATAACGGTTTTACCTTTGGCCATAACCGCTGCGCAAAGAATATTTGCAGTAGCAAGAACGCTTGAGCCGAAAGCGCCGCCGAGGAAAATATTTGCTCCTTTGAGTCCGCCGTTGGCGTTGGCGACGATGTATCCGTTTTTGAGCTCGATTTTTGCGCCGAGTTCCTTCAGGCCGCGAAGGTGAATGTCAACGGGTCTGTAACCGATGGCACAGCCGCCGGGCATTGAGACTTCTGCTTTGCCGCAGCGGGCGAGTAAGGGGCCGAGGATGCAAATGCCGGCGCGCATTTTGCGGACGATTTCATAATCGCCGAAAGGCTTGTCGATAACCGTTGAGTCAATGGAGATTTTTCCATTTGCAGTTTGGGTTTTGCAGCCGAGAGATTCCATCAGAAAGCACATAACTTGTATATCGCTGAGATTAGGAATGCCGGAGAAAACACTTTTGCCGGGGGCGAGAATCGCTGAGGCCATTATAGGTAAAGCAGCGTTTTTTGAACCGCTGATTTTAACAGTGCCGGCCAGCGTGGTGGGGCCTGTAATTTTAAAAATATCGAGAGCCATATAAATTCCTTGAAAAGAAAAGGATAATCTAATACAAAAAGGCGGTTAATGCAACTAAAGTCAGGATGTTTTATGATTTTTTCGATTATTTTGGGCAGTGCGGCACAAACGGCGGAGGGATTCTCGGCGGGGGAATTAGTTTTTTTATCGGCCGCGGCAGTTTTGCTTGTCAGGTGGCTGATAAATACCGATTTTGGGACAAGGGCACTCGATGGGGCGGAATACAGACGAAATTCAATGCCGGATTACCTGCCTTTTACGATTATGTTCGGCTGGCTTATGTTGACGGCTTTTTCATCTCATGTTATGGAAAATCTTCTGCCGAGCATAGCCGAATGGCAGCAAAAGTTTGTAATTTATTCGGGTTTTATCGCAATAGAAATTCTTGTAATGCTTCTTATCCTTAAAATAGCAAAAAGATATTTTGAAGAGGGTTTGAGGGGATTCGGGATTCGGTTCAGAAAGATTTTTTCTGATATTACGGCGGCGGCGGGAATTTTTATTGTGGTTTGGCCGGCGGTGATGGCATTGCTTTACGTGGTTCTGTTTGTCGGCAAGGCGATTGTCGGGCCGGGGTTTGAAATTGAACGAAACGAAGGACTGGCGGTTCTTCTTGAGAATAGCCAGTTAAGTTTGAGGATTCTGATGATTTTTTTCGCGGTGGTGTTAACGCCGATTTTTGAGGAGCTTGTTTTCAGGGGACTGCTGCAAAGCTATCTGCGGAATATCAACTATGGGCCGTGGATGAGCATATTAATCGCGTCGATTCTTTTTTCGGCGCTTCATCCGGGAATGCATTTTCCAGCGATTTTCGTGTTGTCGGCGGCGATGGGATACGCATACGAGAAGAGCGGATCACTGCTGCGGCCGATTTTTATTCATTTCCTCTTCAACGGCGTTACGATTGCACTGGCGTTACTGGGCAGGTAGGCTATTTAAGGCCGAGGACGTCAGCCATTGAATATCTTGCCGGTTTTTTGCCGACAAGCCATTGCGCTGCTTTTATTGCACCTGCGGCGAAAGTATCTCTGCTGTGGGCGCTGTGAGAAATTGTTACAGTCTCGCCTAAAGTGCCGAACATAACGGAATGTTCGCCAACGGTGTCGCCGAGACGAATCGCCTGCATACCTATCGTGCCTTTTTTCCGCAGAGCTTCTTTGCCTTTTCTGCCGATGTCGAGGCAATCAGGAAATTTTTTGTTTGTTGCCGCTGCGATTTTTTCGGCAAGCGTCATAGCAGAGCCGCTGGGCGAATCTTTTTTGAAGCGATGATGGGCTTCGACGATTTCGATATCATAATCATCGCCGAGTTTTTTAGCGACCTGGCCGACTGTTTCGAACAGAAGATTCATTCCGACACTCATATTTGTCGCCTGGATAACGGGGATTTTTTTAGCGGCGTCATCTATTTTTTTAATCTGCTCGGAAGACAAGCCGGTTGTGCCCATCACAAGGGAGCAATTATTTTTCAGACAATAATTGAGCGTACCGTCAAAAGCGGCGGGGAGCGAAAAGTCTATGACGATGTTTGCGCCAGCCGGAAATTCGGAGGTGATTTTTAAGCCGGTGTGCTCCAAATCTTTGCCGATTTCGGGACAAGTTTTATCTTCAATGGTGCCGATTATGTCAAATTTTTTAGATTCAAGGGCCAGAGCGGTGATTCTTCTGCCCATTCTGCCTCCAGCACCGACGATTATTAATTTTGGATTCATTGTTCATCCTTTCAAGACATTTGGTGTAAGTATAAGCCAAAAAAGAGGTTTTGACAAGCTGTTAACTTTTTTGGCGAAAAGAGTGGAAAAAAGAACTCTTGCATTGTTTAAAAAAGCAGGTATAATACTGCGCTTTAGATTTTAAGGTGAAAGATATGAAAAAAGACATACATCCAAAATATCAGGTTGCAAAGGTAAAATGCGGCTGCGGAAATACGTTTGAGACCCGCAGTACGGCCAAGGAAATCCACGCCGACATTTGCTCGATGTGCCATCCGTTCTTCACCGGCAAACAGAAATTTGTCGATACCGCAGGAAGAATCGAACGGTTCCAGAAGAAATACGGCACGGGCTATATGGACAAGGCGCAAAAAGACGACAAGGGACCAAAAGGCAAGGAAAAGTAGCTTATTTTAGTTGACAACTTACGCTGTTGGACTTAATCAAACAGATTATGCTCCGGCAGCGTAATTTTTTTATACCGACGCGGATTAACACGGCGATTTCAGACACGGATTTACACGGATTAACACTGTATATAAGAAATTGAAAATATGAGTGATACAAATACAGCAGTACTGAAAAAACTTGCGGAAATCGACGGCCGATTCGCTGAGCTTGAGGCGCAGCTTAACGACCCTGCTGTAAATATGGATTCGAATAAGGTCATCGCGATATCCAAAGAGATGGGCAAACTCAAATCTGTTGTTACAAGATACCGCAATTATAAAAAACTCGTTTCAGAAATCGAGCAGTCCCAGACGATGCTCAGCGACGCGAGCACAGAAGAGGAATTCAAACAGCTGGCGACAGAAGAAATAAAAAGACTCGAAGAGGAAAAAACGCAGCAGTTAGAGCAGATAAAAGATTCTCTTGTGATGTCCGACGATGAAGCGGTGGGCTCTGTCATAGTGGAAATACGGGCAGGCACCGGCGGAGACGAGGCGGCGCTGTTCGCTCGCGATTTATATAATATGTATATTCACTACATCGAAAAGCAAAAGTGGAAACTTGAGCTTATGGACTTCAGTTCAAGTGAGCTTGGCGGGTTTCGCGAAGTTATATTCAACGTAAAAGGGCCGGGCGTTTGGACACATCTGGGCTACGAAGGCGGCGGACACCGCGTTCAGCGCGTGCCCCAAACCGAAACACAGGGCAGAGTGCATACATCGGCCGTTACGGTTGCCGTTCTTCCTGAGCCGGAGGAAGTGGATATATATATAAATCCGGCTGATGTAAATGAATTTGTCAGCAGGGCAGGCGGGCCCGGCGGACAGGCTGTTAATAAAATAAACAGTGCGGTGAAACTTGAACATACTCCCACAGGCATAACGGTAAATATGCGCGAGGACAGAAGCCAGCATAAAAACAGGGCCAAGGCGTGGCGGCTGCTGCGAAGCAGAGTTTATGAGCATTACCGGAGTATTGAAGATGCAAAGCGCGAAAAAACGCGAAAGACAATGATAGGCTCCGGCGACCGGTCGGAAAAAATCAGGACATATAATTATCCGCAAAACCGCGTTACCGACCACCGCATTAATCTATCGCTTTATAATCTCGACAAAATTATGGCCGGTGATATGGAGGTGATTGTCGCAGGATTGGTTGAATACGATAAAAAACTGAGACTTGAAAGCCTGTAAGATTGAAAATTGAAGATTGAAGATTGAAAATTTTCACGAACGTTCAACATTGAACATCGAACATCCAACGTCGAATAAGGAACCGCCCAAGGCGGACATATTTTGCAAGGCTTCGGCGAGGCAAGCACCGCTTACAGAGGGGAAGATATATTGCCGGCTGGTTTTTAAAAAAGTCCAGGCAAATGTTAAACTTCAGAATTTAATCCAATATTATTCAACTCTTTCCAATCCTTCAATCCTCGGCGGGGCAGAACTTGATTCCCAAAGAAACCGATATAGCTATTTTGCCGCGGAACCTGTGGAGATTTTTGAGTTTTTCAGCAATGAAGAAAAACCTTTTGATAAATTGAAAAAGGTTTTAAGTAAATATTGCCTTGAAAAGGGGTTAGATGGGGTTTTTACGGGCGGATGGATCGGTTTTTTCAGCTATGACCTCGGCAGGTTTATCGAAGATGTGCCCTGCGAGGCAGATGATATTGGATTGCCGCTAATTCGACTTTGTTTTTATGACAAGGTGATTTGTTTCGACCATCTGGAAAACTGTTTCCATCTTTTCGCGATAGAATTTTCCGATGACGGCGATAAAAAAATAAACCAGCTTGAAGATATTTTAAATAAAGCGGGAAATATTGAAAAATTTAAACAGATTTCTCGACTGCGCTGCGCTCCGCTCGAAATGACAAAAGAGACGTTTAAATCCAATATGACTAAAGACTACTATCTTGAAGCGATTGCGAAGACAAAAAGATATATTTATGATGGCGATGTTTACCAGATAAATTTTTCTCAGCGGTTCAGCGCCGATTTTAACTCAGAGCCTTATAAGCTTTTTTTGTGGCAAAATAAATTCAATCCCAGTCCTTATTCTGCATATATCGACGCAGGCGATTTCCAGATTGTCAGCGCATCGCCGGAGTTATTTATAAATATAAACAACAGCACGATTACAACCTGCCCGATTAAAGGGACAAGGCCGAGAACACTCAATGAAACTATCGATGAGAAAAATTATGCTGAACTTATCGGCAATGAAAAAGAAAAAGCAGAGCTGGATATGATAATCGACCTTGAGCGGAACGATTTGGGCAGGATTTGCCGCCCCGGAACAATCAGGGTTTGCGAAAGACGCGGTATTGAGGCTTTTGCTACGGTTTATCATGCGGTTTCTACGATACAAGGCCGACTCAAAGAGGAAATTGATTTTGTCGATTGCCTCAAAGCCATTTTTCCCGGCGGGTCGATTAGCGGCGCTCCGAAAATAAGCGCACTGAAGATAATAAATGCCCTCGAACCGACGGCCAGAGGGCTTTATACAGGGTCTATCGGCTGGATAGATTTAAAAGGTAATGCGTGCTTGAATATCGCGATAAGAACAATTATCATAAAGGACCGTTTAGCTTTTGCCCAGACCGGCGGCGGAATCGTTGCCGACTCCGTTGCGCAATCCGAATGGAACGAAACGCTTATAAAAGCAAAAGCTTTATTGGCAGGAATAAAGGCAGTTAATCTGCGATAGAGAAAGGTTTTTTAATTGAAGATTGAAAATTGAAGAATGAAGATTTGAGTTTTCGTTTTCGGTGTAGGTATCGGTAACGTCGCGTGTCAGGGTTTCGGTTTGGTTATCGGTTAAAAAACGACGAAAATTAGCCACAGAGCTCACAGAGAACACAGAGAAATAAAATGATTAAAGAAAAAACAGTTTTTATAATCGGTGCAGGAGCAAGCTGTCCTTATGGATTTCCTTCCAGCGCTAAACTACGTGAGGAAATTTGCCTCGCATTTAAAGCAGAATATTTAGAATATGTAAAAGCGAACTGGCAAAACCCGCCAGATAGAGACGCAAAACGCTGGCTTATTAATAATTTCATTGATAAGTTTTTTAACGCTACTGAATCTATCGATTTATTTTTAGCTGGGAACCCTACATTAGCAGAAATAGGTAAATATATCATAGCTTATAAGATTTTGACAGCCGAGATAAACAGCCATTTTCGAGAACAGTCTCAAATTAGGAACCAAGACTGGTACTCTCATGTATTTAAGAAAATGAGAGAAGGCATTGTATATAAAAAAGATTTAAACAAGTTTTCTGAAAACAACATTTCTTTCATAACATTTAATTATGACAGGTCGTTGGAACAGTTTTTTTATGAAAGCCTTCGCGATTCTTTTGCCGAAGTTCCAGAGCAGGAAATCATACAGATATTAAATCAACTTAAAATCATTCATGTATATGGTTCTATAGCTCCTTTGGAATGGCAGAATATCAAAAACGGAGTTAAATATAAAACTCCGATTTCAGAACGAATTTTACAAGGCACTTCTCAAAATTTGAGAACGATATATGAAGAAAAACAAAATCCTCAATTAGCTGAAGCAAAAAAACTAATTGCAGAAGCTAATAAAATATTTTTCCTCGGTTTTGGTTATGCGGAGGAAAATATGGATATATTGGGATTACCTCAGATAATTTCCCTTGGCGCAAAAATCTATGGTACAGGTCTTGGTTTAGAACAAAAAGAAAGAGAAAAGATTCATAGCAGAGTATGGGCAGGGCTAAAGCCTGAACCAGAAATAAAAATGAAGAAGGGCTTATATGAGATAATAATTGAAGACATGGATTGTTTGAAACTTTTAAGAAATTATTTATAGTATTTATCTCTGTGTTCTCTGTGAACTCTGTGGCTATAATAGGAAAGTCTCTGTGGCGGAAATATGAATAAAGTTTTTTTAAATAATGAGATTGTAGAAAGCTCTGCGGCGCAAATAAGCAGTGCGGACGCGGGGTTTTTGTATGGGGCGGGGCTGTTTGAAACTATACGGGCGTCAAACGGAGTAGTATTTGCACTCGATGCACATTTGGACAGGCTTTTTTCCAGCAGCGAAAAACTTAAAATCAATCTTCGAGGCGATAAACAATTTGTCGCTGACGCGATTTACCAGACTTTAAATGCCAATGAACTAAAAGAAGCGAGAATCCGGCTGACAGCGACCAGCGGAGCGATAAACGCGGAAAAAGCCGAGCCGACGCTGCTTGTAACGGCGGTGAATTTCGAGCCTTATCCGAAAGAATATTACGATAAGGGAATAATAGCTGTATTAAACTCTTACAGGCAAAACCCGGCGGATGTTCTTACGGGCCATAAGACGACAAGCTATTTTTCGAGGATATCGGCTTTGGCAGTCGCACATCAGAAACGTGCGGCTGAGGCGATATGGTTCACAGTTGACGGCAGACTTGCCGAGGCGTGCATCAGTAATATATTTCTTGTGAAAGATTCGGCTCTATTGACGCCATCATTGAAAACAGGGATATTGCCGGGGATTGCGAGAAAGACGGTTTTGGAAGTTGCCGGCAGAAATTTGATAAAGGCAGAAGAAAAAGAGCTTACAATAGATGATTTGCTCGGAGCAGATGAAGTTTTTATAACTAATGTTATAATGCAGGTAATGCCGGTGGTGGCAGTTGAATCGCATAATGTAGGAAATTCAAAGCCGGGAGTAATTACGAAAAAAATAATGGCTCTTTATACTGAACATTTTAATAAAGAGGTGCAGAATGATAAAGGTTAAGGATTGCATAGACAAAATCGAGAAGATTGCGCCGAGAAAACTGGCGCAAGAATGGGATAATACCGGCTTGCTTGTCGGCGACGGCAATTCGACGGTTAAGAAAATCCTGCTGACGATTGATATAACCAATGACGTAGTAAAAGAAGCGAAACAGGCGGGCTGTAATTTCATCATTAGTTATCATCCGGTAATCTGGGACGGCATAAAGAGTGTCGCGAAAGATTCGGTTGTTTATGAACTTGTTGCAAACGGAATAAGTGTTTATTCGATACATACGGCACTTGACGCGGTTAGCGGCGGGGTAAATGACGGACTTGCGGAAATTGTCGGGATAAAAAATGCTGAGCCGGTAGGCGATTTTGTTCAGGGCGGGCAAAATAATTATAAACTCGTGATTTTTGTTCCTGTCAAATCGCTTCAGAAAGTTGCCGACGCTATTTTTAGAGCAGGGGCAGGGTCGATAGGAAATTACAGTCATTGCAGTTTCAGTACGGCAGGTCTTGGAACATTTGTTCCGCTCGAAGGCGCGAAACCTGCAATCGGCAAAAAGGGAGAGTTTGAAAATGTCGAAGAAATTAAATTCGAATCTATTGTTCCTGCCGAGAAGGTTGCCGATTGCGTAAAAGCGATGAGGGCTGCGCATCCTTATGAGATGCCGGCGTTCGATGTGATAAAATTATATGATTTCGAAGATAAAATCGGGCTTGGACGGATAGGATTCCTTGAAAAACCTGTGCAGTTGAGTGCAATACTTAAAAAAATAAGACAGGTTACCGGCGCTAAAGTCTCGGGAATTGTCGGAAATAAAAACCGGATAGTAAAAAAGGCGGCGGTTTGTGCCGGGTCGTGCGGCAAGCTGATAATGAACGTAATTGCTGAGAAATGCGACCTTTATTTAACCGGCGAAATCAAGCATCATCAGGCCATTGCGGCCCAGGAAGCGGGGGTTACGGTCGTCTGTTTGAGCCATACGGTATCGGAAAGATTTATTCTTAAAAAAGTTGCAAAAGAACTACAAAAAGATTTAAAACCTGTTAAAATCATCATCAGTAAGAAAGACAAAGACCCCTTTGAATGGATACCCTTAAAGGGTAGTAAAAAAAATCCCGCGATTAAAAGGGTGAGTTTTATTTTAAAACACTTACTCGCGGATTAACGGAAAGATTTAATCAGGATAAGTAGATATGACGGAAGAATTTCAGCAGGAAGTTGAACAGGAAAATCAGGAGCCGGCGCAGGTTAATGAAGAATCTGCGGCAGCACAAGAGGTAAATCCAGAAATCACAACGGAGTCGGTGATTGAGGCGATACTTTTTGCCAGCGATGAGCCGTTGTCGGCGGACAGACTTGTAAATATTGCTGAGTTTAATGGCGGCGTAAAACAGGTCAAGAAATGCATTGAAACCCTGAATCAGCAATATCAGCAGAGCGGCAGGGCGTTTAGAATAGAAGAAATCGCCGGCGGCTATCAGATGATGACGCTGCCTGAATATAATAACTGGCTCAAAAATCTTCTTCGTCAGCGGGCTGATAACAAGCTGAGTCCAGCGGCGCTGGAGACGCTTGCGATTATCGCATATAAGCAGCCGATAATTCGGGCGGATATAGAGTCAATTCGCGGCGTCGCGTGCGGCGAAATGGTTCGCTCGCTTATGTATAAAGGCCTTGTTAAGATTGTCGGCAAGGCGGAAGTTCTGGGCAGGCCGCTGCTTTACGGGACGACCAAAAAATTTCTCGAAGTGTTCGGATTAAGCGACTTAAAAGACCTTCCAAAGGCAGAAGAACTCAAACAGCCAGGGCAATAGAACAAAAGAATTCAAAATAGCACCTAAACAACCCCTAAATTCATTGATTTTTTAGGGGTTTTCTGCTATAATCTTTCCCAAGGAGTGAGGCATTGAAAAGATTATACTTGCAAACTATCAGTCCGATAATACTACTGCTGATACTGTTTATCTGCGGTGCAGCTTATGCTCTGCAGGGTTCAACGGGGGCAAATGGCTCAAATGCACAGGCACTCCATTCTTTGGGAATTAGAGGTAAAGGGGTAAATATCGGTTTTGTTTCAATCCAAAATGTGTTTGTCGAACATAATGCATTTCGAGATTCAAACGGAATAGTTCACGTAGAAAATGTTAACACTGACGTCGTCAACGGATGGCATGACACGGTACTGGCAGGAATAATGATAAGCCAGGGACAATCGCCGGACCATTTAAATGATATAGGTGTTTGCCCAGATGCCAATGTTTATTGTTATAGGCTGGGTTCAAGTACAGGCACTTCATTACAGAAGATAGTAAAAGAATTAATAGAAACGCGAGAATGTAAAGTAATAGTAACTGGTTTCGAGTACGATGCAAATGCCAATGGACAAACACAAGAGACAGAGACATACGATTATTATGCAGATATATGTGATGTTACGTTTTCGGTTGCAGCGGGAAATACAGGCACGAAAATAACTGTTCTTGGCGATGCATATAATGGAATAACAACCGGCGGTCTTGCTGAAACACAAACAGATAATTATCAAATAACAGGAGACGCAACCAATGATGGTCCGACATCTGATGGACGGCGCAAACCTGATGTAATGGCTCCTTCGACAAATCAGGTTGTTCCAGGCTATAATAATGGAGACCCAAATTGGTGGAACACAGGCTATTCCGACGGCGCAACAAGCTGGGCGATACCGCATACGGCGGGAGTTGCGGCATTACTATTACAATACGCAAACCAATCGGCAGAGGCGGATGACGGCCATAATACAGTTATAAAGGCAGTTATCGTAAATTCAGCATTTGGGAATATTCTAAAAAGAGATGGAACACCAACATATCCTGCTAATCCCGCAAATGTATGGAATGAACAAAGAGGTTACGGAAGAATTGATGCGTTGCGGGCGTATCAGACGCTTTCAGCGGGGAAAATAAGCAAAAGTACAATAGTAAACTCACCCAAAGGATGGGCATACGATACGATGAGTTCCGCAACACACACTTATATTATTAGAGGCAAAAAAAATAAACGGCTGGTTTTGACTGTTACCTGGAATCGTAAAATTAATTATAACAAATCAACCGGAATTTACAGCGTTGACACGCCGCTGTTTAATATCGATTTAACTGTCAAAGACCCCTGCGGAAATACGATTTATTCTGAAACCAACACTAAAGATAATCTCGAAAAAATAGATATGCTTTTGCCGGCGGACGGGAATTATACAGTATCATTGCATAATACAACCACGAAAAGCCGGACATACAGTTTGGCATTCGAACTTTTGGAGCCAATAACGGGCGATTTTAATATAGATTATATTGTAGACGAAAAGGATTTGAATCGGATAGCGATTGAATGGCTGACTGCCGGGGCCGAAACGGATATAGTTCACGATAGTAATAATATAGTGAATTATCTGGATTTTGCGGCATTTGCCAATAACTGGCTCAAAATAGACAAACGGTATTTTAATCCATAGAGGCCACATAACTCTTTGTCTGATAATAAGTTATCTGTTTGTAAGGGGTAAGCAAAATCAAAAAAAAGAGAATAAGTAAATGTTTGTTGCTATTAAAGGTTTGCGCAGGTAATATTACAGGAGTAAATTAATATATAGAAAGTGCTTGCGTAATAGGCCGATGAAAGAATTATCGAGGTTTAATAGAAGTCAGACCCAACTGCCATCATCTCTTATTTTGCATCATTTAACGGAATATGTTTTTATGATTTGGAATGCATAAGGACTAACATAAAACGGAAGCAGCCCAAGCTGCAAAACTATTTTTATTTAAGGATTTTCAGATGAATATTTATGTAGGAAATTTGTCAAGGGATGTAACAGAAGACCAATTGAAGCAGGCTTTTGAGGCTTTTGGTGAGGTTAAGACCGTATCCATTATAAAGGATAAGCTCACTGGCGAGCCAAGAGGATTCGGTTTTGTTGAGATGCCATCCAAGGATCAGGCAACGGCAGCCCTTACAGGGCTTGACGGCAAGGATCTTGGCGGCAGGGCAATGAAGGTAAATGAAGCTCATGACCGAGGCGCCCGGGACAGCAGAGGCGGCGGCGGTGGCAGAGGCCCAAGACGCGGCGGTTTCGGCGGCGGCGGTGGTGGTGGTTATGGCGGTGGCGGTGGTGGCGGCGGATACAGAGGCAGAGGCGAAGGCCGTCCTTCACGCGATTAAGCTGGCTTACACCTAAATTATGTGATTAATCGGCGGCTCGTGCTTTAATCGGTGCGAGCCGCTGAAAATATAGCTCTGGAAGCTGCAAATTTATAAATAGCAGATGTGGCTTTTCGTTATAGAGGGTGGTCTTTTTGGGTTTTTGCAGGGGTGAGAAGATGTCTTTTACTCTTGACAGAAAACCAGAAAAATGCAATAATCAAGCGTTTGAGCCTTTTCCCCGATAGCTCAACTGGTAGAGCGAGCGGCTGTTAACCGCTAGGTCGTAGGTTCGAATCCTACTCGGGGAGTTTAGAGAAAACCATATTATTTGTTTACCTCTTTATGTTGCCGGTCCGGGAAGATTTCTTGCTGATTTTTGTTTACATAAAGTTTGTTTTACAAATTAGTTAAATTGTTATAATATTAGCTTATGGCTGCTGACAGATTCGAATTAGAAGGTTTTACGATAATAAAAAAGCTTGGCACCGGAGCCAGAAGCACGATATTCCTTGCGCGTGACGAGGAAAGCGGCGATACTGTAGCTCTTAAGCGGGCCGTTTATGAAAAAGAAGAAGACAGTCGAATATTCGAGCAGATTGTAAATGAATATAAGGTATCACAGGAACTGAATCATCCATATCTGCGAAAATGCCATAAGCTAATCAAAATCCGCAGGGCACTCAAGGTCAAAGAGGTATTACTTTCGATGGAGATGTTTGAGGGCGAATCCCTCGAAAGGTCAAAGTCATTGGGCCTTGGAGATGTACTGCTGGTTTTTCGTATGGTAGCCGATGGACTTAATGCTATGCATCAGCAGGGCTACATTCATTGCGATATTAAGCCCAACAATATTCTTATAAGCGAAGCCGGCGCAATCAAAATAATAGACCTCGGTCAGGGGTGTAAAATCGGAACGATGAAGCCCCGTATTCAGGGCACTCCGGATTATATCGCTCCGGAGCAGGTAAAAAGAAAGCATCTCGACCAGCGAACGGACATTTTTAATCTTGGGGCGACGATGTTCTGGGCGCTTACCGGCAAAAATGTGCCGACCCTGATTCCGCAGGCTAACGATATATCAGCGTTTATGGGACAGAGGAAGTTTTCATCGCCGCACGAAATGCATTCCAGGATACCGATTGGCGTTTCAAACCTTGTTATGGACTGTGTAAAGGAAGAACCCCTGAGACGTCCGGCCTCAATGGATGATGTTATATCGAGACTCGACCTTTTGATTCACAGTGTCTTTGCCAAAAAACTGAGCAATCAATAATGGCGGAAGAATTTATAAAACTGCTCGAAGCTGGAATCCTGGCCAATCAGCAGGATAAATATCGCAAGGCCAATATGATAGTTTTGCCGCAGGAGGGTGATGTGATAGTTGCCGGCGATATTCATGGTCACAGGCGTAATTTCGAGCGGGTAATATCATATACAAATCTTGAAAAAAATCCCGACAGGCACCTGATACTGCAGGAGATAATTCACGGCGGCCCGGAGGATAAGCAGGGCGGCTGCCTTTCTTATGAGCTTTTGGCCGATGTCGCCAGGCTCAAGACACAATACCCCGATAGGGTTCATATCATCCTTGCAAACCACGATACTGCTTTTATAAGCAACAGCGATGTTATGAAAAACGGCAAAGAGATGAACGCGTCTATGCGGGCGGCAATGCATCGGCGATTCGGCAGCGATTTCAAAGCGGTGGAAAGTGCAATTGAACGGTTTCTTTTCTCTCAGCCGCTTGCTGTTAGGAGCCCCAACAGAATTTGGATATCTCATTCCCTGCCTTCGGACAGGATGATTGAAAAATTCGATTTTACAATTTTTGACAGACAACTGAAAATCAGCGATATAGTAAGGCCAAATTCGGCTTATCTTTTGACATGGGGCAGAGTGCATAACCCGGAAACTTTTAAATTTTTGGCGCAAAAGCTCGACGTTGATTTGTTTGTGCTCGGCCATCAGGTGCAGGAAGCAGGGTGGATGAGCAATAATGAAAATTTGATTATTATCGACTCACAGCATAATCATGGCCATCTTCTGCATTTCGACCTTGGTTCTCAATATACGATAGAGAAACTGATTGTTTCGCTTGTGCCGATAGCGAGTATTTACTAAAGGATTAGCAGGATATGACGTTATTATACGCGATAGCAATAGCTGCAATAGTGGCACAGATTATGTTTATGGATCATGTTTTTTGCAACTATATGTATGTTATAAGGAAGTTCAATAAAAATCATGAGTTATATCGCCCCAGAACTTCGCTGATTATCCCGTGCAAAGGGATAGATACGGCTTTTGAAAAGAATATCAGCTCTTTTTATGAGTTGGATTACAACAATTACGAAATAATATTCGTAACCGAAAGCAGCGAAGACCCTGCCTACAGTCATCTGCTCGCTCTTAAAGACAAGTATAAGGGGCGAACAAAGGCGTTTAATACGAGAGTTCTGGTAGCAGGAGTGGAAAACCAGGGCAGCCAGAAGCTGCATAATCTTCTTTACGCATGTGAAAATGTTGAAAAAGATGTAGAGATATTCGCGTTTGCCGATTCCGACGCCTGTGTTCGCGTTAATTGGCTTGGTGAACTTGTTTATTCACTGCGAAAGGTATATAACGGCGTTGCAAGCGGATATCGCTGGTTTATTCCTATGAAAAATAATTTAGCAACTCTTGCTTTGTCTGTCCTCAATGCAAAAGTCGCACAGCTTCTTGGCGTGACGAGATTCAACCAGGCCTGGGGCGGTTCTATGGCTGTTAAGGTAGATGTTTTTAAAAGACTTGGGATGGACAAGATATGGCAAAAAGCGATTAGCGATGATTTAACATTAAGCAGGATGATAAAAAAAAGCGGCCTCAAAGTAACATTTGTGCCGGCCTGTTTTGTGGCTTCTTATGAACAGGTTAGCTGGCCGAGTTTTTTTGAATTTGCCAGGCGTCAGTTTATTATCACACGTGTAACATCTCCTGGGGTATGGTGGTTCGGCTTTCTTAGCTGCCTTTATTCCATTCTGGGGCTGTGGGGCTTTGCGGGAGTCGCTCTTTATTTGTGGAGCAAAGGCAATGATAAATGGTATTTTTTCCTGATAGTGTCTTTTTTGTTTTTTGCAGCGCAGTTTTTGCGAGGTATATTTCGGCAAAATATGATATCGAGAATTTTTCCTGCTGATTGGCCGAAGATGAAAGTCGCGGCGATTGCCGATATTATCGGAAATCCTTTATGGTCATGGCTGATGTTTTTCTGTATTTTGTCTTCCTCATTCGGCAGGACAATAAAATGGCGGGGCGTCAGATATAAACTTACAAGTCCGACAGAAACTGTTCGGCTTTAATCAGGCCTGCTGCGGCTTGTGACTTTCATTACCAATAAGATAGACACGGTTTTTGCCGCTGCGTTTTGCTTCCAGAAGTGCGTTATCTGCCCGTTCAAAAAGTTCCTGGACGGTTGAGCCGTCGCGAGGATACGCTGCCAGTCCGCCGCTTATCGATAGAATTCCTTTGCCTCCCGCGCCGAGTGCGGGAAGGTCGGTTTTATTAAGCTCGTTTCTAAATCTTTCACAGATGTTTATTACCTGCGTGGGATGTCCGCTTTCGAGACGCCTTCTTTCTTTTTTCGAGAGGGTATCGAATGCAACCGATTTGTCTGCCGGCAGGTTCCAGAAGACTACGGCGAATTCATCGCCGCCGATTCTACCGACAACATCCTGTTTTCTGCAGCATTTCTGCATTAAAACGGCGGCCTGTTTGAGTATATTATCGCCGACAGGGTGGCCGTAAAGGTCATTATACTGCTTGAAGTTGTCGATGTCGAAAGTCAGCAGAGTAACCTGTAATGACTGTTTCTTTGCGTGCTCAATTATCTGGCGAAGAAATTCTCTGACGAATCTTCTGTTTTTAACGCCGGTAAGTTCGTCCTCCATAGCCAGTTTTTCGAGAATTTCAATTTTCATAGCCTGCTCTCTGGCAATTTTGTCATCAGACGGATTGGCTTTTAACTGTTGGGGGCTGTCCCTGTTAACGATAAATGCTGCCGGACAGATATAATAATTGTCCAGAAGTTTTGTGCCGTTGGAGGATTGCGTAATCATCTCGATAGCCCAGGGTTCCTGCCATATCCGGACAAGCAGAAAAATTTTTGATTTTGGAGTAATCTGACGAAGCCCCTTAAGAGCCGTGATTAGATTTTTATCAATGTCGCCCGGAATAATTGCTATGGCATCAAATTGATTGGTCGTGGCGTCAGCAACGGCCTGAGGAATATTTTTGCTGGTGTGAAACTTAATTCCGGTACCGGAAGTGTCGACAATAGTATCATCGCCCTGTCCTATCAGCAGTATTTGGGCATCCCTGTCCTTATCGACATCAATTATTATCCTGCTTTGCATAATGGAGTTATTATACTAAAAACTTCAGGAAAAGTCAAACTTGGCAAAACAGGTAAATTTGCGAAGGATAGGGTTGTTATTTGGCAGGCAGAACAGAGAGTTTTTCGCGTGCCTGCTCTGCAAAAATGCTGTTAGGGTAATTTTTGAGGAAATGTTCAAGGTCGGTTTTTGCTTCGGACAGGTATTTTTGTTTTTCAACATCGCTTAAGTTATGTTCTTTCCAGATTGTCAGTTTCAGAGACGCCTGTTCGAATTTAGCCTGGATGCCGCCGTCGGTGCCCGCATATTCTTTGGCAACTTCGCCAAGCCGCTGTGACCTTAGAACCATATCGGAAATCAGCATAGTTTGAGCAAGGACGATGTTGTCTATTAAGGGACTTTTAGCTCCTGCCTGCTGGAGCAGATAATCGAGCTGCATTTTGTATTGAATGTCGTGAGGATCGAGGACAATAAATTGAGCCAGCAATTTTTTATTTTTTTCATCGCTGCCGAGATTATCGGGTCCGATTAAATTTTGCAGGTACTGGAGCTTTCTTTTGATTTTTTTCAGTTCGTAATCGCTGATAGCGGTTGTCGCGGGTTTGTGGAAAATGGTTTCAGTTTCAATTACGGCAGTGCCGGAGGTTTTCGCGGATTCCTTTTCAATTTTTTCAATCATTGAAATGCCCTGTTCGGCTAACTGGGCGGCATAAGCAAATTCTTCCATTCCCGCAAGATGAACGGCTCTTCGCCAGCGAGCTTCGATTGATTCAGTGCTGTCGGGATATTCAGAGTAGAGTCTGTGCCATATCGGCAGGTTTTCCCTGTGAGGATAGTCGTTGTAGAAATGCAGAACTTCCTTCTCGACAAGGATATTAAGTTCCGGAGTAAGCTCGCTCAGCATGGCCTTATAATAAAGAGCTATAGGCATTCGTTTAATCCTGACCTTGCTTTTCTGCAGAGCGTCGTGCAGAAATTCGGGCTTCCACCATTGTTTGGGAGGATTGATAAATTTGTCATATTGCCTCAAAAGCTGGCGTTTAAGGCTCTGGTAGCCGAGATTGGCCGGCTCGTCAAACCATTCAGGCCAGCGGTCGAGCAGCAATCTGGTTTGGATTTCCTTTTTCAAAACGGCTCTTAATGTTATCGGTTCGACCGGATAAAAGGGCGATTGAAAATATATTTTGCTTTGAGGGCTCTTGAGCGTGCGGTCGAGCGAGTCTGCGATACTGACGTCTTGGAATTCCTTAATGGTTTCAGGATTATTTTTTGCGACATAAAGCTGATAATCGAGTTCGGACAGGCCGATTTTATTTTGAAAGATTATCCCTGCCGCAATAAGAGCAACAGCAGTCATACTCCATATCAGGCCCGGCTTGTAGCGTGTGAAATGACCAATCAATATAACGACAGCGGAAATAATCAGCGCGGTCAGCAGGCCGTTAAACCAGGGCGCATAAGACAGAGCCCATCGAATGCTGTCGGTATTTTTTGTTCCGCTGAAAAAAGCGAAATATAAAAGCGCAGGTGAAGTGCACAGAACGATAGCGATATACCGCGACCTGAAACGTAAAGGTCTTAATGCCGCCGCGAACGCTCCGATAAGGACGGCAATCGCAAGGCCCGGAAGTCCCGCTATGAAAGATAGTATCATCGCAAACAGTATGCTGTAATTAAAACTCATAAGCTGCGAAGTCAGGATTGGAGCGGAAATAAAAATTCCGATAAGAAGACCCATTACAAATATCTGGGCAGGATATTCAAATATGCTTAATGGCGCGGCGATGAGTTTCTCAAGATAGAAAGGGCCTGGAAAATCAGGACAGAGAAGACCGCCTGTTAAAAGTTTGGACCAGAAAACGGCCGCAATATAATATACTAAAATTGCCAAAAAATAACAGCCGTTTACGTTTCCATGGCTGTAATGCAAAGTAGGTCCGGCAGTCATAAGAGATTTTGGAACGAGTTTTACCGTTTTTAAAATGTCGGAAGACATAAATATTATTATAACCTCTGTTGGTTATAAACAACAGGCAATTTTAGGCCTAATCAGCACGGCTCAGGTATGTAACGATGCGGCTTTTGGTTGAAAATTATGTTATGCCTCGACAGCTTCGGGCTGGGGGACGGACTGATTTTGCTCACCGGGCTTGAAAGGCAGGGGCTGGGCAAATTGTATGGCGATTTTTCTCATAAAAGGATTGATATTTTCTATTCTGCGGATAAAGCCGCTGCGTATATAATTTTCCAGGTCGAAAGCATCATCCTGACCGTAACGCGGCACGCTGAATCTTGCGGTTATATATTGACCTTCATTAGGGCAGTTTTCGCTGTAGCAGGTAAATGCCGCTCCGTTGCTTGAGATGTCAACCATTTGTCCCTGTGACAGAACATCGTTAAAATCCTCGGCAAACCAGACAGGCCAGTGATAGCTAAGTCGTTTTTCTCTTCTTCTTTCAAATTCATATTTGTTCATCTTCGAGTTCCTAATAATATAATAGTTATAGTTCGTCAGAAGACGAAGATAAGTTAACGAAATGAGTTGTAAAAATTCCGCATTTTTTTAAGAACCCCAAAATTTTACAAAAACCATATTTCGACTGACAAGAAAAATTCTGGAGTAGAATTTATAGAATCCGGATGTCCTATAATCGAGGAAATTTGTGTGTTGAAAAGATGAATTTGTCCCGATTTTGTTTGACCTGATGAGGTGTTTTTGTTATAGTTAATTTAGCTGGGTTTCGCGCATATGCAAAAAAATATAAAGAGCAAACTCCAGCAAGGGGGCCAGATGGTCTGGCCCCCTTTTCTATACCCTTTTTTAAAGTTTGCTCACCATTTCAGCGAACATATTTCCCCTTTGCACGAAATTCACGAACATATCATAGCTTGCGCAGGCAGGACTCATTAAAACAACATCGCCTGACTGAGAAATCTGGTGTGCTTTATTTACCGCGTCTGAAAATGTTTTGGCCCGATAAATAGGGGGAATTTTATCGGTCTTTCGAATCGACTGTTCAATCTTATCCGCAGTCTGGCCTATCAAAATTAATGCCTTTAATTTATTGCTGATTGCCTGGGCCATTTTGTCGAAATCCAGGCCCTTGTCGTATCCGCCGGCAATCAAAATTTTAGGTTCGTTGAATGCCTCAACGCCGACAACCGTGCTTTCCGGGGTTGTCGCAATCGAATCGTTATAATATCTTACGCCATTGACAGTGCCGACAAGCTGAAGTCTGTGCGGAAGCGATATGAAACTTCCGACCGCAGAGGCTAAATCCTCATCTTTAAGGCCGAAATGATGAGCGATTGTAACGGCGGCGGCAAGATTTTCCCTGTTTGCCTTGCCGGGCAGCTTGAAAGCGTTTGTCAATTTGCTGTCGAGTTTTTCCCTGTCGAACAAGACGCAGATTCTATCGGTCTTTTTATATTTTTCATACCATTCAAGGCACTTTTCGTCATAAGCGTTCAGCACTGCGACATCGCCGCTTTTTTGAAAGCGAAGGATATTTTCCTTTGCTGTGCAGTAGTTTTCCATTGTCTTGTGTCTGTCGAGATGATTCGGAGCGATGTTTGTAATGCAGCCGATGTATGGCGATTTTTTTATTCGGGCGAGCTGCTCAAGCTGAAAACTTGAAATCTCAAGCACGACAAGGTCCTGGTTTTTAATCTGGTCAAGAGTTTCGAGCAGCGGGCGATTGCCGATATTGCCGCTAAGCCAGATATTTGCGGTTTTTAAATTTTTTAATAAATGCGCCGTTAATGCGGTAGTTGTGCTTTTGCCGTTAGAGCCGGTGATTGCGACAATTTTCGCCGGGCAAAGCTGAAAGAATATCTCCATTTGAGATGTTATGAATTTGTTTTTTTCTTTCGCGGCGTCGATAGATGGATTCGCTTCATCGACAGCGGGGTTGACGATGATAATATCTGAGTCGGTAAAATCAGCAATGAGATGGCCGCCGATATGAAATTCGACGTTTTTGAATGGCTGAAGTTCTTTTATTGAATCAGCGAGTTTCTTTTCATTGCCCTTGTCGGTTACGATAACCTTTTTGGCGTATCGTGCGGCAAATTTGGCGGTATCAATACCGCCGCCGAAAACACCAAGACCCATAACTGTAACAGATTTGCCTTTGAGAAAATCCGTATTCATTATTATTTACTGTAATGCGCGGGCAAGCTCAATTTTTGTATCGATGACAGCCTGTTCAATACACTTCTCCCAGTTGTCGCCGAATTGCTCTTTATATTTTTCATTATCATAAGCGTAAATTATAGACCTTGATGCACTGATAAGAGCGCCTGTGCCGTCGTGTTTGCAGAATCTTACACAATCGGCAGCTGTTGCGCCCTGTGAACCTAAACCGGGCACAAGGAACCAGATATTTTTATATTTTTCACGAAGGGCGGTAGTTTGCTCGCCGCTTGTGCCGCCGATAACCATACCGATATTGCTGAAACCGCTGTTGCTTATCCTTTGCTTCTGATTTGCAATCTCGGCAACGACTTCGGCAAGTTTCTCATACATTTTTGTCCCCGCTGCATCGGCAAAATCCTGGATGACTGCCGCTGAGGGGTTGGTTGCGCGAACCCAGACGAAAACGCCTTTGCCCTGGGCGCTGGCCATATCCGCGAACGGCAAAATACCTTCAGAGCCTGCAAATCCATTGATTGTTATCGCGTCGGGTGCCAGAACATCGTCAAGACCGACAAGTTCAGGATTTTGTAAATGAGCTTGAGCGTAATTTTCCGCTGTATGTCCGATGTCGCCGCGTTTTACATCGCCGATAGTTTCAAGGCCAAGTTCCTGCGCTTCGCCGATAAGCGAATAATAACTTTCAACGCCTTCCCATAAATATTTTTCGAAGAAAGCGCTGTTAATTTTCACGGCCGGAACAAGCGGGGCGACGATTTTAAAGACTTTTGTGCTGAATTCAAAAATAGCATCTATCGCAGAAGCGGCATTCTTTTCGTCGTTCATACCTTTTTTCTCGCGTATGGCGGCGGGTAATTTGCCGTAAACAGGGTCGAGACCTACAATCAACGGTGTTTTCTTAGACTTGACAGCTTTATAGAGCCGGTCTCCAAAATGACTTGCCATCCTGTTCCTTTCAGTTAATATAGTATTCAGTTTTACTTTTATTATTAATGGGTAAAGAAACA
>JBEKEA010000028.1:0-53850 GCA_050014075.1 Sedimentisphaerales bacterium | reverse complement strand
TCGTTTTCATCTCTCAATCCTTTCCATTTATTAAATACCTGATTTAATACCAGTATGAATACTTGTATATCAATTATCAAGCATTAATTTGATTAAAGTTTTTATATATCGAGATTCTGAGCTTCCAATGCGTGTTCTTGAATATATGCTCGGCGTTGTTCAACATCGTCTCCCATCAGGATACTGAAAAGCCTGTCGGCTTCGCCGGCGTCGTCGAGAGTAACCTTCAGCAGGGTTCTTCTTTCAGGGTCCATAGTTGTTTCCCAAAGTTGATCGGCGTTCATTTCGCCCAAGCCTTTAAATCGCTTAATTTCTATGCCTTTGCCGCCAATTTGGCGAATCGCGGAACAAATCAGGTCCATCGAGGCAATTTCATACTCGTCGGGACCGTTTATTAGTTTGAATTTTGTCGGGATAGTTTCGCCGGACACCTTCCGCTCGGCTTTGAGGAGAAAATCTTTGAAATCGAGTCCGAATTTCTCCTTTATCTTTGCGTGGATTTCGTTGGCTCGTGTAACCTCGTGTAACTCTTCGGCCAGTAATCTCTCGGTCGACTGCTGCTGTTCCTGACCGTTCATTGTATCGAGTTCGGAGCGCCTTTTTTCATATTCTTCGATTTTATGGAAAAACTCCGACTGGCTTTCAAAGCGGATATGATACTCCGGAAGTTTTTCCCCGTTATACTGCGTTTCGATGAAGTGCTTGAACACTACTCCTCTTCTTTCAAGCACAGCCACATTTCGCTCAAGGTCACTGAGCAGTTTGACAAGATCTTTTAATTCGGCACCGCTGATTTTTTTAGTTCCGGCCTTGTTGTTTATTATAAGTTCAGTACCATCGGTGCCGCGTGATATCATTTTTCTTCGCATTTCCTGTTCGCTCAGGACATATTCAGATTTCTTTTTTCCTTTTATGGAAAGCTCATAAAGCGGCGGCTGCGCGATATAAACCGCTTCATTATCAAAAAGCACCGGCATTTGCCTGAAAAGAAATGTCAAAAGCAGTGTTCTTATATGAGCGCCATCAACATCGGCATCGGTCATAAGAACAATTTTACCGTATCTGCGTTTGTTAAAATCAAAATCATCCGCTCCTATACCTGTTCCCAGAGCGCTTATGATAGTTCGTATTTCCTCGTGTGCGAGCATTTTTTCAAGTCTTGCCTTTTCGACGTTTAAAATTTTGCCTCGCAGCGGCAGAATAGCCTGAATATTTCTATCCCTTCCGCCTTTTGCCGAGCCGCCTGCGGAATCGCCCTCGACAAGGAAAAGCTCTGTTGTTTCGACTTCTCTGCTGGAGCAGTCCCAAAGTTTTCCCGGCAGGCCTCCACTGCTAAGAGCACCTTTTCTGCGGGTAAGCTCGCGGGCTTTTCTTGCGGCCTCTCTTGCAGCCGCAGCCTGGATAGCTTTTAGAAGCACCCTTTTAGCCTGGGCGGGATTTTCTTCGAGATAGTTTCCGAGCTGCTCATTGACGGTTGTCTCAACAAAAGAGCCTACTTCAGGATTACTGAGTCTAACTTTTGTCTGCGCCTCGAAATGCGGGTCGGGCAGTTTTACGGAAATAACCGCGGTAAGGCCTTCGCGAACATCCTCGCCGGTAGGCGGCTGATCGTTTTTCAGCAGGTTTGCTTTTCTGGCATAAGCGTTCATTGTGCGTGTTAAAGCCGTTTTAAAACCGCTCATATGCGTGCCGCCGTCGATGTTTCTTATGTTATTGGCAAAGGCCAAAACATTTTCCATATAGCTTGTGTTATACTGAAGAGCTATTTCGCAAACCATCCTGGTTTGTGGGTCTTCCTTTGAGAAGTATATGACGTCAGAATGTAATACCTCTTTGCCTTCATTGAGATGTTTGACAAATTGTCTGAGGCCATCCTCGAAGTGGAAAAGTTCTTTTTTATTATTCCTGTCATCCTGAAAAGTGATTTTCACGCCCGCATTAAGATACGCTACTTCGCGAATTCTTTTCTGGAGCGTTTCGTAATCGAATATTATATCGCCGAAAATCTGCTCATCAGGCAAAAATCTTACCAAAGTCCCCCGCTTGTTTATCGGCCCGATTTCCTTGACCGGCCCTTTGGCGTTGCCTCTTTCACATTCGAAATGATAATGTTTGCCATCGCGAAAAACCTCCGTCTCGAGCCATTCGCTCAAGGCGTTAACAACGCTGACGCCGACGCCGTGCAGGCCGCCGGAAACTTTATATGCTTCGTGGTCAAACTTGCCGCCAGCGTGGAGAGTTGTAAGCACGACTTCAAGAGCGCTTTTGCCCGCTTCCTTGTGCATATCGACAGGAATGCCGCCGCCGTTGTCCTCAACAGAGCAGCTTCCATCGACGTGAATGCGAACGATTATCGTATCGCATCTGCCGGCCATCGCCTCATCGATAGAATTATCCAGCACTTCGTAAACAAGATGATGGAGTCCGCCCTGCTGGCGGTTGCCTATATACATCTCCGGCCTCATCCTAACCGCTTCAAGGCCGGCAAGAATTTTTATACTACTGGCGTCGTAACTATGGTCTTTCATATCTTTGTTTGATTTCCTTCGTTAAAAAACGACCTTAACGGATCGTTATTTTAAGCACAAAAGTCTGATTTCTCTAATGTTGGCCGAGGGGCAGGCTTCCTGCAGCTGTTTTAAAATTTCGCCGGTTCTGTTTCGCAGGTGAAACATATATGGTCCCGGCTTGACTTTTACTTTCAGCACGCCTGCGCCGATGGAGTCCGCCTGGCAATGTGCGGTAATCTCTTCGCCAGCGAATTGTTCGAACAGACTCAAAATTTGTGTATTCTTTTTTACGTTTTTCGAAAATTTGCTCAGGCAGTTATATACATCGCTGCCCATCGGTAAATCTGCCGGCAGCCTGCGCTGGACAATTTTTTTGTTTGTCTGTTCGAGAATAAATTCGCCATCCATGGTTATATCTTTCCGTTACGCTTAGGACAAACTTACCGGCATAACAATATACACATAATTTGCGCCGCTCTTTATCAGGCCCGGCCGGTCCGGCTGGCCGAGCTGAAGCTCAAAAGAGTCCTCACGGATTACCCTGAGCACATCGACAAGAAACTGCGGATTAAAACCGATCTCCATCGGTTCGCCTTTATAGTCCACTTCCATCGCTATTTCGGCGTCACCTGTTTCCGGCGCCCTGCTTGTAAAGACGAGAGATTTTTTGCCGAGAGCAAGTTTGACGCCCTTCGAATCTTCGTTAGTGATAAGCGCCGCTCTTCTAACCGCGCTCAGTGTCGCGGCTGTATTAAGCTGCACTTTGTTTTTGTAATCGGCAGGGATAATATCTTCATATTTCGGGAAAGTTCCCTCGACAAGATTGGAGCTTATTACCACTTTACCGCAGGCAATGATTGCTTTACCATCGAGGAACTTGACTGCGACTTTGTCTTTTTCGCCTGCCCCGACTTTATCGAGAAGAGCCATTGCCTTTGCCGGCACAATGAATTTCTCGTTTTCAATTTTTTTATCGGCTTCAGCGTTAAGATTTAGTTTATATTTCGCCAGACGCCGGCCGTCAGTTCCGACAAGAGTAAGTTTTTTGCCGGACGGCTCCCAGAGAATTCCACTGAGGGCATAACGCGTATTTTCCTTTGCGGTCGCGAATAAACAATGCTCAACCGCTTCCTGTAATTTAATAAGGTCGGCTTCAAACTGTGGACTGCCGTCAAGGCCGGGCACCTGCGGATACTGTTCGGGCAGGTGGCCATAGATTGTAAAATTACTGTCGTTTCCTTTTATCCGGCAGGTCGCCTCTGCGACTTCCACCGCCAAGACCTCGTCCACGCTTTCGCGGACAATCGCGGCAAGCCTTTCGGCGGGAACAACTGCCTGGCCTTCTTTTTCGACCTGTGCCTGCGGAATTAAATATGTTATTCCAATTTCAAAGTCCGTCGCGCTGATATAGACCTTGTCTTTTTCGGCCAAGATTTTGAGTCCCTGCAAAATTGGCTTCGTAGTTCGTGCCGGTACTACCGTCGTTACAAGGCCCAGTGCCTCAGCAAGAGCCGCTCGATTAAATTTAACTTTCATTTTTCATCCCTCTGCCTTTATAATTTTGAATCGTTTCCATGATTTTTCAGCTTGTTAGTTTACACTAAAAAAATAGTTTTGGCAAAGAAGTTTTATAATACTCCGGCAATGTTTTTAACTCTAAAATTGAGACGAAAAGCTAATACTATTAATATATATAAATTTAAATTAGTAGTAATAGTCTTAGGGGGCAACAAATTGTTAAATAAACAGAGAGTAATAGTTGTAACCGATTACCAATAAAGGGGTTAAAATAGAAGACGGCCTATTGTGGGTTGTGGATAACCTGTGAGGGGGTATATGCGCCACGGGCGGCAGTTAACAGCCAGACTAACCCTAGCGGTGTGGGGGGTAGCGGCAGGCGAAAAGCCTAACAGGATGAAGCTGGAAACTAACAGGTTATACACACTAAATTTAACAGAAAAAATCTATAAATTTTTGTGAATTTCGACAAATTTTAGTGCTTTTTCCAGCAATTTTTTGCGTAATTCCGTTGGGGCGAGGACCTGAACCTGGTCGCCATAACCCAGTATCCACCAGGAGATTTCTCCCAGGCCGTCAATGCGAAAACTTAATATTGCCGAGCCGTCGTCCTGCCACTGTGCCTGCTGTGTGCTGTGCCACTGAACCTCAGCGACGTTATGAGCGACGAGCGGAGAAAATTTCAGTTTAATATCGTAAAGTTTTCCTTCAGGTATCAGACACCACGCCCTGCCGAGATAATCATAAACGTCAAAATTATCACCATCAACAAAACGCATATCGAGCGTTTCAATCTTCTGTATTCTACCAAGGTTAAATGTTCTGACGGATTTATGCAGGCTGGAATAGCCAATCACATACCAGGCGCGTTTTTTATACAAGAGATGATACGAATGTAAAGTGGTTTCTATACTGCCGTCTTCAAACAAAGATGCGTAAGAAATTGCAAGTTTTATCTTTTTGCGGATAGCCCGCTGTATAGTGTTATAAACATCATCAAGCAATTTTATTGAGGCATGTTGATCGGCGGCGACAGTAATTTTGGCCAGTGTGCTTTGGCAATACTGGCGGATATCGTGGGGAAGATTATTTTCCACTTTCAGGCCCGCCAGAATAGCGGAATTTTTGTAAGGCATCGGCAGATAATTTCGCATCTTGTGCACGAGCATTAAAAGGCTAAGAGCTTCCTGAAGATTAAAATCGATAGGCGGCAGGAAAAATTTAGGGTTGATGCTGTAGCCGCCGGTTTTGATATCATAGCGGTATGGTACACCGATACTCTGGAGCTCTTTTAAGTCTCTAAAAACGGTGCGTCTGCTTACACCAAGGACCTGTTCAAGGTCGGCGGGTGAATATTTCTCTCCCGACTGCAGCGTGGTCAAAATGTTGACAATCCTGCTGACTCTGCTGTGTTTCATTTTTCTTTTTCCTCATAGAAGTTTAACCGCTTTCGGCGGAAACGAAGCTGTGAATTGTCCGGTAAGATTATATCAAAAAGCGGATAGTTTTCAATGATAATATAATTGCAGTGTGCGAAATACACAATAAACTATAGGCATAAAGAATGACAGATGAGGATAAAGGGAATGTTCTGGTTTAAAAAATGGCGGCGAAACAGAATTGCGGGTCGGCAATTTCCGCGGCAATGGCTTGAAATCATAGAAAACAACGTTTCGCTATATAATCATCTGCCCGTAGAGGATAAACTTGAGCTGCAGAGGCATATTCTGATTTTTATCGCTGAAAAGCGGTTTGAAAGCTGCGGAGGGCTTGAAATAACCGACGAAATAAAAGTTATCATTGCTGCCCAGGCCTGTATACTGCTTCTCCATCGCCAGACCGATTATTATCCCGGCCTTACTTCAATCCTTGTTTATCCGCATGCATTTATAGCGAATCGCCGGGAGCATTTGGCCGGCGGAGTTGTGGCTGAAGGACCGCAGGTCCTGCTGGGTGAATCGTGGCAGCATGGCGCTGTAGTTCTTTCATGGGACGATGTTAGGCATGATGCGGCAGACATTCACGACGGCCTGAATGTTGTGTTTCACGAATTCGCGCATCAAATCGATACTGCCGGAGGAAAAGGCGACGACAGCGAGGTTCTTAAAGATACTTCAAGTTATATTGCCTGGGCTCGCGTGCTGCAGAAAGATTATGAAAAACTCAGACAGGCCGCCGAAAGGAACGCTCCTGCTTTTTTAAACAAGTATGGTGCTGAAGACCCGGCCGAGTTTTTCGCGGTCGCTACAGAATTCTTTTTTGAAAAACCAAAAGAGTTAAAACAAATTCATTCCGATTTATATAATGAGTTGAAGAAATTTTATCACCAGGACCCCGCCGATTTCATATAATTGAACAACAATCGGAGGTTATTTAAGCTGCTCAATTACCATTTTAGCGATGTTTTGCGATGCGCCGCTGTCTGCCAGAGGTGTTATAAGTTGGGCGAGTTCGGCACTGAGATTAGACATTTTTTCGGGCGAGTGCAAATATTTTTCGCAGGCGGCCACAATTGGCGCGACAGAGGAAAAGTACGGCATAAATTCCGGCACAAGTTCTTTTTGCGAAAGTATATTTACCAGCGAAAGATATTTTGTTTTTACTAATCTTTTGCCAATCAGGTTCCAGAGTAATTTGCTCGACTGATACATAATAACCATCGGACAGGCTGCTGCGGCGACTTGCAGTGTGGCACTGCCGCTTGCGACCAGAGTGAAATCAGCTTTTTTTGCCGTGTCGTAAACCGCATCGATCGCATAATCGCAGCGGAGCGTTTTAATTTCGCTTTGTCTCAAAACATTTTCAACCTGCGAGTTAGCGGCGACAGCGGTGAAACGTATGTTCGAATGGCGTGCCTTTAATCTTCTTGCTATATCCTGCATAGCGGGCCAAAGAGTTTTTATCTCGGCTTGCCGCGAGCCGGGCATTAAAGCAATGTGCGCGGTGCGCGAGATGGAAAAATTTTCATACTTTTTCGGTATTATCTGCCTAGCGTTAATATCTTCCAACATCGGATTGCCTACGAATTGACAAGCTAATCCGCGATGACTAAACCAATCCGGCTCGAAAGGCAAAATCGCCGCAAGACCTCCGGTGCAGAGGTTTTTGAGTTTTTTAATTCGCCATTCCGCCCATGCCCATAACTGCGGGGCGACATAGAAAAGAGTTTTAACACCGGCGTTTTTGGCGGCCTTAGCGATGTGAAAATTAAAACTTGGCGAATCGCAAACTATAACAATGTCGGGTTTTGCAGCGGCAAAATGTTTCTGTGCTTTTTTTATGGCCTTAAAAAAGAAAAGGATATGACTAAAGGCGTTGTATGTCATCGCAGCTCTTTGAGTGGTATCGACGATGATGGAACAGCCTGCCTGGGCCATATTTTGGCCGCCAAAACCGGAAAATTCTATATCGTAACCTGTTTGTTTTAAGGCGGTTATGAGTTTTGCGCAGAGCCGGTCGCCGCTTGGCTCGGCGGCACTTAAAAAAATTCTGTAAGTTCGGTCGGCATCCTGCATAAGCCATTAATAAATAAAAAAGATGTAAAATTCAAGGATAAATATAACCCAAATCAGGTGATAGCAGCGGTCGAAAGGCTGAATAAACTGCGGAAAAATTTTTACCGCATAGCTTTGAGGTTGTCGTATTCGGCCTGGACACTGTTCAAAAAGCTTTGGACTTTCTGCTCGTCTATCGGCACATCATAGCCTGGCCGCGCGATTGAGTAGCCTTAATCTGTTTAACGCCAAGGTCAACGGAAGCATTTATTTTTTCAAGACTCTTTTCAATTCTCGCGTAGAGTTTTCTGGCATCTTCCATTGTTGTATCGGAAATTATTTGCGCCGAGACAGCGTTGAAATCTGCCAGCAGGTCCTGTCTGTTTGCGTAGAGTTTGTCGGCCATACCGCAATCCACCGCTTCATTTGCAGTCAGGGTGAGCAACCTACCGGCTTTAGACCAGGTCTTTACGATTTTTTCATCAGGCTTTTTATTCATCGCTTCCACAAAAACTCTTTTGCCGTTTTCGTTGACTTCGACAACCTCGATATCTTTGTTCTCCATCGCCTTTGCCAGCGCGGCAGGCCGATGATGATTGTCGGCAAGCGAGGCGAGATAATTTCGCCAGCCTGAGCGCATTTTTTCGCCAATGACATCGCCGAGAACTTTTTTGATTTCCACAGGTTTGCCAGTCTCGTCTATGGTAATTACAGTTGCGGCTCCAATGACGGAGCCTGGAGCCATAAAAATTTTATTACACGCCAGGGAAACGGCCGTTGCACCGGAATAAGCCCCGCCGCAGGTACCGCCGGTTATGTAGGCGTAGATATCGCAGTTGGTTGTTTTTTGAATAGCGGAGCACATTCTAATAGCCAAATCAATCCGACCGCCTGGGCAATCTATTTCGATAAGAATAAAAAGCGGGCCTTTCGAAGCGGCGTCCTTTAAAGCATTTTCAAAAGCTCTGGTCTCCATTCCAAGGATTATCTCGCTCGATACCGATATGACCGTAACAATATTATTTCTGCCGGTTCTGTTGCGGGTTACTTTGAATTGACTTAAATTTAATTTAATAAGGCCTTTTTCTGTGGTATTGACATCGGACAGGCCGACGGTTTCATTGCCGGTAGCGTAACCGTGAAATTTTTCGCCGGTTTGAATATTCCTAAATGTATCAGCAGTTGCTAGTTCTGCCGGCAAAAAAATGATTATCAGCGATAGATAAAAAATAATTCTCATACTTATTCCTCTTTAATTTACGCTCTGCATTCTCCGCTGTTCAATTATTCTTTTTCAGCCAGGGTACATAAATTCCGGCACACGTTTTGGTTTTCCTTTGTCGTCAACGCAGGCGAGAATGCTTGAGCCTTCGGCAAGAAGCAGGCCGACGCCCGGCCGAATGAGTTTATAAGAATGTTCAATCCTTGCAGCGGTAATTCTTGAACATTCGGTAATAAGCTCAAGTTTTTCATCATAATACGCGGGCCTGCGATATTTGACTAAAAGCTCGGCGACGACCATAAAAAAGCCTTCTTTTTCGAGGTCTTTGTAAGCGAGGCCGTTGGCGCGGAGAAGTTCGGTTCTGCCAAGCTCAAAATAGATTGGGAAAACGCTGTGGTGGACAACGCCTGCCTGGTCAGTTTCGCAGTATCGCGGGACAATAATTATCTTATGTGACTGAATCGTTGTTTTTTCTGGAAATATCATAACTTTGCCAAAGGTAGCAAATTATTAAGAAAATTCAAGAAACAATAGACAAATTACCCACAAAGTCAGGTAAAAACAGGTCTATTTTTACCCTTAATAGGTTCTGGTAGGTCAAAATAGCCGTTTAATAAAATTTTTTTTAATAAAATTTTTACCTAAATTGACATAATGATGAATATCTGCTAATATATACATAGGCAAAGGACGATTTATAACTGTAACTATATAGAATCTTTGTAGTTAACTATCTTTTTTTGGAGTGATAATGAAGAAAATATTGCTTAATATTCTGCTTGCGGCGATATTAGCTGTTTGGACGTTAACTTTAGTCGGTTGCGCCACGGTGGCTAAAACAGCCGGCGGGGCAACATTGGCAGTGCACAGCGCGGAATCTTCGATAATCGGCGGTCATGGACTGGGAGAGACTGAAGCCGAGAGAGCGGACGATCATACTCGTCAGTTAAGAGTGGTCGGTTCTGAGATGGTTGATGATACTGATGCTTGGTGGCAAACGGATAGAGTTAGCAGACTGACTGAATTTACAGTTAGATAAATTACGGCTTAGAAAACTGTGCCGATAAAATAAGAATGGATTTGAGGCCGAACGCAATTGGAAGCGATTCTTGAATATTTCAACCGTATAGCATCATATAATCCACTGATAGTCTTTATCGAACTTCTGCTTATAGGACTTGTCGTTTACTGGGCTATAGATTTTCTCGAAGGGACCAGAGGAGAAAAACTGTTCAGAGGAATAATAATCCTGCTGCTTGCCGGCTCGATGATACTCAAACTACTGATAGGACATTTCGATTTTGAGAGACTTCAGTATCTATTCAGCAGTTTTCTAATTTTCGTGTTGATTCTCGCGGCAGTGGCATTTCAGCCTGAAATAAGAAGAATGCTAATCAGGATAGGAGGCGCCGGCAGCTTCGGCGGCTCGTCACATCAGCAGCTCACTCAAACAGTTGAGGAGATTATCATTGCGGTCAACAATCTTTCTGCAAAGAAAGTCGGGGCGATAATTGTTCTTGAAAGACAGGTAGCGCTGGGTGAATTTATCGAAACCGGAGTAAGAATCGATTCTAAGGTCAAAGCCGCACTGCTGGAAACAATATTTCATCCCGGTTCGGCACTGCACGACCTTGCGGTAATAATACAAGGGGACAGGATTGCCGCGGCGAGAGTTCAGCTTCCACTGGCGGAAATCGGTTATGTAAAAGGTTCGCTTGGCTCCAGACACCGGGCAGCGGCAGGCATAACTACAGGCAGCGATGCGGTTGTCATAGTTGTCAGCGAAGAAACCGGAATTATAAGCATAGCTGAAGATGGAAAACTCGACCAGCATATAAGCGAAGATGAATTACGAAAGAGGCTGACTAATATACTCGTCGATACCGGCACATTGGCGGCCAAGCTGCGAAAAAATGTAAAAGAAAAAAAAGATTCGGACTCTGTAAACCAGGGAACATAAGCGCTTGTTTGCAAAACTGAAAAAAGCTGTACTCGTAGTTTTTATAACCTGCCTGATATGGGTATGGGCGGATTTGTCTCTTGATAAAGACCTTAATGACCAGGCTGTGACCGTAACCGTAAGTAAAGCTAATCCGAGATTGTGGGTGACAATAGAAGACAAATCTGAAATACAGATAAAAGTCGATTTCAGAGGACCGGCAAGAAAAATAGGAGACCTTGTCAGTAAAATAGAAGCCGGCAAAGAAAAACTTGATATTGTATTTGACGCTGAGAAACAAAATATGGCGGCAGGAGGCGATTACAGTCTGCCGGACGTGCGGAGATTTCTTGCCGAAAGCGACAAGATTCGCGATTATGGGCTGGCGGTCAAGGCGGCAAAGCCGGACAAACTGCAAAAAATAAAAGTGGTGGTGCTTAAAGAGAAAACTTTGCCAATCAAATGCGTGGATGAGACGGATACTGAAATACCGGCAGCGAAAATAACGCCTGATATTATTACGACCCTGGTGCCGGAACAAGTAACCGAGGCAAGAGTAAAGCTGGTCTCAATCGCAGAGAAAAAACAGGCGCGCGGCGGCGTAATAGACAAAAAACCTTATGTCGAGTTTGTCAAAGGCGAAGTGAGATATACCGAAGGCGCAGTCAAGGTCGAATTGCCGATAATTGGCGAGGATATGAAACAGTACACGATACGCGGCACGCTTGGCTATATATTCAGCGATAATCTTGCGGGCGGATATAAAGTGGAATTCATCAAGCGGCCTGAAATAGGCGGCATACCGATAATTGCTACGGAAGAAGCCAAAACCGCGTATGTAGAGAAAGGGTTCGAGGTGCTGCTGGAAATCCAGGACGACGATGTGGGCAAGCCGGAAATAACCCGGCAGGTAATTTATAATTTTCCCATACAATATGTCCGCGAAGATAAAATCCGGCTCAAAGGCGAACCTGCCGAGGCAAAATTCAAACTTGTACCGATAGGCGACCAGAATCAGCCGCCGGAGATCGCAAAATAAACAGCACATCGCCGCATTTAATAATTTTTTTCAAGACGTATTTTTTCTCTTCTTGGGCGGATGAATAATCTTATGGGCACTTCGGAAAAGCCGAGATGGTCGCGAAGTTTGTTGATTAAAAACCGTTTGTATTTTTCATCGAACAATTCCATTTTATTAACAAATAAAAGAATGGTAACGGGCTTGGCGGAAATCTGTGTGGCGTAATAAATTTTGGGCAGGCGCGGGCTTCTGCTTTTGCCGCCGGTTCTTTCTTCGTTTATCTGTTCGACGGCCTTATTTAAATTTGCCGTGGAAACTTTTGTTGTCGCCTGCTTGTAAAGCTCGCGGGCAAGGTCAAGCACCGCCTGGATATTTTTACTTTCTGTGGCGGTTGTAAAGGCAATCGGGGCATAACTCAATCGCGGTAAAATTTTCGTAAGGTACTCGGCGTAATCATCGCTCGAAGCTTTGCCTTTTGCCAGGTCCCATTTGTTTACCACAAGGATGCAGGCCTTATATTCCTCGGCAATCATCGTTGCGAGTTTTTTGTCAACCTGCGAAATCGGTTCGGTAGCGTCGATTAAAAGGAGGACAACATCCGCCCTGCCGATAGACCTTGCGGCTCTAACGTGGCTGTAAAATTCAATACTGTTTGTGACGCTGCTTTTCTTTCTCAGGCCGGCGGTGTCGATGACGATAAAAGTTTTGCCGTCCTTAACAAAACGGACGTCCACCGCGTCGCGTGTTGTGCCGGGGATTTCGCTGACTATGACGCGCTCGGCGCCAACGATGGCATTTGTAAATGTGCTTTTGCCGGCGTTGCGTTTGCCGACGATGGCCAGCAGCATTTCGACATCCTTCGGTTTTTCGCTATTATGGTCCTTGAGCAATTCGTTTATTTTTTCGACAAGAAGACTCTGATTGAGATTATTTGCCGCAGAGACGCAAAGGGCGTGGCCGAAGCCGAGTCTTGCAAAATCCGCTGCTTCCGGAAACATTACAGCCTCGTCAGCCTTATTTGCGACAAGGATAACATTAAGGTCGCTTTTTCTTAACATCAGAGCAATTTTCTTATCGAGCGACGTCAAGCCTTCACGGATATCAACGACAAACAATACAAGGTCGGCGGAAAGAATGGCCTGGCGAATCTGGTTTTCGATGTGCTCCTTGAGCTGGTCGGAATCGACGATTCCGTAACCGCCGGTGTCGATAAGCTCGAAGAAACGGTCATTTCTTTCGATAATTGTGCTGACACGGTCTCTTGTTACGCCTGCGGTCGGCTCGACAATGCTTATCATTTCGCCTGCGATAGCGTTAAAAAGCGAGCTTTTGCCTACATTAGGCCTTCCAATTATTGCAACAACAGGTAATGCCATTTTGTCTCAAATCAAAAATTATATTTCGAATCGGTGGGATTATAACAGAAATACAGGTTTATTTAAACAATTAATGAGTTGGCTTCCTTTTGTGGTTTTTGAGGTGTAAAAAAAGGGCAGGTTTATCACCTGCCCTTTTTCTGTTTGCCGTTGCGGATTATTTCGCCGGTGCGTTAACGTCTTTCTTGACCTGCTGGACGGTTTTTTCCGCTTCCTTCTTCGCGGGTTCAGCGGTTTTTTCTGTTTCCTTGACGGTCTGTTTCTTTACGGTCTCAGTGGTTGTTTGGCCATCTTTTACGGTCTGCTTAACATCTACGGTATTCTTGGTTTTGGTATCTGTATTCTTTTTTTCGCAGCCAAAGGTGACGGCCAGACCAATAACAACAAGAACTATTAGGATTTTTCGCAACATTTAAAATTCTCCTTAAAAAAATTGTTTTTTAGTTTTTGCATCCAGATTTATTCAAGATAATTACTTGCTATATTGTTCACTTTAAGTGGAATATGTCAACACCTAAATTGCTCTATTAAAACAAGTAGATTACTTTGACTTTTTATTGCAAACAGGGAGCATTGTGTTAATCCAGTTTGTTTTATGCGGTAAATTAGGATTCGGGCTATTAAAATATGAACCTTTTGCGGTATTCAGTAAATATATTGCACCAAAAGGAACATGTTTATTTAAAATTGTTGTTCCAGACAGGCAGGAATATAATTTTTTTATCAACTTTAATATTCATCCATTGAAATATAAAACTTATTCTGCTAAACTCTGTATTCTGGTTTTGTATGTTTTGCACGGTATCTTACAGGAACAAGGGAGTATATGGAAATTAAAGCATTTAAAGCATATCGGTTTAATTCCGACGTTGTCGGAGACAACGGCAAGTGTATCGCACCGCCATACGATGTAATCAACCCAGCCCAGCAGAAAAAACTCTACGAGCAGAACCCATACAATATTGTCAGAGTTATCCTCGGCAAACAGGAACCGACTGATAACGGCCAAAATAATCAATACAGCCGGGCGGCTGAATATCTTAAAGAATGGTTTAAGAAAAACGCACTGAAACAGGACGACAAAGAAACTATTTACGCTTATGTTCAGAGTTTCGTAATCGGCGGCAAAGAAAACAAGCGCAGCGGATTTATCTCGCTGGGAAAACTGGCGCAGTTCGGCTCGGGCGTTCAGCCTCACGAAAAAACACTGGACGGCCCAAAGGCGGACCGGCTCAAACTTACGCAGGCGACAGCGGCACAATTCGAACTTGTTTTTATGCTCTATGACGACCCGCAGCAGGTGGCAGATAAAATCATTGACAAGATCGCGGCAGAAAAAAAGAGCATTATCGAATTTGCCGATGATGACGGAGTAAAGCACAGAATATTTCCTATTGATTCGCCGCAGGATATTAGTCTGATTGAGAAAATGATGGCTCAAAAGGAAGGCCTGATTGCCGATGGTCATCACCGCTATGAAACGGCTTTGAATTATTACAACCTGACAAAAAATCCGGCGGCACAGTGGCTGATGATAGCTTTTGTCAATATGTACAACGAAGGACTGGTTGTTCTGCCGACGCACAGACTTGTAGGGAATTTAAAAAATTACAATACAGATGAGCTGATAAAAAAATTGCAGACGAATTTTAAAGTAACTGAGTTCGAATTCAAAGAAGCGAAAGAAAAAGCACGATCCTTAATGCAGAAAAGAATGGATAAAGCTTTTGCGCAAGGCGAGAATGCTTTTGGAATTTATGACGGCAAAAGTTTTTATTTTATCTCTTTGAAAAACAAAGATGCCTTAAAGTCTTTGCCGATAAGCGATGCTTCAAAGTCGCTCGATGTGGTTGTGCTGCACAAGCTGATTCTTGAAAAACTGCTGGGCATCGGAGACGCGCAGCTTGCGGGCGAGGCCAATATCGAGTATATTAAGGATATCGGCGAAGCGGTAGATGAAGCGATAGCGAAGGTGGACTGCGGCGAAAAGCAGGTTTTGTTCTTTATGAATTCAACAAAGGTCGAGCAGGTAAAAGCCGTCGCGGCCGCGAATGAAAAAATGCCGCAGAAATCGACGTTCTTCTATCCGAAGATATTTTCAGGATTAACAATAAATAAACTATAACAATAACAATTTTTGGAGGCAATAAAATGGTTGACTGGAAAAATCCGCCAAGGCTGTTCATACCCGGGCCAGTGCATGTCCTGCCCGACGTATTGCAGCAGTTAAGCAGATATACTCTTGGTCACAGAGGCAAAGAGTATGCACAACTGCACAAAGAAACTGTGGATATGCTTAAGCAAATTCTATTTACTGAACAGCATGTCTATTTAAGTACATCATCCGCATCAGGCGTTTGGGAAGGCAGTATCAGAAATTGCGTTGACCACAACGAAACAGTTCTTTGTACAATGTGCGGCGCGTTCAGCGATAAATTTGCCGACGTTGCCAGAGCCTGCAGCAGAAATGTCGAAGAGCTTAAGGTTGACTGGGGCAAGGCAACTACCGCAGAAATGATTGATAAAAAATTGGCCGAGGGCAAATACTCGGCGGTTACGATTGTTTATAACGAAACCAGTACCGGCCTTACGAATCCGGTTTATGAAATCAGCGAGATGATGAAGAAAAAATATCCTGACGTTCTTGTGCTTGTCGATGCCGTCAGTGGTATGATTGGTCTGCCGCTGCATTTTGATAAACTCGGCTGGGACGTTGTATTCGCATCTGTTCAGAAGGCATTTGCGATTCCGCCGGGAATGGCAGTTTTTGCCGTCAGCAATCGCGCACTGGAAAAAAGCAAGAAAGTAACCGGCCGCGGATACTATTTCGACTTCCAGGAATTCGCAAAGAGTGCTGCCAAAGACCAGACCCCGACAACACCGTCAATTCCACACATTATGGCCATCAACTATCAGTGCCATAAATTTATTAAAGAAGGCATGGAAAACGTTTGGAAGAGACATAAGGAAATGGCTGACTATGTCAGAAGCTGGGCGAAAGAAAAATTTGGCCTGTTCTGCGAAGAGAAATACGCTTCAAATACCCTGACAACGATTAAAAATACCAGGGGCATTGTTGTCGGCGATGTTATTAAGGCTGTTCAGGCCAAGCATAACACTGCGTTCGGCAACGGCTACGGCAAGCTGAAAGACCTGACATTCAGAATCGCGCATATGGGCGATATTACATTGAAGGACGTCAAAGAGGTTACCCAGTGGATTGACGATGAAGTAAAATAAACTCTACTACTGTTCAACACTTTAAAGGGCCGGCCAAAAACCGGCCTTTTTTATTGGACACTGTCATACGTGTGGCACTGGGAGCGGATTGTTATGGAGAAATCTTCTATATATATCGATGCTTAGAGTTGGATACTTTTTGCAGTCGCTTTCGGTAGGGTTAACCCATTTGTGGGTGACGGTGCTGTGACCGAGTCCAACCTGGCCTAAGGCGACTTTTTATTGTTCCGCCGCAATACTACGGGTGAAACCAGTAGTAGTTTACTCAAAATTGTAGTGCTTCTTTACTGCCTGTGCGACCTGCCAGGTACACTTCAGACCATTTGGAAAGATAACTAAATCGCCAAGACCAAATGAAACCGTGCCGCTGCCCGGACGGTCTTTTACTGTAACTTTGCCTTGGAGAATCAGGCAGGTTTCTGTTTGGGTGTAGTCCCAGTCAAATGTGCTTTTTTCGCAGCTCCAGATTGGCCAGGTTTTGCATTCCTTTATTTCCGATTCAGTGGGTTTTCTGACGATAACATCTTTAACTGTAGGCATTTGAAGCTCCTTAATTTCATAATTAATTTATAATAGTTTAAGCGTAATAAATCATAAGTGCAAGATTTTTTAAGTTAGCCTATGGAGTCAAAGTCATTATTAAGGTAAATTAGCGGCTTTACCAAAGAAAGGAATTATGACAAAACAGCAGCTTGAACAATTTAAGAAATGGTTTTACGGTTATGTTGCGGGCTTTTACAGTGATGACGAGCTGGTAAATGACAATATAAAACTGAAAGAAGACCATACCCGCAGAATGAGCGGCGATACTCTGTTGATAGCCGAAGGGCTGGGACTAAATCAGCAGCAAAAATTAATAGCAGAGACAATAACATTGTTTCACGATGTCGGACGGTTTGAACAATTTAGAAAGTACCGCACATATAATGATGTAGGAACTGAAAATCACAGTCTTCTGGGATTGAAGGTTCTTGCTGAAAACAAGATTCTCGATTGCCTGGATAAACGTGAAAAAGAAATTGTGGAAACGGCAATCAGGTTTCACGGTGAAAAAGAACTGCCCGACGGGCTAGATGAAGAGATAGAGCTTTTCGCGAAACTGATTCGCGATGTTGACAAGCTCGATATTTATTATGTGATGTTAAGCAGGCTCGATGATTTCCGCAAAGACCCCGAGAAAGCCATGGCGACTTTGGGTTTTTTGAAAACAGACGAGTATTCAAAAAATATCGTTCAGACTATCACTAAAAACCGCACAATTGATTACGGAGACATTAAATCGCTGAATGATATGATACTCGTGCTGCTCGGCTGGGTGATAGATATAAATTTTACGCCGACCCTCAAGGAGATAAAAAAACGAAAATTGTTTGAGCAGTTAATATCTTTTCTGCCGGACAACGAGGATATTCGTAAATTAGCGGAGCATATATATAAACAGCTTGATGAGAAGATACTCAAAAACTAATAGCTTCGATAAGCATGTCTTTATAATCATCCAACAACTTTTTTGCGTTCTTTTTCACATCTTCTTCAGAAAGTTCAATAGTAATTATCGGGATGTTAAGCGTTTGGCCGGCGTAAGAGCCGAACGAACCAGGTCTGGCGCCTAATTTTCGTATAGGCAATTTACATTTTGCCGCCAGGCGGCCGGCGATAGCATCTGCGGGTCCGTCATAATCGATACACCCCAATGTGTCATGAAAAGTGAGAATTTTTTTCGGCTTAAATGTATTTATTATTTTATAAAGATACCAGCTTTCCGGCTCATTAAGCGCAAAACTGCCGTTGTGCTCATCGTTGACTCTATTGTCCGAAGGAAAGTTCCTGTTAAGGTCGATTCCGTCTGCGTTATAACGTGTTTTTTTTGCAAAGCCGTCCGGATTGACAATTGGGACTATTATAACAGTGTTGTCGCAAAGCAAATTCCTGTTTTCTTTCAGATAACCGCAGAATCGATTAAGAAGCAAAGCGCCTGCCTGTTCGTCGCCGTGGATTGAGCCGATAAGCAGAGTGGTATTTGGACCGTCGCCGAATTTTGTATATTTGATTGATTTACCTTTAATAGATGCCCCAGCGATGCAGGCTTTAACAGGCGCAGAACATTTGATTGCCGCCCTGCCGGCAGCGGGCCTGATGACGGCACAGCCGCTGATGAAAATTGCTGCAGCAAATAAATATAAGAGAATAAATTTTGCGTTGGATTTCATAAATGTCAGGCGAAGGGGAATTTTTCCTTTTCAGATATTTCAAAGAATCTTCGGGGCGATTCGGGCATACCTGTTTTTGCGCTCAGATAAGCCGCTTCAATAAAAGCCATTGTCGCAAGGTCGAGGCGAGAGGTGCTTCTCAATTTGTATTTGTCCGGCTCAAGCAGTGCCCTGCCGAAATCGATGAACATTTCCGTTATACACTTTTCGCTTTTAAGCGGGTATTTATGCTCCGCGATTAAAGAATCATTATTATCATAAACAGCAAGCCGATTTGCCGTTGCAGCGATGTTTTGCTGGGCACCGTAAATTCTCACCGGCGCTGTTATGTTGCTGCCTGTTTGTTTGGCGGCAAGAAAAGTCCCTATCAGGCCGTCTTTGAAAACAAGAGAGGCGGTTACTGTATCTTCGCCGAAATATTGTTTAGCCTTTTTGTCAGGGCTTTGATTTGTTATCAGAGCGAAGACCTGGCCGGGCAGGGAAAAATTTTCGATGATAAGACTGAGCAGCTCGAAACAATCGTTGAGCAGGACCCCCCCGCCGGATAGTTTCCGGTCGGCTTGTGTGTAGGAAGCGACAGGCTGGAAAAAGTCGTTTCCAAACGATGCACAGAAATTAATAAAGTAATACTGTTTTCTGTCGATTGTTCGCAGATAGTCGCTGAGACGTTCGAAACCGGGTGCGAACCGTGACGGAATTGCGGTAACATATTTTACATTATTTTTTTCTGCGAGATTTATAAGCTCCGAGGCCTGTTCGAAATTTGACGCGGTCGGGATGAGTTTGAAGATGTGACATCTTTTATTTATCGCTGCTTTGACGAACTCTAAACATTTATATAAAGGCTCGGCAACGATAAGAACATCGGGCTGATTCTGCAGGATAAATTGCCTGTAATCGTCAAAAGCGGTGCAATTATATTTTTCAGCGGCGCGGGACGCATTAACCAGATTACTGTCGGCAACTGAAATGATTTCGAATAATTCGGTCGAACAGGCAAGCTCCAGCAGATTGGAGGTTCTTTCATTAGTGCCGATACAAGCGGTTTTAAGTTTGCCAATGCCCATTTTGCTGCTCCGTCAGCGAAAACTTTTTTCAGGTATTAAAATATTCCGGCACGGGAAACTGTGAACACAAAAGCAGCGATTCTTTGCCGACCTGCGCGATAACTTCTTCATTGTCAAGATTTTCGGCAACTTTGGTTATCAGCGAAGCGATAGTTTTCATCTGCTCTTCTTTCATACCTCTTGTTGTAACGGCAGGTGTGCCTATACGCAGTCCGTTGGGGTTAAAGGGCTTGGCAGGGTCGCCGGGAATTGTATTGTAATTTGTTTCGATTCTCGCCCTATCAAGCGCTTTGGAAAGTTTCTTGCCGGGAATTCCTTTGTTGCGAAGGTCAATAAGAATTAAATGATTATCTGTTCCGCCGCTGAAAAGTTTGAAACCTTTTTCCATAAGAGATTCGGAAAGAACCTTTGCGTTTTTGACAATCTGCTTGGCATAAGCGATAAACTCCGGCGAATCAGCTTCTTTCAATGCAACGGCAAGAGCGCTTATTGTGTGCATATGCGGACCGCCCTGCAGTCCTGGAAATACCGCTTTATCAATCGCTTCAGCAAGCGCTGCGGTGCACATTAACATTCCTCCTCGCGGGCCGCGAAGCGTTTTATGTGTTGTTGTTGAAACGATGTCGGCATACGGCACGGGACTTTGATGAAGACCGGCAACAACAAGACCGCTGATGTGAGCGATATCGCTGAGGTGATAAGCGCCGACACTTTTCGCAATTTCGCCGAAAGTTTTGAAATCAATTTTTCGCGGATAAGCGCTTGCTCCGGTAATGATAATTTTCGGTTTGTGTTTTTTCGCAAGTTCTTCAATTTTATTAAAATCGAACTGCCCTGTTTCGGGATTAACTTCGTAACTGACAGAATTAAAAACTTTACTGGTGAAACTGACTTTCCAGCCGTGACTTAAATGTCCGCCAAACGGAAGTGCAAGACCCATAATCGTATCACCCACTGCGGCAACCGCACTGTATGCAGCGAGGTTGGCAACAGCACCGGAGTGAGATTGCACATTTACATGGTCGGCCTTGAAAAGTTTCTTCGCCCTTTCGAGGGCGATTGATTCTACAAGGTCGGTTATCTGCTGGCCTTCATAATATCGTTTACCGGGATAACCTTCTGCATATTTGTTAGTCAGACAGCTTCCGGTTGCTGCCATAACCGCTTTTGATACATAGTTTTCCGATGGAATCAGACGAATACAGGTACTTTGCCTGGCTTCCTCCTGTCGCAGAAGTTCATACATTTGCGGGTCATATTGTTCAAACGGCGTTATCATAATAAAACTCCAAAAAAAGTATTACGCCGAGAAGTTTAACAGAACAGTTATCTGGGGTCTAATATTTTTTTTAAAACCCCCCTGCCATTAATTAGAACAAACATTTTAGTTATTTAAACAACAAAACTAAATATATAGATTATTTTTTGCTGGGCTATTCATTATAATTATTTCTGTTGTTTGAAATTTTGATTTATTTTTGATGTATCAAAAAATTTCATCTGAACATTATGAGCATTCAACTTTTTTGATTGGTTATGCAAGTTGCTCTTTTTTCCTCCGAACAGGAAAAAACTTTTACTGGTTAATGTTTCACGTGGAACAATCCATATAGTTTCGTCCCAGGATACCGCCTTGTTGGAGGTGTTTTTGTTTTATATTTTTAGGTGTTTCACGTGAAACATTTGGTTTTTTATTGAAATTTCACGTTGCATTTGTTAAAAAAGCCGTTATATAAAAGAAAACAGGAACTTATCATCGGTGCTGCAAGTGTGGCAATGGTAAGCAAGCCATTAATAAAAGGAATGAATATGACTACCCAAAAGAAAGAAAAACCAAAACATCTCGGCAGGGGACTTGAGTCACTTATGGGTCCTATAATCAGCACAATGGAAGAGAATGTAGCTGCTTCTTCGCAGCAAGAAGTTTCTAACTATATACCAGATAAGGAGTTGCAAATAAACATCATCGAATTAAGTCTTGATGATATTGCGCCAAATCCTTATCAGCCAAGACAAGCCTGGAACGAAGAGCAGCTTCGTGAGCTTGCCGACTCTATTAAGGAAAATGGTGTCATTCAGCCAATAATAGTTAGACAAAAGGGGAATAAATACGAGATTGTGGCTGGAGAAAGGCGATTTAGGGCTTCTGAAATAGCAGGACTCCAAAAGATTCCTGCGATGGTCAGAAAGACAGATGATTCTGAAATGCTGGCTTTGGCGCTGGTAGAAAATATTCAACGTGCGGATTTGAACCCGATTGAAAAGGCAAAGGCGTATCAGAATTTTATGGAGACGTTCGGTCTTACCCAGGAACAGGCAGCACAAAAACTCGGGCAGGATCGCTCGGTTGTTGCAAACTTTATTCGACTGCTAAATCTTCCTTCAGAAGTAAAACAGATGCTTGTCGATGGTTCGCTGGATATGGGACACGCAAGGGCGATACTCGCGCTGCCGACAGACGATTTAAGAAAGCGATTGGCAAATCGCGCACTGGCAGGGCGGCTAAGTGTCAGGGAAGTTGAGAGACTCGTTAGGCTTGCTCTGAGTGAAAAAGATGAGAAGAAACAAAAATTGATTTTTGAAAAGCCTGCGCACATACGCGACCTTGAAGAAAAAATCAGAAGCAGGCTCGGCACAAAGGTAAACATTCAAGCGAGGAAGAATGGCCAGCGAGGCAAAATAATTATCGAATTTTATTCGCTCGATGAATTCGACAGCATCGCACAAATGCTCGGCGTAACTAACGAATAATAATATTTGAATGAGTGGAAAATTATTATGAAAGAATATTTTCCGAAAATTCGTAAAATTAAATACGAAGGGCCGAAGTCGAAAAATCCGCTTTCATTCAAGCACTATAATCCGCAGGAAAAAATATTCGGCAAAACGATGGAGAAGCATCTACGTTTTGCTGTTTGCTACTGGCACACATTTAAAGGACTTGGCGGCGACCAGTTCGGCCTAAGCACCATTTCACGCAGTTATAACCAGGGCGGCGGCCCAATGGAAGTCGCTGAGATGACAATGCAGGCGGCATTTGAATTCTTCAGCAAACTCGGCGTAAAGTTCTGGTGCTTTCACGATAGAGACATTGCACCGGAAGGAAACAGCCTTGCCGAGACAAATAAAAATCTTGATAAGATTGTCGCATTGGCAAAAAAGCTTCAAAACGAAACGGGCATAAAACAATTATGGGGGACAGCTAATTTATTCAGCAACAAAAGATTTATGGCAGGGGCGGCGACGAATCCTTCACCAGATGTTTTCGCTTACGCGGCAGCTCAGGTTAAAAAAGCGATGGAAGTTACAAAAGAACTGGGCGGGGCGGGTTATGTCTTCTGGGGCGGCAGAGAAGGTTATGATATGCTGCTCAATACCGATATGAAACGTGAAATCGAACACCTGGCGAAATTTATGCATCTGGCCGTTGATTACAAAAAGAAAATCGGACTTAAAGGTCCGTTATATATCGAGCCGAAACCGAAAGAGCCGACAAAACACCAATATGATTTTGATGCAGGAAATTGTTTCGCGTTTCTGCAGAAGTATGACCTTGTAAAACATTTCAAACTTAATATCGAAGCAAATCATGCGACACTTGCCGGCCACAGTTTTCAGCACGAGCTTCAGTATTGCATTGACAATAATATTTTCGGCTCGGTCGATGCAAACAGGGGCGATATGCTTCTGGGTTGGGATACCGACCAATTCCCGATGGATATTTATGAGGCAGCACTTGCAATGTATATAATTTTAAACGGCGGGGGATTCACAACCGGCGGACTGAATTTCGATGCCCACGTTCGTCGGCAGTCGATTGCTCCTGAAGATTTGTTCTATGCCCACATCGGCGCAATGGATACATTCGCCAGGGGTTTGAAAATCGCTGCGAAGATGATTAAAGATGGCAAAATAGGTAAAATACTAAAGACTCGATATGCCGGCTGGAATAAAGGTATCGGCAGAAAAATCGAAAAAGGCAGGATAGATTTCGGTCAATTAGAAAAATATGCCCTTAAAAATGGTGAGCCGAAGGTGCAAAGCGGCAGACAGGAACTACTTGAAAATCTGCTGAATGAATATATCTAAGGTATTAGAAAACAGCGACTTATATAGGCCGATCTAAAAATCCGCCAGAGGCGGACAAGTCGGCCTTTTTTGTTGGTTTTTGGATAAAATATAGTTTTCTTTAGACTAAAATGGCTGATTATGTGTCTTATTAGTGACGGTCGTCAGTTTTGCAAAACTTATAGGTAATTACTAATGTTTGAAGACAAATGGCTACTTTGGAAACTCAAGAACGGCAGCAGTGATGCTCTTTGCCGGATATATAAAAAGTATAAAAACAATATGCTGGCATTGGCCGTTGCTCTTTCAAATAATAAAACTGTCGCAGAAGATATCGTGCATGATTGTTTTGTTTCATTTGCGAAATTGGCAACTGGACTTCAATTAAGAAATAGTTTAAAAAGTTACCTGCTAACCTCCATCGCGAATCGTGTACGAAATTCAGGCAGAGACAGAATCAAATCGGCATTAGATGTTGAAGATATGGAAATCGCAGGACCGGCCTCAAATCAGCCGGAGAGATTGGCAATGTCGAATGAGCGCGCTGGGAAAATCAATTCTGCCCTGACGCAACTGCCTTATGAACAGCAAGAGGTAATAATCCTGCATTTCCAAAGTGGGCTGACGTTTAAAGAAATAGCCGAATCGCAGAGTGTTTCGGTTAATACAATTCAAAGCCGATATCGGTATGGGTTAGACAAACTGCGGTCTATTTTAGATGGTGAGGTATAAAAATGAAAGCTGCAGAAAATATAGAAAAATTAATCAAAGCGTTTTTTGAAACAAAAAAATCTGCTGCCGTCTCATCCCAGATGGACGAAAAAATTCTCGGTGATGCTTTGGCGGCGTTTGAGAAATCTAAAACAAACACATCGGCCAATTTACGGCCGGGTGTATGGAGAATAATTATGAAAAGTTCAATTACAAAATTAGCTATTGCGGCGGTATTGCTTGTCGCAGCGGTGATGTTTATGACCTTTTTACATAAATCAGCCACGCCCGCTTATGCTTTTGAACAGACTATGGCGGCGGTTGATGGTATGCGGTATTTTCATTTTAAACAATTCGTCTACCAACCAGATAGACGTCTTGGTAAAGAGGCCTGGGTTGAATACGACCCAACCGGCAAGGTGAAGAATGTGAGATTTGATGTTTATGATGTTTGTGATAATAGTAATAATAAGGGCAAAATCTCACAGTCAGTTGTCTGGAAGGAGGGCAAAGCAGAATGCTGGAAAGTGGGTCAAGCGTTAATATTTTTTGAAGACGCAGATTATTCGGCAAAAATTTTGTTTTTCGCATCGCGATACAATCCCAAAGGCGCGTTGGAATACCTGGACAGCCTGGAGAAAGAGGGCAAAGTTAAAATCCAAATAGAAGAACCGACAACAAGTCAGGACGATATTTTAGTGACAGCGATATATAAACCGAACACATACTTGTTACAGCGTCAGATGCCGGCCATTAAAGATGTTTATCATATTGATAATGTCAGCAGGCTTGTTAAAGCCGTGGAAATATTTTACTTAAACCCGAACGGCCCAAGAGCTATTGGAAGCTGGGAATACTGCGATTATAATCAACCGTTTGCGCCTGAGCTTCTTGACCTTAATAAAGAAGCGCCTCCCGATGTCAACAGGATTGATATGATGGCTATGGATATCGGAATTGAACAGGGCGATTTAAGTGATAGTGCAATTGCCGTAGAAGCAGCCTCGCAATTTTTGGATGCACTGATTCATAAAGATTATGCCTTGGCAGGCAAACTTGTAAGCGAAGAAATGACAGAACAGCAGGTAAGACAAAAATATGAAAATCTCCATATTTTAGAGGTAATTTCGATAGGTGAGCCCAAAATAGATAAATATATGTCCTGGATAGTGCCGGTTAAAGTTATGATTGAGAAAGACGGCAAAACAATAGAACGGGAATTTACCTTAAGGTCTGGTAAGGTTTTGGGCCATCCAAGCCGGCGGGCAGTTGAGACCCCGGAATTAAAATAGTTGAGATATAAAAGGCCGAACTATAAAGCTCGGCCTTTTTTGTTTTTAATGCGAAAAACCAAGAAAAACGATAAGTAAACTTATATGGGGCAAAGAGTTAGTACAAAAATGGGCAATTTTCTAAAAATCTTGGTTTTTTTGCCTTTTTTTGTTTAAAAAACGAGAGTTTTTGATGATTTTTCACAAAATTCATTTTTCCTCTTGCAAAGAAAACTTTTGATATTATAATGATATCATAATGATATTTATTTAAATTTAAGGAGAACAATTATGCAAGAGCGTCAAGTGGAAAGGTTAAGCGGTTGGATAGTTTTGCCGGTGACGATAGTGGTATGGCTGCTTGTACCAGCGATTATCTTCTATGCCAAAAAGCACGGACAGCCGGGCTTTTTGCTCGTTTTGACAATTATATGTAATGTTTTGCTGGGGATATTTTTGTCTAACGGATTTTTTACTCTGCAGCCAAACGAAGCGAGAGTATTAATTCTTTTCGGCAAATATGTCGGCACCATAAAGAAAGACGGATTTCACTGGGCCAACCCTTTTACTGTCATTCGTTGCGGTTGCGTTCCAACCAGCAGAGGAAATATCCCATTCGGCACAAACAAATATCGTGTTTCACTTCGAGCACGCAATTTTCAAACCGATATGCTCAAGGTCAACGACCAGAGAGGAAACCCTATAGAAATTGGAGCGGTAGTTGTGTGGCAAGTTGCTGATACGGTTAAAGCTCTGTTCGATGTGGACGATTACGAGCAATATATCAAAGTGCAGAGCGAAACAGCGATAAGGCATCTGGCAAATATATATCCTTATGACCAGGGAGATGATAACGAGGAAGCTGAACTGACTTTGCGTGGCAGCAGTGAAACCATCAATAACGCACTTAAAAGCGAATTGGAGACCAGATTGTCAAAGGCAGGTGTTGTAGTCGCAGAAGCCAGGCTGACTCATTTGGCATACGCGCCTGAGATTGCAGGTGTGATGTTACGGCGCCAGCAGGCAGAGGCGATAATCGCCGCCAGAAAGAAAATTGTCCACGGTGCAGTAAGTATGGTAGAGATGGCACTGTCTGAATTGTCGGCTAAAGAAATTGTCAAGCTCGACGAAGAGCATAAAGCCACAATGGTCGGAAATCTTCTGGTTGTTCTCTGTGGCGAAGGTCAGTCAGAACCGGTAATCAATGTAGGAACGCTCTATCGTTAAGCGAACAGAGTTTTGAAATCTAACAAAATTAAAATTTTGAAATAAAGTACCGCTTATATTATGGCTCAAAAAAAGGATTTTTTGTTACGTATTGACCCTGCACTATGGAACCAACTGCAGGCCTGGGCCGGCGACGAACTGCGGAGCGTAAATGGACAAATTGAATTTATACTCCGCAAAGCGATTGAAGCCCATGGACGAAAAGTGCCGCCTGACCGGGCAAAGGACGATTCAAAATCTTAGAATAAGCATAATTTTTTTAAAGGCAAAAAACCACTTTTTACTTTAAAAACGCCTATTTTTAAAAAAAAATGTAAAATTTACTTGACATTATGTAATATTTAACATACATATTGTAATGTATGAATTACATTAAGTCAGGTTTTTAGGAAATTGATTATGAACAGAATACAAAAAATAGCGGTGTTTAGTCTTGTGGTTCTCGGTTGCACTTTACTAATAACGGCGATTTCAATGGGGCTGTCTTACCATTATCATGGTTGGCCAAAAGCCGCAAAATGCTTTGGTTGGATGAGTCTTAGCGGTTTGGCTGGTTTGTCGCCTCTGTTTATTAAAAAAGACAGTGGAGCAGTAGCATGCGACGAAAGAGATAAGTTAATTACTCGCACAGCAGTGCTAATCGGTCTTGCAGCATCATATTTATGGTTCTGTCTGGTTGGTTCAATGTTTGCTTTTTTGTTCGAACCGGTACTCTTTAAAACACTGGGCCTGCCAATAATGATTTTGGGTGGGGCGTTTATAGTCGTAATAGTGCAGTCAATTATGATTCTTGTTCAATACGGCAGGGGAAATAAAGGATAAAAATCATGAATAAAGCACAAAAGAGAGCATGGTTGATACTTGCGATTTCCATCGCAACACTATTGGCTGCGGCCGCTATAATAATTTTTGTTCACATAAATCACATAGATGTTCTTGGTCATTATAAACCAACACCAATAGGACGCATATTGGGCGTTGTAATGACAGTCCCTTTAATCCTGATAGTTATCGCAGCGTGGCGTTTCCCACAAAAAGATTTTGACGAACGAGATAAACTGATCGACCACAAAACGGTAATTTGGGGATATATGGGAGCATTTATTTTTTTGGCCGGTGCCGGATGGTTTATAATTATCGCCAATCAACTGGGCACAATCAAGTCGATGCTAATAATCTATTTGATATACCTTGCCTACTTTGTTTCTGCTTCGGTGTCGTCCATCGCTGCGTTGATTCAATACAGATGGGGATGCGGCAATGAGTGAAACTAAAATCAAAAATAATCTGCGTCAGTTTCGCTTTGAAAACAATCAGATGACTCAGGCCGAGCTTGCCGATAAGGCGAAAGTTACCCGGCAAACAATTATCGCCATAGAGGCAGGGCAGTACAGCCCATCCCTTGAACTGGCCATTAGAATCTCACAGGTATTCGGCAAGAAAGTTGATGATGTATTTAAATATGAAGAATAGCATTGTTGCGGTATCGTATTAAAAGAACCATTTTTTTTAGGAGAGTTAAAATGAAAGTAAAAAGTATAATTTGGACTATTATTTGTGTTCTTGCCATTCAAGCGGTGGTGTTTGCCGCCGGGCAGGATAAGGTTGACCTGAAACTGCGTCTTAAGGCGGGCGAGTCGCACGAAATGAAAACGACCCAGGTGCAGGACATAAATCAGACAATTAACGGCCAGCCAATGAAGGTGAAACAAACAACCGAGATGGTTATGGGCATTGAGTGTTTAAGCGTCGATGCCAACAAGGTAATGGATGTTGCAATAACCTATAAATCCATAAAGATGGCTATGGACGGCCCGATGGGACATATAGATTTTCAGCTATGGTCGGCTGCAAATTTCAGATGAAGGTTAAACCCACAGGCGAAACTTATGATGTTCGAGGCACCAAAGAAATGCTTGGAAAAGTGAAAGAAAAAATAGGAAATAATCCTGAAACGCCAGGGATGGATGAATTTTTTGACAAAATGTTTGACGAGAAACAACTCAAGGAATTGTGCGGAAATATGATGCAGGTATTTCCCGCCGAACCTGTAGCTGTCGGCGATACGTGGTATGAGACAAGAAGTTTCAATTTTATAATGCCCATTGATGTCAGCACGACTTATATTTTCAAGGGCCGCAAAGACGGCATCGCAACTATTGATGCGGTAGCTAAATTGGATATGGGCGATAGTTCAAAGCCTATGCAAATGGGTCCGAACAAAATATCTATGCAGATATCCGGCACGATGAATTCGGTAAACCAGGTGGACGAGAAAACCGGTCTGCTTCGCAAGAGCAATACGACAATTAATTTTTCAGGTATAATGAAAATGGATTCAGAACCTAACCAGTCGGTTGCAATACCGATGACAATCATAGGAAATGTGGTAGCAGAGTTAATAAAATAAAAAACAGCAGCGCAATAAAAACGGCCTTTGGAGAATTCCAAAGGCCGTTTCTTTTTATACGCGATAAATGTTATTTCTTTTTGCCTTTTTTTGCTTTTTTAGCCGTTTTAGCTTTTTTCTTACCGGAACTGCATCCACATGTCGAACATGCACTCATAACCAAATCCTTTCAAAAAATGGAATCTATTATAAATCATCGGCTATTTCAGACAAAATCTGTAGCTTAATAGTTTATAAATCAGTTTTGCCGCCAGAAAATCGGAAGCTTTATTTTGAGGATTAGGACATAGTTCAACAATATCGAAACCAACAACGTTTTTCTTTTTCATCAGCAGCCTGAGAAAATCCAGAACCTGATACCAGCCAAGCCCGCCCGGCTCAGGTGTGCCTGTCGAAGGCAATATAGCAGGGTCGAACGCGTCGAGGTCGATTGTCAGATAAACATTTTTGGTTAATTTACCCAGGCATTTGCCGAACCATTTATTATTATCATAAATATCCTGAGCGAGAAAAACGTTATCTTTTTTCTGTATCGAACTTCTTTCGCTGATATCGGCGCTTCTGATTCCGACCTGAACAATGGGAGCTATTTCTCTTGCGCGAGCCATTACGCAGGCGTGATTAAATTTCGTGCCGTGATACTCCTCTCTCAAATCCGCATGCGCATCGAATTGCAGCACCGATACATTATCGAATGATTCGACATGAGCTTGTATTGTTGCTGCGCCGATGGAATGTTCGCCGCCGAGCGTTACGACATATTTTTTATTTTTGATATGTTTGAGAACTCTTGCCTTTAGTTCAACAACCATTTTTTCAGGCGATTTTTTTTCTTTTGTCGGTTTGTCTGTGAAGATGCCCTGTTTGAAAACTTCCGAATCGGTTTCGATATCATAAGTTTCCATATTTGCCGAGGCTTCGAGAATAGCGGCGGGGCCTTTATCGGCTCCTTTTATCCAGGTGCTTGTTGCGTCGAACGGCGCGGGCAGAATGACAATTTTGGCTTTATCGTAAGCACAATATCTTTGCGGCGGGTCGCCGAAATTGATTTGCTGTTTCATTTATCCCTCTGCGTTAATCAAACAGAAACATTGCGATTGCGACCGTTGTGGTCCACAGACCTTTTTGGCCTCTTGCGGCTTGTGTGCTGTTTGAGGTTCGGATAAAAAGCCCGCTGGATTTATAAGCCTGTTCTTTTTCGCTCCAGGCATTATTGGGGTCGACTTCAAGGCCGAGAGTTGTGCCCAGCATTTCAGCGGCAAGGTCTTCGGCCAAATCTCCCGCCTGCTGCTCATTCATCCCGTGGCCATGAACCTCGCTCAAATATCCCCAGTTATTTCTGTCTTTGGGCAGAGCCATTCCGATTGAAGTGGCGACAAGTCTGCCGTGCTCGTTCGTGTCGCATCTGGCCATAACGCAGAAAGCGATTGAACCCGGCACAAGTTCTTTAAGCCCGGCCTCTTTGCTGATAATTTTGCATTTAGGCGGCAAAATGGATGAAACCTGCACGAGGTTCTGGTTTGCTACTCCTGCGTCCCGCAAGGCCTCTTCGAAAGATTTGAGCTGGTATCTGTGTCTTCCTACGCCTTTTGTTAGAAATATTCTTTTCGCTACAAGAACATCAGAAATACTTGGCATCTCTTTTTATTCCTTTCAAGTAAAAAAATCGACAAAACTGACTTTATGATTTTATATGGAAAAATGAAATATCGAAATAAAAAATCCCGATAAATAATAAAAAATATTTTGTATCATGGGAAGAATAGTCCGCTTCATATATCAAACTCGACCAGGCTCCACTATGACAATGCAGGACTTATGAAGTTATAAAACTGCCAAAATGGCACATTATTATTCAGGTTGTAGTTTATAAGTTATTTTGTTATAATAAGTTAAGTTTTTCACTAACTCTGGCACATTCTTTGCAATTATGATTATAAAGCGAAGTTTAATGGTTAAAAGGAGATAAAAACTATGGCAAAAATTATTGGAATAGACCTGGGAACGACTAATTCGGTTGTTGCGGTAATGGAAGGCACTACGCCAAAGGTGCTGGTCAACTCATCCGGCGGCAGGCTTACGCCTTCGGTAGTGGGTTTCACAGACAAAGGCGAGCGTCTTGTCGGCCAGATTGCCAAGCATCAGCAGGTTACAAATCCCGAAAATACCGTTTTTTCCATCAAGCGGTTTATGGGCCGCAGACACGATGAGGTCGCTTCTGAGGAAAAAATGGTTCCATATAAGGTTGTGGGCGCAGCTAACGATCTTGTCAAAGTCGGCGTAAGAGGCAAGGAATTTACGCCGCCGGAGATTTCAGCAATGATTCTTCAGGATTTGAAGAAAACCGCTGAGGATTATCTGGGCGAGAAAGTGGACAGGGCGGTTATTACCGTTCCGGCGTATTTTAACGACGCTCAGCGGCAGGCTACCAAAGATGCCGGCACAATAGCAGGTCTAAAGGTTGAAAGAATTATCAACGAGCCGACTGCCGCGGCACTGGCTTATGGCGTTGAAAAGAAGAGAAACGAAAAAGTAGCCGTCTTTGATTTCGGCGGCGGAACATTCGATATTTCGGTTCTCGATATTGGCGATAATGTTTTTGAAGTGCTAAGCACTAACGGCGATACCCATCTTGGCGGCGACGATATCGATGAAATTCTTATAAATTACCTCGCTGATGAATTCAAAAAGACTGAAGGAATCGACCTGCGTAAGGACCCGATGGCGCATCAGCGGCTCAAAGAAGCTGCCGAAAAAGCCAAGTGTGAATTGTCCACACAAGTCGAAACGACTATAAATCTGCCGTTTATAACAGCCGATGCCTCCGGGCCCAAACACCTGCAAATAACGCTTACGCGAAGCAAATACGAAGCTTTGGTAGAGCCGATATTTGAAAGACTTAAAAGCCCATGTATCAAGGCGATGAGCGATGCAAAATTGAATCCGTCTGAAATAGCGGAGGTTCTGCTTGTCGGCGGTTCGACGAGAATCCCAAAGGTTCAGCAGATTGTTAAAGACCTGTTTAAGAAAGAGCCGAACAAGAGCCTCAATCCTGATGAAGTTGTGGCAATCGGCGCCGCTGTTCAGGGCGCTGTTCTTGCCGGCGATGCAGGCGTTAAAGATATTCTGCTGCTGGATGTTACGCCGTTGTCTCTGGGCGTTGAAACTCTCGGCGGCGTTATGACAAAACTGATTGATCGCAACACAACGATACCGACCAGCAAGAAGGAAATCTTCTCGACCGCTGCCGACACCCAGACGACTGTCGATATTCATGTCCTGCAGGGCGAACGAGAATTTGCGCGGGACAACAGAACGCTGGGTAGGTTCCAGCTTTCCGATATTCCGCCTGCTCCGCGCGGCACTCCGCAGATTGAAGTTGCTTTCGATATCGATGCCAACGGCATATTAAACGTCTCGGCAAAGGACCTGGGCACCGGCAAACAGCAGTCGATTCAGATTAAATCCAGCTCCGGCCTGAGTGATGAAGAAGTTAAAAAGATGCAGAGAGACGCCGAGGCTCACTCTGCCGAGGATAAGAAACGCCGTGAAGTTGTTGACCTTAAGAATCAGGCTGACCAGTTGATTTACTCTACCGAGAAAACTCTCAAAGAGCACGGTGCCAAGGTTTCAGGCGATACCCGCGGTAAAATAGAGTCTGCCGTTAACAATCTTAAAGAAGCCGCCAAAGGCGAGGACGGCCAGGCTATAAAGAACGCTATGGAAAACCTCAGCACCACCGCTCAGGAACTTGGCAAGATTCTTTATGAAGAAGCGGCTAAAAAGCAGGGTGCTCAGGGTGCAGGTCCTGCCGGACCGCAGCCTTCAGAACCGCCGCAAGGCGGAGAAGGCGAAGTCCACCGCAAAGGCGGCGACGATGTAATTGATGCTGAATTTGAAGCTAAAGACAAATAATCGCAAATACATGGTTAGATAATATTATATAGGCCATTCTTCTCATTAAGAGGAATGGCCTGTTTTATAGGAATAAATTTGATTTTACCTTATTGGCGCGTATCATATACGCCGAACCTTCTGCTATGTGAACGGGCTAATGAAAAAACTTGAAAAATTCAACAGAGCTTTATTATTTTCCATATTTTCCGCGATAGGGCTTTTTTCCCTGGCGCTGGCAATTCTTGGTCCGGAGTGGAAAAATCTTTATAAAGTAAGATCGGCCACAAAACAGGTTGAGCAGAATAACAGCAGGATAGAACAGATTCTGGAAGACCACGAAGTATTAATCGGACGGATAAATAAAGACCCCGAAATGCTTAAACGTCTTGTCCCCGTAACCTTAGGTGAAAAATCCAGGGACGCCAATCAGCCGGATGTAAAAATGACCGCTGACACACTTGACCGGGCGAAGGAAGCGCTTGCCGAGTCAAGCGATGAGGAAAATCCGAAAGGCAGCGAACAGGAAATTCCGGTCTGGCTGCAGCGGGCTACTTCAGACCAGTCGCGGATGGTTTTGTTTGTCGCAGGCGGCGGACTGGTTCTGGTTTCGTTTGTCTGTTTCGGAGCGAAAAAAGATTAGATTCTCCCTTTGCAAACCCACCTGTCGCATTAGGCGCACGTTCTTCGGATACAAAATATGCTGAAAATCGGAAATGTAAAACTTGATATGCCTGTCCTCCAGGCGTCCCTGAGCGGTTATAGCGACCGCGCGATGAGGACGATGGCCCGGCGGTTCGGCTGCCAACTGACTTTCAGCGGCGTTATGCTCGACAAATCCGTCTGCTATAAACCTTTTCTCGAAAAGGTTTGTAACAAAATCAGGGATGAAGAACATCCTATCGGCGGCCAACTGCTTGGAACAGAAGCGAAAACAATGGCGCAGGCTGCTGAAAATCTTTACAACGCAGGCTACGATATAGTCGATTTGAATTTTGCCTGCCCGGCTCCGAAAGTTCTGCGAAGAGGCAGAGGCGGCGCGATGCTCGGCAATCCCGGAAAGATAATAGAAATTTTCCGTGCCGTCAAAAATGCCGTCAAATGCCCGGTTATGATGAAGCTCAGAATCGGCGTCGATGACAGTGAAGGAGCCCGCGAAGATTTTTTGCGGATTTGCAGTGATGCCTCAGCCCAGGGCGTTGACGCCCTGATAGTGCACGGCAGAACTACTAATCAATACTTCAGGGGGAAAGCGGACTGGAATGTTGTTACTGAGTTAAAAAAACAATATCCTCAGATGGTTATCCTTGGCAGCGGAGATTTGTTTGAGGCGCAGGACATTGTCAATAAACTAAAAACAAGCGGCGTGGATGGTGCGGCCATCGCAAGAGGAGCGATAGGAAAACCGTGGATTTTCAGGCAGATAAAAGAGCTGCTCGACGGCCGCCTTACGGCGGGGAAAATTTATCAGCCCAATATCAAAGAACAGGGTCAGATTATTCTCGAACATTTCAGCCTGCTCAAAGAAATATACGAACCGAGGAAAAACGTCTGGTATTTCAGGAAGTTTCTATCGCACTACGGCAGGTCGCACAGCGAGCCCGGCAAGGTCCGCAGGGAGCTTGTGACGGCAAAGGATGAGGCCGCACTTATAGATACAATCAAAAAATGGTATGGCGTTTAGGGAGTCTGCTGGTAAAATACGGCTATGTCAAAAGACGAAAAGAAAAGCAGCCATATACCGAAGATGGAGAATCGCAAGGCCTTTTTCGACTATGAAATAATAGAAAAGGTAGAGGCCGGTATGATGCTTCTCGGCAGCGAAGTTAAATCGTTAAGACAGGGCGGGGCGGATTTGAAAGGAGCTTTCGCGAGGATAGATGGCAGCGAATGCTGGCTGGTTGGCTGTAATATCGCACCATATAAACAGGCCGGGGTTCGAAATCATGAACCATTGCGAAAACGAAAATTGCTGCTGCACAAAAGGCAAATTAAAAAAATCGACGGCAAACTACAGCAAAAAGGTCTTACCCTTGTGCCGCTGCGGATATATTTTTCTGATAATGGTCACGCGAAAATAGAGTTGGCACTTGCAACCGGAAAACGTCAATACGACAAGCGGGAGAAAATAAAAAACAGAGAGCAGAAAAGGGATATGGATAAAAGTATGCGAAAATACAAACGATAATATTTAAAACATAAATTCAGGAATCGGAGTTTATTATGACAGAAGAAAAAAAAGAAGAAAAGAAAATCATAATTGACGAAGACTGGAAAAACAAGGCGCAGAAAGAAAAAGAAATTTCAAAAGACAAAGTTCCGCAGGAACCCGCCGGTAAACAAGGGGCGCCTCAACATCTGCCGAAGGGCGATTTCGGCACTTTAGTCAGTTTGCTGGCGACGCAGGCGTTTTTTGCATTGGGCCTGATAGGCGACGAAAACGATAAAACGCCGAAAAAAGATTTACCGCTGGCGAAGTTTCAAATCGACATGCTCGAATCGCTCGAAGAAAAAACAAAAGGAAATCTCACTGAGAACGAAAAGCAATTTCTCCAGGGCGCTTTAAGTCAGCTTCGAATAAGTTTTGTTAATTCTGCGGGATAACGCCTTGGCAAACATACTCAAAGAAATAATAGACCATAAGCGAAAAGAAGTCGAGCAGCAAAAAGCTGCTGTTTCGGTCGAACAGCTCAAAGAGCAGATAAAAGGACTGCCCAAGTGCAGAAATTTTCATCGGGCCGTAGCTAAGTCAAATCCGCGAGGCATAAACGTTATAGCGGAAATCAAAAAAGCATCGCCTTCAGCGGGGATTATCCGCCAAAACTTTAACCCGGTGGAGATAGCGAAAATTTATGAGAATTGCGGTGCAGATGCGATAAGTGTTCTGACGGACGAAAAATATTTTCAGGGCAAACTTGAATACCTGACGGCGGTTAAACAGGCGGTGTCGATACCTGTGCTGCGGAAGGATTTTATTGTCGATGAGTATCAAATCTACCAGGCTCGTGCGGCAGGAGCCGATGCGATACTGCTCATAGCCGAGACATTCAGTCCGAGTGAAGGTAAAATTCTCGACTTAATGATTCTGGCGGCGGAACTTACTCTCTCAACTTTGCTGGAAGTACATAACGCCGAAACTCTTTTGCGCGTAAGAAGCCTGGCTGGATTTCCATTGGCGCATTACAACATAATAGGCATTAATAATCGCGACCTTGAAACAATGCTTGTCGATTTGAATACTACTGTTCGGCTTGCTGAACTGGTCGGCGCAACAAACGGACTGGTTGCTGAAAGCGGAATAAGAACAAGAAAAGATATTGAAAAAATCAAAAAAGCCGGTGCGACGGCAGTTCTGGTCGGTGAAATCCTCTGTAAGAGTCCAAACATCGCAGAAAAATTCAAAGAGCTTTTCGGTTAGCACCTCAATGATAGACGCTAACGACCTGCGGATTATGTCGGAACATTGGCTCGAAGGAATTAAAGAATAGAAACCGCATATCACGACATCACAAATCTTTTTTATTTAACCTTATTTGACACTGGAACAATAAGTCTTTTTCTGGTATAAGTATCGCCTCTGTTAATAATTATTACTATATTTATTTAACCTGGAATACGGCATGTTTGCGATAATCAGCGATATACATTCGAATATCGAAGCCCTGACCACCGTGCTTGCGGATATCGAAAAAAGGGGCATAGAAACCATTTACTGTTTGGGTGACATAATCGGCTATGGTCCAGACCCCAAGGATTGCCTCGACCTGGTAATCAAAAAAACCCAGGCCTGCGTTATGGGAAATCATGACTATGCTATTTTATACGAGCCGACAAATTTTAACGTCGGAGCCGAACGCGCAAGTTTTTGGACAAGGAGCCAGATAGAAACCGAGCCGAGTAGCGAGAAAAGGCACCAGAGGTGGAACTATCTGGGCACACAGCAAATGCGGTACACTCTTTCTACTGAACTTGACGGCGAACCGGCAACGCTCGATTTTGTGCATGCTTCGCCGAGAAGACCGATTAACGAATATCTTTTCCCCGATGATGTTTATGCAGCTCCCACAAAAATAACTGCACAATTCGACCGTGTAAAACATATTTGCTTCATAGGCCACACACATCTGCCGGGTGTTTTTCTTGACGACCCGGATTTCTATACGCCTGATGAGCTTGATAACGTTTATCCGATTGTGCCTGAGGAACGGGCAATTATAAACGTCGGTTCGGTCGGCCAGCCAAGGGACAAGGATAACAGGGCAAGCTATGTCTATGTCGAAAAAAACATCGTTAATTTTGTCCGCGTCCCGTACGATTATAAAACCACACAGAAAAAAATTTATGACATTCCGGAACTCGACGACTTTGAGGCCGACAGATTAACCGAAGGAAGGTAAGAAAGTTTTAAATTTATTATGAATTTTAAAAAAAACATTTTTTTATACATTAGTATCGTTCTATTTGCCTGCGGAATCGTCAATGCCGAGGCTAATAGTTTGCCGCAAATTGCTTCTTCGTCCCCCAAATCGGCCGATACGGCTGAAATTACCGCTGCAAACACGGAAGAAAAAACATTTACGCTCGGTTCTGTCTTAAAAAACAACCCTTACAAGCTCGAAATTGTGCTTACGACAAAAGGCGCAGCGCTGGTTTCAGCGACACTTCGCGATTACGACAACAGAAACCGTAAAAATCTCCAGCCCCTCGAGTTGTTAAATAGTGTTAATACGACAAACTCAATGGAATCTGCCAGGCTGCTGCTACCGGAACTCGGCAAGGCGTTTCCGCTTGATAAGCTTAACTGGACAAGCAGTGGGATAAATAAAAACTCTGACGGCTCTGAAACAATAAGTTTTTACGCGATTATACTGAAAAACAACAGTGAACTTATTAAGCTGACTAAAACCTATACGCTGAGGCCGGAAAATTATCTGCTCGATTGCACCGTTACTCTGGCCAATTTAAGCAATGCAGAAATCAAGACATCATTCAATATGTTCGGCCCTGTCGGGATATCGAAAGAAGACCAGAGAATGGACACCAGGACGGTAACGACAGGATTTTTGAATTCTCAGGGTCTGGTTGAAGTAACAAAATTAAATATTAAAAATATCGCCAAAGAACCTGACGGCACTGTTAAGCTGTTCCATAAAAACGTTGATAATAAATTTCTCTGGACATCGATATCGAACAAATATTTTACTTCTATCATCCGGCCTGTGCCGACAGAACCAAACCAGCTCTGTGACAACTGGACAGGCGCAAAATACGCAGTATGTTTCAACTTTGATGCTGTCGAAAAAGGCAATGAGAACATCGGCGTTATGATAGAAACACAAGCGGCATCGATAGCACCGCAGCAGAAACTTACTTATGATTTTCAGGTTTACATCGGACCTAAAGACAGGCATCTTTTCGATTCGACCCAGCTTTATAATAGTCTGGGCTTTATAAAAGTAATAGACTTTCAGGCGTGCATGGGCGATACGTTCAGCTCTTTGAGCTTCTTTATCCTCACCGTAATGGACTGGATATATCAATACATCCCCAACTACGGAGTTGTCATCATAATCTTTGTTCTTGTGGTGCGGGTATTGCTGCATCCGATTACAAAGAGAAGCCAGGTTTCGATGATGAAGATGGCCAAACTGGGGCCGAAATCTGAGGAGATAAAGAAAAAATACGCCGACAATAAAGCGGAAATGAACAAGCAAATGATGGGGCTTTATAAAGAGCACGGCGCATCGCCGATTTTGGGTTGCCTGCCGATGTTGCTCCAGATGCCTATCTGGATTGCGTTATACAGCGCCATTTACGCCGGCATCGAATTCAGAGGAGCGGCCTTTCTGCCGTTCTGGATAACAGACCTTTCAGGCGTTGACGCACTATTTTATTTTCCTGCCGCTGCCGAAAAAATTCCATTTATTGGTGCATTTATAGGCACAAGTTTTAACCTGCTGCCGATTCTGCTCGGCATTGCGATGTTTTTACAGCAAAAACTTATGCCTTCAACTGCTGCTCAGTCAACAAATCCGCAGGCAGCCCAGCAGCAGAAAATGATGCTGTGGATGATGCCTGTAATGATGCTTCTGTTTCTTTACAGGGCTCCGTCAGGCCTGAACCTTTATATTATGGCCAGCACTACCGCAGGCGTTGTCGAACAATATGTCATAAAGAAGCACATCCAGGAAAGAGAAGCCGCTGAAGAAATCGGTATGGTGCCGACAACAAGCAAGCTCGGCGGAAAATTAAAAAAGAAAAAACCGAAACCGCCGTATAAATTTTCATAAATAATTTATTTGACAGCATAAAATCTGCTGGAGATAATTACAGCAGATAAGAAATATAGTTATTGTAGCCGAGATTTGTGCGTAATTGCACAAATACGGGGGACCCAAATTTTGGGGCTAATTTCCCGTTAGGGGAAAAGGGTACTTTCAAACCCTAGCCCGTCAGCTAACCTCGTAGGCTTTTGAAAGGGCAATGGCACCAGTATGAACTGCCGCCCGGCAGTTTTTTATTGCGCCCCTCTATGCCCGCCATTAAGGGAAAACCTTATTGAACTTTTGATAAGAAAGCTCGGTATTTCTCTATTTGTAAGTGTTGTTTTATAAATATTCAGGTGGTAGAATTTACTTTGTATATGGAAGATAAAAATGGATAGCCTGTTTGTATTGATAATCATTTTACTGTCTGTAGTTTCCTTTGCGTTTATCGCGTTATGCGAAAAGGTTTAGGGAGATAATTTTATGCCCATAATTTACTGGATAGGCGGAATCGTTTCACTGCTGCTGTTTATTTATCTGCTGATTGCCCTTCTAAAGCCGGAGATATTCTCGTGACCTTGAATAATATTATACAAAGCGTTATTTTTCTGGCAGCGCTGCTTTTGCTGGTAAAGCCGCTCGGAATTTATATGGCTCGCATATACGAAGGAAAGCCTGCCGGCCTGAACGTATGGTTATCGCCGTTGGAAAAATTGATTTATCGCCTCTCGGCAATCAAGCCTCAAATAAGTATGACCTGGAAAACTTATGCCGCAGCAATGATGTTATTTAATATCATAGGCATAATAGTCGTTTACGCTCTCCAGCGTTTACAGGCACACCTTGTTTTAAATCCGATGTCGATGCCCGCCGTCCCGCCGGATTTGGCTTTCAATACGGCGGTTAGTTTCGCGACAAATACAAATTGGCAAAGTTACGGCGGCGAGACGACCTTGAGTTATCTAACGCAGATGCTCGGATTGACTGTGCAGAATTTTGTCTCCGCTGCGACAGGTATGGCAATCCTCGTCGCCTTAATCAGAGGCTTTGTTCAAAAGCAAATAGATACTATCGGCAACTTCTGGGTCGATTTAGTCAGGTCAACCCTTTATATCTTATTGCCTCTGGCGATTATACTGTCGCTGGTTTTGATTTCGCAGGGTGTTGTCCAGACCTTTGAACCCAGTGTGAAAGTTTCATTGCTTCAGCCGACGAAAGGCGCTGACGGAAATGAAATCACAGAGCAGGTAATTGCTCTCGGACCTGCCGCTTCACAAGTCGCAATCAAGCAATTAGGCACAAACGGCGGTGGATTTTTTAATGTTAACTCCGCTCATCCGCTTGAGAACCCCACGCCATTATCTAATTTTCTGGAAGTTCTCTCGATACTTATTATATCAGCCGCTTTATGTTATACTTTCGGGTTTATGGTAAGAGATACTCGTCAGGGCTGGGCGATTTTGGCCGCTATGGTGATTATTTTTGTTCCCTGTCTCTATTGCTGCATATACTTCGAACAAAAAGGCAATCCTCTGTTAGCTGGTTCAGGTGTTGACCAGAACGCGACTGCATTTCAATCCGGCGGAAATATGGAAGGTAAAGAATCTCGCTTTGGAATTGTAAATTCCGCCATCTGGGCGACAGCTACTACAGCCGCCTCCAACGGCTCGGTCAATTCAATGCATGATTCCTTTATGCCTCTTGGCGGTATGATTCCGATTTGGCTTATGCAATTGGGCGAAGTGATTTTCGGCGGCGTAGGCTCAGGCCTTTACGGTATGATTGCGTTTGTGATTATCGCCGTTTTTATTTCCGGCCTTATGATTGGCCGCACGCCCGAATATCTGGGCAAAAAAATAGAATCTTATGAGATGAAAATGGCTGCTATTGTAATTTTAATCCCGCCCATTGTTGTTCTTGCCGGAACTGCCGTTTCAGTTGTATTGCCGCAGGCAAAAGCGGCAATCTTTAACCCCGGCCCTCACGGCTTTAGTGAAGTGCTTTACGCTTTTTCCTCCGCTGGAAATAATAACGGCAGTGCGTTTGCCGGTTTATCGACAAATAATCTTTACTACAATATTGCGCTGGGCCTGGCGATGTTCTTCGCTCGCTACTTGCTTGCGATTCCGATGCTTGCCGTTGCCGGTTCGCTTTCGAAGAAAAAGATTGTGCCCCCAGGACAGGGTACTTTACCGACGCATACGCCGTTGTTTATTTTATTTTTAGTTATGATTGTTTTGATTGTCGGTGCGCTGACGTTTTTCCCGGCGATTGCACTTGGTCCCATTGTCGAGCATTTAATGATGACTGGAGGTTTACGATGAGTAAATCTCATAAATCTAAATCTTTGTTTGACCTTTCAATCATAGGCCCGGCAATTATTGATTCGTTCAAAAAATTAGACCCGCGACATCAAATCAAAAATCCTGTGATGTTTGTGGTCTTGATTGGCAGTGTTTTGACTACCGGCTTATGGCTCCAGGCGATTATTTCGCAGCATGGCGAAGCGCCTGCCAGGTTTATTTTAGCCATCTCTTTATGGCTGTGGTTTACGCTGATTTTCGCCAATTTTTCTGAATCTATGGCCGAAGGCCGCGGAAGGGCCCAGGCTGCAAGTCTCAGGCGTGCCAGAAAAGATACTCCCGCAAAAAAACTTTCAAAGCCCAAATTCGGTTCGCCTTTCCAGACAGTTTCCGCGACAATCCTTCGAAAAGGAGATATTGTCCTCGTCGAGGCCGGCGATTTTATTCCTATGGACGGTGAAATCATTGACGGCGTCGCCTCTGTCGATGAAAGCGCCATTACCGGCGAAAGCGCTCCTGTCATACGCGAAAGCGGCGGAGACCGCAGCGCTGTTACCGACGGAACACGCATTCTTTCAGACTGGCTCGTGGTTCGCATCAGTTCAAATCCCGGCGAAACTTTCCTTGACCATATGATTGCTATGGTCGAAGGCGCAAAGAGACAAAAAACTCCAAATGAAATCGCTCTCAGCATTTTACTTGCCGTATTCACGCTGATTTTTCTTTTAGTCACAGTAACGCTTCTGCCGTTTTCCATTTATAGTGTAAACTCAGGAGGCCTCGGTCAGCCTGTAACGATAACCGTCTTAGTTGCGCTGCTTGTATGCCTTATTCCGACCACAATCGGCGGCCTGCTTCCAGCCATCGGAATTGCAGGAATGGACAGAATGATTCAGGCCAACGTCATCGCAACTTCCGGCCGCGCGGTCGAAGCCGCCGGCGATGTGGACGTTTTGCTTTTGGATAAAACAGGAACAATTACGCTGGGCAACCGCCAGGCCACGGCTTTCATTCCCGCTGGGGGAATGACCATCGAAGCGTTGGCCGATGCCGCTCAGATTGCTTCTTTGTCCGATGAAACTCCCGAAGGCCGAAGCATCGTCGTCTTGGCAAAAGAAAAATACGGTATCAGGGAGCGAAATATTCACGACCTCCAGGCAAAATTTATTCCATTCACAGCCCAGACTCGAATGAGCGGCGTTGACTTGGGCGACGGCAGGCAAATCAGAAAAGGCGCCGTTGACGCCATCGAGGAATATGTGACAAAACTCGGCGGTTCTTTCCCCGATGATTTAAAATCCGCTATCAATTCTATTTCCAGAAGCGGCGGAACTCCTCTGGTAGTCGCCGAGCACAAAAACGTCCTTGGCGTTGTGCACCTTAAGGACATCGTTAAAGGCGGCATAAAGGAGCGGTTCGCTCAGCTTCGCAGTATGGGAATTAAAACTGTAATGATTACAGGTGATAATCCCCTGACCGCCGCGGCGATTGCCGCCGAGGCAGGTATGGATAATTTTCTTGCGCAGGCCACGCCGGAGACAAAGTTAAAACTCATCCGCGAAATGCAGGCCGGCGGAAGGCTCGTCGCTATGACCGGCGATGGAACAAATGATGCCCCGGCTCTTGCGCAGGCCGATGTCGCCGTCGCTATGAATACCGGAACTCAGGCCGCAAAAGAAGCCGGCAATATGGTTGACCTCGATTCCAATCCGACCAAGCTCATCGAAATAGTTGAAATCGGAAAGCAGCTTCTTATGACTCGCGGCTCGCTTACAACTTTCAGCATTGCCAACGACATCTCCAAATATTTTGCGATTATTCCCGCCGCGTTCGCGGGCACTTATCCTGCCCTTAAAGCGCTTAACATTATGCACCTTGCCACGCCTGACAGCGCAATTTTGTCAGCGGTTATTTTTAACGCTATTATAATAGTATTTCTTATTCCGCTCGCTTTGCGTGGTGTCGCTTACAAGCCAATGCCCGCATCCCATCTTTTGCGGGATAATTTACTGATTTACGGCGTAGGCGGAATTATCGCTCCGTTTATAGGAATTAAATTGATTGATATGATTCTGGTTGCTCTGCATTTGGTCTAATAGGCGAAAAAATGTTTAAAGAACTTAAAACTGCGATTTTAACTTTCCTGATTTTGACAATCATCACGGGAATTTTCTACCCGCTCTTTATTACCGGCGTATCTAAGGTATTCTTCCGCAGTCAAGCCGACGGAAGCCTGATTTATCGAAATGGAAAACCAGTCGGCTCATCGCTCATCGGCCAGTCTTTCGACGACCCGAAATATTTCTGGCCGCGTCCTTCAGCGACATCACCGGCTTCGTTTAACGCTTCCTCTTCGTCAGGTTCCAATCTCGGCCCATTAAATCCCGCGTTGACCGATGCGATAAAAAATCGCGTCAAGGCATACAAAGCCGCCGACCCGAACAATACAAGTCCTGTTCCCATCGACCTTGTTACTTCTTCTGCAAGCGGCCTTGACCCGCACATCAGTTTAGCTGGTGCATATTATCAGGCACCTCGTGTCGCGCGTCTGCGGAATTTACCCTTGGATACAGTCAGGGCTATTATCCTTCAGCATACTAATAAACGTTTCCTCGCGGTCTTAGGCGAACCGGTAGTAAACGTATTGGAGCTTAATCTTTCGTTGGACGAATATAAAAAATAGTTAGCACAGAAACCGGATTAAAGGTATCTTAATAAGATATGGACAGGCCTAATCCAGACGAAATTTTGGCAAAGGTAAAAGCCGAAGATACGCATCGCGGCAGGCTTAAAATCTTTTTCGGCGCCGTCGCGGGTGTAGGAAAAACCTACAAAATGCTCGAATCCGCCAGGCGTATGAAAAAAGAAGGCGTTGATATTGTTGTCGGCTACATCGAAACTCACAAACGCTCCGAGACTGAAGCGCTTCTTGATGGTCTCGAGATTCTCCCGCCCAAAATCATCGACTACAAAAATGTCAATCTTCGCGAGTTTGACATCGACGCCGCCTTAAAAAGAAAACCAGCCGTTATTCTCGTTGACGAATTGGCCCACTCCAACGCACCCGGCTCGCGCCACCTCAAACGCCTGCAGGATGTTGAAGATCTTCTTGACGCCGGCATCGACGTTTATACAACCTTAAACGTCCAGCATTGCGAAAGCGCGAACGACATTGTCGCACAGGTCACCGGCGTAACGGTTCGCGAAACAGTTCCCGATACGTTTATCGAAAAAGCCGATGAAATAGAGCTTGTGGATATTCCAACCGAAGAGCTGCTGAAGCGCCTCAAGGATGGAAAAGTCTATCTCGGCCAGCAGGCCGAAAGGGCGGCTCATCATTTCTTTCAGCCGGGAAATTTAATCGCGCTGCGTCAACTCGCACTGCGTTACACCGAGCGCAGCATCGATTCCAAATTGCTTTTATACAAACAGGCACATTCTATTTCTAAAGTATGGGGTGTCCGCGACCGATTTCTGGTTTGTGTAAGTTCGAATCCCGGTGCTGTACGCCTCGTCAGGGCTGGTAAACGAATCGCCGCCGATTTAGGCGTCGAATGGATTGTCGCGCATGTCGAAATGCCTTCTCATATGTCCGCCGAAGATAGGAATAGAATATCTGAAATGCTCCGCCTGGCCGAAAGTTTAGGTGCTCAGACGGCAACACTTATCGGCCAGGAAGTTGCCGAGACATTGATTTCCTATGCCCGCTCGAAAAACGTGACAAAAATAATTGTCGGCAAACCCGGCAAACCCCGCTGGCAGGAGCTTATTTTCGGCTCCATCATCGATAAAATGGCTCGAAACTGCGGCGAAATTGACCTCTATTTCCTTAGCGGCGAAGTTTCAAAAAAGCATCTCGTCAAATCCAAGCCGCCCGCTGCTCGCGCCTTCCCATGGCCAAGTTTCGTTTGGACTATCTGCGTAATTGCGTTTTGCACTTTTGTTAATTCGCTTATATTTAGATTTATCGCTCCCGTAAATTTGGTAATGATTTATCTGCTTGGCGTAACATGGATTGCATATCGCTATGGCCGGCGGATGTCGATAATAGCTTCGTTTCTCAGCGTCTTGTTTTTTGATTTCTTCTTTGTCCCACCGTATTTTACTGTTGCCGTTTCGGATGCTGAGTATTTTATAACATTTATTATTATGCTTGCCGTAGGCTTTGCCATTGCTCAACTCACCGGTCGTCTTCGCCGTCAGACTATGGCCATGCGCATTCGCGAAGACCGCACACAGGCCTTGTATGCCTTAACGCGGGACTTGTCGAAAAGTTCATATCCAGACGAGCTTTTTAAAATCGCTATCAGGCACATTCAGGATTTTTTCCAATGCCAGGCTATTATTTTAACGCCCGCCGCGAATAAACTTGAGATTCGTTTTGAGCTGTCCTCAAAATCGGATTTGAATCCTGCCGAATATGCCGTTGCTCAATGGTCGTACGAGCACAAAAAAATCGCCGGCAAAAATACTGACACTTTGCCCGGCTCGACCGGCGTTTATTTGCCTTTTATTGGTTTGGAAAAAACTGTCGGCGTTGTCGGAGTTTTCCCAACTGATGATACTCAGTTCACCGGCCCCGATCAGTTTCATCTGCTTGAAGTATTTGTCGGCCAAACCGCTCTGGCCGTTGAAGGCGCTCAGCTCGCCGCCTCCGCTCTCGAGGCCGAATCCAAAGTTAAAAATGAGCGAATCAGGGATTTGCTTTTGACTACTTTCTCCTACGAGCTTCCCGAACCGTTAAAAGCTATTTCCCACACCGCCTCCGAATTGTTAAAGCCTGAAAATATTAATGACCCCTTAAAACGTGCCATTTTAATTCAAACAATGCGTGATGAGGTGGACCGCATAAATAATCTCGTCACCGAACTGCCGAAATTAATCAACTGGGACAACTAACACTAATATTTCTAATTTGACAGGCATAACTTGTATAATATAAATGACACAATAGTTGCAGTGTCCAGCGGATCGGCGACTTCGGTTAAAAAAATAGTCCGTGTTAGCGGTGATAAAACTTTCGATATTTTAAAATCCTTCGCTTCACTGAATTTTCAAAACCAAAGAGCGATAATTCCTATACTGATAGACATTAATGAATTTGAACTTAACTGCTGCATTTATCTATTTTGTTCTCCGAATTCATATACAGGCGAAGACCTTGCCGAGATTCATCTATTAGCCTGCGGCGAAGCTTTTGAATCGGTTTTTTCAAAATTGCTTTCGCTTGGCTGCCGAAATGCCGAGCCGGGAGAATTCACATACAGGGCTTATATCAACGGCAAGATGGACCTGTCTTGCGCCGAAGCGGTCGCCCAGGTAATTCAGAGCTCGAATCAATATCAGCTTTCCGCTGCACAAAGACTTTTCAGTGGTTCGATTGAAAAGAAAATCAGCCAAATCCGCACTGAAATACTGAACCTTTTGAGTTTAATCGAAGCAGGACTCGATTTCAGCACAGATGATATAGAAATAATCTCCGCGAAAAAGGCGATTGAAGCAGCGGAAAAAATCAAAGATAGTCTTAAAGAGCTTCTTGATGGTTCAATAACTTATGAACAAATCACTCAGGCGCCATCGGTTGTAATCGCAGGCGCCGCAAACGCTGGCAAAAGCAGTCTTGTAAACGCGCTTGTCGGAGCCGGCAGAAGCATCGTATCTGACCAAAGCGGCACAACCCGCGATGTACTTGAGCATTGGCTGAAACTTGAAAAATGCGATTGCGTTCTGTTCGACTGCGCAGGCCTTGTAGTCAAACCTGCCGATATACTTCAAACTCTTGCCAATGAAGCCGCGTTAAAAGCTATTAATGACGCCACCATAATAATTTTTTGCGTTGATATAACAAAAAAGGATTATTTGATTGATTTGCAAATTTTTAAACAGCTAAAAAATAAAACGACCATTTGCATAACGGCAAAATGTGATTTATTATCCGCCGCTGGCGCAGCAGAAAAACTTAAAACATTAAAAGATATTTTTGCTGCCGACTTTATCATTGCCAGCTCAAAAACTTCTACCGGTCTTAATGAACTAAAAAAGCTTATTGAACAGAACATAATTATGCAGACTTCGGGAATAGCAGAAGCCGCTGAAAAAACTGCCCTTACCGAAAGGCACAGAAAAGTTGTAATCGAAGCAATTAAAAATATTGAAAACGCCTCTGGCGAACTTAAAAAAAGCAATGAAGAAATAGCCGCTTTTACTTTGCGCTCGGCTTTGCAGAATTTATCAGGTTTTGAGCCGCAGTATCTCGATGAAAAAATACTTGAGACAATTTTTTCACGATTCTGCATCGGTAAATAAAAACCCCTGTCGTTAACTTTCCGGCAGGGCAGATGTCAAGGCCATTTACCCAATAGAGATATGCGGCCAGAGGCCCCTTGGAGCGTTATATATCGCGGCAATTGTGGTACCTATAGCCACTTATCATCACGACCACCACGACAAAAGCCCACATAAGCCTTAAAAGCTATAATCGCGTAATACAATTTCCGCCCGCAGCAAAAAAATCATTGCTCAAAACGTCTAAAAACTATACCCTTATACCCTGAACCTTATACATAAAGGAGTCATTATGGCTAATATTTTTCTTTGTTTGCTTGTAGGAGTTGTTGCGGGCATATTAAGCGGAATTCTGGGCATAGGCGGCGGTGTCATAATAATCCCCGCTCTGATTTTTTTATTTGGTATGACGCAGCATATGGCTCAAGGCACAACTCTTGCCCTTATGATTCCGCCGATAGGCATCCTGGCCGCCATGGAATATTACAAGAAGGGTTTCGTGGATATTAAAATCGCTGCCCTTATCTGTATCGGTTTTGTTCTCGGCGGTTTTTTGGGCGCAAAATTCGCGATGGCAATCGATGAACAAATACTGAAAAAAATATTCGGAATATTCTTTCTGATAATCTCCCTGAGAATGATTTTCTTTAAATAGAGAAAATTATTTTCAGCTATGCTTCTGCGTCGGCGAATTCTTCAGAGTCAATATAGCAGCGGGTTCTTCTGCCAAACGATGATAATATTTTTCCTGTTATATAACCTGTTACTATTGCTATTAACATTGATATTCCAATGCCTTTCAACTGTGAGAACTTGTTAATCCCGTCAACGACGAATATCGCTGCGATGCCGCCCATCAATCCAGGCCAGCCGTGCAGATTAAGGACTCCGCACGTATCCACACATTTTAATTTCTTCTGGAGCCTGCCCTGGATAACAGCAAAACCAAAGACTGAAAGCACGCCGCTTAATATTCCGATAACAAACGCAGTCGGATGACCGGCATGGTCGCAGGTAGAGCCGATTGCTACGCCGCCGGCTAATGTTGCATTTGCCATATCTGCGATAGATATTTTGCCTCCCCGAAAAATAATCGAAGCGAAATAGGTAGCGATTGTCGCGCCGCAAAGAGCCAGAACTACATTGACGGCAGTATGCGGAATTTGAGCAGGTTCTACCAGTGCCGCACAAAAGCTCGGCCAGAACAGCCATAAAACCATACTTCCAATCATTGAAAAACGGTCGCTGACGGCATCGGATTCTATCGGCTCATCAAGTTCTTTTTTGGTTGTCATCGCTATGATGATGCCCAGTCCGAAAATTGCGCCGAAAGCATGAATTACTATAGAGCCGCCCGTATCAACAAAACCGCCGGCCAGCAAACCAAACCCGCCGCCCAAAACTATCCATTCATTCAGCATATAGCACAATGTAAAAAATACGCCCAGGACGATATACTGACCCATCTTTAATCTTCCCAGCACCGCGCCGGCGCATATCAACAGGCTCGCTGCCGCAAATTCCGCCAGAATAAGTTTTTCTATATCTACTGTTTTGGCCGCGCCGAATATGCCCAGACTGCTGAGCATAAAATAAACGGGTATTGCTACGCTTACCAGAAGATATGTTGCTGTTACAGCGGAGCGGCCGTATTTTTTTACAAATACCATCAAAAATCCGAATCCGACCAGTAGCATTGCCATAATATGAATACTGCGATTATACTTCTGAACATCCAGCATCGAAGACAGCTGGCTTAGTTGGCTTTGAATGCTGCTTTCGCTGGTTACAGATGTTATGTTTTGTTCGCCTCCTGAAGCCAGAAGTTTCGCCGGACAGAACTGAATAATTACTAAAACACAAATAAGAAAGGCCAGAGCCGATTTACATACCTTCATTTTTTCAACTCCTTTTGTAAAAGTGATAATTTTCTTCAACAAAACATTTCTAAACTATGATAAAAAGGAGGAAGGGAAATCGGATTGAAATCTAAAATGACTAAATATAGATTATGCCCGAAGCAATTTCCAGGCCGTCAGGATTAACAGCTTCGATAGCTTACAGAAAGGCAAAAAGAACAACAACTATTATTAAAATCTTAATAAATAGCGATACTTCTTGCCAGACCGAAAAAATATATTCAGTAAAACGATCACCACTTCCAAATAGTCCGTTTACTTACTTTGATTTTGCTGGATTTTCGCCCACTCGTCGCGAAGAGTCGCCGTGCGGTTGAAAACCAATTTACCTTCCCCGCCCTGAGCGGAGTCGAAGGGTTTGCTATCCGAATCAACACAGAAATAACCAAGTCTTTCAAACTGCCATCTGCTCAAAGCCTTTGCGTCTTTTAAATAAGGCTCAATCTTGCAATTTGAAAGCACCTTGAGCGAATCTGGGTTAAGAAAAGCGGTAAAATCCTGGCCTTCTTCTGTCTCATCAGGATTTTCTTTAGTGAATAGATGTTCGTAAATCCTCACCTCGGCGTCAATCGCGTTTTTCGCACAGACCCAGTGCAGCGTAGATTTTACTTTTCGTCCGTCTGGCGCATCTCCGCCGCGTGTGGCCGGGTCGTAAGTACAGCGAAGCTCGGTTATATTTCCCGCTGAATCTTTTATTACGCTTGTGCAGGTAATAAAATAAGCATAACGCAGACGAACTTCTCTGCCGGGAGCAAGCCGGAAGAACTTTTTCGGCGCTTCTTCCATAAAATCGTCGCGCTCGATATAGATCTCTCTTGAAAATGGAATCTGTCTGCTGCCCGCCGCCGGGTCTTCTGGATTATTTATCGCGTCAAGATATTCAACTTTGTCCTGCGGATAATTTTCTATCACAACTTTCAAAGGATTAAGCACTGCCATTACTCGTGGGCTTGATTTATTTAATTCTTCCCGCAGGCAATGCTGCAGAAGCGCAAAGTCAATCGTGCTGTTGAATTTGTTTACGCTTATTTTATCGCAGAAATTTCTTATCGCCGCCGGAGAAAAGCCCCTCCGTCTCATTCCGCATATCGTCGGCATTCGCGGGTCGTCCCAGCCGGCAACTAATTTATCCTGAACCAGTTTCAGCAATTTTCGTTTGCTCATAACAGTATAAGTCAGATTTAATCTGGCAAATTCTATTTGCTGCGGATGATAAATGCCGAGTGCATTGATGAACCAGTCATACAAAGGCCGGTGATTTTCAAATTCGAGCGTGCATATTGAGTGCGTGATTTTTTCAATGGAATCTTCCAGTCCGTGCGCCCAGTCATACATCGGGTATATGCACCATTTATCACCTGTCCGGTGATGAGTGGCGTGAACAATTCGATACATCACAGGGTCTCGCAAATTAAAATTCGGACTCGACATATCAATCTTCGCACGGAGAGTTCTTGAGCCGTCCGGAAATTCGCCTTTTCGCATTCTCTCGAACAGGTCGAGATTTTCCTCAACGCTCCTGTTTCGATAAGGGCTGTCATTCCCGGCTCCTGTCAATGTCCCCCGGCTTTGGCGAACCTGCTCAGCGTTAAGGTCGCAGACATAGGCTTTGCCTTTTTTGATAAGCTCAACGGCCCAATCGTGCATCTGCTGAAAATAATCCGAACCGAAGAAAAGATTATTGCCCCAGTCCCAGCCCAGCCATTTTACATCTTCGATGATTGAATCGACGTATTCCTGCTCTTCCTTTTCGGGATTTGTATCGTCGAATCGCAGATGGCATTTTCCCCTGAACTCCTCTGCGATTCCGAAATTAAGACAAATGCTCTTTGCGTGTCCGATATGCAGATAGCCGTTGGGTTCGGGCGGAAATCGCGTAGCGACTCTGCCGTCCCATTTGCCGCTTTTACAGTCGTCAGCGACAATCTGCCGGACAAAATCAAGGTTCTGCTGATTTTCGTTTACAGATGACATTTTTGTAGACCTAACTCTTTATTTTTTAAAGTTTTACGAACAAGCCGGATATTATAATCACACTGCTTTTCCAGTCAAGATTATAAACAGGTCAGATAAGCGCAGACAGCGTTTTTTGAAATTCCTGTTTGTCGAATCCATTGCTTACATTAAGCCATAACCCCGAAGGCTTGCTGCGATAAAGGAAATATGATGCGATTGAAAACCGCTCGATAAGTTCATCAGAGATGTCTTGCGAAGGATTGCGTAGATTTTTATTAATTGCCTCATAAATTAAATCAGGATTATCTAAAGTAAAATCACCAAGGTCAATTATTTGAGAGAAATTCATCACAAAAACCGCGTATGCCTGCTTTTTTGTTTTTGAACCTTCGGGCTTAATTTTTATGGATTTATCTATGTGAACAATTTTCAAATTTTTTAAATCGCCTGTCCACCTGTAGGTTTGTTTGTTAAGAACTGAGAGTTTGTCTATTTTTTTCTTTAGGCCGGCCGCCTTCTCAAATTTTAATTCCTTTGAGGCGATTTTCATCTGCTGCTGGAATTGCTCGATGGCGTTTGTCGGATTAACACCTGCTTCAAAAGCCGCTTGAATGATATTTTTATATTCTTCGGCCGTAATTTTTCCTGCGCAAACGCCGACGCAGGCGTCCATTTGCAGATATGGACAGCTTGCCGCCAGGGTCGGATTATTTACCAGCTCGCTTTTTCTGCAAAGCCCCAGGGCGTCTTCGAGTGTTTTCAAAAATGTGATTGCGGATTTTTGGCCGGGAAAAGGCCCTAACGTTTTTTCATTATTTTTGAATGTTGGTTTTTTTGTAACTGAGAAGAATGGAATTTTTTCGCTCAAATTTATTTTGATAAACCAGGGCAAAACTAATGTTATGTGGTCTTTGTAGTTTTGGCCGAATATTTTTTTAACTGCGTCGAAGTGCTTTACTGCCAGCCGGAATTTGCACCGACAAGGGGAATAATAAATTTTTGCGGTAATGCTTTTCAGGTCAGCGCGTTTATTTGATTCAATTTTTTCAGCGAGTTTTGTTTTCGCGACCCTTTTTATATTGGCCGCCGTCAGAAGTGCTATGGGCCTATCCTGACTGTCTGCGAAAAGAACAAGACCTGCCGCATTTGGCAGGTCTATTGGTTTATCGTCAAGAGAAAGGCAGTTTTCAAAAATTTCCTCTGCCTCTGGTTTCATCAGACTCTAAGACCGGACAGAACAGCGTCGAAAACCATTGTTCCGTTTACGATGCCTTGCGATTTACAGGTATATTTTTTTCTGTCGTAGCCTGTGATATGGCCGAGCAGGTAAAGTCGCGAGCCAGGCTCGACCGGCTTTCTGAATTTGGCGTCTTCGATGCTTGCAAAGCCTATAAAGCCTGTTTTTTCGTAAACCTTTTTTATAAATACGCTGGAAAGTTGCGCCGCTGCCTCAATCATTATCACCGCAGGCATAAGTGGTCTGCCTGGAATATGGCCGCGAACCCAGAATTCTTTTTCGGTTACGTCTTTATAACCGAGAATGAGAAATTTTTCCTTGTCGTACCAGATGATTCCGTCGAGCTGCTGCATTTCATATTGCTGCGGATTTACCTCTTCTATAGTTTTTTTATCGATGACAATCTGGTTTAAGTCTATTTTAGACAAATCAAATAATTGTACCGGAGGCATTGAGGTCCTTTCAAACTTCAGAAAACAACATTTCAGGTATGCGACCTGTGTTGAGCCAATAACTCCCGTCTTTCATCCGAAACGGGATGCAAGCTAAAAAAGTGAGACTGTTACAGCCGGGTGATTTACTCTACGACTCTCGTCTCAAGAATTTTGTTTCTGACAGCCTGAGCGGCCGACTTAATCTGCTGCATCTGTTTGCGGACCCTTGTTCCCGCAGCCTTATTGCCGCCTTCGGCCTTTTTTATGTCGTT
>JBEKEA010000027.1:0-25506 GCA_050014075.1 Sedimentisphaerales bacterium | reverse complement strand
ACGGTTGCAAAATACGAATATCCGATGTTCGCGACTTTTGCCGGAACCCGCAAGGCAAATAATTTCAAATTAATACAATGGGGCGAAAAAGATATTAACGCCACGCATATCGGCATCAATGGGTCAAGGACGCGAGTCATATCCGTTTTCCCGCCGGGCAAAACCACGAGAAAATGTCAGCATATAATCGGTGCAGACGAACTTGCGAAGGAAATTGTCGAAAACTACGGTAAATCGCAGCAGCAGGACGAAAAAGAGACAGGCAATGGATATGTTCTGCCATCCAAAAGAGCGAATTTTTTCGACAGGCACTTCGAAGGCACTAAAAAAGAGAGTGAAGATTACAAAATTCTTGCCGATACACTCGAAAAACTCGGCATAAAAAAATTATCAGATATAACAGAAGAAATAAAAGAGAAAATTCTCGGTCTGGCCGGGCAACATTTTCACAAGAACGCGCTGGATGATATGCTCGAAGGATTAAAAGCCAGCGAACCGACATATAAGGGGCAGGTTTGGGTAGTTGCGGAAAACGATGAAGAAAAAATTCATCCTGCAACTTTCGAACTTGTCGGGAAAGCACGGAGTCTTGCCGATTCTCTTGCAACTAAAGTCGGTGTAGCAATCGCAGGTAAAAATATTCATTCGCTGTGCAAAGATTTAATCGCAGCCGGCGCCGATGATGTTTATGTTATAGAAAGTCCTCTTTTGGAAAATTTCGACCCCGTGACTGGCAAAAAAGTATTGGCGGATGTAATTGCAAAATATTGGCCGCAGATTGTTTTGTATGCGGCAACGCCGCGAGGCAGGATTCTTGCGCCAATGATTGCTTACAAGCTCGGCTGCGGCCTGACGGCAGACTGCACCGGACTTGAAATAAAAGACAGCAGCAGAAAACAGCAAATAGCAGTCCTTATGCAGACAAGACCTGCGCTTGGCGGGAATGTGATGGCGACGATTTCTACAAAAGATTCCCACAGCCAAATGGCGACGGCACGGCCGGGTGTGATGAAAAGACTTGAGCCGGACTCTTCAAGAAAAGGGAGAATAATAAGAGAGCCGGCCAATATAAGCGAAGCGGATTTAAGTTTGGATATTATCAGGACGGAAAAAGCGGCGGGCAAAGTCAATCTGGGCGCGGACATTGTCGTCAGCGGCGGCAAGGGAATGCAAAGCAGAGATAACTATGAAAGCCTCGTATCGCAGCTTGCGGAGGCGCTGAGTAAAAAATTTAATACGTTTGTCGAAAAAGGAGCGTCGCGAGCGGCGGTGGAACAGGGATTTGCCGAGAGAATTCATCAGGTCGGCCAAACCGGCACATCGATAGGACCGAAACTTTATATCGCACTGGGTATATCCGGCGCGATTCAGCATATGATAGGCGTAGCCAACAGCGATATTATCGCAGCAATCAACAGCGACTCAAATGCTCCTATTTTCAAACACTGCGATTACTATATGATAGGAACAGCAGAAGAAATTGTGCCGCGACTTGCGGAATCGCTGGCGAAAAATATGAAAAAAAATCACGTTACGATTATAAATTCCCACCCACCGGTCGCGGTCGAAACTGAATTAACAAACAATATATGAACAAAACTTTAGTACTTATTGTCGGAGCGGGGCCGGGAGGTTTATCTGCCGCTATCACATTAAAGCATCAGCAGCCACAGGCTGAAATCTGCGTAATCGATAAAGCCGCTGAGCCGGGCAATCATAACCTGTCCGGCGCATCGTTTGAAGCGGATGCACTGGAGGCACTGCTTGGGCAGGCAGATAGAAACTGGAGACAGAGCGAACAGGCAAAAGAAATTCTCGGATACAAAGTTTCAAAAGACAACGTGATGTTTTTCGCGGGGGAAAAAATAGCTTTAAATATTTTGCCGGCACTTAAATTAGCGAAAATATTAAAATTAAATTTTGCGCAGATGAGCCATCAGGGAAATCACATCGTTTCGGTCAGCAAGCTTACAAAATGGCTGTGCAAAATCGCTAAAGATATGGGCATTGAGGTATTACACGGTTTTGCCGCTGAAGATATTATTTATGATGAGAAAAAGAGTGTCGCGACAGGCGTAAAACTTGTCGACCAGGGACTGGACAAACAGGGCAACAGGCAGCCCAATTATGTCGCAGGCGAAACAATTAATGCCGATGTAATTATTCTTGCCGAAGGGTGCGACGGGCTGGTTACGGGAAAATTTATTGAAAAGGCAGGGCTGACCAAAAAGTCAAAACAGCTCTACTCGGTCGGCGTAAAAGAGCTTATCAAAGTCAGCGATGCGCAATTCAAAAAATTTACCACTGAGCGAGTTGTTCACGCGATGGGCTGGCCTTTATGGACGCCGGTTTTGGGGCCTGCGATGTTCGGCGGCGGAACAATGCATCCGGTCAGCGAAAACCATATCGCTGTTGGAATGATTGTCGGGCTGGACTGGAAATACTGCGATTTTAGTCCGCAGGATGCACTGACAAATTTCAAAAATCACAGTTTTGTGAAAAAATTCATAGAAGGCGGCACAATCGTCGAGGCGGGAGCGAAAATGATTCCTGAAAGCGGTTTTTTCTCGCTGCCGCGAAATCCGCAGACAAGCGCCATCGGCAAAACCAACGTCATAATCATCGGCGACGCGGCAGGACTTGTCAATATGCTCAAGATTAAAGGTCTGCATAATGCGATAAAGTCCGGCATCGCTGCGGGACAAGCAATTTCCCATTGCACAAATAATCTTACCGCCATTGCGTCGAAATATACCGAGTTGCTCAATATGTCAGGCGTAATGGAAGAGCTGAGAGACGCCGCGAAATTCAGGCAGACTGTGGCGAAATTTGGCCCGCTGCTCGGATTTCCATTATCTGTTTTCGGCAGAAAAGTGCCGCTGTTTAAGGTTGAAGAAGATTATAAGATTATGACCGGCAGAAAATATAAATATAAACCTGCCAAGGAATACGACAAAGCTACATTTGCGGCCCTTGCAGGAACGCAGCACCGCGAAGAACAGCCCAGTCACCTGACGATAATCAACCGTAATATCTGCGACCAGAAATGCACACCGAGATTTAATTCGCCGTGTATAACATTCTGCCCGGCGGGTGTGTATGAAACAGTCGGGGGAGAAGTAAAGCCCGCAAATCCGTCGAATTGTCTGCACTGCAAAACCTGCCAGAGAAAATGCCCATTCGATAATATCCGCTGGACGGCACCTGAAGGCGGGGGCGGACCAAGATACAAAAATATGTAACAGGGGCTAATTTTTTTTACAGGCCCAGCCTCAAAATCTTTCTGACAGCTTTTGCGTCAATATCCATGTTCTCGCCGAGCACACCGCCTCTTTGTGCGAAACGGGCGACAACTTTTTCGGTTTCTTTTTGCGTTATACCGTAATCTTTGAAAGAAGTCGGCATACCAATAGAATGGAAAAACTTAACGGTGAGTTTTATCGCGGCAACGGCTTTCTGTTTTGTGCTGCCTTTCTTTATGCCCCAGACGTTTTGTGCCAATTTCGCCAGCTTGTCGGCTTTGTTATTTATTTCATATTTCCAGAGCGCAGGCAGAACAATCGCAAGCGTCTCGGCGTGAGCGAGGCCGAAAAACGCAGTAAGCTCGTGGCCGATTCCGTGCGTACTCCAGTCTCCTATTACACCGCAGCTTAAAAGGCCGCAGAGCGCCTGGGTCGCAGTCCACATAAAAGTCGCGCGGGGGTCATAATCTTTTTTTCCGCTTAACACGTCCGGTGCGATATCGACAAGCGTTTTAAAAATTGCCTCAGCATATCTGTCCTGCAGCGGAGTATTCAAATCAATCGTCGCATATTGTTCGGCGACGTGAACAAACGCATCGACGATACCATTGCGAAGCTGTTTTTTGTCGAGCGAGTATGTTGTCAGCGGGTCAAGTATGGAAAATTTCGGATAGCTGTGCGGACTTCCAAACGCCAGTTTCTCGGTTGTGCTCAATTTTGAAATTACCGCGAAGGCATTCATCTCCGAACCTGTCGCAGGCAGAGTAAGAACCGTTCCCAGCGGGACGGCGGATTTTACAGACTGTCCGCGGGATTTAATAATTTCCCAGACATCTTTGCCTTTGAATGGAATTCCTGCAGCGATGAATTTCGAGCCATCAAGGACAGAGCCGCCGCCGACAGCGAGAATAAAATTAATTTTTTCTTTGCGGCCAAGCTGAATTGCCTTAATGCAGGTTTCATAAGTCGGGTTCGGTTCAATACCGCCAAACTCGACAATCTTTCGCTTCTTCAGAGCAGCTTTAACCTGCCTGTAAACACCGTTTTTCTTTATTGAGCCTCCGCCATAGGTTAAAAGCACTTTTGCGTCAGGCTCTATAAGCTCATTGATTTTGGCGATAGTGTTTTTTCCGAAGACAATTTTGACCGGATTACAGTAAGTGAAGTTTTGCATATTTAATACCCCTTATAAAGAAAGACCGATATTAATTAACTTATTTTGGGCAATTTTGCCAGAGTAAACGTATATAATATATATTAAGAAATTTATCTAAAATAAATTCAACTTTTCATCATAGTTTTGTCGAACTGTTCATTAGGCCAAAAAAATAAAAACATGGCTCGAACGACCCGCTAAGGGTTATGTTTAGCTATGTCAGCTTATCCTTCTCGAAACAACGCGGCAAGGCAGATGGAAAGAGGATAAAGCGGGCGAAACGCTAAAACGCAAAAACGAAAAGAGCCATAAAACAAAAGGCGGAGTTTACAAAACTCCGCCATTTTTTTTATATCATTTTAATTTCTCTTTATTTTTTTGCAGCTAATTGGCGAATGACATCAAACAAAGCCTGCGTTCCATCTTTACCTCTGCCTTGTTTTTGCAAGACGGTAAATAATTCTTTTACTAAAGCTGTGCCCGGCAGCGGCTGACCGATTTTATCCGCATATTCCAAAACCAATCTTAAATCCTTGACTTGCAAATCGACCATAAAGGCAGGCTTGAAATCTCCGGCGATAATTTTCGGGCCGAGCACTTTTAATGCCGGGCTTCCCGCAGCGCCGGCAACTGTTGCCGCCAGAGTGGTTTGCAAATCGAGACCCGCCTTCTGCGCGAAAGCGAGACCTTCTGAAATACTCATAATGTTATGAATAACCATAATCTGGTTTGCAAGTTTTGTTATCTGTCCATATCCGGAAGGGCCGCAATAAGTAATGGTTCTGCCCATCGCTTCAAAAACGTGCCGAACTTTCTCGGAAGAATCTTTTGGGCCACCAGCCATTATTGAAAGTTTGCCTTCTATCGCGCCGATTTGTCCGCCGCTGATTGGGGCATCTATTAAAATAACCTTTTTTTCCAAAAGGATTTTCGCCATTTGCTGCGTTTCGGCCGGCGAAATGGTTGACATATCGATGCAAATCAGGCCGGGGTGAGCGGATTCGATTACGCCATTTTTGCCAAGCAGAACTTCTTTTACATCCGGCGTGTCGGTAACGCAGGTTATAACTGCGTCGGCATCTTTTGCAGCTTTTGCAGGACTATCAGCCCAGAGTGCGCCTGCATTAATTACTTCCTGAGCCTTTGATTTTGTCCGTGAGTGGACTGTTAATGGGAAATCTGCCTTAAGCAGATTAAGAGCCATAGGCTTGCCCATAATACCGGTGCCGATAAAAGCAATTTTGAATTTCATTTTTATCAGCCGATGATGCCGAGACGTTTAAGAGTGTTTCTCGACCATCGCATACTCTTAAGCTGTGCCCAGACAAAAAGGAGAAGCACTACTATCGCAAGACCGGTAAAACGGAGAAATATAAAAGATTTTTCGGCGATATTATCAGCGGAAAAAGCCTGCCAGCTTGCGAGCAGTTCGGAAGGAGTGTAAATCGCGCCGACAATAACGCCCCTGAACATAATCTGCCATGGCATCAGCAGGACAAATGTAAATAGCGAAACGAAAAATGCTTTTGTAATGTGACTAATGCCGCCAAGTCTTGCGACAAGAGAAATTTTCAGTGAGAACAGCAAAGTCAGCGAATACATTATCGAAGAGACGATAAGCAAATAGTCGCAGATTCTGATTACCCATGAAAGCTGTTCAAAACGGATTTGAACGCGGCTAAGGTCGCCGGCGTATTTATGCCAAATAGCGTTGGGCTCGGTCTTTGCATTTGGCTCGGCGACAAGAGTCTGGGTGGTCTGTTCGGTTTTGCCGGAGCTTGATTCAACTGAAACAGTCTGTTGAGCAGTCGAGGTAGTCGTTGTTTTTTCGGTGGACTGGCCGGTATAAGATACTGTTCCGTTTGTGCCGATATTAATATGTCCGGTGAACGTCAACCAAAAGCAGACCTGTAGTAAAAACAGGCAAATAAAGCAAATAACGAAGAAGAAGTTTTTATTGCTTTTGAGCGTTCCGAGAGCCTCTAAGCAATCTGTTGTTTCCAGAAGCTGGTCCTGTTTTTTTGAGTCTTCGGTCATTTCGGGTTCTCCTTAACCATAATAAGGTATCTTAATTTTATGCCTATTTTAACCGCTTAAAGGTATTTTGTGCAGTAAAAATAGTTTTTTCAATATCCTTTTTTGTCAAAGCGGCGGAAATAAACATCGCCTCAAAGGGGCTGGGAGCTAAATAAATCCTGTTTTTGAGCATTGAGGCGAAAAAAGCCTTGAAAAGTTTTGTATTGGATTTTTTGGCATCATTAAAGTTTTCGACACGATTTTCAGTAAAAAAGCAGCTTAAAAGAGAGCCGATTCGGTTTATTGTTAATGGAATATCCGCTTTTTTGGCGGCTATTTGCAGGCCATCGGCAAGTATTTTAGATTTTTGCTCGAGTTTCGTATAAAAATCTTTGGTTTTTAATATGTTGAGTGTCGCAATTGCGGCTGCGGTGGCAAGGGGGTTTCCGCTCAGTGTGCCGGCCTGATAAACAGGCCCAATCGGGGAGAGAAGATTCATAATTTTTGCTCTTCCGCCGACGGCAGCGCAGGGGACGCCGCCACCGATGATTTTTCCCAGGCAGGTCAGGTCCGGCGTAACTTTAAAAATTTTCTGGGCGCCTCCGAAACAGAGACGAAAGCCGGTAATAACCTCGTCGAAAATCAAGAGAGCCTTATTTTCGTTGCAAAGTTTTCGCAAGGCTTGTAGGAAACCTGCTTTTGGAAGAACAACGCCCATATTTGCGGCAACAGGCTCGATAATGCAGGCGGCAATTTTGTTTTTGTATTTTTTAAAGGCTTTAGCGGCAGAATCGATGTCGTTATATTCGGCTACCAGCGTAAGCGAGGAAAGGGCTTTGGGAACACCGGGACATAATGGTTTTGAAAATTCGGCGGAACCTGAACCGGCGGAAACGAGCATCGAATCGCTGTGGCCATGATAGCAGCCGGACATTTTGAGGATGTAATCTCTGCCTGTAAAAGCGCGGGCAAGACGAACAGCAGTCATAACAGCTTCGGTTCCGCTGCTGACAAGCCGGATTTTGTCGATGGAATCGAAGGCGCCGCAAATCATTTCGGCAAGAGTTGTTTCGGCGACAGTAGGAGCGCCAAAAGAAGTTCCCTTTTTTGCAGCGGCTTGTACTGCACGGACAACGGATGGATGAGAATATCCGAGTATCAAAGCACCCCAGGAGCATACATAGTCTATATATTCATTACCATCGATGTCGTAAATTTTTGAGCCTTTGCCTTTAGCGATAAACACAGGTGAACAATCGACGGAACCATAGGCTCTTACAGGGGAATTTACGCCGCCCGGCATAAAATGAAGAGCTTTTCTGAATTGTTTAAGCGATTTCATTGGTGCCACTATAATCTTTAAGTGCCAAAAGTGCAATCAGTTGCAATCAAAAGCGATTTGTTTTTTTATTGCAAACCTCGGACGATTGCGTATACTCTGTTTTTCTTATAATAATCGCAGCGTGTATATGTAACTTGTTTTTATTAAAGTACTTGCAGTTAGAGATATAAATTCTTTAATCTTTTTTTGGAGAGCAATATGCATCTGGTTAAATGGTTTCGAAAGAATATGACCAAATTGATGGCGGTATTCGTGATATTAATAATGATAGCATTTATTATGCCAACTGTGCTGAGCCAGCTTGCCAAGCCGCGGAACATTGGGCTTGAAAATGCAATGTGGCTGTATGGCAAGGATAAAAAAATTACTATTAACGATATGAGGCAAGCAACAACAGAACTTACTGTGCTTCGCGGATTGTATGTTAATAGATTTCTCATCAGTCAGCAGGATTTGAGGTTGATGCTTTTGGGACAGTTGCTATTTCCGGAAACAGTGCCGGCAGCGGCCTTAAGCGATGAACTGAAAAAGATGACACTTCAAGACCGCTACTATATGAGTCCTTCGAGAATAGACGACTTTTTTGCGCAGTCCCACGGCAGACCCGAACTTTACTGGATAGGACTCAAATACGAAGCCAGCCAGGCGGGTTGCGTTGTGCCTTCAGCGCGGGCAGGAGAAATCCTCAACCTTCTTATTCCCCAGGTAACGAATAATCAGATTGATGCGGCAACAGTCGTCAAAAGGGTATGTTCAGCCAATGGTATGACCGATGAGCAGGGACTGGCGGCATTCGCGGATGTTCTGTCGATTGTGGTTTATTCGAGAATTGTAAGTGACGCCGAGAACGTTACCGAGTCGCAAATGGAAAACATGTTTGCGCGAGCAAAGGTAAAAATCAGCGCTGAGTTTGTGCCGTTCAAGGCCGAAGATTTTCTGGATAAGGCATCAGAGCCGGACAATGCACAGATTACGGCGCAATTTGAGAAATACAAAAATTATCTGCCGGGCATAATTAGCGCGGATAACCCTTATGGTTTTGGATATAAGCAGATGCCGCGAATCTCACTGGATTATATGATAATAAAACTCGAAGATGTGAAGAAACTGGTTGCCAAGCCTACCGAAGAAGAGGTCGAAACCTACTATCAGCATAATCTCGAACGGTTTACGGAACAGGTACCGGTTGATGCGAACGACCCGAACAGCAAAACAGCGGCCAAACAAAAAAGTTATGCAGAAGTGGCCGATGCAATAAAGGAAGGACTATACGCCCAAAAAGTAAATTCGCAGGGGACAAAAATTCTCAACAAAGCAGTTGAACAGGCCGAATCGAAATTTGAGTCGCTCGATTTGGAAAAGATGAGCATTGAAGAGATAAAGTCAAAAGCAGGTGATTACACGACCGCTGCCGAAGCTTCTTCTAAAGAATTCAACGTGAAAATTTATACCGGTAAAACGGCACTGCTGAGTACCGAAGAAATACAGAGCAACAAGGATTTCGGAACACTGATGATGACCGGTCAGAGCCGAATGTCCGTAAGGCTGACCAGGCTTGCTTTTTCAGTAAAGCAGCTTGGCAGCGAAGCAAGCAAATTGAGTCCGTTTGACCCTCCATCGCCAAAGATGTATGTCAGTTTCGGGCCGCTTTCAGATACAGCAGGCAATATGATGGCGATGGTTCGCGTTGTTGATACAGCAGGTTCCGCTGTGCCTGCGGATATAGGATTTAGCTATCAAAGGAACCTTCCGGAAATATCTGAAGCTGCCAAGGCAGAAAATAAAGTATTTGTATTGAAAGATAATGTTATAAAAGACTGCAAAAGACTCCAGGGACTGAAATTTGCCGAAGATGCCGCCGGGAATTTCCTGGAGACGGTTAAAAAACAATCATGGGACGATGCTCTTGCAAAAATAAACGGTTCTTCCAGCGGAAAGAAAGACAAGACTGAGCCTGTAAAAAAGACATTTGCGATTCAAACATGGAACGAGGTCGGCAGGGTTTCGCAAATGGACATAGAGGCGATAAAGATGAGAACGGCCGGCAATACAAGCACAGAGAATATTGCCAATCAGGCCATAATATACGGCAAACTTGTCGATGTGTTCTACTCGAAGTATGAGAATATGCAGGCGAAAAATGAAAAGCCGCCGACAATTATTGAATTTGAGCCTTCGCTTTCCTGCTATGCGGTGAAAAGCCTAAGCTGTTCTTCTGCAACAATCGACGAGTATCAAAAGACTCGCCAGCAGCTTGCTTTCCAGCAGGATTATATCGATTCTCAAAGCGTGGCAATTGAACATTTTATGCCGAGTAATATTATGAAAAGATTAAATCTCAAACCTGTGAGGGAGCCGAATAAACCAGGCGCAGATTCTAACGATATCAATGCTGGAGAGAATTAGTGACGCAAGCGAATAAACTCGGAATGCCCGGCTGGGCCTTTCTTTTTCTTACAGGCGTTTTGGCCTGGTGGATACCCGGCTGCGGGCACTGGATAATCGGGCAGTATAAACGCGCGGCGATAATATTTATTTCATTGACATTCGCGTTTGTGCTGGGCATTTATCTCGGTTCGATTGCCGTAATCGACGCAAGAACCCCGTGGTACTGGGCACAGCTTTTATATTCTCCGGCAACGGCGTATATTGCTCATCTGAGCGGGGCTGTGTATCATCTCAATTCCTACGGCAGGCCGAGAGAGATGGGCGAAATCTACACGGCCATCGCAGGGATGCTGAATCTTTTGTGCGTTGTCAACGCTGTGTATATGGCACACTGTAATAATGTAAAAGAGCAGAACCAATGATTGCTGACTATTGTCTTGCAGGATTTATGGCCCCGGTTTACATCGGCACAACGCCGTATGCGTTTTTTCTCGCATTGCCGCTGATAGCCGTTATAGCGGTTGCCTATAAAGCGACGAAACTGGAAAAAATTGAATTTATATCCTTTGTGCGGGAATCATTCCTTCTGTTCTGCTCGATTCTTGTCTTTATGGTTGTGGCCGCGATAGTTATTTTCGCTGTTATGAAACTGACTATAGGCTAAAAGCGGGCCCGATTCATTTTTGTTAACTTTGTCAACTTCCCTTTTTTATTCAACCTTTTTGAAAATAAATGTATGCGCGTTGGCGTCGATTTTTATCGTGTCGCCTTCGGCAAATTTACCTTCGAGAAGCTCGACAGCGAGTTTATTTTCAAGTCTCTGCTGAATAGTTCGCTTCAGCGGCCTTGCACCAAAAGCAATATCGTAGCCTTCATCTATCAATTGTTTTTTGGCATTATTGGTAAACTCAACATTTATATGTCTGTCTCGCAGTCTCTGCACAAGATGGGAGAGCTGTATCTCGACAATTTTTTCAAGGTCTTGTTTGGTTAACATGTGGAATACTATGCTCTCATCAATTCTATTGAGAAATTCCGGCTTGAAATATTTTTTCAAAATATCTTTTACGTGAGCTTCAATTTCCCAGTCGGCACCTTTTTCTTCGGTGAGTTGCATAATATGTTCACTTGCGATGTTGCTGGTCATTATGATAACCGTGTTCTTGAAATCAACAGTTCTGCCCTGGCCGTCAGTGAGTCTGCCTTCATCGAAGACCTGCAGCAGAACATTAAAGACATCCGGATGAGCCTTTTCGATTTCATCAAGCAATACAACCGAGTAAGGTTTTCTGCGAACCGCTTCGGTCAATCTTCCGCCTTCTTCGTAACCGACATATCCGGGCGGAGCGCCTATTAAGCGGGCAACGCTGTGCGACTCCATAAATTCGCTCATATCGACTCGAATCATGGCGTTAGGGTCATTGAATAAAAATTCAGCAAGAGCTTTTGAAAGCTCGGTTTTGCCGACGCCGGTCGGGCCGAGGAATAGAAATACGCCGATAGGCCTGCCGGAATCGCCGAGACCTGCCCTGTTTCTGCGAACGGCATTACATAACGCATCAATAGCTTCATTCTGGCCCACAACACGTTTATGAATTTCGCTTTCCATATTCATAAGCCGTTCTTTTTCGCCGCTCAAAAGTCTTGAAACGGGAACGCCAGTCCATTTTGAAACAATCTGCGCGACGTGTTCTTCTGTAACCTCGTTGCGAATCATTTTGCCTGCGCTGCTTTTGGCGAGCAGCTGTTCTTTTTGTTTAAGCTGTTTATGCAAATCAGCGATGGTGCTGTATTTCAATTTTGCGGCCATTTCAAGGTCGCCTTTTCGCTGGGCTTCCTCAAATTCAGTATTGGCGCGTTCTATCTTTTCTTTAAGTTCTTTAATTGCGTTTATATCCGCCTTTTCGCTTTCCCATTTCACGGTTAGTTTTTTATCCTGCTCTTGCAAATCGGCAAGCTGCTTTTCAAGATTCTCAAGCCGTTTTTTACTTGCCGGGTCGGTTTCTTTTTTCAATGCCTGCTTTTCAATCTGGAGCTGCATAATTTTTCTTCGTATATCGTCAAGTTCCGCAGGCAGGGAATCGTTTTCAATCCGCAGTTTCGACGCGGCTTCGTCGATTAAATCAATGGCCTTGTCCGGCAGCCATCTGTCGGAAATATATCTATTGGAAAGCGTTGCCGCCGCCACAAGAGCACTATCGGTAATCCTTACGCCGTGATGAGTGTCGTATCTGTTTTTCAGTCCCCGCAGTATTGCGATGGTTTCTTCGACAGAAGGCGGGTCAACGAGAATCGGCTGAAATCTTCTTTCAAGCGCAGCGTCTTTTTCGATGTGCTTGCGGTATTCGTCTATCGTTGTTGCGCCGATGCAGCGAAGTTCGCCGCGGGCAAGTGAAGGTTTTAATAAATTGCCCGCATCGACAGCGCCTTCGGCTTTTCCTGCGCCGACAATAGTGTGCAGTTCATCGATAAAAAGAATAATTCCACCATCAGACGCGATAACTTCCTTCAGGACAGCTTTAAACCTGTCTTCAAATTCGCCCCTGTATTTTGTTCCTGCGATAAGAGCGCCCATATCGAGCGCGACAACTTTTTTATTTTTCAGGCCCGTCGGCACATCGCCTGCGATGATTCTTTGAGCCAGACCTTCGACGATAGCGGTTTTGCCGACGCCCGGCTCGCCGATGAGAACAGGGTTATTTTTTGTGCGCCGATTTAAAACCTGCATACAGCGTCTTATTTCATCTTCTCTGCCGATGACAGGGTCAAGCTTTCCTGCGCGGGCAAGCTCAATGAGGTCTATACTGTATCTTTCGAGAGCCTTGTATTTTCCTTCCGGGTTGGCATCGGTAACTTTTTCCGAGCCGCGGATTTGTTTCAGCGCCGCCTCAACCTGCTGCGGTGTGATGGAATTGACAGATAAAATTTCTTTCGCGTGGCTGTTTACAGAAGCAAGAGACAGGAAGAAATGTTCAACGCTTAAATAGTCATCGTGCATTTTTTCGGCACGATTTTGCGCATCGAGCACTATCTGGTTGACGACGGGGTCGGGCATAATCTGAGGACCGGGATTTCCGGTGGGCAGGCGGTTGATTTCGCTTTCCGTCATTTCTTTTATGCGTGCGGCATTTGCGCCGATAATCTTCATTATCATAACGGCAATGCCGTCATCATCGCGCAGAATGGCACTTAGTAAATGCAGCGGCGAAAGAACAGTGTTGGACTTTGCCATTGCAATCTGCTGTGCCGTGGCCAGCGCTTCCTGAGCCTTTAATGTGAATTTGTCAAACTGCATCGTATTTCCTTTCCACTACAAAATACATATAGAGCAAAGAATATGCCCGAAGCAAGTAAAAACATAAGTGTATGAAAAATATATACTTACAGAGCATAACGGATTTTGCCTATATGTCAGTTTGGCAGGTTTTAAAAGACCAGAGCTAAAAACAGCAGGAGCGTGCCCAAAACCATTCCCGCAAAGGTTATCTGCGACAGGCGATTGTATCTTGCAAAATCGGGATGTGTTTCTTCGAATTCCCAGTAGATATCGTCAAAGTCGGAATCCTGCTTTGGACGAAGTTTTATTTTTACATAGATATGCGCAATAATTGAGACAAGGAATAACAAACTGCCAATAATTACAAAAAAAGATCTCATTTTTGTTTCAGAGTTTTTTGCTCAAGCAATTCAAAAATAATTTTTGCAATATCCGTGTTATCTATATATGGGCCGTAAACAGGGTCTTTGCCTTTTACCTTTTTTGTAAGAAGATTAGAACCCTGGCCTTTTGCAAATAGAAAGACAAGTGAGTTTGTGTGATTTGTACAGTTCCAATGCATCTTCGGCATTTTTCCTTTGCCACTGTTTGAAACGCCGGTTAAATACCCTGTCTGGTGGTCTGCCGTTATTATCACAAGACTTTTTTGCCAATCACTGGAGGTTTGGACCCAGTTAATAACTGCATCGGCAGCGCCGTCGAAATCCATCATTTCTTCAATCATTCTTGCGCTGTTATTTTTGTGCGAAGCCCAATCAACGGCCCCGGCTTCAATCATAACAAAAAAACCGTCATTGTTATCGTCAAGAACATTAAGAGCGGCCTTAGTCATCTCAGCAAGATTTGGTTCGTTCCGATTTAAAGGCACATCGAAGGGAACGATAGATTTTCCACTTCGATTTTCCTGTAATGTGGCAGCAACTTCAGCGATTCCCAAAACCCTTTTTGGCGTTTTACCTTGAGCGAGATTTATGAAATCCTGTTTGCTTTGAATTAAAGTCCAGTCATCAGCCGAACCTTTGACGAGTGAATCCCAGATTTTTTCTGAACCGACATATTTAAACTCGCTCGGCTTATCGAGTTTTTTACCGTTATCGTCAAATAGAGGATTCCCGCAGCCAAAAATGACTTCAAGCCGGCTTTTATTAATCATTTCGTCGGCAATTTCCTCAAAACCTTTTCGGGATTTTTGATGCGCTGCAAATCCTGCAGGCGTGGCGTCGCTTATCGGCACTGTTGTTACAACGCCGGTTGACATACCGAGCTTTTCGCATTTTTCGATAATATTTTCAAGATTATTTCCATTAGGGTCGATGCCAATTGAACCGTTGGAAGTTTTCGCACCGGTTGCCAATGCTGTTGCCGCTGCTGCGCTATCGGTGAATCCATTTTTTACGTAGTTAAAATCCTTTGCTGCTTTTTTCGGTTCATAAGACCCGCCGGCAGGATATGTCGTAACCGCAAGTCTTACAGGAAACTTTTCGAAAGACTGTGAGCCTTTTTTGCCGTCTCTGTAATAGTCCGCCGCGTCGATGTGATTAAACCCGCCGCCGTCGACAATTATCAAAATTATATTCTTCGGACAATCGGCTGAAGATGCAAAAACAAAAGTCTGAAACAAAAAGATAGTCAGAATAAGATATTTTACGGTTTTCATCTTCTTCTTTTTCTCGGCCTATCCTTATGTTTTGTTTTCTTTTGATGTTTTGGTTTTCCCGTTGCGTCGGAAGCTCGCCGCGGCAGATTAAGCGGTATCACGTTTAATTGTCTTGCCGACATATTTACAGATACAATCTTGACGGTCAAAGGCATACCGATATGGAAAGTTACGCCGCTGCGCGTGCCGTAAACGCATTGTGCGCTGTGGTCGTAAACATATTTATCACTGCCGAGCAAATCAATTGGAATAAGCCCTTCGATGCCGAATTTCATGCACTGAACGAAGATTCCGAAATTTGCCAGGCCGCTGACTATCGTTTCGAGCGTTTCTCCCAGTCTTTTTTGGAAAAGCGGCAAAATCAAAACCATTTTCAAGTCTCTTTCCGCATCGGTGGCACGTTCTTCGGTGAAAGTAATATGTTTGCCGATTTCAATAAGCTCTTCCTGCGACGGTGCATCGTTGTGTTTTTTATCAAGATACATTTCGAGAAGCCTGTGAATGAGTAAATCGGCGTATCTGCGAATAGGACTTGTAAAATGCGTGTAATGTTTCGAGGCAAGAGCGTAATGGCCGATGTTCAGAGGCGAATATTCAGCGCGTGTAAGGGAACGCAAAATATAGGTGTTCACCGCGAAAGCGGCAGGCCTGTCCTTTATATAGGAAAGGACGCCTTGCAAATCAAATCTATCCGGGTTTTTCGGAAGCGAAATGCCGAAAAGTTTTAATGTTCCGGCAAGGGCTTTTAAACTCAATGAAGCCGGGTCGGGATGAATCCTTCTTATAAATGGGATGTTCATACTGTCAAAAAGCCGGGCGACCGCTTCGTTTGCCTCAACCATAAACATTTCTATTATTGTGTGAGGATAGCTCGTATCGGCAGGATGAGCGTCAATTACTCTGCCGGCCTTGTCGAAAACAAGCTCGATTTCCGGCAAATCGAGATGCAGCATACCTTCGCCGTTTCGCCGCTTTTCAATAATCCTGGCGAGTTTTTCCATATCGTGCAAAAGCTGGACAACTTCAGAGGGCTTTTCTGTTTTTTGGCCTTTCAGGATTCTGTCGGCTTCTGTATATGTAAGCCTTGCAGATGAACGGATGATGCTATTGGCAAAACCTGTTTTGAGAACTTTGCCGGTATTGTCATAAGTTATAAAAGCTGATTTTGTAAGTCTCGGCTGGTTTGGCTGAAGACTGCATATTCCATTGCTAATCGCTTCCGGCAGCATAGGAATCACAAAGCCCGGCAGATAAACGCTGTTGCCCCTGTTTTTTGCTTCGATATCAAGAAGCGAACCGAGTTTTACAAATGTGCTGACATCTGCGATGTGAACGCCGAGCGTAAAAGTATTATCCGGATTTTTTGTGATACTTATGGCGTCGTCGAAATCTTTAGAATCTTCAGGATCGATTGTTACGATAATATTCTTCGTTAAGTCGAGCCTGTCGGAAAATTTAGCAGTATCAAAATCTCTTGCCGCCTGTCCTGCCGCTTTGAGGCAATCGGAATTAAATTCCTGGGGCAAAGCAAATCGCCTGATAACCGAGTTGATTTCAGTTTTATATGTTCCGCTTTTGCCGAGGACTTCCACGATAACTGCCCGGCCGTAATTCTCGCGCGTGGGGAAACTAATCATTTCAACAACCGCCTTGTCGTTTGGCTGGGCGTTTTTGGCGGTTACATCGTCAATCTCTATTACTTCGGTAAATTTGCCGTCCGGCACGAGATACCACAAATCGCCTTTTCTTATTATTGTGCCGACAAAACGATTATTTGCCCGCTGGAGGATTTCAATAATTTTTCCGCTGTATCTGGTTTCTGTGCCGCGGCGGGCTTCCTTTACGACTTTTGCGACAACCGTATCGCCGGTCATTGCGTTTGCAGTGTAATCTTCCGGTATGAATAAATCGCCGTGCGAATTTCGTTCGGTCGGCGTAACAAAACCAAAACCTTTTCTTGAGCCCCGGAATGTACCGCTAACCCGGCCTGAAACAGGAGGCAGCGAAACCATATTTTTTGAACCTATGATAGCCAAACCTTCATCGCGAAGCTGGTTAAAGGCTTTATTAAAATCCTCAAATTCGTCACGGCCTATCCCCAGGGACTTTGCGATGTCGGATAGTTTTTCCGGTTTATACTCCCTGTGGCCCAGATGGGTCATAATTTTCTTTTTTAAAACATCAACCATTTAATTCTTTTCACATAAACAATAAAAAAGCGCTACACCAATATTTCAACCGGAATAGCGCTGTTATAAACGATTTTTATCAACAACAAAGGATTAACCTTTAAGCTTGTTGATTTTCCGAGCCATACGGGATTTAAGCCTTGCGGCTTTCTTTTTGTGTATGGTTTTCTTCGCGGCAACCTTGTCGAGAGCTTTAACAATAATCTTATACTGCTCTGCCGCGGCCTTTTTGTTGCTGCCTGCTAAAGCGGCATCGAAGGCCTTGATCTGCGTTTTAACAACGCTTTTTCTTGCGCGGTTGATTACTTTGTGCTTTGCGTTCTGCCTTACTCTTTTTTTGGCCGATAATGAATGTGCCATTTTTACTCCTGACAAAAATTTTAATTCTTAATTATTTCACCGTTAAATTGTTCTATTCTAAACTTTTTACTATTGAACTTTTCTTAACTTGTCAACTTTCATCCTAACGTCCTTGTAAGAAAAATCAATCTGAGCAAGCCTTCTGTAAAGCTCCAGGGCGTCTTCGGTTCTGCCGTCCTGCTCATAGGACCTTGCCAGATTATACCTTAAATCCTTGGCAATGTCATTGTCTTTTATTTCATAGGCATCGATAGCCTCTTTCAGGATGTCGATGGCGTCATGGAACCAGCCCTTAACGAAGAAACAAAGGCCTATTTTGTTCATAGCGGCAATCTTATGCCTGTGGTCCTTGCGGGCATCCTGCAAGACCGGAATAGCCTCGTCATATCTCTGATTTCTCATTAATCGAACGCCGTATTCGTATTTAAACCGTAACTCGGTCGGGTAATTTTCCGAACAAAGTTTGTAATGCTCAAGCTCTGCGGCAAGAAGCTCTTTTGTGGCGGCATCAAGTGTTTCCTGCTGGTTTGAACGGTCGGTCCCAAGCGACGCCCTTGATTTCCTGGCGTGGCGGCGAAGCATTCTGAGTTTTATTTCGCCTGCCTTTTTTTGAAAGGTGAAATCTCTCGACTCTTTATATGCCTCTTCCAGAAGCTTTATCGCTTCTTCATCGGTCTGGTCATTCTGAAGGTCGCTCAGTGCGCTTGCAAGTTTTAATATGTTAAGGGAAGTTTTATCTGCCTGATATATTTGCCTTGCATCAATGACAGCCTGTTGTCTGAAATCTATGCTCTTTATAACAGCCTGCTGCGACTGATATTTTTCTTGGGTTTCTCTATCATCAATGGAGTCTCTGAAATCGCCTTGCTGGTCGTATTTACCTTTCTGCATTGTAAGTTTTGCCGAGAGGTCCTTCAATTCGCCTGCCAACACGCCGTCTTCAGGTTTTAATTTACAGGCATGTCCGCAGGCGTTTACAGCCTTGGCGTATTCTTCCATAGATGTATAGGCATTTTTCAAAGACAAAAATGTCTGGAGACTGGGTTTTTCAGAAGCCCTGTTCGCCTCGTAAATCAGGTCGGCAATCCACAGAGCGGTTTTTTTGAATCCTCCCGCAAGGGCGGTATTGAGCAATTGTTCTGCGTAATTCAGATTTTCAGGATCCCTGGCAAGCAGGAACTCAGCGTTGAGCATATTTTCAAGCGGGGTTTTGCCGCGGGAATGCTTCATTTTGTCAAGCATAGAAGGTTTTTTGCCGCCTTTTCCCTGCCTGACCATCGCGTTATATCGAAGCGGCTTGTGCCCCTGTTCCACAGCATCAGGCGCACGCTTGAGACCTTCGATATACAAATCAATCGCATAATCGAAGTTATCCGTGGCGGCAACTTCTTCGGCCCTGCTGAAGAAGGGAGCAGCCTTGCTTAAATCGCCATTATTGTCAGTTGTAACTGTCTCTGCCATAAAAGGCAAAAAACCTCCGTTAGAGCTTTATTTTGAATTTTTTATGGTAAAACAACTTATGTCTTTTGTCAATAATAAAGGAATGCCTGAAAGTCAGCCGCGGCAATATACTGAAACCGGGCCAGTAATACTAGGCTCAGTTTAATATTTCTGATAATCCGTCGGAGCCGTAGCGGAGACCCCGATGCATCGGGGCCGGTAATACCTTCTAAAATAAGAAGTTGCGATTTTCATCTCGGAAATTTCTTACCCTTAAGGGTATTATACCCTGATTGCGGTAACTATTCTATCGTTGCTGCTGTGGTCTTTCTCGATTTTTATAGGACCAAAGGATTTGCTGTCTTCAAGCAGCCCTTTAACCTGCGGTCCCTGCAAATATCCGATTTCAAGTATAAGCGCCCCATTTTTTTTCAAATGACTGCCAATTTCGGTTGCGAGTTTACGATAGATATCCAGGCCGTCGGCACCGCCATCGAGAGCGAGTTTGGGTTCGTAGTTTCTTACCTTGGCGTCGAGTTTTTCGTATTCAGGATGACTGATATAAGGAGGATTACAGACAATCAAATCAAATCCGCCTGAGGCGGACAAGCTCTTTTCATCGAGCTGGCTTATCAGGGGTTCAAAGAGATTGCCCTGCAGAAGTTCGATTTTCTGTCCAAGATTATATTTCGCGACATTTTCAGTGGCAACACTTAGTGCTTTATCGCAAATATCGGTGGCTATGATTTTTGCGTCGGGATAATTTTTTCCAATAGCAATGGCGATACAGCCGCAGCCGGTGCATAAATCACAAACGTATTGTGTGCCGGTTCTTCCGCGGAGGAATTCAATCGCTCTTTCGACGAGCAGTTCTGTTTCAGGTCTGGGTATCAGGCAGTCAGTGGCAACTTTGAGCGAGAGGGAATAGAATTCGGTTCTGCCGGTTAAATATTGGACAGGCTCGTGCCCAGCGCAGCGTTTGACGAGGCCGCGGAGTTTATCGAGCTGCGGTTTGTCAACTTCCCTGTCGAAGTGCATATAAAGTTCGATTCGCTGCATATTCAATACAAAAGACAAAAGAAGCTCGGCAGTGAGTCTTGGCGAATCAATTTTCTTTTCGGTGAAATGACCGACCATCCAGTCAAGCAGTTTTTTTATTGTCCACTGTTCCATCAGTCTTTCATTTTATAAAGGCTCTATCCCAATCTTTCCAAACGGCTTCGATATTTTTGGATTTAAGCACTGAAACAATCTTAGCAGGAGTTCTGTCATCGGCAATTTCAAATTGACTCAGCGATTCATTTTTTTGCGTGTAACCGCCGGGGTTTGTCCGGCTGCCTGCACTCATTCTTGTTACGCAAATTTGAGCCATATTATCCCTGAAATCCGGTTTTTCACGGGTTGAAAGGACAATTTCGGCATCTGGAAAACACAATCGCAAAGCAAACATCATCTGAGCAAGCTGAGTATCTGTTATCATATATTTAAAAAGTTTTTCATCAACATTTTCGGCAGGGCGAAGCCTTGGAAAAGAAAAAGAAACTTTCGACTGCCAGTATTTTTTCGTAAGGAAATCGGCATGCTGAGCTAATGCCTGCGTTTGAGCTTGCCAGCCGCTTAGGCCGATTAAAAAACCAAGACCGAGGCTTCTGAAACCGGCTTGTGCCGCCCGCTGGAGAGTTTCAAGACGCCAATCATAATCTGCTTTTGGGCCGGTTTTGTGGAATTTAGCGTAATCCTGACGGTCGTAAGTTTCCTGATAAATCGCAATGCTGTCAATTCCAGCGGCGAAAAGTTTTTCGTAATCTTCTGTTGAAACGGGATAAATTTCAATTGAGATAGAGCTGAATTTTTCACGCAATTTTTGCGAAAGCTCGACAAGATAAGGAATAGTTACAAATTTCGTATCCTCGCCACTGACAATCAAAATATGTCTGAAACCATCATCTGCCAGTATGTCGGCTTCCTTACAGGCCTGCTCGATAGTCAATCTTTTTCGCGGCAAATCGCTTTGCTTGTTAAAAGCGCAGTATGGACAACTATTGACGCAAAAATTCGAGACATACAGCGGGGCGTAGAGCTGGATAGTATTTCCAAACCGCTGACGTGTAATCTGCCGGGCTTTTTGCGCCATCGGTTCAAGATATTTTTGTGCTTCGGGTGAAAGCAGGGCGGCAAGTCTTTCAGGATTGTAACCTGTATCATTATATAGGGCTTTTTGGATGTCCATTTTAATCTCTTAAGAATCCTGTAAGCGGACTTGAAGCATCGGCCTGGTTTTTGACTCCTGAAGAGCCTGCTTCAAAGGCTTCTCTGCCGGCCTGAACGGCCTTTTTGAAAGCCTCTGCCATTTTTACAGGGTCGCCTGCTGTTGCGATAGCGGTATTAATCAGAACGGCATCGGCGCCCATTTCCATTGCCTCGGCTGCGTGCGAAGGCATACCTAATCCCGCATCAATGACAACTGGAACAGTTGCCTGGGCGATTATGATTTCAATAGCCGCTTTTGTTTTCAGGCCCTGATTCGAACCAATAGGTGAAGCCAGCGGCATGACTGTCGCGGTGCCGATATCCTGCAATTTTTTGGCAAGTACAGGGTCGGCGTTTATATAAGGCAGAACGACGAAACCTTCCTTTACGAGAATTTCGGCGGCCTTTAAAGTTTCAACGGGGTCTGGCAGCAAATAATAAGGGTCCGGCGTTACTTCGAGTTTGAGCCAGTTTATTTCAGTTGCCGCCCTGGCAAGTCTCGCGAGTCGGACAGCTTCATCGGCATTTCTTGCGCCGGAAGTGTTCGGCAGAAGCAGATATTTTTTCCTGTCGATTGCGGCCAGCATATTATCCTGCGGATTTTGGATGTCGACACGCCGAAGAGCGACTGTTACCATTTGGGTTCCAGACGCTTCGATAGACTGGGCCATAATTTTATTCGAGGCGTATTTTCCTGTGCCGATGAACAATCTGCTACTGAATTCTTTACCTGCTATAATAAGTTTATCTTTCATATCATCCGCCGCCGACAAATCTGATAAGTTCGATTTTGTGTCCATCGCGCAAAATAGTGTTTTGAAAATTTCCGCGAGGAATAATTTGGCCGTTTACTTCCGCGACCACAGTCGCTTCATCTACTTTCAGCGATTCAAGCAGATTTTTCAATGTTGATGGAACGGAGTTTTCAAATATTTTGTCTTCGCCGTTGATTTTTAATATTGCCATAAAATTAACCTTCAATTATTAATTCGACAATCGCATTTGCCTGATGACCGGCGGCAATCGCCACTCGCGGCGCCATAAGGCTGAATCCCGCTTCTATTCCGCTGCTGCTATCGCCTATAAGAATCAATCTGTCAGAAATCCGGCGGGTCTGGATTTCGTTACTTTTGCCGTAGCCGCCAAGACCGCTGACTGCGATAATTATTACATCATTCATCGTATTCAGTACGGTTTCGACCAGCATTTGTTTCTGCTGGGCCTTGTCGAAACACTCGGCAACTATCCGGCAATCCTTAAAAATTGTCGGGATATTATCAGGAGTTAATCTTACCGGATGGCCGTCAATCTTAATATAAGGATTTATGCGCATTAAATTATCAGATAAAGCAGTGACCTTACCAATTCCAATCTGTTCAACAAAATATTGCTGACGGTTGAGATTGCTCGGCTCAACTACATCAAAATCGGCAATTATAAGTTTGCCGATACCGATACGCGCAAGAGAAATAGCGACATTTGAACCGAGACCGCCAAGGCCCGCAATGCCGACCGTTGCGGATTTTAATTTTTTATGGACAGATTCGCCGTGCCGTTCGATAAGCATCGCTTCAAATTGTTCATTGCTTAATTTTGTCATATATATGTACCAATAAAAAACGCAGCCTGCGAAAAGGACTGCGTCAAGATTTTATTTCTTGTGCCTCCCTTGCAGGAATTACCGCTGCTAAAGGTTCAAAGGGTCGCCGGCGTTCCGGCCTCTCAGCCCTGATTTATGGGGCTCCCCTGTCACTTAATATCATATTAACTTTCGTATCATTTTACATACGGCCCGGCGGAAAACAAGTAAAATCCTTTTGTATCGGCCTTGTAATTTGTGCGAGTTGGCAATATAATATGCCGTTTTACAAAAGAAAGGCATTATGGCTAAATTAACCAAACTCGAAGACATCGTATCGCTTTGCAAAAGGCGAGGTTTCATATTCCAATCCAGCGAAATCTACGGCGGTCTTGCAAGCTGTTACGATTACGGCCCTTTAGGTTCGGAACTTAAGCGCAATGTCCGCAATGCCTGGTGGAAAAGCACCGTGCAAATGCGGGACGATATTGTCGGCCTGGATTGCAGCATTTTTATGCACCCATTAGTCTGGAAGGCATCCGGCCACGCTGATAAATTTGCGGATATTGTAACCGTATGCAAAAAATGCAATGTCCGCAGCAGAGTTGACCACCTTGCAGATGCGCCGAATAAAACCGCTGACGGTCTTGCCGGCAAAGTTTGCCCGGCCTGCGGCGCTGTCGGCCAGTTCACTGAGCCTATGCCGTTTCGGTTAATGTTCGAGACGCAAATGGGCGCCAATGTCGATGACTCAATGACGATATTTTTAAGACCTGAAACAGCACAGGGAATTTTTGTGAATTTCAGGAACGTGCTCGATACGACGAGAGTAAAAATTCCGTTCGGTATCGCTCAAATCGGAAAAAGTTTCCGAAATGAAGTTACGACAAAGGCGTTTATATTTCGAACAAGAGAATTCGAACAGGCTGAAATCGAATTTTTCTGTGCGCCGGGAACAGATGAGCAGTGGTTCGAGCATTGGAAAGAGGCGAGATTTAACTGGTACACAAATTTAGGACTGAAGAAAGACAATTTGAGACTTCGGCCGCACGAAAAAGACGAGCTTGCACATTATGCCAAGGCCTGCGTCGATGTCGAATATAAATTCCCATTCGGCTCGGGAGACTGGCAGGAACTTGAAGGTATAGCAAACAGGACCGATTTTGACCTACGCCAGCACCAGAGAGGAATGAGAACTCTCAACGCCTGGTATGAAAAGAAAGGGGACTTATCGAAAATAGACCTAAACAGCGAATCTGAAGATTATCAGAAAGGGCCATTAAGTTACTTCGATGAAGAAGCCAAACAGCGGTTTATTCCTTATGTAATCGAACCAAGCGCGGGAATTGACAGGAGTTGTCTTGCGTTTTTGGTTGACGCTTACGATGAAGATGAAGTCAATGGCGAAAAACGCGGTCTGCTTCGTTTCCATCCTGCTATCGCGCCGGTAAAGGCTGCTGTTTTTCCGCTTGTAAAGAAAGATGGAATGCCTGAAATCGCAAGAAATATTTATGACGACATAAGAAAATATTTTAACTGCTTCTATGACGAAAAAGGTGCCGTTGGCAGACGCTACCGCAGACAGGATGAGGCTGGCACGCCGTTCTGCATCACCGTTGACGGCCAGACTAAAGAAGACCAGACAGTAACTGTGCGCGAGCGCGACAGTATGAAACAGGAAAGAATTAATATGTCGCAGGTAAAACAATATCTGCGCGAAAAACTTGATATATAAAAATTTTTAGGGATGAACGAAGATGAAGAAACTATATTTGTCAAAAAGCGATAAGAAAATCCTGGGTGTTTGCGGCGGATTATCGGAAATGCTTGGAATAGATTCAACGATAATCAGGCTTGCTGTTGTTTTTCTGTGCATAATTACCGGCATACTGCCTTTGGTCGCAACTTATATCGTTGCGGGAATAATAGCGCCTGATAAGCCGCAGGGTCAATAAAGTGATATTAGATATAATTAAAAATTATAAACATTATGAAAAAATGTCGCCACTGATTGTCAGGGCGCTGCAAATCGCCGCCCAAACAGATTTTGAAAAATTGCAGGACGGCAAATACGAGGTTGACAGCGATAAATTGTTTTACATCGTTCAGCGGTATAAAACCAAACCGCCGTCAGACAAAATTGAGGCGCATAGAAAATATATTGATATTCAATTTCTGGTTAAAGGCAGCGAGCGAATAGGTTATATGCCTGCAAATGACCTTAAACAAGCCGTGGAGTATAACCCGGAAAAGGAAGTGGAATTTTTCCAGGCCCCAAAGAATATAACATTCCTGAATATGACAAAAGGTTATTTTGCGATTTTCTGTCCCAGCGATGCACATATGCCGGGTTGCCAGGTGTATAAGCCTGATGAAGTTTTAAAGGTTGTATTTAAAGTAAAGGTTTAAAATGCTTAATGACCTTACAAGAATTTGCAGTCTGAAAGACAATGTTGGTAAAACTGTAACAATCGGCGGCTGGGTTTATCATTCAAGGCCCGGCGGCAAGGTGATATTTCTTGTCGTCCGCGATGGAAGCGGACTATGCCAGTGCATTATTGAAAAAACCGCTGTTCCGGAAGAATTATTCCGCCAGCTGTCGCATCTTGG
>JBEKEA010000026.1:0-26017 GCA_050014075.1 Sedimentisphaerales bacterium | reverse complement strand
CCGGCGATGAAATACGCCCCAGGGTAATCTTCTCTGCCTTGGCCGTAAGAAGTTCATCGCCTCGTATTATGGCCACCTGCCCAAGATTCGGGGCGTTGCTTTCGATTGTAATCTCTCCCGGCAGATAAATTTGTAAAGCAGAACCGCCTTGTTGAGTATCGGCTTTGCTGCTGACTGATATCAGCAGGAACACAGTTAAGATAATGCTAATTGTAATATTTTTCATAATTATCTCTTTTTTAAACACTTGCTATTTGTATTGCGTCTCGAAGCATCTCATCCCCGGCTTTTATTGTGCGGGAGTTTACTTCATAAGCTCGCTGGGCAGTGATGAGATTAACAAGTTCGGTTACCATTTCCACATTGGATTTTTCGAGGAATCCAGACTGAATAGAACCATACCCGTTTGCTCCTGGTGTGCCGACCGTGGCGGCGCCGCTTGCTTCGGTCGCAGCCAGAAGATTGTTTCCTTCGCTCGAAAGGCCTGATGGATTGGGAAATCTGGCTAACTGAATAGTTCCAACAGTGGACGTTCCGGAATTTGTAGTGACATTGACACCGCCATCAGGAGCAATACTGACGCTGATCGCATCTGTCGGAATGGTGATAGCCGGTTGTATAAGATATCCGGTTGTTGTTACTAATTGTCCGTCAGGTCCCTTTTGGAGCGTACCATCTCGCGTATATTTTGTTGTGCCATCCGGCATTGTTACCTGCAAAAAGCCATCCCCCGCGATTGCTATATCCGTTGCCTTACCGGTATTGGCAAGCTCACCTGCGGTAAAAATTTTTTCTGTAGATGCTGCGCGAACACCGCTGCCTACTTCCATGCCGCTGGGAGATTTCAATCCTGAAGCTACTTCTGCACCGGCTTCCCTCATTTTGACATAAAGCAAATCCTGGAAATCAATCTGGCTTCGTTTAAAGCCGGTAGTATTGATGTTGGCAAGGTTATTAGCTGTTACGTCTACCATCATCTGCTGGGCACTCATGCCCGTTGCCGCAGTGGAAAAAGCCTTTAACATAATTTTACTCCTTTATTTTTAATTTATAAGTTCTGTATCAGTAATCGATTTTAGGCCATAGCTACGTTTATAAGACTCTTTGCGGCATCGCTGCCAACTGCCATAAATTTCATATTCGCTTCATAAAGTCTGCTCACCATTATCATATCTACCAGCTCTTCAACCATTTGAACATTGGAGCCTTCCTGATAGCCCTGTTTCACAATTAAATTCTTGGGCGTTTCAGGCGATATATTATTCGGCGCCTGGAAACAATTGAGGCCTGCTGCAATAAGTTTGCTTTCATTGTTTTTGAAGTCCACAAGTTTTAATTTGCCTATAACTGTTCCGGCCGCGCTGACACTGCCGTCGCTTGAAACGCTTATTTGTGAAAGTCCTATATTGGATGGTATGGATATTGGTCCTGATTCGCCTGCTACAGTCCTTCCCGCAGAATCGACTATTTGTCCATTTTGATTCAGGCTGAACATTCCATTGCGGGTGTAAAGCGGCCCATTCGGTGTCTCTACTACAAAGAAACCATTACCGCATAAAGCAAAATCCAGCGTTCGACCGGTTTCGATAAAATTGCCCTGTGAAAAATCAAAAGCCGAATGCAAATCAGCTTCGCTGCCGGTTTCTGTTTTTGTTCCTGTCTCCTGAGCCGTAAGGAGTTTTGAAAATGTGTTGCACCTGCGTTTGTATCCGACTGTGCTTACATTAGCCAGGTTGTTGGCAATGATATCAAATTCACGCGATAGTCCTTCGACTGTCGAACCAATCTGGGCTGCAATATCCGGCATTTTAAAATCCTTAAATACCCATACGTACCGGAGGATGCCATCCGGTATTTTCTGAGGTCTGCATATTCTTATTTCGGTCACCAACGCTTATCGAGGCGGCATTGGTGGCTTGAATTAGACAATCAATATCTGAATCACGCAGGCCTGTTAGTTCAACCGCCATTGACAAACTTTCCGACATATCTTCTGTTCGTCTGACTTCGCCTATTTCTTCTACCATTCCGACATTTTCTATTATTTTCATCACTGTAGTAGAGATTTCAATGACTTCACCAGTTTCAGGGTCTTTGATTAACTTTCGCTCTTTTTCTCTGTCTAATTCAAACATTACCAGCACCCTGTCACCAGTCTTAACTTCTATCGGAGCTTCAATACGTAAGCCAGGTCCGCCCAATTCCGTGACTACCGCGGGTACAAATTGCAGCGGCTTCAAAAGAATCTGGGGAAAATCGTGAGACATTTTACCTTTCTCTGTGCTGCTCTCGGTGCTCCATGTAAGCTTTCTTTCGAAGGGAAAGGAAGCGATAAAAGCCGGCTTTTGTACGGGAGCACGAAGGAAACGCCGGCGATTAATGAACCGGACTTCGTCGCTGTGGCTCAAAACCATTGTATTGCCGTCGTAACTGACGATATAAGATTCAAACTCCCAGATTGATGAGCCGTAATAATAGCGAACATTCCAATATTCGCCAAAAGTAATTGTTACCGGCTTTGTCAATTGAACCGTTAGTTCAGTATTATCGTTTTTTACAACAGTTGCCTCAACAGCTTCTGAATCTCGTGCATTTGGACGTATCACATAAATTTCTTTGCCCACAGGAATCTGCCTGCTGCTTAATTTTTCCGACTTGGCCAGCGAACCTCTGGAGAACGACGCTTCTTTTTTGAACCCGAGTTTTTCACGAAGAGATGATAGAACTGCTTCTAAGTGCTGAGTTTCTTTTGCAGCATGCTTACCCACAAGCTTTTTTATCATTTGGGCAGATCCCAGGTCAAAAGCAGTAGCCAGTGTGAAAATAGATTCACTTTGCGTTAGTCCTGCTTTACGTGCAACCTCAAGGAGAGTTTGACGTTCAGAAGCGGTCAGGCCTATTTTTTTAGCGTATTCGATAAACAAATTTTCGCTGTTTTTTCGCTCACGCCTGATTCGTATGTAGCTGACCACAAAAAGCAGTACAGTTAATACAATTATGACAGTTACGCAGGTCAGCGTAAACCAACGTTCGGTCGTAAAATTACTGCCCCTAATATTTTTTACAGCCTGCCACCGTTGAACCGGAGTCAAGGCCAAAATGCTCGTTCTCAAGATTGTTTCAACTAAGGGCATTATCATTATATTAAAGTTCCAAACTTACTAACTAATAAGACCGGTTAATTCTCTGAGTATTTCATCGGCAACCTTAATGGTCCTTGCATTTGCCTGGAAACCGTTTTGAGCCTGAATCATATTGACAAACTCGGTTGCGACATCAGCATTAGATTTTTCCAGTGCGCCGCCATGAATATCACCGGCACCACCGCTCATTGCCTGGGTAGCTACAGCCTCGCCGGAGTTGGCTGAAGGAATAAAATAACCGCTTCCAGCACTTTCCAAACCTGCGGTATTTTGGAATAGTGCTATCTGTACGGTAGCAATATCCTTCTTGATACCATTTGAAAATGCACCGATAAGTGTTCCCTCACTATTGACCGATACGGTTGAAAGGTTGCCTGCCTTATAGCCATCCTGTACTCTTGCTACTGCCGTGGAGGTGCCTGCAAATTGTGTCAGGCCGTTAAACTGACCTGTTGTGCCAAGGTCCACTGCGATGGTCTGCGGATTCAGGATATCATGCGCAAACGTTACTTCAAACTGGGCCGTATCACCGGTTGTGGAATTCAAACCCTTATAAGAACCATCTGATGCATTAAATTCTATCCCGCTGATTCGGCGATTACTCAGGCCGGATATATCGATATTGCTGACATCGCCTGATATTGAGGTAAGTACGAAGTCCCATGTATTGGCTGTATCTGTTCGCACGAACGCACCGGAGAGAACGTGCTCGCCGCCCTGAGAATCAAAAACGGAAATATTGACATTCTTGACTTCATCGCCGCCGACAGTACCAATCTCAAAATATCCTGGAACCTCCAGTGTGCCGTTTCCGCTCCATGCCATAGCCAAATCTGATTGGCTGTAGCCGCTGGCATTATCTTTTATTACTAATTTGCCGGCAGATATACTTGCCGTAGCGCCGTCGCCAAGGAGACCCTGTGTCTTAAAGCCTTTTGCTGTTTCTGCAAACGTTCCGGTTATAGCTGCATTACCAGCATCCTTCAGGGAAGAAGTCATGGTAATCATATTGGTGTCGCCTAAAGTATTTTTAAATGTAAAGGTTACACCGCCTGTTCCGGCATTCATCATCGTTCCGGCTACCGTTATGTCGCCCGAAGCAACATTTGACAATGTCTCAAGGGCCGTTTTAATCTGTGCTGCTGTTGCGTCATAATTAATAGCTGCGGTCGTTTGACCGTCATAAGTCAGGGTAAAAGTTCCTGATGCTGCCTGGGCACTGGGGGTTAGCGTCTGCTTTTCACTAACCGCGGCGGTACCCTCGCTGGTGTTAAGCCAGTTCAGCACATCGCCTAATGTGGTTGCCGGGCCAACAGACATCGACAGGTCGGTTGTCGGACTGCTGCCTAAGGCAGTCCCGTCCGGCTTCTTACCGGAGAAAGTAATCACACCTGCGTTTAGTATTCCGCTATACTGGTCAAGGTCGGCTATTTTTGTGTTAGCGGTCGCCACAGTACCATTGGTAGTATAGGCTATATTAGAGTTGAGTATGTTTGTTTTTGGTGTGCCAATTGTATCGGCGCTTAGGTTACCAGCCAATGTTACTGTAGAGGTGGCTTTTGCCGGCATTGCCACGTTATAGGGCACATTAATATTGCTGACGCCGGCTGTCTGGAATCCGTCAGATTCACCAGTTGAGCCGATACGCTGAACAATATCGCCCGTATTCGGATCAACAAGATTTGAATTGGCGTCCACTGCAAAAGTGCCTGCCCGTGTGTAAATATTCTGTGAGCCGTCGCTCAATACGAAATATCCTTCTCCTTCCATAGCCAGGTCCAGAGGATTTCCTGTGTTTACAATATTACCCTGTGCCATATTGGGCGATATGCCGGATACTCCAACACCGCTGCCCATTTGTTGAGGATTTGTACCGCCGATTGAACCGGTCGGTTGAGATGCTTTCTTTATCGTTTCACTCAATAATTCCGAAAAAGTTATTCGACTGGCCTTAAATGCCGTGGTATTAACATTTGCCAGGTTGTTTCCTGCTACGTCAAGCATTTTTTGATGTGCCTGTAAGCCCGTAACGCCCGCTGATAATGCAAAACTCATTTCTATTTCTCCTTAAGAATGTATTTTTAATAACTGGTTCTTTTTAGTTTTCTACCAATAGTACGTCATCCAAGCCGACAGTATATTGTGTCGCTGTATTACCAGTACCGACCGTTACTCCTAAAACAGGTTCACCTGTCGTGGAGTCTTTACCCACCGCATTGACAGTGCCGGCTTGTTGTTCTGTTTCGCCTGTTGTCTCATTTGTTGTAGAGAAAGCGATGTTTTTGCCCAACAATGAATTGGCATAGTTGCGGTTAGTAGTAGTAAGTACGTCTGCAAAACTCGTGCTCATCGATTCTAATTGCTGCAACTGTGAAATCTGTGTTAATTGAGTAGCCATCTGGTTATTATCCATTGGATCGAGCGGATTTTGGTTTTGCAGTTGCGTGACAAGAAGTTTCATATAATCCATTTGAATTTGGCTTGATGAGTTTACTGCTGATGTTGATGATGTACTCATAATTTTTTGCCTTTTCAAAAAATCTTATATAAAATACTGTTTAGAACAAACATCTCAAAGACAAGCAATTGCTGTGCCATATTAAAAACCGGCATATATTCACATCGCATAACTTCTTATTTATGCATAGGTTAAGAAAAACGGCGATTTTAGTAAATCTTCAGTTGAGATTGGTTGAATGTCGTCTTAATGGACAAATCTTCCTGTGTTGCGGAAGATTTTGCCGGGATGGTGTTAAAGGCGGCTGTCTTATAATCTAATCTATGTTTAGATTATTGGTTTAAAAAAAATCAATCAGTTTTTTATACCGATAGCAGTGCGGCAGAACGTCCTATAAAAAACAAACGTCCTATAAAAGTTAAATCTAAAGGGTACACTTTGCTTTCACTGAAACGTCCTATAAACTTTAGAGTGAAATAAAAACGCATCAAAAAAACTAAACACGCGATATTATTGGTCCGTCCTATAAATAAATTAAAGAGATTCAATATATTAGCCGATAAATGGATGATTGATAGCGATAAATATCTTTGTTAAGTAAAATTGCATTGTAAAACAGCAAAACAGGACACTCACAGTTAATGATATTACACAACATTGTCACGGTAGGCAGAGAACCAGATGTTCATCAGTTGGCTCGGCAGGTCGGCCGAGAAGTATTTGCAGCTGATGATCTTACTGAAGCATCGGACATAACCACCAGGAAGAATCCTGAGTTAGTCATTTTTGACCACCGATTTAACCCTGCCGACATTCGGAATTTTCTTACCGCTGCCGATAAAAATTCAGGTCTTCACATCGTAGTGATTGGCCGCGATGAAACTGGAAAATATTCTGGCGAACAGTTTATAGAGGCAGGTGCTCATCATTATTTGCAGGGTAAACAAGACTATTATAAGCTGGCCGAAATTGCGAATGCAATAAAAAGCAACTTTGGGAAAAATGCAAAAGACTTTTTTGCAGATGACCTTGCTGCGTCTGTTGCTAAGGTTGGCCGAAGCAAAGCGGTGCTTCATACACTAAAGATGATTAAACTTGTCGCCGACAGCCAATGCAATCCGGTTTTAATAGTCGGAGAAACCGGTACGGGCAAAGAATTAGCGGCCAGGGCAGTTCATACCCTGCGGCACCCGAACGAGCCCTTTATAGCTGTTAATTGTGCCGCTATGACCGCGAATCTGCTGGAAAGCGAGCTTTTTGGCCATGTAAAAGGCTCTTTCACCAGTGCCGACCGTGAAAAAACAGGGCTTATAGAATTAGCAGGGACCGGCACAATCTTTCTTGATGAAATAAGCGAGATGCCGATGGACCTGCAGGCAAAGCTGCTTCGCGTCCTTCAGGAAAAAACGTTCCGAAAGGTTGGCGGTACAGAAGAAATACGCTGTAAAGCCACAATAATTGCCTCCAGTAATCGTAATCTCGCAAGCGAAGTCCAGGCAAAACGTTTTCGAACCGACCTTTTCTATCGACTGGATATATGCCCGGTTACTATTGCCCCTCTTCGATCACCCGATCGAAGAGAAGACATTCCGCTTCTGGCAGAATTCTTTCTCAGGACATCAACTATATGCCCCAAAAAGGCAAAAAAAATAACTTCGATAACTAAATTAGCCCTTGAAGCCTTGCAGGAGCACGATTGGCCCGGCAATGTCCGCGAACTTCGCAATATTATTGAAAGGGCGATGCTGCTGGAAAACACAGATAAAATCGGCCTCAGCAGTATTGTAATTGATTCCGGGAAAGTCAGCCAGTTCTCGGATGGTACAGAGGCTGAAAAGATAAAGGATTTCTCTCTGGCAAAAGCTGAACGCGAGTTGATTGCTCGTGCTCTGCAGGAAACACATTGGCAAAAGACAAAGGCCGCCGACCTTCTTGGTATAAGCAGAGCGACCCTTTACGCCAAGGTAAAACAACATAGCATTGAAAGTGATGCTTCTTTTGGCGGTCAGGACCAGGACGAAATCTCAAATCCGTCGACGACCGAGCATGTGACAGTTTCATAGCTAACTGCGGACTGGCACGTGAGATATTTCACATCAGATATCAACTAATTTCTGTCAGAAAACTTATCGGTTCGTATGAAATCCTAACACCGTTTCAAAGCTTAAAAATACTGTCTCTATGACGAAAAGGTCGATTTTTTGGCAAAAAACCCACAAAACTCCCCCTAAAAGCCGCTTTAACCGAATTTGGCACAAGTATTGCTATAAGATAATAAGGTTCTGCAATGCGCTCTGAATTCGGGCAGGCAGATGTTGCATTTGGACTAAAAGTTAGACGCTATGACAGAAGAAAATCAAAAAACCGATTTGGAACATTTGAGCTATATGTGGCATGAAAAGCTCAAAGGTATCCGTGCCGGCATGGTAAAAAAATATGGAAGACCCAATACTGATCAGTCTGGCCCAATACCGGAACCGGCCGGTATTGTAGAAGTACCCTCAAGCAATGAACTATTTACAGATCCTGTCCACCAGGAAATCTCGTCGCAGCAAATTTTTGCCGGAAACGAAGATTTTCACAAATCTCTCGAAGATACCCATACTTCTGAGCAACCGCAGCCTCTTAATACAGGACGGATATCCATAGTTCCAACTAAATATAAGCGTTTTTCGACTACCCAGAAAATTCTTGCCGCTGCTATTTTTCTAATAGCCGCTGTATTGCTGTATGAGTTATTAGTACCTGTTGCCAGTTCGCCGTTTAACTCTACCGACCAGATGGTATCAGCTGCCCACAAAACCCCTTCTCCCGAACAACCAGTTACCGAAACTGCCCAAGTAACACCACAACAAATCCGCAAGCCCCAGCCCGCAACTGATACCGCACAGCCACTGTCTTTGAAAGTTGGCCAAACCTTATATCTCAATGGAGAGTATGCCCAGGCTTTGGACGTTTACGATAAGCTGTATGCAAGCCTTCCTATAAATCCCAAAGAAGACATAATGAGAGATTTCCTTCAATTACAGAAGGCTTTGTGCATGGAAAGAATCGCCGATTATAACCAGGCCGCTCACCTGATCAGAAGTGTTTTGGATAGTGAATCTCCTGCTGTAAGAGTAGTTGCCTGCTACAATTACAGTTTACTTGAAATGCAAAAGAAACAATACTTAAATGCGCGAACCAAAGCTTACCAGGCGATTGCCTTGATTGACGCGATAGACTTTGACAAAGACTGGTCTGGGTCGATAAAACAAGATTGCTACTTTTTGGTTGCTGAGGCGATAACAAAAGAAGTTTTATCACTCTTTGATGCCGATAAAGACCTCCCCAAAGATTTGTGGGGTAATTTCGGTGCAGCAGACGAACTTTTCACTAATCTTGAGGAAACGAAACTGCGAACCTTTCTGAATTCCGGCTCGCAGCGATTAAGCCTTGCCACCCTCAGCCCTCAAATTCAACGATTAGATCATCAGGGCGGACAGGTCAGCTTTGATATAACTTGCAGCGGCGCATCGATTGAAGAACTGCTGGTCAGATTTGCTGCCAATTCTAAAATTGACCTTCATTGGGATTTGGATTCAAATGAAACCGGGATTAGCAAGCAACTTGTTTATTTGAATCTTTTATCAGCAACAAAACAGCAATTCACAACAGTAGCAGCCGGCTGTGCGGGTTTGCTGGCACAAATGGATAATAATGATGTGCTGAATATTTTAAATCCTGCCAGATATTCCCGCATTTCAGAACGAATATCTCTTCTTAATGGCCAAGCCGTTACCCTTTGGCAGGAATTTTTGCTTAAGTTTCCAGCGGATACGCGTCTTGCAAATATTCACTTTTCCCTGGGACTTTTATATGCCTTCAAAGACCAGCCCGCGGAGTCGATAGCGGAATACAAATTAGTGGCTAATCACTTTTTAAAATCACCTTTGGCACCGTATGCTCTGCTGAATTCGAGTAAAATAAAAAATAGTCTGCACGACTATGCCGGCGGACACGAGGATTTGAAGCAGCTTGTTGAACAATTCTCCGATACAGAAGTCGCCAGTGAAGCTTATCTGTATTTTGCCGACACTACTGCCAAAGCGAATCTGACGGACGAAGCTATACGACTTTACAACAAAGTTTATAATCTTGACCTCTCTTCGGAATCACAAATCGCTGCCGCTCATGGCGCAGGGGAATGTTCCTATCGTTTAGGAGACCATGAATCAGCAGAAAGATGGCTATCGCAGTATGTCAAACTGGCCAAGGACAACCAGAATAAAGACTTATATTCGGCTTATCTATTTTTGGGGAAAACCTATTTAGCTTTAAAAAATCCCGAAGCAGCCTATAAGGCTTTTCAGTATGCACTACAGGGTGTACCATCATGCTTAGCCAAAGAAGAATACTTAGAGTCTATCCCAGCCTTGATTGAAGTGTATATGCAGCAGGGACACTTCGTTGGGGCTCTTGATTTATTAGAAAACATTTATTCCTTAACATTATCACCGAAAGAGTCTGTTGAGATATTACTGCTCAAAAGCAGGGTACTCAGAACAATGGGTTTGGCAGATAAAGCCGTTGCGATACTTGGTGATAAAGCTGAATACATTACGGACCCTCAATTGAAAGCAGAAATAGACTTTCAACTATGTGAATGCTACATTGAAAAAGGTGATTTAAATTTTGCCTATAAAAAACTTACCGAAATTCTTGTACTGGCAAAATCTGGACCTTTGATTTACGAGGCAACCCTTAGGTTAGGTGAGGTTTGTCTGAAGCTTGGCCACAGTTCTCAAACTATATCTGTTTGCTTACAGCTTTTGGATTTACAGCCGTCGGAACAAATAAAACAAAAAGCATTGGAACTCCTGGCTATGGCTTATAACCAAAAGGAAAATTATAATAAAGCGGCATTAGCACTTTTAGGACAATGGAAATAAAAATTAAAAATAAAATTTCAGAACAATTTGATACACCGGATTATAGAAGTTTTCTAACTTTAAGTTTCAGACTTTGCTTTTCGGTTTTAGTTGTTTGTATATTAACTTCTTTTGGGTATGCAGAGACCTTGTCGGAAGATGCGAACCAGATTGATATTCTGGAATCTTCTTTGTTGGCAGATTTAGAAGATATAAATACATCGGATATCCAAATCGACATACCTTCATCGGATCAAAGGCAGACAGAGATAAGCAGCAATATAGTCGCAAACTTAGCCGCCAGGGTTGACACAAAATCATCCGATTTAGTAATTGCGGGAAGTGCTGCAACTGACCCGGGTCGTCAACTGTGGCAGGCCGGAATCGGCGTCTCCGAAGACAGCAAATCCGGCCAAAACAAAAACGAACTTCAACAGCTAATTAAACAAATCAATTCCATCGAATTTAAATCACCGGATCAAGCATTAAAACCTCTTATTGTCGTCGAGCCGGCTGGAAAAGCTGAATCCAATGAGCCTTTGTCTGACAAAGATTCGTCGCAAAAAACTAAACCTGAAAAATTCGCAGTTATACTGCAGGAATCGCTCGATAGCGGACAACAGGATGAAAAACAACTGCTGGACAAACAAATAACAAAAAAGACTATGCAGTTATTCGAGCAGCTCTCGCAGCAGCCCCAACAGATTAAGAATCCTTTTGAATTGGCTGAGATTCTTTTCCACGGCGGGCAACTGAAAGAAGCTGCAAAGTGTTATAAGGAAGCTCTAAATCACATAACTGCAGATGCGAATGGCAGCTATGAAAATAAAGCATGGATTTTATTTCAAATAGGCAACTGTCTGCAAAAGGACGACCCAACGGCTGCAATGCAAATGTATAAACAGCTAATTATAGAATGCCCCAATTCACCATGGACGGATTTGGCCAAAACAAAAAGCAACCTAATCGATTGGTACCTGAAAGAGAAACCTGATACGCTGATAAACGGACACAAATCGTGAGCCTTTTAGCTGCGGAAAGGATTATCCAAAAAGTGAATAAAAACGAAATAAATAACATAGAGCCAATTCTTAAAAAAGATAGGGCAAGTTTCTCTTTTTGCGGTGAGCCGAAAAATAGCAACCCTGTCGCAAATGTATTGGTAATCGACAATGACAAGGAATCGACTCGATTTATACTTGAGATTTTAGCTCGTAAAGGCATTCGCGGGACTGTTGCCGGCAATAAAAAAACCGTTGTCGATTTTCTCGACAGGAACAATTACGATCTTGTATTCAACGTCAACCAAATAAATCAGTCCGAAGATGATTTCAAACTGGTCCGTGAACTTAAAGTATATTCACCGGAGATGCCGGTAATTATGATATACGATGCTGAAAAACAGCAATATCAAAACCAACAGCAATTGCTTGACATAGCTGTAAAAGCCATCAATGCAGGCTACAGTGATTTTCTGGTTAAGCCGCTCGACTGTAAAAAAATTGAAAATCTTTTGGATAGTTTACTGCCGAATCATCGCATTTCAACAACCGGCTTTGACCACAATGATAGCCAGTCTCTCTTCACAATAGTGGGAAAAAGTGCAAAATTAACCCAAACCATTAGTTTGGCTAAAAAAATCGCTCCCACTTCTGCACCGGTTTTGATAGGCGGCGAGAGCGGAACAGGCAAAGAGCTGATTTCGTATCTTGTTCATCGGTACAGCAAAAGGGCGCAGGGGCCGTATGTGAGAGTTAATTGTGCCGCATTAACCGATTCACTGCTTGAAAGTGAACTATTTGGCCATGAAAAAGGTGCTTTCACCGGTGCTTATGCCCAGCGTAAGGGGCGATTCGAGATGGCGCATGGCGGAACTTTGCTCCTGGACGAAATCACAGAAACACCTATAAAATTCCAGGCAAAACTATTGCGGGTGCTCGAACAACAGGATTTTGAACGTGTTGGTGGAAATGAGAGCATTAGAGTTAATGTTCGAATAATAAGTACTACCAATAAAGACTTGTTGCCGGAAGTTGCCGAAGGCAGATTTCGCCAGGATCTTTACTATCGATTGTGCGGGGTTAGACTGATTATCCCGCCTCTGAGACAACGCTGCGAGGACCTGCCCGACCTCGTTTGGCATTTCGTAAACCTTTATACACGGCAGGCTCAGCGTCACATCACGGAACTTGATCCGATGATGATGAATATTTTTGCAAAATATCATTGGCCCGGAAATATTCGGCAATTACGAAATGTTGTGCTGACATCGTTAATCCTGGGAACCGGATCAAAGTTGTCTTTAGCTGATGTTTCATGGCTTTTCGATGAGTTGCAGCCGCTCTCACAGGAAGAAACCTTGTCAATTAGTAACGGCCAAACGCCAGTTTCAGAAATGGCGGGACTGCCCCTTGACCAGATAGAGAGACAAGCGATTTTGGATACGCTGGGCAATACAGGCGGTAATCAAACAAAGGCTGCGAAGATATTAGGTATCAGTGACCGAACCTTGCGAAGCAAAATTCGTCGTTATCACCAGCAAAGCGAATTGCAGTTGGCTTGATAACCGCTCTTTAAAGCAGATGAGGTAAAAAAATGGCAGATACGGATAAAAAGGTGGCAGATACGGATAAAAAAGTGACGGATACGGACAAAAAAGCACCAGATACAGATAAAAAAGAAGTGGCAAAAACGGAAAAAGACGAAAAGCCACAACAGGCTGGGGCCAAAATCGGCATCTTGACGTGGGTAATAATGGCAGCTGTTGTAGTTCTTCTCGCAGGTTCCGGTTTTGTGCTTGGTCGGTTATTTGCCGGCTCTCCCTCACCAGAGACAACTAAATCTTCCCAGGAAAACGCACCTGCAGAAAAATCTAAGGCGGAGAAACCGAAAAAAGAGGAAACGAAAGCGGAAAAAAAGATATCGGATAATTTGCCGGCAGGCCCTAATGATGCCTGGTATTACAACGAGTTGGAATCAGTTGTGGTAAATCCTGATGAACCAGGCGCGACTCGTTATGTACGGGTAGGTTTGACTCTGGAGATAAGTTCCGGATTAACTAAGGAAAAAGCTGCAAAGATTATTTTGGCCAAAAAACCTCTTTTGGTAAACTGGCTTAATCTTTACTTTAAGAGCCTGACTCTTAGTGAAATGCAAAATGATAGAGATATGAAACGTATTCTGTCGCAAATATGCGACTCTTTTAACGAGATTCTTTTTCCCGACGCCAAACCGCAAATCAAGAAAATCCTTATCAGGGAATTTAATATACAATGAGCAATACGGGAAATGACAATTTAACCAGGGAAAAAATACAACAGCTTCTTGCCGCTGTGGGGGTGAAGTCTCAGGAAGATACCGGACAAAATATAGAGTCGGTTGAATACAATTGGCGACAATCGCATTATTTTAGTCAGGACCAGTTGGGGAAAGTTAATGATTTCGCAGAAAAAGTAGCGCGGAACTTTGCTAAAAAATTTACTCAGCTTTATCATAGCGATTTCAATGTGACAATTGCTTCTACTGCACAGCACTTCGCCGGCGAACTTATAGCCTCCGACGATAACAAGAGCGAATATTACCTTAATTTCGGTGATGGAAACCAGATATTTGGTCTGATTGGTATGCCGGCTCAAACTGCAATCCTCTGGGCGACACAATTACTCGGCGACAGCAAAGTTGCCGAAAAGGCTGACAGAGATTTGTCGCCGTTAGAGCAATCTCTCCTGTTTGATATAGCCTTCGGTATCGTTGAGGCTCTTTCTGATTCCTTTGATGATTACGATTTGCGTCCGACCAGCGAAATTGTCAAAGGCCGGATGCCCGTTGAAATCAATGCGGCTGATGAAATTTGCAAAATCACTATTAGTGCCAGGAAATCCGACTCGGGAAAGCCTTCCGAAGCTTATTTCTTAATACTCTGCGATAAACTGAAGACAATCGCGGGGCAAAAGGAACAAACCAGCGAAAATCTTTCAGCCCAAAACATTTCGAAGGCAATGTTGAATCATCTCCAGAACGTGCCGGTTCCGGTCACAATTCAATTGGGTAACGGAATATTTAACTTCCAGGAGATAATGAGTCTGCAGGTTGACGACATATTAGTGCTTAATAAAAGAGTAAATAAGCCGGTCAAACTGATTTTAGAAGGCAAAACCTTACTTCGCGGCCGGCTTGCAAAATCTGATGGTAAGTACGCAGTGGTAATTACAGAACTATGCAATAAAAAATAGATATAAATATTTTTACACAAATTGACCATTAGAAGGAAATAAAAAAATGGCAGAAACAGCACAAGCCGTAGAAGAGAAGACCGAAAAGCAACAGGCTCAGCAAAGTCAATCTGCTCAGGAAGGTCCCCAGACACAAGCGAAATCTGTGGAATTTTCGCAGGCACCGGAGGGCAAAACTACTGGTGCCGGCACAAGTATTGACATTTTGTTGGATATGGAGGTTCCTGTTACGGTTGTTATCGGGGAAATTGAGATACCAATCCAGAGGTTCCTGCAACTCGGCCCCGGTTCGGTATTGAAGCTCGAAAAACCCATTGAGGCACCGGCAGATTTGTATCTTAAAGATACGAAGTTTGCTACTGGAAATATTGTTGTAGTGGAAGATAAGTTCGCGGTCAGAATAAAAGAAGTTATTGGTGCCGGCACCGCTTCGGCTGCGGCAGCGAACAAGAAATAATCAGCGAACTCTGCTTTGGAGAATAAATCGTAATGGCAGTTTCCGATAAATCAAATTTACCAAGACCTGGGCAGCTTAATACTGCTGCGAATCCATACAGTAATATTATTTTGTCTGTAGGCATGGTAACAATCCTTGCTACCCTGTTAATCCGTATGCCTACGCCGTTAATGGATATGCTCATAGCCTGCAGCATATCGCTGGCTATAGCTGTTTTAATAATTACCATGTTCTCAAAGGAGTCCCTTGAATTATCTACGTTTCCCTCGCTGCTTCTTTTTGTAACTTTATTCCGACTTTCGCTTAATGTCGCTTCTACAAGATTGATATTGCTGCAGGGAAATGCCGGGAAAATCATCCAGACCTTTGGTGAATTCGTCGCCGGCGGCAGTTTCGTTGTCGGTATGGTAATTTTCCTGATCCTTTTTATTATACAATTTGTAGTGGTTACAAAAGGTGCTGAGCGAATAAGCGAAGTTGCTGCACGTTTTACACTCGATGCCATGCCCGGCAAACAAATGGCGATTGACGCGGACCTTAATGCAGGTGCCATTACCGAGGCTCAGGCCAATGAACGCAGGTCAAAAATTGTAAAGGAAAGCGAATTCTACGGTGCAATGGATGGTGCCAGTAAATTTATTCGAGGCGATGCCATTGCCTGTATCATAATTACGGCCATTAATATTATTGGCGGAATTGCCATAGGTTATTCACGCGGTATGACAATTGCTAATGCCGTAAGAACTTATTCTATCCTTTCCATAGGTGACGGACTTGTTAATCAGATACCGTCAATGATAATCTCCATAAGTTCAGGCTTTTTGGTAACTAAAATTTCCTCAAGCCACAGCGTCGGTCAGGATTTGTCCAGACAATTCCTGAGAACATCTCAGCCGCTGACGGTAGCATCTTTCATCATTGCTGCCATGGCCCTGGTACCGGGCTTGCCTGCAATACCGTTTTTATTGCTGGCCGCAGGTGCTGCCATTACAGGGCGAATAGTGGCTAAATCTGAAAAAACCGATGAAAAGAAAAGTGAAACGCCATTACAGAAAACTAAAGCCCAGAAACAACCGGTTGAAGATATGCTGGATATGGATAGAATTTCAGTGCAGGTCGGCGTAAGATTAATTGGCCTGGTCGACCCGCGTAAAGACAGTACTATCTTCGACCGTATTGGGGCGCTGCGAAGAAAATTTGCCCAGCAGCTCGGCATTGTTATGCCGCTGGTTCGCCTCAAAGACAATATCAATATCGAATCGAACGCTTATGAAATCAGGCTTTTCGACCATACTGTAGCCCGGGGACAATTGGAACCGAATATGTTTCTTGCTATGGATTCCGGCGCTGTTCAAACCAAGATAAGCGGCATAGAAACTGCCGAACCTGTTTATGGCCTGCCGGCTTTGTGGATTTCGGAAGCTAACAAGGAAAAGGCAGAACTCAGCGGATATACTGTAATTGACCCTGAATCGGTCTTTATTACTCATCTGTCGGAAACGCTGAAAAAACATGCCGATGAATTATTGACTCGTGAAGATGTGCAGCTTCTTGTTGACCGGCTTCGCAAAACTCAGCCGTCACTGGTTGGTGAGGTCGTTGGTGAACTCGTGCCTATAGGAACACTTCAGCGGATACTTAAAAACCTTTTAGCGAATGCGATACCAATCCGTGAATTGTCTGTCATTCTTGAAACGCTCGGAGAATACGCTTCAAAGACAAAAAATACCGATATTTTAACCGAGGTAGTTCGCAAACACCTGGCCAGAACTATTACTGAACAGTACAAAGACAAGGATGGTAAAATTTCAGCCATAACACTGGAACCGGCGATGGAGCACCAAATGACTTCGAATTTACGCCAGGAGGCGGAAGCACTTAATCTCGCCATGCCGACCGAAATGACAATGGCTATAAGCACCAACATAGCACAGGCATGGAAGGCGGCGATGGACAAGGGTATTGAAAAAACAGTTTTACTGTGTGATTCAAGATTGCGATTGCCTCTGGCGACGATACTGTCACGAACAGTTCCGCCATTGCCGGTGATAGCTTATAATGAAATCGTACTCGGAACCGAAATAGAACCGGTAGAAACCATATCCCTGCAGCAGACTTCTAAAATAAATTCCAAGAAACAGGAACTTGTGGGAGCTTCAGCATAATATGAAAAACAAATGTGATAAAATAAAAAGGATTAGCCGATTATGCCGTTAAATGCCAGATCAATTTCGGTGAGTGTTGCTGTTATATGTTTCTTCGGTATTGCTGTCATCAACTGGATTAACGGCCTTTCATCGTTTGCCTGTTGCAAGAGGGCCCTGGCGGCAGCAATAATTATGTATATAGTAACATCTCTGGCCGTAAAAGTAATTAATGCCATTTTGATAAATGCGATGATAAATAGTCAGATGAATCAGCAAAAGGAAGCAGCTAATGACAGTGGAAACTAAAAAAGCTTTTCCACAACAGCTTGCCGAAGACAACAACGGGCATTTGAAAACCCGCGCCAAAAATGCGTACAATAGCCAAAAAGAAGAGTCCATCAACGACGATCTGATAACGCAGTTTCTTCCTATGGTGCATAAAATCGTTCAGCGGACAGTAACATATATAAAGCCTCCATTATCATATGAGGACTTAGTCTCCGCAGGGGCGGTTGGCCTGATTAAAGCTGCTCGAGATTACAACCCGTCCCTTCAGGCTGAGTTCAAAACCTATGCTTATATAAGAATCAGAGGATCTATTCTCGATGAGTTGCGAAACTTTTCTTTGCTGCCTCCTAATGTGGAAAAACAGATTCGCCAGGCCACTAAAATAAGTCTCGAAATCACAAATCAAACAGGCAGGGCACCTACTGATGAAGAGTTGGCTGGAAAATTGCAGATAACCGTCGATAAACTTTGTCAAATGTTCGAAAATGCCCGAACCAAACACTTTATTTCAATGGATAGCTCATCGGAAAACTCCTCTCCTCTGGGCGATTCTCTGGCGGCAGCCGATACGCTTGCGCCGGACCAGCAGCTCGAAAAAAACGAGCTTATAGATAAATTAACTGAAGCTATCCAGCAATTGAACGAGAGACAGCGGCAGATTATTATACTTTATTATCAGCAGGAGTTGACAATGAAGCAGATGGCTGAAGTTTTCAATATTACTGAACCGCGTGTCAGCCAACTGCACGCGAGAGCTTTATTTAATCTATCTGTAAAATTGAGGCAATGGAGAGATGGCAGATAATAGTTACAATTTGATAAAATCGGTTGATAATAACCAAAACGTCATAGGTTTAACACCAGCAAAAAGTCGCGAAGAGAGAAAAAAACGGCAAAATATGGATAAGCAGCAAAATCGGCAGCAGGACCTCGCCAAAGACGAACTAAACGAACCAGCCAAAGAAAAAATCGACAGCAAAATTGCTGAAAATGACCAGGATAAGCATTCTATTGATTATTGTGCGTAACTCGAATACATTATAATATAAAAATAGGAAAAACCAAAAATGGAAAAAACCGCAGGACGCATTTTAAGGGGCAATGAGGTTAAGCTGGAAGGAAATTTTCGCCTTGATGCAGGTCAGGGCGCCCCAGGCATGTCGAAAGAAAGAAATGTAAGCTCATCTCCGGCACAGGTAAATATTGTAGAAAACCAACCTGAGTTTGCTGTAATTGAAGTAACCTGCAGCTGCGGCGAAAAAACACACATAAAATGTGAATACACAAACGCCCAATCTGCGGATCAGGGATAAAATAATGGAGAAAATAAAAATGAAAACTAATATAAAAATCAGCCTTTTTCTAATTTTATCCGCATTTACATTTCTGTTTGCAGGCTGCCTATCTGTTAAAAAACCCGCCAAAGTTGACCTCAAACCTGATTCTGCCCAGCAGCAGAATAACACCATGGCAAAAAGGTTTAATGGCGATGATTCGGGAGGTCAAACGGCTGTTGATGCCGCGATAAAGCTGGCGCAGGAGCACGCCACACTCTCGGAAAAAATGGCCCAGCTGCAGCAAAAAAATCAGGAACTTGTCGCCGAGAACACTCAGTTTAAAGACCGCATTGCGGTTCTTGAACCGGATTTAAAGCAAACCAAAAAGGAATTGAATGAGGCAAATGACCTCTTAATCCAAATGCGCATTGAGCTGAACAACTGGAAAACCGATATACTCGGTTTTCGCGATGAGATTCGCGAGGCGGACAAAGCCCAGTTGCAAACATTGCTCAGGATACTTGAAGTCCTTGGTGGCGAAGTTAAGCTGCCGCCGAGTGAAGCCAAGAAGGTACAAACACCCCCGCAACAACGCGGGGATTCGTCTGCATCATTACCAGATATAAAAAATAAACCGCAATCTAAAAAAACAATTATATCGGGTGAACCAAATGGGTAGTTTTAAAACAATATTTTTATTGCTGCTGTTCTTTGTGTCAGGCTGCGGGGTCAATTCATCTTATAAATCGGCTGCGAATTATTATTTTCTAAATCCAGATAAAAACTTGAGTACTGTCGGCAGAGTCGTCCTGGTTGAATTGGTCAACGATTCGGCTTATCCTCAAATCTCCGATGATACAACTGATGCACTTTACGAAGCTATGCAAAAAAAACAGATTTTCGGACTAACTCTTGTCCGTCAAAAGGATCCTGCCTGGCGAAATTTGCAGTTGGATATGAACACGGCATACACATTTGAGCAATTATCCGCAATACGAAAGACTTTAAAATGTGATGCCGTATTAAGAGGCACTGTTACCAGATACCAGCCTTTTCCGCATATGGTTATCGGCCTTCGACTGGATCTTATAGACCTGGCTGAAGGACAGTTATTGTGGGCTCTTGAGCAAATTTGGGATACCGCCGATAAAAACATTCAGGATCGGATAAAAGACTATTATAATCATCATATTTTACCAGGTTCTGAAAGTCTGGATGCAGGATTAGGGACAGTTAGTTCGATAAAGTTCATCAAATTCGTGGCTTTCGAGACAGCTGAGACTTTACAACCCAAAAGGTAGTGGTTTAAATAAGTGTGATTTTGTCGGCATAAATGAGCGTTAACTTTAGAAAAAAAAATGAAATTTTTTTAAAAAAGTTGTTAAGTTTTGGCAAAAATATGCGAGAAAGGTAATGGCTAAGACGTAAAAGGTACTAAAGAAATGATAGAAAAAATAGAAAATAACCAGGTTCCTGATATTTTGAAAGAGTCATCTTCCAAACCATCTGAGTCGTCTAAAGGCTCCGCAAATAACCTAACAGATGCTTCGCTGCAGATTAGCAATAGTTCTTTGATTGAACAGGCAAAGCAGGTCCCGACAGAAGATGCCAATGTGGTCCAGCAGGCACGCCAGCTTCTATTATCCGGCAAGCTTGACACACCTGAAAACATTCGTGCAGCCGCTGAAGCAATAGTAAAGTTTGGCGTATAGAAGCCGGTCAAAAGGTATTACGCGCAATAATCAAGAATTTGCCCTATCGGAAAGCCATCCACAGTCCCCAGGTCGATATTGAAGGCTTTGATATTATGGCCTGAATTGCTGTTATACTTGGGCTTAGTTACATAGTTAATCTCATCCGGGGGGTTGTTCGGCAGCCTTACAGACGATAATCGGCCGCCTGTTTGGCCAAAAGGAACTGAACTAATAACTCTGCATGAAACTCTCTTTATCACTTCTTCATTCCCAATCTGGTTTAAGACCTTTAAAAGCTATGTCAATTACTTAGCTATTGTCCTGTTTTTTCTCGAGCATATCTCTTAACTGTTTATTTTCTCTGCGAGTTGCTTCAAGGTCAAAAACTTGATACTTGATACATATTCTCAGATAATCAAGCGATTCTTGTAAACCGTCAACGCTCTTGTGGAGTTTGCAGTAGTTGTCACAGGCCTGCTTGGCCAGATCAGCCAAGTTTTGATGTTGTGAAGTCATTGTCGCGTCAAACTCTTTAATTAATTCATTCAATTTATCTTCTATTTTTAGTTCTTTTGCCACCGGCATTCTCCATAATACTGCCTGAAGTAAGAGCGGCCTTCAGATGCATTTATCTCTACATTACCCATTTTAACAAATTTGGACTAAAAAATCAAGCAAAATCATACCGATGAAGATATAAGATGATTCCTTGCAAGAACTTATTATGTCATAGACTGAAATTTTAAAAGTGATATTGTTGATTGTCAAATTTCTCGACAACGGGGTTGATTTTTTTGGGTATTTTTGCGATGAAATGGCTATTATCAGTGTGTTAACTGCTATTTTTGTTTTTTGGTACGGCATTTGCTTTTTAAATAATCAGCAGTGATATTGTCTTGAGTTAGGAGCAGCCAAATGCAGATTATTGCCAAATGCCCCAATTGCGGTAACAGTTGGATGCTTGATGCCGACGCTGCGGATAGAAGAGTAACATGCCGGATATGCAGCAAGCTTTTCAAAATCCCCAAATTGGACGAGGTGTCAAAAGCGGTTAAAATAATAAAGCAGGCAAAGGGTACTATTTATGTGGACCAGAAAGGGGAGACCTACGGCTGATATTTTCAGACCGGCAGGGTGACCGTTACAGAATTCTTTTTTGATCCGTTGTCCGGCTGCTGGGGCGTATCCAAAACTGTTATTATTGAATTCTCAATCATTAATTACTATCAGCCTGCTGTCTATGTTTCTTTAAGGTTTTTCCGGCTCAATCTTCAAGTTATCGTTAGCATCATTTTCGACTTCGGATGTTTTTTCGACCGGTTTTTCAGGTTGGTCGATGTTGAGAGCCTTTTCGATTCTCGTCATTTTTTTGGAAAGTTCCGTCAGTTTGAGGTCAATCAAAACCAGTTTTTTAGAGATATCTTTAACATCGGTGTTAATACCGGCAAAGTTCCTTTCATTTATGTACATCATACGGTCCATCATTCGTTCATAGGCGTTGATAACTCTGCTTAGGTCGTTTTGGTATTCCGGCAGGGTGATTTCCGGCTCAATCTCGTATTTTTTCTCGCTGCCACGAATCGAATCGGAAAACGCAATCACAATAAGACAAACGATTAAGACTATACTGACAGCCAATAAATTTTTATTCTTACTCATTGGATATCTCCTTGAGCCTTTGATAAATCCTTATATTACCTGATATTGATGATATTTTAGATATATTTTTCACTTTTATGCAAATAATCTAAATATACTAATATTTAAATCGCCAATTTTTAACTGTGAGGTAATTTCGGAAAGTACCTGATTTTTGAATTATTCAGACCGGCTAAAAAAGCGGGGCAAGGTTAACACCTTTTTATGTATGAGCTTATAGCTCATAATTGCCGAATAGCTGAAATATACTTATGCGATTCCCATAGTAATAGCGCGTTTTACCAAGTCAGATGCGGTTTTGGTGCCAAGTTTGTGCATAAGTCGATTGCGGTGATATTCAATTGTTCGCTCAGTTCGGCAAATCTTTAGCGATATTTCCTTATTAGTATTGCCCTCCAAAATCAGATTTAGGATTTCGATTTCACGTTTAGTTAACATCTTGTCTATATTGATGTTAAGCAGGGTATTTTCCAGAAGTTCATCTGTTTCCGGCTGCTTTGCTGTTTGAAAAGGTCGGGGATTGCTTTTGGGAAGATGAGGATTCTCCACAGTAGATATGATACTTTCTTTCTCTAATAATTCTGAGTTGTTGGCCATAATTAAGCCTGATTAAATCATTTCTGGCTAAAAAAGCGGCAAAATGCTATTTCTACAATAGTAATTCTCGAAAATAATAGGCTGAACTTAAGAGTCTTTCGCGGAAAATAATAAAAAAAGCACAAATTTACCGGGAAATCCTAAAGTATTTACAGATTCTAACGAGAAAGAAACAGGGACGTATTGTTGTTTGGAACAAACGTAACCCAAAGATTGGACCATATAGCTAAAACACTTTTATGTAGTTGAACTGTTACTGAAATAGCGAGAAAGTTCCAAATAGATTCTGGATGGTTTTAATAAATGGCAGCATCCCAAACAGATATCAAGTCACAGACAATAGAATTGGCAACAAAGGCCTTTGGGGCTTTTTGCCAAGACATTTCCAGTATGTTCAATGTGGGTATGAAGTGTAGTCAAAAGGGGGTGTGCACCGAGACGGCCAAAGGACTTAATAAAAGATTTGAAAAACTGGCGGCCGTCAATTTTATCAAAACCAAAGGCGTTTTAGATGGGATTTTCCCTGTAATGTTTGACCAGGGGGGGCTGTTTACATTGGCCGGCATCATCGTGATGCAGCCAAAACAGAAAATTCTTGATAATAGAAAACTCGGCTCAACCAAAGATGCCCAGGGCATGACTGATGCCATTAGAGAAGCCGGTAATCTGCTTGTCGGTACCTGGGACAGAATATTCCGTGAAGAAATGGAAGGTCATGGCCGTTTCGTACAGACAAATACATTTATCGGCGACCCCTGGGACAACCCGAAAGAAAAGATAGGTCTGTCCGATGATGAAGAATTTTCTTTTGTCCCTTATGAAATAACAATTGACGATTATCCGGCTTTCAATTGCGGTGTTATTCTACCGGAAGCAATCTTTAAAGCACCTGCACCAAATGCCGAACCCTCGGCTCCTGCAGACGAAAAAACTCAGGAAAAACCACAGGAAGAACCAGCAGCTGAAAAAACACCTGTGCCAGCTATGCTAACAGACGGTACAGAGCCGGCCTCAGGGCCTGTTTCAGAAACTATACAAAGAATGGTAAAATCGTCGACAGGTTTGCCCGATAGAACCGGCCTGATATCTTTGTCGATGTGTGCCAAAGATATTATGCAAAAAGAGGTTCTCTGGGGCAATGCCGATGACAGTGTTCAGCAGGCCATAACAAAAATGCAGCAGGCCGATGTCAGCTATATGATGGTAGGCAGCAACGGACAAATCGATGGTATAGTCTCAACATTTGATTTAGCTTCCGCTCTCAGCGTGTATCTAAAGCCTATGTTCGCCAAATGGCGCAGACCGACAGATGATGCTACACTTCAAATCAGAATCAAATGGATAATGACACGACCCGTCCGCACTATAAAGCCGGACACCTCACTTACAGCAATAATGGAAAATATGTGCCAATTAGGCTCGCGTTGCCTGCCGGTAGTCGAGAAGGGCGGCAAGGTGGTCGGCATGGTAACGGTATTCGATGTCTTCAAAGCGGTGCTGAATACTGAATCCGGCATTTCTACCGCAGGCAAAACGCCACAGGCGCCAGCATTGGCATAATAGCAGCATCAAATCTGGCACTTTCCGAAATTCATCGCGGTTATTGTCAAATTGATTTGTATGAATTATTGGGATACTGGTGATGTTTTAATGTTTGGGTGGGGTATCTGGTTGGTTTGAGAGTTTTTGGAGCCGGCCACTAAGTAATTTCACTGCTTCAGCATTACGATTTTGGAGTGTTTCGAGGCGTTGCGTAACATCGGCTAACTGGTCTTGCAGTTTTTTAATCTCTGCTTTTGAGTTGTTCAATTCGCCCTGGGTGCGCTGGAGTTCGTTGTTGGATATCATCGCATTGGCCTTAATACTATCAACCTCAGCTTTGGAGTCGGCTAACTTCTTTTCAAGGGTTTTAACTACAGCGACTTTTTCAACCAGATTCTCACGACTCTTATAGAAATTAAAGCAAATAAAAGATAATATTATAACAAGTATCACCAGACACGCGGTAATGCCCTGCCAAACGAGTTTGGCCTTGACCTGGTCGGTTATAATGCCCAAAAGCAAGTCGCTGCTGCGGACTATTTGGTTTATATCTGATTTTTTTCCATCTTTTTTAGTATTCCTGGCAGACTCTGGGAATTCTGCGGCGGTTTCAGGTGTTAGCGAGCCAAGAATTGAATCTTCAAGTGATAAAACCTGCTTCAATTCTTCTAAAATCGTCTTGTTAGTATCTGTTTTCATTATGGATCAATCCAGGAAACTGTAAGAGTTTGTGTGGCAGTGTATGAGCCAAAATCAGCTACTTTATCGGCATAATTGCTTGCTCTGACCCAAAGCGTTACTACTACCTGGTTGTCGTCATAGACATATTTAACAGCAACAGCAGGCAACAGAAAAGATTTATAATCCACATATTCCGTGTCGGCTCCGCCTGAATGCTGGTGGATACCATCACCATCAAATGTCAGTTTGTATTCTGTAACAAGCCTGTCCTTACCGTTGGTCAATTCCGCAGGTCCGTGTTCGGTATTATTAGCACTGATTTGAATATTGCTTAAAGTCTTATTTACATCCATAATAATAGATGCGTGGTTTTCGCAGACATCTCCCCGATGAGACATCTTCGGCAGTGTAATCGGCCCAAAGATATGTGAAGACCACAAAAATTGAGCGCATATTGCCGCCGGCGAAAAGACCAGTGCCAATAAAGTAATAACAATATAGCTGTTTTTTAATCTCACTTATTAATAACTCCTAACGAAGCCTCATTTTTATTCTTCGGCGATGTTGTTACGTGAGGAACTTGTTCGTTTTTATCATCGAGCAGAGCAATTACTTCCTGCAGCATTTCACGTTCCCGGTTTACGTCATACGTTTTATCAGGGTGAGACAAATCTACATCAGTAATTCCGTGCGAGATATTAGCCGGCTGTTTTTGACTGCCAAGCAGACTTACTGCTTTGCTTAGAGACTTAACTTCTTCGTCTGTGTTACGTATCTTTTTGTTATTCTCGTTGCGTGTATTAAACGCGGCGGTGCGTAAATTCCCAATTTCATTGGCCTCATTAATCAGTTTATGGCGCTCGGAAACAGGGACTTCATTCCCTTCCCTTATTAATTGCGGGGTAATAAAAATAATAACTTCTTTTTTTGTC
>JBEKEA010000025.1:0-32997 GCA_050014075.1 Sedimentisphaerales bacterium | reverse complement strand
AACAGGCGAAATTTACTACTTATGAAACGAGCTTTATGATGGATACACCCAATACAAATGTTATTGTCAGCGAGTTGACCTTTACCCTTTACCAAAGGCCGCTTCATCCGGAACTTTTCAGCATCTATGAAAAACGCACAATCAAGACCGACAAATATGAAGCGATTATCTGGGCGACGGGCGGTTCACACGTAGTAAGTGTTTTCTCTAACGACCTTTGCCTGTCGGAACTTATAAGCTCGCCGATGCAGCTTTTGCCCCGGCGCGGTCTGATAGAAAGATTCAGATTTGCCGGCCAGAGAAATCATAAATGCACACTGGCCAAAGGCATGAGCTATATGACGGATTTCCAAGTCGAAAAGATGAGTCCAAACCTCTATCGTCAGAGCCATACCGACCTTGAAAGATTTGCTCGCAATCGCGGCATATTTGTGAAGTTCCCGAAACTCGCCATCGGTGGTCTTGAGCCGTTCAGCTATATCGACTTCGAGGCAAGACGGGACGAGCTGCATATTCACGCGTTCCACGCATATCCCGACCAGGTTACAATCATCAAGACCCAGTCGCTGTTCGATATGCACTAAATTCAGTCGTCCGATTCCATATCTAATTGACGCACAGTAAAAGTCTGTCTATACTAATGCTTTCTCTATTGCGAAGGTATCGGATGCCATTACATTTTCAGTCTTTGAGAAGCAGCAGTTCAGGCAATTGTCTGGTTGTCAAAACAGAGAATACGACAATAGTTATTGATTGCGGTTTAGGCTCAATTAAAGCAACCAGAGAAATTCTTGGTCAGAGCATCGCCAATCCAAAATATATCGATTTGGTATTAATCTCCCATCTGCACAGCGACCACATCAGCTATTATCCTCTGAGAGTTCTTGAAGATGAAGGCATTAAGCTTAAGGTTCATCAGAATTGCATAGAGCATTTAATAAATAAACATCTTTACGGGACAGGATTAAAAAAACTAAAGCTCGAGGAATACGACACGAAAAAATTTAATGTCGGCGACCTTGTGATAGAACCTTTCCAGATACCTCATCATCCGGATTATCTAACCTGCGGGTTTGTTATTTATCATAAGGATAAAAAAATTGTAATAGCGACGGATTTCAAAGATTGGGACGGCCAGATAGATTACTTTGCCGATGCGGATTTCATATTCGTCGAATCAAACCACGACCTGGAATTGCTGGAGAGATATTTTAATCCAAATAGTCTTTATCATATGCCTAATCCGAAAACAGCACAGCTTTTGTGCACGGCGGTTAAAAAGAGTAAAAAGATTCCCAAATGCATAATGCTGGGACATCTTAGCAACCAGAGAAACACTCCTCAAATCGCCATAAAAGAAATTAAAACAGCATTTAAAAAGAACGGCATTGATAACGGTTTGAAATTGCTGACGGCACCGCCGTATGAATGCAGTGAAGTGATTAATCTGTAAAGGGATTTTAGGATTATCTCTTTGACCTGCCGGCTTCAAAAGCCTTTTTATTCAGTTCGATATATTTCTTTTCGACCGTTGTTTCAATCGCTTTTAGCCGCAGTCAACAGATAAATCGGGGTGATTTGATATCGCATCAGGCAAAACAACATTTGCCGCCCTATGACAAGGACTTTCGCGGTACCTTTTGCAACAAAGGAATTATAAACCAACTTCCATGTATCCTGTATGATGAAGCAAAAAGTCTTTTCGACTGATGCATTCCACTTCGCATTTATTATTATTCACCCGACTAAATTGCTGAATCCACCAGGATATAGGTTGTACGGTTGGGTGAAAATCTCTATGCTTAAAAGTTGCTATTACGTGGTATGTTTTGCGTTTGCTGATACGACATATTTCCTTTAGGACATCCTCTATTTGTTCCGGCGGTATGTGTTCAAGCACATCACAAGAAAAAGTAAATTCAAACTCATTGTTTTCAAAGGGCAAATCCCATAATGGAGCTTTGATAAACAATTCACGGTTCGCTGCAGGACTTGGTGGAATTCCATTGCCATAGTTTTTATATTTCATATCCAATCCTACAAGAGTAATATCTACTCCTCGTATATTATGTCCTTTTGAATGGAGATAGGAAACAACCAAACCATTCCCGCAACCTAAATCTAACATAGAGCCCTTATAATTCATTTTTGATATGAATTCTGCAAAAGGTAAAGCTGTTCGAGAATTTTGTTCTAATCCTGACTTCCAGGCTGATTCATATTTTAATTCTTCATCCATTCTTTGCTTTCCTTCTCATAAATGACGGAAACTTCGCTCATTTATAACTTCTTCCGGCGTCAAAGGCCTTTTTGTTCAGCTCGACATATTTCTCTCCTACCGTTGTTTCAATCGCTTTCTGCCGGCACACCCCACGCGGGCAATAGCCTCATTGCCTGACATTAGCTGTGCCAAAATATATACCTTATTAAAATATTTTTACCTGTATTCCTTTCTCGCTTGTTTTATCGAGAGTCTTTTTCAATTTTTCAATCGCCACCTTGAGCTCTTCGCTGCTGTCAACCAGATTATTATACAGTTTGTCGTCATTGACAAGTTTTCCTACGGTGCCCTGGCCGGTGTTGATTTTGTTAAGTATTCTTCGCAACTCGATGAGCGTTTCGCCCATTTCTTCACTGGTTTTCGTACCCGACTTGGAAAACTCTCTTATCTGCTGCAAAGTTGTGATTGATTCTTCCGTTGCCTTGGAAACATTCGCGAGCGTATTTTTCAGATTCGTCTTGTTCTGCTGGTCGCCTACAATCTGATTTAAGTTATCAACCAGTATGGTAATCTTTCCAACAAATCCTTTAATTTCGTTCTGAAGGTCTTCAGGGATTAAATCATTGCCGGAACCTCTTGTCCCCTGCAAAACCATTCCCTGCTTGAGATATTTAATCTCCATGGCATTAATATCCGCCGCTGTCATCGGCGGTACGCTTATCTCTATATAACTGCTGCCCATTCCGCGCCGGAAAAGCTTGATCGTCGCGTTGGACGGGATGTCACTATATTTTTTGGATATTGCTATTTCCACAGCAACCTGATGAATCATTCTGCCTTGTTCGTCTTTGTATTGCTCCGGCGGTGAAACGTTCGTTACCTTGCCTATCTGGTAGCCGCAATACTGCACAGGCGTATCTGCCTCGACTCCCGGCGCGAAAGGAAACATTACCTTTATGGTAAACGATTTGAATTTGGCCGTTACGACGGGAAGTTCGCCGAAGAGGAAAACCATATAGATAAAAACACATACTCCCACAATAACGAATGCCCCGACAATCAATTCCGTTTTTGCTGTAAATAATCATAATCGCTCATGAACCGGTTCCTTATATTTCCAGTCTGCCTTCGAGAAAAAGTTCGCGTATCGCACGAAGCGGATAGCCTGATTTATTAAGTTTTTTTATAAGCTTTATTCGTTCTACGGCTTTGTCGTCGAATAATCGCCTTTTAGTTTCGCTTATCGACGACGGTTTTATCAGGCCGACCATTATATAATATTGCAGCGACTGTGTCGAGACATTGGCCAGCTTAGCCGCTTTACCAATCGACATATACTTTTCTTTATCTTTATCCTTCATAATTTTTCGGCGGGTCAAACCCGCTTGAGCCGAAAGGATGGCATCTAAGGATTCTTTTTACAGCCATATAAGAGCCTTTTGCCGCACCGAATTGTCTGACCGCTTCAATGGCATATTGGCTGCAGGAAGGCACAAATCTGCACTGTCCGCCAAGAAACTGCCCAACACTCGATTGATAAAGTCTTATTGCCAGTACAATCGCTTCTTTTGTAATACAGCTTATCTCATTTATTACGTTCTTTTTCAAAACGCTTGTGCCCTTGCTTTGCAAGTTCAATAAAACTCTGCTGCACCTGCTTTAATGTAGTTTTCTTTATATCAGAATTGGGCTTCTTCGACAACATTACAGAATAAATTAAAAAGTAATCGAATCCATCCGCAATTTCACTTTGACTCAAGCGGAACGCCTCTCTGGCGAGCCTTTTAAGCCTGTTTCTGACCGCTGCAGGAGCGATTTTAGAGCTTATAGATACGGCAAATCTCGACTTTTCGGCGCCATTTGGAGCTACATATAATTTCATTAACTCATTTTTAATAAAGAACTTAGAATCCAATATCGCTCTGAAATCTTTTTTTGAATGAATTCGTGTTATTTTGGGAAATTTGAAATTAGCCATAAAACAAGACTGAAAAATACATTACTGTTCATTTGGATTTTAAGATATTAAAAATCCAAAACGTGGTTATAAACTATTTTTTCACTCTGATGTAATAAACAATTTTTGCGCAAAACTGGTATTCCGGCTCAAGCTGTTCGATATCCTGGCCAATATAAATACTAAACAATTTCTGGGCCATATAACTGTTCCACTGTGCAGTAAGGGGAATGCTTCTATCGGAAGCGACTTTTGCCTCTGTCTGGTCGATAGGCCAGGTGCCATTAAGCGCTCCCAGCAGCATCTGATGATAATTACCAAGCCTTTTGCCGTAATTTTCCTCGCGCAAAAATCGCACAAGCGCATACGACTCAGAATAAAATGCCATCACGGCCATATCCGATTCTTCCCATTGTACTACCTCACCGGGATTTAAAGAAATAAGATTTCGCAATGGAATCATTTTTTTTTCATCCATAACGAGTTTCAAGGAGCCGAGTTTCGCGTAATTTTTTGATGGCTGGAAAGTAAACTGGCCGTTGGTGAAGTCGCTTTGTTCAAAAAGCTGGGCGATACCCTCATCCAGCCAGCTTGGCAGGCGGTATTTAAAATACTTGTCGCAGAACTGATGCCACCCTTCGTGGCCGAGCACGCTGAATGTCCGGCTTCTTCCGATATTGTATGCGACGCAGGTGCCGTTAAGAAAATACGCACCCTTTTTTATTTTCAAATAAATCGGCCACTGTTCGCCGGTAAATCCCTTTGTGAATTTCTCCCACTGCGCGCGTTCCTTGAAAAGATATATGACAAATTGGCCCTGGCTTTCGACCGGCACAGGAAGCTGGTTCAGATACTGCCGCCATACTGCTTCGACAAACGCAGGGATTTGTCTGAGCATTAACGGTTCAAGCATTGTCGTGTAAACCTTGTAATGTTTCGTTTCTATCGTTATACCCTCGCCGTAGGCGCTGTCCCATCTTTCAACTTTTTTCACGGCAGGCAGAGGCGCTACGTATTGAATTATTCCATCGACCGTTGATAGTGTCCCGGCCGGACTGTTGTTGGAGCTATTCGGCAATGTTGATATGCCGTTTTGATTCGATGATTTGTTTTCATTGCAGCCGGCGATAAACATTAAAGAAAGACAGTGCGAGAAGTATTTTTTTCATTTGTTTTCCAGTATAATATTTTAAAGCGATGATTTTATTTTTCTTCTTCAATAATTTCTGCGGTAAACAGATAAACTTCCGTTCCTTTATCTTTCCATGCGTCCGGTTTCAGCCCTGCCTTGTGTGCGCAGCAATATGACAGGAATTCTTCTTTGCTCCAGCCGGTTTCGGTCGCGACCTGCGGCAGAAAACAGCCGCTTGCGTAACCTTTTTTTATATATATTCCATCGACTCCGAGCCGCAGACTTAAAGGGTCGGTAGTTTTTTTCAATGGCGACAAAACTGAAATTTCGATGTTGAGGTCATCTGCTTCCTTTGGCGTAATGCGGTCGGCAAAAAATCTTTGGTCGCCTGTCGCCGAGGCGACTGCCATTTCGCTGACAAGACGTATCAAAGGCACATCCGACACGAATTGGCCGATACAGCCGCGAAGCTCGTCTTTATTTTTTAATGTTACAAAACATCCGCAGTGAGCGTTTAATTCCGCATCCTGCGATTGAGGTTTTGGCATTGGGCGGCCGTTTATGGCAGCTTCAACGGCGTCGCGGGCGATTTTGAGGAGGATATGTTTTTGTTCATCATTCATTGTTTTTTTGTCTTTTGGCTTTTATTATTTCTATAACTATCGGTAAAAACGAAATTGCGATAATCGCCAAAATTGTAAATGTGAAATTGTTCTTTACGACAGGAATATTTCCAAAGAAAAATCCGCTAAACAGGCATACGCCAATCCAAAGCGCGCCGCCTGCCAGGTCGTACGGCAAAAACTGCAGGTATTTCATTGTGCCAACCCCGGCAACGAAAGGCGAAAAAGTTCGCACTATCGGCACAAACCGAGCGATGATGATGGTTTTGACACCGTATTTTTCATAGAATTTGTGGGTTTTTTGCAGATGCTCTTCTTTTAGAATCTTTCGTTTTAATATGAATAAGCCGAAGTATCTGCCTATGGTGTAATTGGTATTGTCGCCAAGCACGGCTGCGGCGAAGAGCATGACAAACAACCCGCCGATGTTCAAAGAACCTGCCGCGGCCAGCGAACCAAGTGCAAAGAGCAGCGAATCTCCCGGAAGAAACGGCGTTACCACAAGTCCGGTCTCCGCAAAAATAACAATGAAAAACAGCAGGTAGCACCAGGTGCCATAACTTTGCAGAATAGAAATCAGGTGCGTATCGAGATGGAGAACAAAATCGATAAAACTACTTATCATTGAACTACTCCTTTTAATCAAATGCTTCTGCTGGCGTTTTGGGCCGGCTTCACCGGAAAGTGCCTTATTTTATGATAAAATGGCTTTTTAGCAAGACAATTATGCCCCTATTTGCCGAAGTAATTCGCTTTCACCCAGTTGAAATTCAATATAATGTGTGCAGCAATGAGACAAAGTAATATCGCTCCGCCGGTTTTGTGAAAAATTTCGAATGCTCCACTGGAAAAATTATCACGGAATATTACAGTTATCGCCTGATTGACAAAAAACACCGCCAAAATCGGATTCAAAATTTTAAAAGCCGTATTTCTTTTCATAATAAGTTCCGTCCAGTAAAAAAACTGCTAATCCGTTTTCAGCCTGAATATTGCGCATCGCCGAAGGCAAGGATGGGAAAGAAAATAAACGGCAGGAAAAACAAACCCACGGCGAAACCTGTACTTTTGCCGAAATTTTCGGCAATGCCTAAGTACGTTATAAATGCTATAACAAGATTGACCAGCGGAATAAACATTAGTATCAGCCACCAGCCGGGTTTTGAGGCGATTTTCAGCAAAATATAACAATTATAAATTGGGATTATACTCGCCCAGCCGGGTTGGCCGGCCTTTTCAAACACCTTCCACATAGAAACTATCATAAATATTATTATGGCAAGTTGTAATAAAGCAAGCATTTTGGAATCCTTTCAAAAAAGTTTTTAAATTTTAAACTACCATTTCTGGGTTGCGGAATATTCGACGGTTGCCGTTGCATTGGCAGCAATCTCAACTGTAAAGCGAGCGGTTGTTGCGTTTTTCTTTACATAAGGATGAGTTGCTTCTTCGATTTTCCAGTTAACCCACGATGGAAACTTCTCATCGACAAAAACTGTTACGGCTGAATCTTTGCGGTTTCGCAGTTCGATTGAATGTTTGTCCCATCGCATCCTGCGGTCAACCTTTTGGTCAACAGGCTTATACTCAACCGCTATATCGAAGGCGTCGCCGATATAAAGCGATAGCTTTTCATCTTTCGGCGTGTGGTCAATCAAATCTTCGCCGACAAACTCCAGCGACCCGTCCGTATCTCTCTTAAAAACGCGAACCTTGCCTTTTGGCAGTGCGATACCAAGGCCGGTTTCCTTTTTATTTTCAAATTCAAATTTTATCTGAACTTTTTTGTCATTTTTATCGCGTTCGTAGAGATAAATCTTTTTAGCGGGGACATTTTGAACAGGAGTTATAAATTCAATCTGTTTGGTCTGATTATTATTTATCGTGCTCGTGCGGCCAAGAGTATAAATATGATATTCCATAAAAGGCTTTTCCTCGAAGCCCCGTTCCGCAAGGTCCCCTCCCGCCGCCTGATACATCAGCATTCTCGTTGGCTGCGGAGGCTGTTCTTCGATACGTCTTACATCGCCGGCAATAAGTTTAATTTTTGCGTCCTTATATTCCGCGCCGCTTTTGTTGTCGATTGTTACCCAGCCGCTGATATCGAAAGCGTTTTCGGCATCGTTAAGAATCGCAGAATAGTCCGCCTTCCAGCTAATATCGGAAGTGGTATATGTAACCTGACATCGTTCCTGGCCTTTTGTTTCCGACTGGGCAAGCCAAACAAGTGTCGGCTTTGTAACAAGGTCGTCTGGAAGCTGCTTGAGCAAAATGTTATCAATACTGCTCTCTGAAATTATTTCTATCATACCGTCGCTATTTTTGATTATCAGGTTGTTATCCCTGGCGGCAAGGAGAGTGCCGTTCACAAGATTACCTTTATCGGCGCCGCTGCCCTTGACCGAAACAGAAACGGATTTATCGAGATAACGGTTAAGCAGGCTCGCTGTGCCGACAAGGTCGTATTCGTAATTCTGCTCAAGAATAGCAATTTTACCCGGAGCAGATAAACACTGAAAACTTACACTGGTAGCGTCTATTGATGATGCGACATCGGTAAATCGGATTGTGTTAAGACCTTTTTCAAAAACCATAGGCCGCTGTTCTTTAATTACGCCAAAATTAGCGTTATAAACCGTAACCGCTATTGCATTGGCGTCGGCCGGCGGCTCTTTGCCCGCGAAAAGACAACTGGAAAGAAAAAGAATGGTCAGGATTGAAAATATCGTTCTCATTTTGTGTTTCTCCAAAAATTATTGCAGATATTCTTACACAAAAGCAAACAGGCGTAAAGAAAAATCCGGATAACTATAGAGGCATTTGTGTTGCTGAAAGGGCAAGTTCCTTCAGCGCCGATACCGTCTGATTGGAACCGAAACTGTCAAGGGCCGCCAGAGCTTTTTGCTGATATTGAACAGCCTGAGATTTGGCATAGTCAATACCTTTTACAGAATCAAGAATCGACACGATGCGGCCCATGTCAGGCTTTGGGGTGGAAAATAACTCGAGCAATTCAGTTTTCTTCGACGCGGCTAGTCTGGTAAGTGCGAAAATAGCAGGCAGTGTCAGGGTCTTACTGCCAAAGTCTCTGCCGCTGGTTTTGCCGGTTTGGATTTCCGTCCCGACAATGTCAACAAGGTCGTCGATAATCTGAAAAGACAGGCCCAGATTTAGACCGAAGTCATATAATCCACTGCAGGCATTTTTATCGGCGCAGGACATAATTCCGCCAAGAAGCGCGCAGTTGGCGAAAAAAATTGCCGTCTTTTTTTCGATAATGTCAATATATTGCTTTTCAGTCAGGCTGAAATCTCCCCGCCAGGCGTTCTGAAGCATTTCACCCCGGCAGATTATCGCGGCTGTTTCAGATAGAACCCGGTTAATATCGTCCCTTTGTGCCGATGCGGCAGCCACAAAAGCTCTGCTTAAAAGATAATCGCCCAGCAGCACAGCGAAATTTGCGCCCCACAGATTATTCGCAGTCTCGTGGTATCTGCGCCTGCATCCGTCGTCTATCACATCATCGTGCAGAAGTGTGGCTGCGTGAATCATCTCGACAACCGCGGCTATTCTGATATGCAGCGCGGTTGCCTGACCAAACAGTCTGCCGCTCAGTAGCAGAACCGATGCGCGAAGCATCTTGCCCTGCTGGCCCCTGACATAATCGATAAAAGGCCTGAGCTTGTCGTCGCTGCATTCAAGCTGCTCGAACAGAAATTTCTGTGTCTGCGCAAGCTTATCAGCTATTAGCGCAGAACAGGCGGATGATGAATTTTCTACGGTCATTTTATTTCGACCGGCCGTGTGCGTATTCGAAAAACTTTTTGCGCAGAAGCTGCGTAACCGGACCGGGCTTACCGTCGGAAATCTTCCTGCCGTCAATCTCGACAACGCCGATAACCTCCGCTGCGGTGCCTGTAAGGAACAGCTCGTCGGCAACATAAAGGTCGAAACGCGTCAGGTTCTTTTCGCAAACCTGCATTTTTTCCTGGGCCGCAAGACGGAAAACAACCCCTCTTGTAACGCCTTCAAGAGAGCCGGCCTGAATCGGCGGAGAACAAACAACGCCGTTCTTAACGATAAATATATTATCTCCGGTGGCTTCTGCAACGAAACCTTCGTGATTGAACATAATCGCTTCGGGAACGCCCGCGTCGAGAGCTTCAATCTTGGCAAGAACGTTGTTCAGGTAATTAAGGCTCTTGACCTGCGGCGGTATCGCAAGCGGATGATTGCGAATCGTACAGGCGCTTATAACCTTCATTCCAGTATTGTAAAGCTCAGGCGGATAAAGCTGAATGCCGTCAGCGATAATAATAATACTGGGCTTTTCGCAATTGAATGGACTTATGCCCAGCGAACCGACACCGCGGGTAACGATTAGACGAATATAGCCGTCAACGATATTGTTTGCCTTGACAGTCTCTCTTGTCGCCTCGGCAAGCTGCTTGGGCGTCATACCGATATCGAGTCTTAAGACTTTCGCCGACTCGTAAAGTCTTTTAAGATGAGCGTCAAGCTCGAACACCTTCGAGCTATAAACGCGAATACCTTCGAAGACTCCGTCGCCGTAAAGCAAGCCATGGTCAAAAACGCTGATTTTAGCATCCTGCTCCGCGACCAGTCCGTCGTTCATCCAGATTTTCAATGCCATAAAAAACTCCGCTAATTTTTCGCCGACCCAATCACACCACAGGCGGATTGATTTTGCCGTCGGCAAGCCTGATTATTCTCGAGGCTTTTTCCGCTATCCGGTCATCGTGAGTAACCATTACTATCGTCTGGCCGGCATTATGCAGTTTTTCAAAGACCTTTAGAATATCATTTCCTGTCTTAGAGTCAAGGTTTCCTGTCGGCTCATCTGCCAGAATTACATCAGGCTCATTTATCAGTGCCCTGGCAATAGCGGCCCTTTGCCGCTCGCCGCCGGAAAGCTGATAAGGCCTGTGTTCCGCACGTTCGGCAAGGCCAAGCTCTCCTAACAGCTGAGCAGCGGTTTTTTTCGCCTTTGCCGAATGGAGCAGCCAGCCAATCGCCCCCATCTGAACCATCGGGGCAAGCAAAACATTCTGCAAAACTGTTAATTCGTCAAGTAAATGATAAAACTGAAATACAAATCCGATTTTTTTGTTTCTGAATTCGTTGATTTTCCTGCCGCTAAAGGCCGCAATATTTTCCCCTTCGAAAAGAACCTTGCCTTTATCGGGCTTATCGAGCGCGCCGAGTATGTGCATAAGCGTGCTCTTGCCGCTGCCGGAAGCACCTTTGACAGCGACAAATTCGCCTTTTGCGATGTTAAGGTTTATTCCCTTGAGAACCTCAAGACGCATAGCGCCCATCTGATAAGACTTATAAAGCTGTTCACAGGTCAATATATAATCATTTTGTTTCATATCTGATTTACCCGCAGAGTATCGACGCAATTTTGCCTTGCCGCTTTTATTGTCGGCAACAGCGCGCCGAGCAGACAAGCGATTACCGCCGAGGCTGCAACCTCAATCGGCAGAGCAATTCCCGGTCGATCCGGTATGGCGCCTATCGCGTAAATTTCTCTGTTCCACATTTGAAAACCGAATTTTACATACAGCCAGTTTTCAAGGCCGTTAATATTGTCGAGAAAAACAAGTGCCGCTGCAATGCCGATTGCCGCTCCGACAAGACCTGTCAGAACCGCATATCGCAGAAATACCCGCATAATACCCAGTTGCGAAACACCGACGCTTTTCAATATGCCGATATCCCTATTTTTTCCGCCTATAATCATATAGAAAATTACGAAAATAATAAAGACAGTAATCACACCGACAAGCAGAAAAAGCAAGGCCATCATCGTCTGTTCCTTTTCCATCGGCGCTATCGTTTCCCTGCGATAACTCCTGAAATCCTGAACATTTACGTTTTTAAATAGTCCCGAAACTTCGGAATTTGAATTTCGAGCGACGAAGTCTTTCCATAACGCCGCGGTCTTTTCGACGGACTTATTTAAATCGGCGCCTTTTTTGAATTTTATAAATATTGCGCTGGTTCTCTTTGCGCCGATATCCATTCCCGCCAAAGACTGCAATTTTTCGAACGGCAGGTAAACATAAGCGCTGTCAACTCTCGCAAGGCCGGAATTAGAATTGTCGCTGTAGTAAAAAGTTCCGGTATTCGCTGAAACCGAGGTGCCTGTTTTTACAAGCGTCCCTTTTGGCGTCAGCGGAAAACAGGTAATGCCGTAAGACCATCTGGGCAGATACGCCGACTGCAAATATTTTCCCCACTGGTCCCGTTCCACGAGAAGGTCGATTCCCAGCACGCATCCCGGAAGCTGAGGATTATACGACGGCGAAAAAGCAAGCGATGGTTTATCTTTGCGATAGTACAAGCTCTTGGCAAAATCAGTCGTCTTTGCGTGGGATTCAAGTTCTATGCCCATAAGACTCAGCGCAGCATTTTTGCCGGACGAATTGGATTTCACAAGCCCGAAAGTATTTATTACAGGCGTAACGCTCTCGACAAAATCGCTCGAACGCAGGATATTCTCAAATTCATCGTAATGGCCGAACCCGACCAGAGAATCCGTAGAGATTATGCAGTCCGAAAAAAATTCGTGATTCATATCGATAAAATCTGTCACAAGACCGTTCATTACCGTCATTACCACAATAACTACAAAAACACAGACGGCAACCGCCGCGACGGCAAGAATTGTCAGCCTGCTTGTTTTAAATAGTTTTAACGGCAATATTATATCATACATCTATTCATACCTCAGGATTTTTACCGGCGATGTTTTGGCTGCGATTAAGGAAGGCAAAAATGCGCCGAGAACCGAAGCAGCAACCGCCGCGATAAAGAACCATATCGCCCAGGACCAGTCGAAATGGCTCGGAATTTTTGTAAACATATAAACACTGCTGCTCCACAGCTTAAGTCCCAGCATCTGCCCGATAGCCTGTTCGATTGCGTTCACATAATGGGTAACGACAAAACCGATACCCACCCCCGCCGCCGCGCCGATAAGGCCTATAAACAAACCAAACAATAAAAACACAGACGTAATATCTGTTGCCGAGCCTCCGATGGCTTTTATGATTGCAAGGTCTTTCTGTTTGGCTTTGACTATCATATAAAAAATACAGAACACAAGAATAATTACGCCTGCGCTTATAATTCCGAATATCAAAAGCAGAACGCCCATTTGCTTGCGAAGCTCGGCGGCATATTGTGCCTGTTTTTCTATTGCGGTCTTAATTTCTGTGTCGGCAATGGAATATGCCGGCCATTCGAGCTGCTGCGAGGCAAATTCAGCCCATATTTTGCGGACAACCGAAACTGTCTGGTCCGGAGTGAAACCGTCTTTGCATTTGATATGAATGATATCCGCCGTTTTGTTCTGCCCGTCCGAAGGAAACAATAGGCCGGCCAACGCGTCTATCGGCATAAAAACAAATTTCTTATCTATGTCGTAAACCGACGTGAAAACTATATCGGAAATTACTGCCTGTGCTGACCGCGAACGAGCCAGGCTGACCGATTCGTTGCTGTCGGATTCCGTTGTGCCTGTGGTTATTACAGCTTTTTTCCCGATATAACTTTCGGCAAGAGAAAAATCGTATTGGTCTGTTTTCGGGTCCGGCTCCGATAGTATCGCGATGCCTATATAAATAGGTATGTTGTTTGCCTCGTCATATTTGAACTGCGGCACAGAAGACAGCGATTTTTGTCTTAGCAGGTTGTCTTTTAAATTTGTAACCCGGCTTCGGCTCACCGGCTCTATGCCCCAGATACTAACGGCTTTTACATTTCCTGCCCCCAGGTGAATCAGGCCGCTGGTGGAGAGCACCGGCGTTGCCGAATCGATTTCTTTGGCCTGGCAGAGTTTTTCGATAAGAACGTCGTATTGAGAAAATCTGTTCGGCGGCTCAAGAACTATATCGCCAAGGTATTCCGATGCGCTCGTCTCTATCGCACCGATAAACGCAGTAAAAAGACTTGATACCGTAACAAGCAGCGCCGTTGAAAGCGCTACCGCTGCAATACTGAGAAAAACTATTTTCCGCTTCTTAAGATACCGCAGTGCCAAAAAAAACTTGAGCATTTATTTTATCCCGCAGATTATTTTTCCGGCTTCAATAAAGGAAACAGGATAACATCTCTAATATTCGTTGTGCCGGTAAGCAGCATAATAAGCCTGTCGATGCCGATGCCCAGCCCGCCGGCAGGAGGCATTCCGTATTTAAGCGCAGTTATAAAATCCTCGTCGAGACTTCGGAAAGTATCCTCATCTTCGCCGGCACCTTTGACCTGCGATGTAAAATTCTCATACTGCACTGCCGGGTCGTTAAGCTCAGTATAGGCGTTGGCTATCTCCATTGCCCCTATATAAAGTTCAAATCGCTCCGCGTAATCCGGCTTCTCTTTGCTGCGCTTGGTAAGCGGGCACAGTTTGCCGGGATAATCAATTACAAAAGTCGGATTGACAAGATTCGATTCCACCTTTTCTTCGAAAAGCTTATTTATGATAACCTCGTCGTCCATTTTTGCTTCTTCAAAGCCGATTTCTTTCGCCTTTTTACGAATGGCGGCAATGTCCTGTATTTCGCAGCCGCAATACTTACTGAAAAGCTCGGCGTATGGAATCTTTTTCCATGGACGTGAAAAATCAATCGTATATTCGCCGAATTGCATTGTTGAGCTTTCGCAGTGCTTCTTGACAATCGAACAGATAAGCTCTTCGGTAAGTTCCATCATTATATTATAGTCGGCATAAGCCTGGTATATTTCCATCATTGTAAATTCCGGATTATGACGCGGACTCAAACCTTCGTTGCGGAAATTACGGTTTATTTCAAAAACTTTTTCGATGCCGCCGACAAGCAGCCTTTTTAAAAATAATTCCGGTGCGATTCGCAGATACAAATCGATATCGAGCGCGTTATGATGAGTAATGAACGGCTTTGCCGCAGCACCGCCGGCGATTGTCTGCATCATCGGCGTTTCAACTTCATTAAATCCGCGTTCCTGTAAAAAATTGCGAATGGTAGATATTATCGCAAGCCGTTTTTTGAATCTCTGCGTAACTTCAGGATTTGCCCACAAATCTACATATCGCTGACGATATCGGAGTTCCGTATCCGCAAGGCCGTGGAATTTCTCCGGCGGCTGCAAAACAGACTTGGCAAGAAGCGTAAATTTATCCACCCATATCGTAAGCTCACCCGTTTTTGTAAGACCGAGCTGCCCTTCTGCTCCGATTATATCGCCCAGCTCAATCAGTTTTATCAGTTCCCATTGAGTTTCAAGAAGTTTTTTACTAAGGCCAAGCTGAATTGTGCCGCTGCTGTCGCGAAGGGTAATAAATATCAGTTTGCCGATATCGCGAAGAAGAACTATTCTGCCTGCGCATATCGCTCGCTGCGGAGGCTGAATATTTGCGTCGAATTTCGCCCTTACAACTCCTGCCGGTTCGACATTATCGAGCCTGCTTCCGTACGGGTCGACTCCGAGCCGTTTAATTTTCTCAAGTCTTTCTATTCGCTGCTGCTCGAGTTTACTGATATCAACTGGTTCGGTCATTGCTGAATTCCTGATTCTATTAGTTTTGCTTTCGCGACAAGAATCGCTACAGCAAGCTGACTGTCGGCATCGAGAGTTTCCTCAAGATTGTGCCTTTTTAGTGTTTGTTTATTCTGGTCGTGGTCCGCTGCGGCGAGAACATCGTTATCCCTCTCGTAATCGAGCATCTTTTTGATTTCGTCGCTGATTAACTCTACTTTCACATTCGGCATAATGCCCCAGTCTGTCTTACCGGCTTTTTCCTTCGCCCAGCGGTCGTTGACTCTCTGGCCCGATGGAAGATGATAATATGCCATTGTATATTTTAGCTGTGCTCCGCCGCCGGGATATTCGGTAATTGTCTGAACACTGCCTTTGCCGTAACTTTGCTCTCCGACAAGTGTCGCCCTGGAAAATGCCTTGTCCACCAGAGCGCCGGCCACAATTTCAGATGCGCTTGCAGAGCCTCCGTTAATCAGTATCACAAGCGGATAGTCAGGATGCGTCCCTTTCTTTTTAGCCGTTTCCCATGTCGGCAGACCTACTCTCGGCTGAGTGCTTACAATTGTGCCTTTTTCAACAAATAAATCTGCGATATCCGCTGCGCTTTGAAGCAGGCCGCCGCTGTTGTATCTCAAATCAAGAATAAGAGTTTTCATACCTTGGCTTTCAAGCCGGGTAAGAATTGCATCAAGGTCCGACGCCGTTGCTGCTGAAAACTGCGTAACCCTGACATAGCCTATCTTATCCTTGTCGTTAACGAAGTATTGCCAGCTGCCCGAATTATCTCTGCACCAGCCGCGGGTGGTCGGTACTATAATTTTTGCCCTGGTGATTTCTACATCAAATGTTTTTTCTTCGCTCGGCCTGCGGATTGTAAGTTTGACTTTCGTGCCCGCCGGACCGGTAATTTTACTTACCGCGCAGGTGACTGTCATATCCTTGGTGCTTTCGCCGTTAACGGCATCTATTATATCGCCGGCGTCAATACCGGAATTATACGCAGGCGTATCAGGAACTAAACTTACTGCCTTGAGCGGTCCTTCTTCCTTGGATATTTCAACGCCAATTCCCGTAAATTCGTTCGTTATAGTCTTTTCAAAATCTTCAACTTGTTTCGGCCAGATTATCATCGTATGCGGGTCAAGCGTATTGAGGCAGGCATCTGCAATATGCCATATCATTATCTGTTCCGGCAGTTTTATCGTCGCCGAATTCAGGGCCAGGATGTGTTTGAAAAATCTCTCGAACTGGTCCTTGCTCAAACCTGTCGGCCCGCCAAGTGGCGAGGTCCCCTCGGCCTTATAATCCTTTTCCAGTGACGAAAGTCCCGCCACAAACTGCGGTATCTTATCTTTTTCAAACTTAATTTTGAAATTCTTATCTAATTCTTTTTCTTTCACCGTAAGGTGTCCTCCGTCAGGAGTCCTTAGGACTGCGGACGAGAGACTTAGCACTTCCGCAAGATACCGGCATCGCTCGAACGTCTTGTCAACCATATCGCCGTAATAAAAAGGCTCGACATAACCATACTCAAGAACATCGAGGCTGCGAATAAACATTTCCGGTTTTATCTTCTCGTATCGATCCGTGGACGTTTCACAGGGACTGTCCAGCAGCGAACTTTTTATTACCGCCTTTTCCTCAAGCTCTTTTCTTTTGTCGGAGTATTCTTTGTTGTCCTTGTAAAGGATATCGAGCCAGCTATAGCAGTAAATCATTGCATCGAGCCACTGGCCTTTGGATTCGTAATCGTTGCCGGCTTTTTTCGCCCTTTCGATAGTGGCTTTTACAAACGGCTGTTCCAAAAGTTTCGCTTTCTGTTTTTCATCGGCGGATTCCTGAGCCTTGACTATCACTGGAAATACTTCCAGCAGATTAGGCTCATTTGTCTCCGCTTGTGATTTGAATTTTTCAAGCTCCGCTATTTTCTTTTCGTAAGTTTCTTTTCTTGCCTGCTCTCTTGACTGCTGAATTTTATCATACTGTGAAATTATCTTCAAAAGAGCCTTCGACGCAGGACTATTTACGTCAGCCTGTTTAATAGTGCTCTGTGCCTGGGCAAAATTGCCGTCGCATATTTCCTGGACAGCGGCTTTTACGGAAGGTATTGAGGGAACATTGCTTTCTGTCTGCCGCACATCTGAAGCTTTAGTCGCAGGGCGAACCTCCGGAGCGGTTGACATCGAAAATGCAGACGATAACGCCAGTTGCAGCGCTAAAATAAATACTATTAATTTTTTCATTATTTTTAAATTTTCAATTTTAAACTTGTCCGCCTTAGGCGGATTTTAATTTTTTTTTACAGACATTCGCCCGCTTTACCGGTGCAGCCCAGGACGTCGAGTTTGTGCGATACCATTGCCTTTATCGCATCTCTTGCCGGGCCAAGATAATTTCTCGGGTCGAATTCCGAAGGCTTCTCGGCAAATACCTGGCGAATCTTTGCTGTCATTGCCATACGCAGGTCGGTATCGATATTAACTTTGCAAACCGCCATCTTCGCCGCTTTGGAAATAGCCGCTTCCGGCACACCCATCGCGTTAGGCATCTTGCCGCCGTATTTATTAATAAGGTCAACAAATTCTTTCAACACTGAACTTGAACCGTGCATTACCAGAGGATAGCCGGGCAGTTTGTCTGCAACAGCCTGCAGCACATCAAAGGCAAGCTTGGGTTCGGTTTTAAACTTGAAAGCGCCGTGACTTGTTCCGCAGGCCACTGCAAGCGAATCGCAGCCGGTCTTTTCATAAAATTCTACGACCTGGTCAGGGTCGGTCAGGTGTTTCGATACATCATCATGGCTAACGCCGACAACGTCTTCTTCAATACCGCCAAGCTGACCCAATTCAGCTTCGACTGTAACGTTGTATTTGTGCGCGTAATCAACGACCTCTTTTGTAAGCTTGATATTTTCCGCAAAAGGATTATGCGATGCGTCAATCATAACGGACGTAAAACCGTCATCGACGCATTGTTTGCATATCTCGACGGTATCGCCGTGGTCTAAGTGCATACAAATCGGAATGTCGGGATTTTCACGAACCGCTACGTCGATAATCGACCGCAAATAACTCATAGAAGCGTATTTTCTCGCGCCGCGCGATATCTGGAGAATAACAGGAGCCTTCTTTTCGGCAACGGCACTGATAATGCCCTGCGTAATCTCCATATTGTTGACATTGAATGCTCCAATCGCATATCCGTTCTTATAGGCCATTTTGAACATCTTTTTCGTATTAACCAAAGCCATTTTATCGTTTCCTTAAAAAAATTTTTACAGACTAAAATATCATACTCTAAATTAACGGTATAAAAAAACCCTTGTTTTCCGCGCCATCGGGATTAATAATTACGATCCGTCGGGGCATCCACGCCCATCAGCGACCTTGATTTGCCCATGCCCATTTCGCCGATTCCTTCCGGCCATATAGTAAACATTATAGTGCGTCTGTCAAGAGTTTCGTCTATGCTGTAGGTTATACCGTAATAGAGCCTGTGGTATCGCCTAATAAGAGAAACTTGTGTAAGGATTCTTCCATCGCGCTTGAAATCGTACTGCTCTGCAAAAGTAAGCGTGTAACGCTGGCTGATTTTATATGTCGCTGCGAAAGTAAGGGCGTTTGACCCTTTATCTCCATCAATTTCTATGCTTCTCATATACCGTGTGCCGATGTAATAACTCAAATTCGGCCAGACAAGCCGGGACAATCCTATATTGAACTGCTCTATCTTATTGTCCTGCACATCATAATTCAGATCGCTGAGGATTGCCGTTGTATCGCTCAGCCTCCAGAGATAATCGGCATTTATGCTGTCGCGCTGCGGCCCATACAGCCCAAAGGTTCTGTAAGTGCTGCCCAGGTCGCTGTTGAATACGCTTGGCATCGCTATTGTAGAAAGGGGCGTAAACGGATTATTCCACAAAGGCCTGTCGGCTCGTCTTAAATTGGAAGGGTCACTGACTTTTGTATATTCCAGATTCAAACGCATCCAGTCGAGAATTCTTTCCTTCTCGCCCTGACCTCGCTTGGTCTGCCATCGCTGCAATACGCCTAAAGTGTAATTGTTTCTCTGCTTGACCAGGTCGGTACTCTCGGAAAAAACGGCTGCGTTGACATACGGCTTTACAATATGACGAATGCCGTTGATATCCCAGAACTTCGAACGGACATTATAGTTTTTCCAGTACTGAGTGGAAGCCCTTACGCCTGCCTCTCCGATGAAAACTTCTTTTTCGCCGAACTGAGTACCTGAGCCGATGGCCGTAGCACGGTCAAAACCGGTTCTGTCATCATATCCGAATGTGCCGGCCACATAAGGCACGATATTGCCGGTTTTAAATTTAAGCGGCATATCGAGCTCATTGCGGGTCGAACCGAATGTGAAATATTCGTTTGGAAGGGTCAAGTCGTGATCCTTGCCCGTTCGCTGGCGGAATCTGCCGGCCATGTTATCGCTGTATAAGGTAAATTTGTCGTTGAATAGCGACTGGCCCGTTAAATGATACTGCGCCGATGGAAGGTCCTCAAGCTGGTCGGCAAAATTATTTATCCTAAATCTGCCCAGCACTGCAAATGCCTGATTGTCATTCAGCCATTTCAGTTGTGCGCTGGTTTCCTGACCCCTGCCGGAAAAATATTTATCCCGGTGAAAAGATTCCAGATAATTTTCATCCGACATATAACTGGTTTCCAGCGTTAACTGCCAGTGATTTGGCAAAAATTGTCTGTGTTGAAAATTGAACATACCTCTCAAACTATTTGGAGGCACCAGGCCCTGCCTGTCTCTGCTAAGGTCGTCTTTGCCGTGGTCGTCGATTATATAACCGTTAATATTCCCGAAATATTTGTCTTTTTGATATGATATATCAGCGCCTACTCCTGTGCCGCGTTTCGAATAGGAATCTACCATAAGAAGACTCGACTTTACACCCGGCGGTTCGCGAAGGCCCAGAACCCTTGCAAGATACCATTCGGATTCTACCGATGTGCCGAATGTTTTGTCGCGGCTGACCTGTACACTCTTAAGAGGCATATCAGACCTTTCAAGATTGGTCCGAAGATACGGCCACCAAAATACCGTCCGGTTGTCAGTCTTTATCTTCACATTTTTCGCCATTACATCGTAGCTGTGATTGTCGAGTTTGCCCGCCTCCTGGTCGACAGCCGTACTATCGGCGATATAAACTTCCGAAGCTGTCATGGAAATCTTGGGTATGTAAAATTCGCTGCTGGTAACCGTAACGTTGTTGCCTGCAAATTTATTTTCCGCGACTTGCTTAAGCTTGTCCGCTCTTACATAAATCGGAATTCCTCGCATCGGGTCGAACGTCCGCATATTGGCATTTATGACAAGTGCCTGCTTTTTCTGAAAATCGTAATAGACCTCGTCGGCGCGAATCGTCCTGTTGCTCTCGGTCATTACTATATTGCCGCGGAAATAAATCGCCTTGACCATATTGTCGGACGGCAAAATATCGGAACTTTTATTCGGCTCGTTTGTTTTGCGCGTATAAAATATAACAGCACAGTCCGACTGGAACTCGAGCAGCCTGCCGAGTTCATCCTGTTTTTGCCACAAATAAAACCTGTTCATAACCGTTGCTATGCTGGTGCCGTCGGTCAGATTTTCATTTGTGATTTTTATAGGCTCCTCTGTTGCGCTGCTTATGTTGACAGGATACTGAAATTTCGGTGCGGGAGCCAAAGGCACTGCCGGTGTCGCCGGCACTGCTTGCTTGGCGGATGATTTTTGCTGACCCGTTGTTTTGTCTTTGCCGAAAGTCCTTTTAAAAATTCCCGGCTTAGGACCTTGCGGCTGTTGCTGCTGTGCTTGCTGTCCCGGTTGCAACTGCTCCGGTTGTTGCTGCTCCTGTAATTGTCCCTGTTGTTGCTCTTGGGCGGCAACGGTTTTTCCCTCAGCAGGAGGAGCAGGAGGTTTTATCTGACCTGTCGCCAGAAGTGCATTTTGATAAACCTGACTTGTTCGCGGGTCTTCTTCAATTCGCTCTTTGGCTGTCGCGAAAATTTCGCCCAACACCACAAAATTGGCAACCATCGATTCGGCACCTTCGACCATCGGCTTGCTAATCGCAAGACCTGATGTCTTTGAGCCGGCGCCGGAACTGACCGTTACTTTGCCCTGAAGATAAACGGTTACCTTATGGTCAACATTTGTACTGCCGCGATGTTCTGCGACAACGCTGTTTATCCAGACAACAGCTTCTTTGCTTTTCAATTTATTATCGCCAAGAACGAAATCGAAGCCGTCGTTGAATACAAGGATATGTTCGCCGTTTGAAACCTGGAAGCTTGTCATTGTCCCGCCGCCAAGATGAAGGTCGTCGGCACCGAAAAATTGTGCCTTGCCGGAATCTATTTCACAAAAGCCTTCCGTGCAAAAAAATAATACCGCTACAAGGCAGATAAGTTGTTTACGCATATCTTCCAGTAAAATCCATTTTATTTGCTGTGATTATAGCTATACTGAATTACAAATCCAGTTATAAATCCGTGAAAACCTTGATATTAATACTGATATCGGCATTTTGTAACTTACGGTCCCATAAAATGTTGCGAAAATAATTTTATAGTTGCTATTCGCCTCCTGAAAGCTATAAGTCGTTGTTAAATAAAATGATATGACAGGATAATCTTAAAATGGCAAAAGAGTTCTCGGGTTTTCAGAAAAAAGTTATAAACAATTATTACAGGAACCTCGACAAAATCGCGCTGACAAGGCTTCAGGAGCTGGTAACAGAAATTTATCTTGCCGAAACTAAGGAAAAGAAATCCAAACTATGGCAAAGGGTCGAAAAGGCTTTGAAACAGTTGAATATCCCTCAAGCCATCGCTGGGCACATATTAAAACAACAGGACCCGCTACTTTTGGCCAAAAACATTAACGATTGGCTGAAATCTTGTTGAATCCTGTTGTTATCGTCCTATAATAAAGTCTGTTATGGACTATCACAGCAAGAGATTGTGCGCATTGTTTGCGAGCGGAGTATTTGTTGTCATTTCTCAAATGTCCGCCTTCGGAGCAAATTATTTTTCATTTGGCAAAGGCGTTAATCAGTCTTGGGGTCAGGACTATGAGAAAAACTGGGTCTGGACGAGTATTTTCGTGCCTGTTAGCGGAACAATTCAAAATATTGACCTTGCTCTCAATCTGCAGCATACAAGTTTTGATGACCTTCAAATTTATATTGATAGCCCATCGGGTACAACGGCGTGCATCAATAGCTATGACAGGTACAATTTTAAAAAGGACAGAAATATCAATGGCTGGATAGTGTTTGATGAGGAAAGTCCGTTTGGCATCGACCAGGCTCAGTCGCTCAATATGGGGCTTTTCAAATCAAACGGCCCTGACAGCCTTAGTATGTTTTATGGCGAGCAAAGTTATGGCACCTGGCAGGTGCGAATCCAGGATACCATTTATTATAACACGGGGACGCTAAAGGATGTAAGGTTCGATATGCTAATAGACTCCAAATCATCAACTACTCTTGTTGTTCCGGAACCATCTTCGATTCTTTTAGCAATAGCCGGTGCCGCTTTTCTATTGAGAATCAAAAGGAACACTTGAGTTGTAGAAAATTCCCCTCTTTTGCCGATAAGATTTAAATATGGATACTGTATTTTTTTATGCGCGTAACACTGGAAAAGGCTTTATTATAGGACTTTAAAACATTGCTTTTGGTAACGATATTGATAACGTTACCGAAACCGAAACCAAAACTGTTCGTTTGTGAGGTGAACATTGAATAAGCCGGTGAACTTAAGCTTAAAAGCTCTGCAGGTAATTGCTTTGGCAATTATGGTGATGTTATTTTTTAGTTGTTTAAGTTTCAACATCGGCGACTTTCCCAGCAGGTATGTCTGGCCTAATAACCACCCTTCCGCCAACTGGTGCGGTTTTGTCGGCGCTTTTTTTGCTTATTATCTGATGTATTACATCGGGCCGGGAGTGTTCATCGCGCTCGCCTCGGCGATTACCGCTATTTTTGTAAGACTTGCAAACAAAGAAATCAGCCAGCCGATTATACGATTCGTCGGAATGTTGCTCGTAACCGCGGCCGTATCGTCTGTCATTTATATGCTCTGGCCCAATCCCGCTTCGGCTCTGCCTACCGGCAGCGGCGGAATCCTCGGTGCCGGCGCAGTTTTATTTTTAAAGAAAAATTTCTCGCTGCTCGGCACTGTCATTATCGTCCTGAGCAGTTTTATCGTTGGTGCTATTCTGCTTGCCGATGCGCTTGTCATTAGTATTCTGCATTTAAGCGGCGCACTGTTTAACCACACCGGCGGCGTTTTTGCTCCCGCATGGTCGGCGGCAAGAGACCATTCACGAAGCCTTTCTAAAATATGGAAAAAATTAAGCGTTAAAAAACCAGAGCCGACCGTGGCCCAGCTCCTTGCCGAAGAAGCACATCAGATTATCCGGCAAGCCCCGCCGCAACAGCAAATTGTCAAGAACGATGAGACTATCGAAGACCATCTCGATAAAAAACCTTTGCTTGACACTGTAACTGTAGAAACTCAAGACGATAGCAGGCCGAAGGACATCGAACAGGCCTACGAATCTGAAAGCTACGAAGGCTATCAGCTTCCACCGCTGGATTTGCTTATGGAGCCAGAATACAGTTTCGGTTCTGTGCAGGAAAAAATCATCAAGGCAAAATCCGTCGCTCTTGAGCAGGTTCTCACCGAATTTAACATCGAAGCCCATGTCGTCGGCTCCGAGCCTGGCCCCACTATAACAATGTTCGAGCTGGCTCTTGCCCCCGGCGTTAAAGTCAGCCAGATATCGAATCTCTCCAATGATATAGCCCGTGCTCTCGGAGCGCTGGCCGTGCGAATCGTCGCTCCTCTGGTCGGCAAACATACAATCGGAATTGAAGTGCCAAACAGCCAGAAGGAAACCGTTCGGCTCAAAGACCTGATTGTTCGGGCAGGCGACAGCTACAAAAAAATGGAGATGCCTCTGTTCCTCGGCAAAGACTCTTCCGGTCAGGCCATTGTCAGCGACCTTACGACTATGCCTCATCTGCTTATCGCCGGCACTACTGGCTCCGGAAAAAGCGTCTGCATTAATAGTATCATAATGAGTATTATGCTCACAAAAAGACCCGACGAGGTAAAACTTGTTCTGGTTGACCCGAAAATGGTCGAGATGACGGCCTTTTCCAAAATCCCGCATTTGATGGCCCCGATTGTAACGGAAATCAGCAAGGCTGAGCAAATTTTCGAATGGGCCACGATGAAAATGGACGAACGTTACGCCCTCTTTGCCGAAGCAGGCGTCAAAAATATCGCCGGCTACAATTTACTCGGCACCGAGGAAATCATACGAAGGTTCAATCCGCAAAGTCCCGAAGAAGAGGCAAAAATTCCAAAACGCCTGCCGTATTTTATGATAATCGTCGACGAGTTGGCGGATTTGATGATGACTTCCTCGAAAGAGATAGAAGCTTACATTGTTCGCATCGCTCAAAAGAGCCGTGCCGTTGGAATTCATGTTGTTCTTGCAACTCAGAGGCCGCAGGCGACCGTCGTTACAGGCCTTATCAAGGCAAACCTGCCGAGCCGAATAAGTTTCCGCGTCGCCTCTCGAATGGACAGCCGAATTGTGCTCGACCAGAATGGAGCGGAAACGCTCCTTGGCCAGGGTGATATGCTTTTCCTCAAGCCCGGCACAAGCGACCTTGTCCGCGCTCAGGGCGCCTTCGTGGACGAATCCGAAGTCCGCAAAGTCGTCCAGCACCTCGCAGAACAGGCCGAGCCGCAGTTCCATCCTGAGCTTATGCAGCTTAATAGAATCGACGCCGCCGCGGCAGGCAAGGATGAAATGTTCGACCAAGCCGTACGAATTATTCTCGAATCCCAGCGCGGCAGCGTTTCTCTGCTCCAGAGAAAACTCAGCATAGGATACGCCCGCGCAAGCAGAATTATCGAAGCGATGGCCGCTTCCGGAATCCTCGGCGAATACAAAGGCAGCCAGGCCCGCGAAGTTACTATGACCCTTGAAGAATATGAAAGACTCAAAGAACAAATGGATGCCGACAAAGCCGCAGGCTTCTCTGATATGCAGGACGACCAACCGGTAGATGACGATAATAAAGATGATGACGCGCCATCGGACAAGGCTCCGCACAGCGTTAAAGAAGTCGATTATGACTATGCTCCTCCGCCGCCTCAGCAGCAGGAAACTATTAATTCATAAAAAATATGGATGAACCCAAACAAACGCAGCCGCCTTTACCGCAGGGCACTAAACAGTGTCCGTATTGTGCCGAGATAATCCTCGCCGCCGCGATAAAGTGCCGCTACTGCGGTGAATTCCTCAATAAGCCCATTAAAAATTCTCCGGGCGAAAAACCGGCTGAAGAAAAAAAACAAACAGGCCCGCTTTTCGAGGCCTCGCCTTCACTTTGGATTCTTACTCCCAGCTTCTTGAAAATAGCTATTGCGATTGCTGTTTTATATTTTCTGGCGTTCTGGCCGGCAGACAAACTGCTGACGCAACTTAAGATTAATCCTAATGAGATTGCGGCGATACAAAAGTATAGAGTTATCGTGGGCCTTTCACTGATGGCCGCGGCCTTGCTTGTCTTTTTATTCAAAATTATCAAACTCAAAAGCACCCGCTACCGCATATCAACCGACCGAATCGAACGGTCGAGAGGACTGCTTGGAAAAAGAATTGATAATCTTGATATGTTCCGCATTATCGATATGAGTCTGAATCGCGGTTTTTTTGACGGCCTTGTCGGAATTGGCATTGTTGTGCTGATTACCACAGACAAAACCGACCCCGAATTCAGATTCGAAAAAGTTGGCAGAGCCAAACAGCTTTACGACATCATCAAAAAAGCAAGTCTCGACGCCGACCGCAAACAAAGCGTCGTCCACCTCGAATAAACGCCGGCTTGTCCCATCAAATACCGGCAGCGTCATTCATTATTACTGCCATTATAACGGTTTAGGTTCGCCCCTTTAAAAAAAATATAATAACGATAATTTTTCTTGACTTAAAAGCTGTTAAGTTGTCCAATAATAATTGGCTGTGGTCGCAGCAGAGAGACATAAACATAATAGGTAAAGGAAAAAGAGGAATGAATCCGAGGATACAGTTTTCGGTTCTTCTGACAGTCGTATCTATCAACAGCGTCTATGCAAATTCCACACAGCAAAAACCCGTAAAATATTTACTGCATTATCCTGCAAGTCCCATTGAAGACGACAAGATGTTAAACAGGGCGTCTTACGGGATATGGACAAACGAATATTCCCTCAATATGAACGGTATTTTACTTAATATAACAAAAAGCAGCAGGCAAATGCCCATGGATGTGGATATGGAGCGGGAGAAAAACTTCTTCACCTTTTTGCTTAGCCGCACTTGTGGCTTTCCCCCCGCATAAAAATAATTAAATTTTATTTTGAAAGGAGAAAGTATGGAAAAGTTATCGAAATGGGTATTGGCAACAATTGTGATGATGAGCGTTTTTGTCTGCGGAATGGTCAATTTTGCTTCGGCAAAAGAATGGGATGACATCCCTTATATCCAAGGGCACTATTCGCGGATATACTTCGATTTCACTGTGGATGGTAACACGGGCACTTTCTATTGCATCAACGATTGGATGAACAATAATGAGACCGATGTTACAAATGGTGGATTGCTCTCTAATCCCCTTGAATTCAACAGCTTCCCATTCAAAATTATCAATGATCAATACGAAATTCGTATCTACCCTACTGGCTCTGGGAAACTCTACAAGAATGGTCACCCACAAAGCAGCAGTGATCCCTGTGAGCCCAATTACTTACCCGGCTTCCAGACCGCCTGCTGCTGGACTACCTCGCCGAACATGCCGATCACAAGACACACGATTTGGGAGTTCAAAATCCCGGTTCAAGGATGGAAAGCGATGAAGGCGTTTTCTGCTTGCGATCCGAAAGGAATGGTTATAACCGTTTACAATCCTGCTCCTCCCGATACGCCGGCGATAGTGACCAGTGGCCCCAGTAAGTCCCACCATGTAATTGACGGCAGGTTTACGGATGACTCGGCTGCGTGCGAGCCTCCTCCTACCCCCCCGCGGAGCTATCAGGCGCCGGTGCGCGACCCGTTTTTTAATGAGCAAGATGGCGGGCAGGGCTGGACGCTGGAGTTTGATGCGAATAACGGCGGCGTGAGGGTCAACACGAAGAAGATTTCGGCTTATGAACAATTCACCAAATGGTCTCAGCCGCCGGAGGAAGTTAATAATAGTCGTGGAATTTTCAACGGCTGGGATGAGGTGTCTATCCTTGACAGTAATAGTAATTGCTGGAATTGCCGCACTCAGACACACGGCGATGCGGATTGTGACGGGCACGTAGGCCCTTTGGATATGGCCATCCTTGTTGCCGCGTTTAATACGCACCATGGGGACCCGAATTACAACCCTTGTGCTGATTTTAATCGTGATGGCTATGTAAATACGCTTGACCAGGCAATAATGATGACTTACTGGAATACAAATCCTCCCGCCAACAGTCCATTATCCAAACCGATAGTGGCCGACGATTGGGTGTGTATGGATAATCGTCCTATTACGGATATTCATTGGTGGGGTTCATTCAAAGGATGGACTGCCTGCACACCGCCGAATAATGCGCCCAAGGCATTTCGTCTTGGCATCTGGACAGATGTGCCGAACCCAAACCACGCTGACCCAAATAAATTCAGCCATCCCGGCAGATTGATATGGGAGAATATCTGCAGTTCCTACACATGGAGCTACGCCGGTGACGACCTCGACCCTCGCGGTATAGAACATGACGAGGCCTGCTTCAAGTTTGACATGCTGCTGTCACAAAACCAATGGTTTTCCAGGAATTGCGACACTACCAACGGCACTGTGTATTGGTTAAGCATTGCGGCAATATACGATTCCTGCCAACCGGAGCCGAATCATCCATGGGGCTGGAAGACGCGGCCGCATTTTTATAACGATGATGCGGTACGTATCACGGATGTCAACAGCAGACCGCTAAAAATCGGTTCCCTCTGGGTATCCGGTGAGCCGATTAAGTATCCGGCAGGCACTTCATGGGATATGGCATTTGCGCTAACCACCAGCTACGAATTCCCCCCAATGCCTTATCAGGAGAAGGTGGCACTTCCTTCATGGCCGCCTATTCCTCCAGAACCAAATATGATTCTGCTGCCTGCATACAAATACCGATTTGACATTGATCGCAACGGTATAATTAATCTCAAAGACTTTGTTTACTTTGCAGAGGCATACCTTGCCCAGGGCCGGTTTTGGCCGGAGCCGAATACACCTTAAATGCTGATATAAGTGAGCACTTATTTCACAGTATGCGATTTGTTTCGGGGCTTGCACTTTGGTGCAGGCCCCGGTTTTTTTTGGATTCGATTCTGGTATGTGCAGATGCGCGATATTTCAGAATTGGGGTTTTCTATGCCCTATTCCCTGACTGTTATTTTTCCTTTACTTTTCGCCTTTGTTTAAATAGAATTAAATGTGTGTTTGTTTATTAAAAACAGGCAGACTATGGAAAAAATAAAAATCTACGATACGACCCTTCGCGATGGAATGCAGGCCGAGGGCATCAGTTTTTCGCTCGACGACAAGCTGGCGATAGCAAAGCATCTCGATAAGCTGGGTTTTGACTATGTCGAAGGCGGCTATTCCTCGAGCAATCCCAAGGAAATGCAGTTCTTTCTTGATGTCGCCAAATTAAATCTCAAGGGCACGAAAATTGCCGGCTTCGGCAACACCCGCCGCGCCGATGCGACCGTCCAAAACGACGCCTCGCTAAACGCCATTCTCGCCTGCAAAACATCCGTAGCGACACTTGTCGGCAAATGCTGGGATATGCACGTTACCGAGGTCCTGCGATGCCGCCTCGAAGATAATATCAAAATCTGCGCCGAATCTGTTGAGTATATGAAATCAAAAGGATTGGAAGTGATTTTCGACGCTGAGCATTTCTTCGACGGCTTCAAAAAAAATCCCGATTACGCGTTAAAAGTCCTTTCTGCCGTTGTCGATGCCGGCGCCGATGTGCTTGCTCTTTGCGAAACCAATGGCGGAGCTTTGCCGCAGGAAGTTTACGACATTACAAAAGCCGTCAAACAAAAATTCGGCAAAGTATCCCTCGGCATTCATTGTCATAATGATACCGATTGTGCGGTTGCAAATTCTCTTGCCGCCGTCCACGCAGGCGCCCGACACGTCCAGGGCACAATCAACGGCCTGGGCGAGCGAACCGGCAACGCCAATCTCTGCACGATTATTCCCAACCTCGCGTTAAAAATGGGTTATGAGGTTTTAAGCTTCGACAAAATAAAAATGCTAACGGAGATTTCGCGTTTCGTTTCTGAAATCGCCAATATTCAGCCGGTTTCGAATATGCCTTACGTCGGCGAAAGCGCATTCGCTCATAAAGCGGGCCTGCACGTCGATGCCCTTCGCAAGAATAAAAAAACTTACGAGCACATCGACCCGTCGCTGGTCGGCAATGAGCGAAGATTTCTAATCTCCGAGTTATCCGGCAAAGCTAACGTTCTTGCGAAACTGGAAAAAGCGAATATCACACAGGACCCGCATCTTGCCCGCAAAATCCTCAACGAAGTTCAGAACCTCGAAAATAAAGGCTATCAGTTTGAGGCCGCTGAGGCCAGTTTCGAATTGCTTGTCAAAAAAATGATGGGCACTTACAGACCGTTTTTCAAACTCGAAAAATTCCACATCACCGTCGAAAAAGACCTTTACGGAAAAATGGTCAGCCAGGCCACCGTCAAACTCAACGTCAACGGTTCTGTCGAACACGTTGTAAACGAAAGTGACGGCCCCGTCGATGCTCTTTACGGCGCGTTGTGTAAATCGCTCGAAAGAATTTATCCCTCCGTCCGTGAAATGCACTTAATCGATTATAAAGTCCGCATCGTCAACCCTGCCGCTGCAACCGCCGCCACAACGAGAGTTGTAATTGAGACTCGCGACAAGGACGCAATCTGGGGCACTGTCGGCGTATCGGAAAATATTATCGAAGCAAGCTGGCAGGCGCTCGTTGACAGCGTCGAATACAAACTCATCAAAGATGGTAAAATCCCTCAGGGTGCATAACAGCCGCCTCGCTGTTATTTTGTATTTGGAAGTTCGACGTTCAATGTTGAATGTTGGACGTTCAAAAATCTTCATTCTTCAATAAATTCTTTTGAATTATCTTGAAAGTTGGAAGTTCGCCGTCCCAACAAGGTTTTCCATCTGTCTGCAAAAATCTGTTGAAGGATTGACTGCCAGATTTCTGCTGGCCATAGTCTTTACCTTTATCCCCGTGATTGTTTTAACGGTTATATAAACCGGGCTTTTGCCGCGATGTGCTGAACATATACTTTTTAATGATGCGATTTTTTCTTTTGTAGCTTCTACTTCGTCGAGCAGGATGTTTACTTTCGTATTTACCGCCAGTTTCGCAGCCGCGTTTTCAATATCAATCAGCTCTTCGCATATTATCTGCGGCGTTTCCCTTGTCAGGTCGATTCTGCCTTTGACAAACAAAATTTTATCGACATCCAGCATCTGCCCGAACACTGCGAAGCAATCCGACCACATCACAACCTCGCAGGTCCCCTGTAAATCCGCTAGCGTAAATACCGCCATTTTTGCCCCTGCGTTTCTGCCGTTGCGGGTAACGATGCTGCGAACCTTTTGAATCATTCCGCCGATTATTATCGGTTTACCGGAAGTCTCTTCTTTCAGTTGCGATGTATTTGCCGTGCTGTAAACGCTTATCGTATCGGCGTGTTCGCTTAGCGGATTTTTCGTAACATAAAGCCCAAGCACTTCTTTTTCGTATGCCAGCATTTGCGTCTCCGGCCATGCGGGCACATCGGGCAGTTTCTGATGGTCCTGCGCGTAATCTTTTTTTACTTTATCCGATTCGAAGAGTCCCATTTGTCCGCTTGCACGGTCGACTTGCAGATTCGCACCCGCCTTCATCATCATCTCAAGCCCCATCATCATTTGCGACCTGCTTCCGCCCAATTTATCGAACGCCCCTGCTTTTATCAGCGATTCGATTACCTGTTTATTGACAAGCCGCAAATCTACATTCTCGCAAAAATGAAACAGGCTCTTAAATTGTCCGATTCTTTCTCGTGCTGCGATAATTTGCTCGACTGCCTTATCGCCGACTCCTTTAACCGCCGCAAGTCCGAACCGTATCAGTCCGCTGTCGGCCTTGTGCTCGTGCTGCTCCTGATAAATCACAGTAAAATCGGTGAAGCTTTCATTTATATCAGGCGGCGCAACTTCGATACCCATCTGCCTGCATTCACCGATGTATTCGGCGACCTTATCCGTATCTACTTTTTCATAAGTCAGCAGCGAAGCCATAAATTCCACCGGCCAATACGCCTTGAGATACGCGGTCTGAAATGCGATTATCGAATATCGCGTCGCGTGACTTTTATTAAAACCGTATCCCGCGAACCGGTGTATAAGCTCGAATATTTCATTCGCTTTTTCCTCATTCAATCCTTTATTGCCGCAGCCTTCGATAAATTTATGTTTCTGTTTTGAAATCACCGAAGCCTGTTTTTTGCTTATCGCCTTGATTAGCGTATACGCCCCCCGCAGCGGTATATCGCCCAGCTTATTGCAAATCCGCATTACCTGTTCCTGGTAAACCATAATGCCGAAAGTCTCATCGAGAACTTCCTTCATTATCGGATGCGGCACAGTCCATCTCGCCCCGTGTTTCCTATCGACAAAATCGCCAATCAGCGCCATCGGACCCGGCCGGTAAAGCGCGTTCGCCGCGATAAGGTCTTCGATTCGGTCGGGCTTCAATCGCATTAGCAAATCCTGCATCCCGCCCGATTCGAACTGGAACACGCCTTTTGTTCTGCCCGAAGAAAAAATCTGATATACTTTCGCATCGGCAAGGTCTATTTTCTCAATATCTATTTTTTTACCGTGCGTCGTTTCAACAAGGTCTATCGTATGCTGAATAACGCTCAGCGTCCGCAGCCCCAGAAAATCCATTTTCAAAAGACCAATCTTATCAATCAGCGGCCCTTCAAACTGCGTTATTATGTCTTCGGATTTCGAGTCGCGATACAGCGGCAGAAAATTCGTCAATGGCTCATCGGCAATCACAACTCCGCACGCGTGAACCGATGCATGCCGCGTAAGACCTTCGAGCTTTTGTCCGATATCGATAACTTTTCTCATCGTCGGATTGCTGTCATAAGCCTTCTTGAAATCCGGCTCCTGTTTCAGCGCATCCTCAAGCGTAATATTTAAAGTCGCAGGCACAAGTTTCGCCAGCCTGTCCACTTCCGACAGCGGAACATCGAGCACCCTGCCGACATCGCGAATTACCGCGCGTGCCTTCATCGTCCCGAAAGTTATAATTTGCGCGATATGACCGTATTTATTTCTGACGTAATCTAAAAGTTTCGCCCTGCCGTCCTGGCAGATATCAATATC
>JBEKEA010000024.1:0-28032 GCA_050014075.1 Sedimentisphaerales bacterium | reverse complement strand
TTTTAAAAAGATGGTAATCAATCATATGCGAAATCCAGGTAACAGGATGCCAGTTATGCGCATAGTTTGCGGTAAAAGCCCAGCGGATATTTTTCAAGTCAAAACCTGACTTTATATTGACATTGTTTGTTACGTAATAATCGTCGTCGTATTTGACAAAATCATAGCTATATACCTGCCAATATACTGCGATAATTGCTGCGATTAAAAAAACGCATATCAAAATAAAACGGTATTTATAAGGTTGTTCACTCATTTGCCTGCCGCAGACTCCTGTTTTTTCAGCGCAACATCCAGAAGCCGGCGCACGTCCTTTTCATCAGGGTTGATTTGCAGAGCTGTGCGATAGGCCTTAATTGCCTCGCCGATTTGACCTTTTCTCTCAAGGAAAATCCCTAAATTACGATACATCTCGATATCATCTGGTTTGACGCTCAAAACAAAACTAATTTCTTTTATTGCCTCGTCGGTTCTTCCTACCGCACCAAGTGCCATACCGAGATAGCCATGAGCATATACATTGCCGGGATTAAGCTCGAGCACTTTATGGAAAGATTCTATGGCCTGGTCATATTTTCCCAGTTCATTGAGAGTAATTGCAAGGTCCAGCCAGGCTTTGGCATAATCCGGCTTGACTTTCACCGCCTGCATATAATAAGAAACAGATTCTTCGTTCTTAGCTTCACTTCTCAATGCATTGGCAAGATTGTAATATGCCTGTGCAAGGTCAGGTTTATATTTAATAGCCAGCTTAAATTGCTCAATAGCCTGTTGAGGTTTGCCGGCATCCAGGAAAGTACAGCCAATATTTGTATAAACCTGGGCAGAATTAGGTTCTATTTCCAGCAATTTTTCAAATTCTTCAACAGCCTGGTCAAACTCACCCAGTTCACTGAGGCTGTTTGCGTAATCTTCAAGAATTAGCGGATTGTTTTCAGTAACAGCCAGGGTATGCCCAAACAGCGATAAATTATCTTTCCAATATTTCAGCTGGTACCTGGCAGTTATAGCTAAAGCAATCAGCAACATAGCAGTTAACAAGGCCAAAGTTTTATACCACCTTTTCGGAACAAACTCGCTTGCGCCAAAGGCGATAATAATAAACAAGCCTGTTAATGTCATATATGCATATCTGTCGGCCATGGCCTGTGCGCCGACCTGAACCAGACCGATTACAGGAACCAATGTGCCCAGATACCATAACCAGCCGACCGTAAAATATCTGCGACGCCGGCCCATATAAATAAAACTTACCGAAATCAGCACCAGCAGCGCGGCACAGATAATAATTTTTGCCGCAGATAGGCTGCCGCCGGGATGCGGATACAGCACCGCCAGGGGGCTGGGCCAAAACATTTTTGCAATATACATAATATAAGCAACAATCGCGTTGTTGATTCTGATTGCCGGTCCAAAAGATTTAATTGCAACAACAGAGCCGCCCATGTGCTGTGCAATGTATGTTATTACGCAGGAAACAATTGAGCAGATGAAAAATGGTATCTTTTCAATCACAAGCCACCGGGAAAACTTGCGCTGCAGCGGCCAATAATCCAGCAGCAGCAATACAAATGGTAAAGTAACGAGCATAGGCTTTGACATAAGACCCAGCACAAACAATAATATTGCCGCTAAATACCATTTAAGTTTTGAGTTTTCAGCATAACGGACATAAGCCCACATTGTCAGCAGCCAAAAGAAAGTGCTAAGCACATCTTTTCGTTCTGAAATCCAGGCGACTGATTCGACGTGCAAAGGATGCAGTGCAAACGCCGCAGCGACAAATGCACTGGGCCATAGCGCCTTTGTCATTCGCATAAGAACATAAAATAAAATAAGTGCGTTGAAGATATGAAATAATACATTTACTAAGTGATATCCGCCGGCCCAGCCCTTAAAAAGCTGATAATCGAGCATCAGAGATAACCATGTAACGGGATGCCAATTGCTTGCGAAGCCTGTGGTAAAAGCCCAGCCCAAACTCCTGCTGTTCAGCCCGGATTGTATATTCGTATTGGCAGTTACGTAGTCGCCGTCATCGTATTTGACAAAATTATAGCTATATACCGGCCAATAAAGCGCGATAATCGCTGCGACAAGACAGATACTTATCACCAGGGGATTGTATCTGCGAGATTTTTCTCCCATTTTTCAACTCTTGAATAAGAATTTTTTGCCGGTTAGCTGCTCATACGCTTCAACATATTTTGCGCTCGTTTTCTCGCAGACCTCCTGGGGCAATTTTATGCCTTTGCCGGATTTATCGAAGTTTATACTCTCAAGATAATTCCTGACAAACTGTTTGTCATAACTTTCCTGGTCGCGGCCGGGCTGATATTTATCCGCAGGCCAAAATCTCGAAGAATCGGGTGTAAGGGCTTCATCAATCAGAATAATCCTGTTGTCAATCTGGCCCCATTCGAATTTAGTATCGGCAAGGATAATTCCCCTTTTCTCAGCGTAAGCAGACGCTTTTTTAAATATTTCTATGCTTTTATCACGGACATACTCGGCGTTTTTTTGGCCGATAATCTTTACGCATCTGTCGAAATCTATGTTCTCATCGTGAGCGCCGAGCTCCTCCTTTGTGGCCGGAGTAAAAATAGGCTCAGGTAATTTGGCACATTGTTTAAGACCGGCAGGCAGCTTATGGCCGCAAACTGTTTGACTTTGCTGATATTCTTTCCATCCAGAACCTGCCAGATAGCCGCGAACAACGCACTCAACCGGCAGGACTTTCGTCTTCTTAACCAGCATACTTCTGCCGGTAAGTTGTTTTGGATAATCACAAAACGGTTTCGGAAAGTCGTTTACATTGTCACTTATTAGATGACTTTCAACTATATCCGAAAGAAAATCGAACCAGAATTTCGAAATTTGCGTAAGAACAATACCTTTATATGGGATACCGTTGGCCATAATAACATCAAATGCGCTTATTCTGTCGGAAGCTGCTATAAGCAATTTATCTTCAAGGTCGTATATATCGCGAACTTTGCCATGCTTGGCATTTGTGCCGGGGATACTGGTTCGGAGGATAATTTCGGCCATCTTACACCTTTCATAAATTTCTACCTGAGCTATAGTAAGGACTTAACGCGATATTGTCAAGAATGGGTTTTGGCAGTTTAAGGTCGGTAACCCCTTATAGAAATTTTGTTTTTATCTTTCAATTCTGTCCCGCGGAAGATATACTGTTCGGCTTGCTAAACTTACGTCAAAATACTTTTAAGAAAGGAAATTTATGAATAGCTTTAAAAATCTTTTGATAACGTTGGTTGTTATCTGTTTAACTGTCGGCGTTACCGAGGCTGCGAAGAAAAAACCGGCCAAAACATCTGCCGCAGAAGCAAATGCTCCCGCTGAAAAATCAAAATCCGCACCTGCGGCACCGGAAGCCTCTGCTGCCAAAGCAAAACCTGCTACTGACGCAAATCAGTCCAGTGTAGTTGCAGCAACTGTTGACGGCACAAAAATCACCGAAGGACAGATAAACAAAATATTGCAGGCAAGAATGGAACAGCTTGCCGGCAGGATTCCTGAAAATATGCGCGACCAGTATAGCCAGCAATTAAGAAAACGCGTCCTCGAACAGTTAATAATCGAAGATATTCTGACACAAAAAGAAAAGAAGCAAAACATCGATGTTAACCAGGCCGAACTGGACAGTGCGATTAATAAAATGATGAAGGAACAAAACTTAACCGTCGATGAATTTAAATCGCTGCTGAAGGCTTATGGCACAACTTTCTCCGAATATCAGGATAATATGCGTAAAAAGCTTGCGTTTGAAAAAATGATGGAAGGCGAATTCGCCGGCAAAGTGACTAAGCCCACAGACGAACAGGAAAAAACGTACTATAATGAAAACATTCAAATGTTCCAGGAGCCTGAATCTATTCATGTAAAACATATTCTTATAATGCCTGCAAAAGATGGCGACCCCAATAAGGCCAAAGCAAAAGCCAAGGCAAAGGCTCAGGATATTTTGAAAAAGCTCAAGGCCGGCGCCGACTTTAACGACCTTGCGAAAAAGGATTCGAATTGTCCGTCAGCCTCAAATGGCGGCGACCTTGGAACACAGCCGAAAGGCTCGTATGTTCCTGAGTTCGAAAAAGCGGCTTATGCACTCAAGCCCGGCCAGATGAGCGACGTCGTGGAAACTCAATTCGGCTACCATATTATTAAAATGATCCAGCATAACGATGCCAACACTGTTACTTTAGAGAAAGCAAAGGACAAGATTGCACAGACTCTAACCGATAAGCAAAAGGAAGATATTGTTGTAGCTTATATACAGCAAATGAAGAAAGCGGCTGATATAAAATATACCAACCCCGCCGACAACCTTGATTTGACCCTTCCAAAAGCGGCAACACCGACAAGACCGGAAAAAAGCGAACCAAATAGCCCGCCATCCAAGGGCAAAAAATAAGTGATTCTGTAATAACCCAAACCCCTCGATACAAGTCGTGTCGAGGGGTTTTTTTATGCGCCTTTTTCCTTTGCTCTTTGGGCCTTTTTAAGGGTATTATACGTAGCGTGATTAGTTAATGCGCTATTGGGGTTTTGGTCGATATAATTCATAGTGGCACAGAAATAGACCCCAATGTTCATGTAGTGATGGTCTGGGACAGGGCTGGCTTTCATACCTCAAAAGATTGGATATTAGTTATTTTATTTATTACTTTTACCACATCGGCCATTTCTGCGATATCGTGAACCCGCACAATCGATACTCCCTCAATAGCGGCAATCGCAACAGTCGCGGCAGTCCCGAAAATTCTTTCTTTCACAGCATCTTTGCCCGTTATCATACCGATGAATTTCTTTCTGCTTGTGCCGAGCAAAACTCTGTAGCCGCTTTTTACAAAAACTTTCAAATTTCGCAAAAGCTCTAAATTATGTTCCAGCGTTTTGCCGAAACCTATGCCGGGGTCGATAAATATTTTATCTTTTTCAATACCCGCTTTTTGGGCGGCATTTGCTCTTTTTTTCAGATATTTCAGCACTTCCTTTACGACATTTTTATATTGCGGCTCGATTTGCATTGTGGCAGGCGTATTTTGTATATGCATCAGTATCACGGGCACTTTTTTATCAGCCGCAAGTCGGGCGGTTCTTTCGTCTGCAAGCGCTGTAATATCGTTTATTATAGATGCGCCGCCGTCCAGAGCCGCTTTTGTAACCTCGTAATCCTTGCTGTCGATACTTATGGGAATTTTTATCTTCGCAGAGAGTTTTTCAATCACAGGCATAATTCTTTTTATCTGCTCATCGGCGCTAACAGGTTTCGAGCCGGGCCGAGTCGATTCTGCGCCGATATCGATTATTGCTGCGCCTTGCTGCGTCATTTCGATTCCGCGCTCAATTGCTTTATTGGTATCGAGATAATCTCCACCATCGCTGAACGAATCAGGCGTAATATTCAAAACGCCCATCACGATGCACCCGCCGGAAAAATCCAGTCTGCCTCCCGGCCATATTAAAATATCTTTGGTTTGACTTGCCATTGCTATTTGGTTTTAAAACCTAATCCCGCAAGAATATTTCGAAGTTTGTTGTCTGTCGTGGAAACGACGGTATTCTGAAATTCTCTGCGGATATGATAATTTTTTCGCAGACGGTCAAAATATTCACCTTGTTTTTCGGCTGGCTTATTTATTATCTGCCTTAATTTTTCATCGTCTCTTTTTATATCATAGAGAGTATTGACAATTGTCAGCAAAGGTTTCAGGTCGTTTTTGCTAATGTCGATTTTCTCAACCTGCGGCCTGGGCAGAAAATCTTTCGCGCTGAATTTTGGTTTTACGCCGAAATGTTTGCAAAACGCCTCATAAATCATAATCATTCCGACAACTTTGCCGTCATAAGAATAGCCTGCGATGTGCGGCGTTCCGTAATCGACCATTTTTACAAGTTCAATATCGATATTCGGCTCGTTTTCCCACACATCAAGCACGCAAGCCGTTAATTTGCCGTCAGTTATAGCCTTTTTTAATGCCGATGTCTCATGCACCTTGCCGCGGCAGCTATTAAAAAAAATCGCGTCTTTTTTCAAAGATTTAAAAAATTTCTCATCAGCTAAATGATAAGTCTTATCTATTCCTTCCTTAGTTAAAGGTGTATGAAGTGTTACGATATCGCAATCAAAAATTTCCTCTATCGGCCGGTATTTTTCATCGCCGGTTTGTCTTTTTAGCGGAGGGTCGTTCAATACAACTTTTATCCCCAATGTCTTAGCTTTTTTTTCGAGCCTGCCGCCGACATTGCCCACACCGACGATACCGATAGATTTTTTGGAGATGTCGAATTTATGTTTTTCAGCCAAATTTAACAGTGCGGATATCATATATTCGGCGACCGAGTTTGCATTTGAGCCTGGCGCCGACGCGAAACCGATTTTCTTTGATGCCAGATAATCAACATCGATATGCTCAAAGCCTATTGTCGCTGTGCCGACAAATTTTATATTTGTGCCTTCGAGCAGATTTTTATCGACCTTGGTTATGCTTCGGACCAAAAGCGCATCGGCGTCTTTTAAGATATCAGGCGTGATTTGCCTGCCGTGAATTGTAATACAATTGCCCGCGGAGCTGAAACACTCTTTAACAAACGGTATATTTTCATCCGCTATAATCTTCATATAGCTAATTGTACCGTATTATTTTTTTTCGGCAAGGGCAGAGGCTAATTCAGCCTTCAACTTATCAACAAGCGTTTTAACTGGTATGATTTCTTTGCACTTATAGGCGTTTGAGCCGGCAAATACGAAAGATTCGTCCAGTTTGCCCCTGGATGCGTTTGACAAAACTTTAGCTATGCAATACGGCGCCTTGTCGGGTTCGCAGGTTCTCAGACATTTATAAGTGCATTTGAAAGGCACCGTTAAACCCTTTTTTATTTTTTCCACAAAGCTGCTGTTGATTACTCTGCCGGGCAATCCGACCGGGCTTTTAATGATGGTTATATCTTCGGCTTTTGAGTTTATATAAGCCTTCTTGAAATTTTCGTGAACATCGCATTCATTCGTACAGACAAACCGGGTTGCCATTTGCACTCCTGCGGCGCCTAATCTTAGAAAATGAGCGATATCATTACCGTCAAAAATTCCGCCCGCCGCGATAACAGGTATCTTGGGATCAAATGTATTTGCAAGAGCAATCACTTCTTTGACTATTTGCTCAAGGTCCATAGCGGTTCCATTTGCCAGGCTTTCGGCGGAATATCCAAGATGACCGCCGGCCTTAAGGCCTTCGACGACTACAGCGTCTGGCATCTTGTTGTATCGACCTTTCCATCTTCTGATAATAAGTTCCAGAGCCTTTGCTGATGAAACTATCGGAATTAGTTTGATATCTTTTCCGTTAAGAAATTTCGGGAAATCCAGCGGCAGACCCGCGCCGGCAATTATCATATCGACATTTTCCTCAACCGAAACTTTGACAAGATTCTCATAATCGGTAAGAGCCACCATGATATTAACGCCGATGATTCCCTTGGTAAGGCTTCTTGCTTTGCGGATTTCGGCTCTCAGGGATTCGCCGTTAAATTTCCATAACTCTTCTCCGTGAAAATCTTCGAACAGACCTATCCCCGTGCTGGCGATAATTCCTGCGCATCCGGTATTGGCGACAGCGGAGGCAAGTTTCGCCCCCGATACGCGTATTCCCATTCCGCCCTGGATTATCGGCGGATTGATTGTTAAATTACCTATCTTAAGAACAGGAATATTTGTGTTCATAAACGTCTTAATCAGCAAATGTTAGCACTATAAAAGAAATGTCGTAATGGTGGGTATTGAAGCGGATATTACTGTCAAATGGTTTTACTTTTTCAACGCCCGCTATGCGACAATTCCAAACATATTCCCAACTATGCTACCATTATTATGGCTCGCTAACAACACAATATATTTTTTACTGAATATATTTAATTGCCGAGCCTGAAACCTGAGATTTTTTCTCCGCAATCCGGGCAGCAGCCGTTTTTCACTGTATTTTTTGTAACATAAAATCCTTGGCGCTCAATCAAAAGCCGCTCGCATTTCGGACAGTAGGTATTTTCTCCCTTTAATGACTGCACATTGCCAATGTAAACATAACGCAGGCCCGCGGCTTTGGCGATATCATAAGCCCTTCGCAAAGTCCCCGCCGGCGTCGGAGGCGTCTCGGTATATTTATATTGTGGATAAAACCTGCTTATATGCCACGGTATATCGGCGCCGCAGGTCTTAAACAGAAATTCCGCAATCTCTTTAAACTCCTTGTCCGAATCGTTCTGACCCGGCACAACCAGCGTTGTTATCTCCATCCAAATTTTCGTATGATTGGCGATGTAGTCTATTGTCTCGAGCACCGGCTTTAATTTCGCCTTGCAGAGTTTCTCGTAGTATTCCTCGCTGAACCCTTTCAAATCGAGATTAATTCCGTCGAGCCATTCAGATGCGAAATCAATCGCCTCTTTCGTCATAAAACCGTTGGACACAAAAATATTGGCAAGACCTTTTTGCTTTGCGATTTTTCCGCAGTCCGCAGCATACTCCATAAAAATTGTCGGCTCGGTATATGTATAAGCGACGCTTTTGCACCCGGCCGCAATTGCCAAATCGACAATTCTTTTCGGCTCGATTGTCTGGCCGTCGATTTTGTTTTCATCTGTTATTATCTGGCTGATGTGCCAGTTCTGACAGAAGTCGCATTGTAAGTTACATCCCGGCGCTGCGATGGAAAAACTTTTACTGCCCGGCAGAAAATGAAACAGCGGCTTTTTCTCTATCGGGTCCGGATTTGCCGCGCATAGTTTATGATAGTTGAGTGAATATAATTTTCCATCGATATTTTTGCGAACCCCGCATCGCCCGCAGTGGTCTTTGTTTATCAGGCACCGCCAGTTGCACAGACAGCACCGCACTTTTTCATCTTTAAGCGGTTCATATAGAACAGCTTCTTTTAGATTCTCTGCCATATCATTATTATATCAGGCCGTAAGCTTTCGCCAATATCTTAATCGGGTGGAGGGTTTTCTTGCCTGTCAGGTGTTCAATTTGCATTTTGCAGGTTGAACATTCGGTAAGAATCGTATCCGCGTCCGATTTCTCGATTAGCTCGGCCAGTTTCCGGCCTATTTGCGTCGAAAGTTCATAATTTTTCTTCTGCATCCCGAATGTCCCGGCCATTCCGCAGCATCCGCCGTTAAGTTCTTCAACATCAATCCCCGCAAGCTGTTTCAAAATATCTATCGACGCCGGTTTCCTTTCCAGTGCAATAAGATGACAGGGCGTATGATGAATAAACCTCTTATGGTTTAGCCCCCGGACCTGTGCCGGGGGTTTTATTTTATTTTGACTTACTAAACTTTTCAGATAATCGAAAAGCTCGAATGTATTTTTTGAAACAATGTTAGCCTCTTCGCTATCGACGAAAAATCTCAAATCTTCTTTCAGGCACAGCGCCGCGCTCGGCTCCGAACAGATAATTGCATAGCCTTTTTTTACAGCATCGCTTAGATGTTTGACGTTATACTCTAAATCTTTTCTGCTTGTTTTTATATCGCCGTAAACAACCGCCGGCAGCGGTGCAGGCCTTTGCTTTGGAACAATTACATCAATATTATTATGCCTCAAAAATTTTATAACGGCAAAACCAAGCTCATGGTCGTTGTAATTTACGAAAGTATCGGTAAAAAATGCGACCTTATCAATCGGATTTTCCAATTTCGGCAGGCCGGCCAGATATTTATTTGCCTTTTTAATAAAACTCGAAAAGCCGAATCTAGGCATTTTTCTCCTGCTGTCAATTCCTGTCAGTTTCTGCATAATCTGTTTAACAGATGCGATACTCATAAAAATATTACTGATTGGCGCAAATGCCGAGGCGAAAATACTCATATATCGATTTGATGCCAGAACTTTGCCCGCACGGCTCAGCCCGCCTTTTTTTGCAAGTTGCGCACGCGCCTCCATTATCATTTTAGATACATCCACGCCCGATGGACAATCAATCACGCAGGACTTGCAGTTCAGGCAGCTCGCCAGGATTTCTTTGAAATTCTCCGATTCGAAGTCCTGCTCCGTTAAAAGTCCCTTTGCCCAGGCCGCGAGCAGATTTGCTTTTGCCCGCGAAGAATATATTTCATTTCCTGTTGCCCGAAACACCGGACACATCCGCAGCGCAGGCTCGCCGCTTCGGCACGCTCCGCAGCCGGTGCATTGAATAAGCTCAAATTTAAATTCATCAGGCCTGAAATTTAATTCCGTCTTTATTCGCTCGTCGATGATTTTATTTCCGCCGCGCAGGTTCTGCGTCATTATATCTGCATTGTTGCTGAAAATTTTGTCCGGATTGAGAATATTTTTCGGGTCGAATATTTGCTTAAGCTTCCTTAGGATATCACAATACTCTTTGCCGAAATGCATTTCCATAAACGCCGCGTGAATCAAACCGTCGGCGTGTTCTCCGCTCAGCGACCCGCCCAGCGACAATGCCAGCGAAAAAACCTCATGCGCGATATCCGTCATCTTTTTTACATCCGCCGGGTCGGACAAATCCAGGTAAGGCCGCACGTGCATTTCGCCGTCGCCCGCATGCCCGTAATAAACCATATCGACTTTATATTTTTCGCCGATTCTCTGCAGACCTGCCGTATATTCGGCAAGTTTTTTATTATCGACCGAAACATCCTCGATAAACGGCACAGGCTGCTTCAACCCTTTTTTTCTGCTCAAAAGCGGAACCGCGTCTTTGCGGCACTTAAAAAGTCTTTTCTGTATGACAGGGTCGAAAACAATTTTCCTGTCAAAACAAAGGTCGCCGACCGCCAAAACAGTTTTTTCAATTTTCTGTTTTATTTCATCGACTTTTTCGCCCGTTTGTTCGACAAGCAGACTTGCGACCGAATTGGGATTGAGAATATCGTGGTATTGCTCGAAAGCCTCTCTTGCGATTCTGATTAAATCTTCGCCCATAAGTTCGCATGCCGCTGCGCCGCAATCGACAATCATCGGCACCGCCCGTGCCATCTTGTCCAGCGAATCGAATTCAAACTGAATAACCGCCGAGATTTTCGGTATGGCCACCGTTCGCAGCGTAACTTCCGAAAAAACCGCAAGTGTTCCTTCAGAGCCGGCCAGAAGTTTTGCCATATCGATTCTGCCGCTATGCACAATGCCCGCTATGTTGTATCCGCTGTGGTTTCTTTTTGTTTCAGGCTGGGCCTTTGCGATAAGGTCGGCGTTTTCGTTGAGCAATTGAAAGCAGTCTCTTGAAAGTTTTTTCTCGCCGCTGCCGACATCATTTACAAACTCGATAATTCTTCCATCCGCCAGGACAGCTTTTATCTTTTCGACGAAGTTCGCGATATATCCGTATTTAAGTGAATGCATACCTGTTGAATTATTCGCGACAACACCGCCGACAACCGCCCGGTTTCCGCTCGACGGGTCAGGCCCGATTTTTTTCCCGAATTTTGCCAGATGTTTATTTACATCGTCCAGCACGACTCCGACCTGGCAGCAGACCGTTCCGCCGTCTGCGCTTGTGCTGATAATTTTGTTCATAAAACGGGTCGTATCGAGCATAATTCCACTCGTCAGCGATTCGCCTCCAAGTCCGCTTCCCGCCCCTCGCGCGACAACAGGTATATTATTTTCACCGGCGTATTTCACAACCGCTGCGATATCCTCTGTGCTTTTCGGCGCGACAACGCACTGTGGAACTATCTGATAAATGCTGCCGTCCGTGCTGAACGCCACGCGCGTAAAAATATCGGACATACATTCGCCCGAAATCAATCGCGAAAGTTCGTCAGCTATTTGTTGTGAATTTTTTTTAACCATTTTTCCTGCGGAAGTGAATTTTCCAGCCTGTAACCTTATTTATGCTCGTCAATTTTTATATCTTCGAAAGAAACCTGCAGCCCCTCCAACTCTTTTTCGCTCACCTCGCCCTTGATAAACCGCTGAACCTCCGGAAGCGTGCTGTTTTTGATGGCATCAGCGTCGCCGTCGACAAGCACTTTGCCGTTATGCAGCATAATTATCCGGTCGCCGATTTTACATGCGCTGCCCATATCGTGCGTTACGACAATGCTCGTAATGCCCAGCGCCTTTTGCGTCTTCAAAATCAATTCATTGATAATATCCGCCCTGATAGGGTCGAGTCCCGTCGTCGGCTCATCGTAAAGTATCACTTCCGGATTAAGTGCAATCGCCCGTGCCAGCGCAACTCTTTTTCGCTGCCCGCCGGATAGCCTTGCCGGATAATAATTCTGAAATCCATCCATCCCCACAAGCGTTAGTTTATTCTTCACAAGCTCATCGATTTTATCCTGGTCTTTTATTTGGGTATGCTGCTGCACAGGGAACGCCACATTTTCCAGCACCGTCATACTGTCGAAAAGCGCCCCGCTCTGGAACAAAAATCCCATCTGTGTTCGCACCTTCCCCAGTGCCTTTTCGTCGAGATTATCGATTCTCTGATTATGAAAATAAACTTCCCCGCCGCTTGGCCGAAGTAAAACAATTATATGTTTTATTAAAACCGTTTTGCCGCAACCGCTGGGCCCGATTATCACTGTCGTTTTGCCCTTTTCGAAGGTCAGAGAAATATCGTTAAGCACGACAATTTCGCCGAACCTTTTCGTCAGGCCTTTCAGTTCGATTATTCCTTCGTTTTGCACAGTTTTTACCTTTTTTAGAGCAGGAGCTTAATCGGCCAGATTGATTCGTAAATAGCTTTTAATATCACTATCAGGAAAAAATCTATTGCCAGGATTAAGATAAAACTTCCGACAAATCCTTCCGTGCACGCTTCGCCGACTCCCTGTGCTCCTTCTTTGCAGTGAAATCCTTTATAGCAGCTTACTCCCGCTATTGCCGCGCCGAAGAAAAATCCTTTTGCGATGCCGGCCGTGATATCCCAAAGTTCGACGCCTGATGCGCTAAGCGCCCAATATGCTCTGCCGTTGATTCCGAGGTATGGCACGCTGATTAAGTATCCGCCGATAACGCCCAGAAAATCCGCATAAACAATCAGGATTGGAGTAAGCAGCAGGCACGCCAGCAGTCGCGGCGCGACAAGATACCGTATCGGGTCGGTTCCCATACTTCGCACCGCCAGAATCTGTTCTGTAACATTCATCGTGCCAAGCTCCGCCGTCAAAGCTCCGCCGACTCTGCCCGCAAGCATTATTGCCGCAAGCACCGGCCCAAGCTCCTTAACAACCGACAGGTTTATCAGTACGCCCAGATGCTCTTCGAATCCCAGCCCCGAAAGCTGTCCAAACGCCTCAATCGCCAGCACCATTCCAACAAATGCTCCGGTGATCATTACAACGGGCACTGATTTTACGCCGATTGCCAGCATCTGGTTCCATATCAATGGATAAGTCTCCGGCCGCAAACACGCCGCAACCGATGCGACAAGCGAATCGGCCTGGAATCTGGAGAATCTGCCGCAGTTGCCGATAGTCCTGACCGTCGCTGCGCCCAAATCCTGCACTATCGTATTGCTATGGTTATGATTTTTCGTCTCTGCCATAAGTTCCCTGTCCATACCGTTTTATCCACAATTATACCAAATGTCAACAATTTCCGTCATTCCTTACATCTTTACTTCCATACCTCCTGCGTCCTGTGTTCTGAATTCTGTGTTCTTATTGAATACTTGACTTAACTGCCCTTTTTGGATATAGATTTAATCAATGCTTCATTATACAGAACGAAAAAACACGATACATATCATCACCCTCGACCGGATACTTGCTGAAGATATTTGCTCAAGGCTCCACGATTACCCCGACACAGCTTCCGTTCAGTTAATAGTACCCGGCAATGGCAAAACTATTACACCCGAAGATATTCACAAAACCGCCCATGACACAACCGGCTCGAAAATTTTGATAATGGATGTGCGCAGCCATACAAAACCCAGACTCCAGCAGGCTTACAGCGACATAGCAAGATTCAATCGGCCGGACGCGAATAGTTTTTGCCATATAGTTCTTATCGGCGACGGCCCAAGCGAATACCTGCTGCACAGCATAGGAGTAAATGCGTTTCACCATTACCTTGCAGATTTAAGAACCGATTACGTCCCGACATTGTTTTTCGCAGACCCGTTCCTCTATTATACCCAGCAGGAAGTTATGGATTCGATTCAGGAAAATGCGCTGCCGGTAAAAATACCGCACTTTCTCGAAAAATATTTTATGAAAAACCTGCCCGTCAAAACCGTTTATGAGTATTTCAGAGCGGCTGAAAAAAAAGGCGATGAAAAAATAAAAATAAAAAAACAAAGACAGCAGCAGCTGAAAAATGTAATCATAAAATTAATCGACGAAGGCTTTCCGCACCACAAAGAAAAACTGGACCAGGCTCTGGATAAACAGGGCTGCTCATTCCCCGGCGAATCCCTCAGACTCAACGTCTATCCGTTTTATTTTGAAGAATTGATTGGTGACTTCTTGAAGAGTTAAAAATTTTCACCATCCCTGCCCGGAGCCTTCCCTCGAGGTGAGCTTCGACAGGAACTCAAACCGATGGGAAGAATGGATTTCGGATTTGTTGAACGCCACGCCCAAAAATGTTTAACCCCCGGATCTGTGGCGGTGGGGTTTCATCGTTACGCCCCGATCATATAACTCATTCAAAATCGCATACTTTCACCTAAATCTTCTTTATTGACATTTGGTATGAAATTAAGGATAATCTTTTATAGTTTTTATTTGCGTTATAAGTCCATGAAATTAAACTAATTAGGTATAATGGAATCCTGCAAAAAAGCAGTAATTGACTTGTGTTGCGGTTTGGGTGGTCTATCACTAGCAGCCCAAAACATTGGACTTCAGCCAATTATTGGTGTTGATATCTGCAAAAACGCGCTAAAAACTTATCAGCATAACTTTGCTCCCATACAATCGATTTGTAACAACATCAAAAAAAAGAAAACAATTCAGACTATCATCGATACTGCTAAAGTATTAAAGAAAAGTCAATCCGAGCTAATCATTGTCTCCGGTCCTCCGTGTCAGGGGTTTTCTGTCGCAGGTAAGCGTATAATAGATGATCCGAGAAACAAGATTTTCGTTGCAGTAGCCAAAGCTATTTCTTCTATCAAACCTAAAGCTGCTATAGTCGAAAATGTTTCTGCCGTCCTTTTTGAGAAATATTCAAGTTATGTCTCACGATTCACCAAAATTTTAAAAAAATCAGATTATTATGTTTGCCCTGTTTTAGTTAATGCTGAAAGTTTTGGCACTCCGCAAAAACGCAGTCGTGCACTTTTTTTTATTACAAAAAAGCCTGTTGCAAAACAATGCATAGAAAAACTGCTTGAGAATGAATACAAAGATCCCAAAACTGTCTCAGAGGTCTTTGCAGGTTTACCTGTGGCACCAGTTCGCCCGGATAATTATACTGATGATTTGTCGGCCAATGGTATATATAATCATTTTGCAATGCAACATTCCGCCAAGGTGAAGAAAAAAATAGCTACGATTGCTCCCGGGACAGGCCCATTATCATATAGAAAGTTACATCCTGATAAATCAGCAGGAGCTCTTATATGTGGCCACAGAGCTCCGCCTGCGCATTTTTCGGAATCTCGCAGTATTACTGCAAGAGAAGCGGCACGGCTGCAAGAGTTACCGGATAATTTCATTATTTATGGAAAGCATGGTTCGCAAATTCAACAAGTCGCAAATGCTGTCCCCACAGCTTTAGGGCAGGCGGCACTAAAAGTGCTCCTTAAAATTATGGAGTAGAGATATGACAGAAACAAAACAAATCGAAAACTTGGCTAATGAAATAATTGAAAATGGCGAAAATGGCAAAATTACCACTGCGACACTTGAAACTTCCGATCGCGTACTCAGCAGAATTACAGATGGTATTTATCGCCAGCCATCTTCTGCCATTAGAGAATTGATTAGTAATGCTTATGATGCAGATGCCGAACATGTGAATATCGAAACTGATGCGCCACGTTTTGATAATATTATTATTCGTGACGACGGAAATGGTTTAACCGACAAAGCACTGGCATCACTAATTAAAAGTATCGGCGGAAGTCCAAAGCGAACCCATGATGGGATTGACCTAGGGATTGTGGACAAGAATAATCCTTACCAAAGCCCTGGTGGCAGAAAATTGATTGGCAAAATAGGAATTGGTTTATTTTCAGTAGCTCAATTAACTCGTGAATTTCAGATCATAACAAAGACCAAAGGTTCTGATTATAGAACCGTTGCAGATATTACTCTGGAAACACATTCAGAAGACAATTTATCTGTTAGTAAGAAGTTTAAAACAGGAAATGTTAAAATTTGGCGTGTTCCGGCCAAAGATAAAAAATCGCACGGTACAGAGATTAACCTCCGCAATCTCCATAACAAAACAAAAGATGAATTGCAAAGCCGTTTAAGATGGCGGGCATGCTATCCCTCTCCTGATAACGACCCAGAAGTGAAACCGCTTGACCCGCCTCATTATCATATTGGATGTGTGGACAAAAAAATACCTAATCAAATACACGATAAACCCAAAGTCCCTTGGAAGCCCCAGGATTCACCGGAGAAAAAATTCCATAAACTTGTTGAAGCAATGGCCAACGAATATGTTGAATCCGGGCCTACACCAAGTTTGGAAAACACCTTCGATAACTATCTTAAGCTTATCTGGACACTTAGCTTAGAAATTCCAGTAGACTATATTTCTAAACATCCGTTTGATATTTCAGGAAACGATAAAATTCCTGTTTTTAGCCTTGGAAATGCAAGGAACAATCGTGCTGAAGAGGTCGAATTGTCTAAAAGCGAGAGAGTTCGCGATGTACTTAAACTATCAACTCCCGAACGAGGAATTACCCATAGTTTCGAAGTAGTAATAGATGGAATACGACTCTTGAGACCCCTTCAATTTACCGATTTATCAAAAACAAGTCATTCAATCGATCACCCTTTAATGTTTATTGGCAAGGACGAACCTAAGCTAACTCACATTCCAAAAGAAATCCGTGGCGGCGAAACCTTATCTTTTGAGGCATATCTTTTTTGGAATGCCAAAATCGTCCCCAAAGAACATATAGGTGTGCTAATTCGAATAAATGATGCCAGTGGCACATTATTTGATGAAACATTCATGAAGTATCAAGTATCGGAACAAACTCGCCTAAAACAAATAACCGCTGAAATATTTGTTAATAAAGGATTGGACGCAGCGCTAAATATTGACAGAGAATCTTTTAATTATGCGCACCCCCATTATCAATACATCGCAACGTGGGTACATAATGCTTTACGGCAGCTTGCATCAAAACACAAGGCAATTGCCCAAGAAATCCTAAATCAATTACGGGAGAAAACCAGTAAAGAAACTCAAACTAAATTTAATGAGTATGTGAAAGATAAGATTTCTAAAATCAGCCCAGATAAAACAAGAGAACCTGCTCGAATTACCTTTGTAGATTCATCTGAAAAGGCCGTAGATGTCAGAAAATCTGGGCATTTGGTTTTTGACCGTAACTATATATTGTCAGATTACCCAACTAAAAAATCCAAGGATAGAAAATCGCAAAATCAGTTGCAACTGTTTCAGGATAAAATGGAAGCGGTGGCTAAAGTTCTTGAAGCATTTGGCGTCTTTGACGAAATGTCTTACAAGACACAGCAAGACCTTTTGAAACAAATTGCCAGTATCTTTTGTTTTGAGAATATAAATGCCGGAAGAATCAAATCAAGAAAATCTCATAAATGATGTTTTTGCGGCATCATTACCGGCTCATTTAATTGCCGGATTTGATGTAATCCCGAAAGAATTCAAACCGTGGCATAAGCCACGCAAACAGTGGGTCCGCTATGAACAATGGAATGCAGAAGTAGCACGCCTCATTGATGACCTGCATATCTCTGATCGGCCCCTTCGTTATTTAAGTCTTCCCGGAGATGATTTGCTTGATATCAGGACATTATCCGAATTGTGTGAGCAAAAAAGTGTTCCGCTTAAATGTCTAGGTTTCAATAACGGATTGCCTGCAAATGAAAATATTTCCGAATTAAACATATCAAAAAGCGAGGTATTCAAAGTCCACAGCAGTTCCTCAGTTCTGAAAGATGATTTCTGTTCACTTGCAGACAATAAATCCGTTGCATATCAACGTTTAGAAGATTTCGGAAGCTTTGACGTGATAAACCTTGATTTGTGCGATAGCCTTTCACCATTAGAAGGACCTCCTTACCATGATGCGATTTATAATCTATTTAACTTACAAATTAAATCCCGTAGCGAACCATGGCTTTTTTTCCTAACAACGCGTTCGGATACAAGATTGATAAAGAGAGAACATCTTACCCAATATTGGGAAAATATCTTGCACAACGCTGAACATAGCAGCGATTTCAGAGAAAAATTGGAAGGCCTAATAGGGATAGCGATTGCAGGAATTCAAACAAATGTAGCGCTCATTAGAAAGCTAAGATCTCCGCATTTTGCTCAAATCTTTGGTCTGGCCATCGGAAAATGGTTATTGCGAATGATGATGAGCGGCAATCCTTTATGGCCAGTAACCATGCTTGATAGCTGTTGGTATAGAGTAGATCGACGACGAAAACCCAATATGCTTTCTTTGGCTTTTCGTTTTGACCAATTCACAGAATCTAGAACTGACCATTCAGGTATCGTAGCAACAGAATTACATCCTATGCCTCTGCCTGACGAAATCGGTTTGGCAAAATTGCTTATAGAAAAAATATGTTCTATTAAAGATATTGATATGCTTCTTGCTAATAATCCAGAACTATTAGAGAAAATGATTTTAAAATCTACTGATTTGCTCGAAGCAGCACGATATCCAGTGAATAGATATAGAGAATATTTGGCTCAACATGAAGTTCGCTTATAAATTATGCATTTCCTATTAGTTTAATGTTTGATATAACATTGTTTACATCCCTTAACTCACATTCCCAAAATATTATTACTTGCCAGCCAAGTGAAACTAATTTTTTGTAATTTTGTTGATCTCGCTGTTTATTCCGTTTTAATTTAGTCTGCCAGTACGATGAATTTGTCTTTGGCTTTGATGCGTCGATACACCCCTTATGTTGATGCCAGAAGCAACCTTGAACAAAAATACATGTTCTATATTTTGATAAAACAATATCCGGCTTGCCTGGCAAATTTTTTTGGTGGAGCCGGAAACGGTATCCCTTTTTATGAAGTATTGAACGGACTAAAAGTTCAGGTTTCGTATCTTTACTGCGAATCCGGGACATATTCCAACTTCTTCGTTCTTTTGAAATGCTATCAGCCATATAGACCTTCACATATCGGGGCCGCTACTCACAAAATTAAACATTCTTTTATGGAGAGAAAATATCAAACGTTTAAATTTAGTAGTAAGCCTTTTTGCTTCTGTTTGGATTGCTTTTTGATCTATTAAAGGTGTTTTTAATAATTTAGTTTTCTTATCCGATCTGTTTGCATTATGTACATAATAATTCCTTTTTGCATAAATATACTCGATAAGAACTTTATCTTTAGGCGAAAGAAAAGGAATCGAAAGTTCATTGAAAATGTTGATGTAATCAAATCGATTATAGATTTTTAATTTTTTTTCAATTTCTTCAAAGCCAATTATTTCTTTTGATTCTATCAAATCCCGTATATTGCTAATTTTACTTGACTTAGAGGTAACCCAAAAGTAATGCTTTGAAAGTAATTCTTGGAATAGATCTTTGTAGTAAGTTTCAAATGCGGTTGCTAATGAAATAATTGCATGTTCTGCGCAGGATTGCTCTATCCATACCAACTGTTTATCTTGAATTGTTTTTATTTCTTTTGCTTGCTCTGGATAATTATTGGCACAATTCATTTGATATAAACGGTTATAAGCTTTTATTTTCTGCATGGCTTCAATAAGGGCATCTGTCCTGCTGATATTTTTTTTAAATGTTTCAATTGCCTTTGTGGTTTTGATCATTTTAAAAAATTCTACTCTTTTTCTTTTCAAACTCAAGGGCTATTAAGCCATGCCATAGGTACCTAAAATATCCCTTAAAAAAGGGGTCTGACGAGGTTAAATACGGCGTTTTTTGTATTTTCGTAAATTTTCCTCCAATAAGAAGCTCCTGAACGGCTCATATTTAAAGCAGGGGAAATTCAAAGGGGCGTAATTCTCCTCACCCTGCTGCAAAACAAACCTGTCCCTTGCAAAGGCGGCAACAATCCGATTTTCAGGACTGTCAGGCAGGCGAAAGGTCAGCTCTTTGCCGTTGGCACACTGAAATTTGGCTACACAAGAATAACCGCCATTTTTGCGTTTAATGTTAACGCCAATAAAGCCTGAGGAGTTTTTACATCTTCTGTTCAGGTTGTTCTGCCTTTTGGTTACGAAACGCAGATTACATCTGCGATTATCGCAGGGGTTTCTGTTTATATGGTCAACAATCTGGCCATCCTCAGCGTTCATAACAAAACGGGAAAGCAAAAGACGGCGGGGCCGGACTTTGCCGTAAACGAGAGTAGGGTAACGGCCATTGGCAAGGATAATTGTTGTAATGCCATCATTATATTTAGCGGGGTTTTCGGGCCGTCTATTGAAGATGCGGTAATAGATATCCGGGTCAATCTTTACTATCCGGCCCTGAAGTCTGAACATTAGATAATCAATTTTGCGCTTTTTCATAAAAACTCCTCGTAGCCACTAAGGCACTAAGACACAAAGATTTAGATTATTAAAAAATGGGAAAAGGGTTGTTTGGTTAGATTTCTCGACTCCCCCTAAGGGGTCGCTCGAAATGACAAAATATTTGAAAATAATCTAATTTGCATGGGTATTATACCATATTCTAACATAAAATCAAGGAAAATCTGTGTTTTTTTGAAAAAAAGGCGTATTTCCCAATATTCCGGGATATTTTGAAAAAATTTTTACCTCTTTTCATTATTTTGCCTATTTTAACTAAAGATTTTAAATTCAACATCCCGATACATTATACAGCTTGCCTAAGTTAACAAGTTAACCCTTCGACAAGCTCAGGGCGGGCAGAAGATAGAACAAGGCATTAAAATCAGAATAAAAGTAATATTAAGTATAAGTATTTGTAGAGCAATAGTTTAACTTCTATAACTTTGATTTTGGAGAATTTGCTATGTTGAAAGAAGCTTATCTGCAGCGGTATATGGAAGCGTTACTTATAGGTGATCGTCGTGCATGTCGTGAAGTTATAGAAGATGTATTGCACAACAACAATGCTTCTATAGTCGGCGTTTACAGCGATGTTATATGGCCGATGATGATGGAGATTGATAAGCTCTGGCGGGCGGAGAAGATAACATCGGTTCAGGAGCATTTGGCGACACGGATTAATCGCACGATAATTGATCAATTACAAAACAAATTGCCCCGACAGCCGGAGAACGAAAAAAGGGTTGTCATTTGCAGTTCATTAAAAGAGATAAGCGAGCTTGGCGGGCAGATGATAGCTGATATGTTTGAAAGTTCCGGCTGGAGCGTCAGATTTACCGGCGGCGGGCTAAGCAATGACGATATTTTGACATACATTCACGAATTTAGTCCCAACGTTTTAATTATTTACGGCACCGAGCCATCGGAAACGCCGGAAGTCCGCAGCATAATCGACCGAATCAGGGAGGTTAACGCCTGGCCGAATATGAGGATAATGCTTTGCGGCGGAGTTTTCGGCAGAGCCGAAGGTTTATGGGAAGAAATCGGCGCAGATTTATATGCAGCCACGCCTGCCGAAGCGGTCGAAGCTGCCACAAATGAACAACCGGTTATCGAACCTGTAAGAACAATCAACCGCAGGAAACGAAAATATCAGCAGTTCGCAAAAACTGCCTCTCATAAAAAATAAAACCATTTGCCGTGGGTGCGTGAACCACGCCAGAGGCGGGCAAGCTTTCTTTTTTGCGTTAATAGCGATGTGGGGGAATCCGCTGTACAACAGCGGATTTTTTTTTCGCAAAATAACAGGGCGGTTAATTTTTTATCAGGTTATGGAAATAAGCGGGCAAGCGGGTTTCGAATGTCATTTGTTTTCCGGTGACGGGGTGTTTAAAAGAAATTGATTTGGAATGAAGGGCAAGTCTTTTGTAATCATCGCCGGACTTTCCATATTTTCTATCGCCGACAATCGGACAGCCTTTATCGGTCAGGTGAACGCGTATCTGATTTTTCCTGCCGGTCAAAAGATTAATTTCCAGCATACTGAAACCAGGCGTTTCTTTCAGGACCTTGTAAGCGGTCTGAGCGAGTTTGCCTTTGGCCGGGTCGGTTGTGGAATAAACGACAAAGGCTTTATTCTCGGCAAGGTATGATGAAATAATTCCTTCCTTCTGAGGCATCCGGCCGTGAACTATCGCGATGTATTTTTTTTCTGTGTCTTTCCACTGGGCCTGCAATTGCATTTTTATTTCTTCGCTTTTTGCGAAGATGAGCACGCCGGAAGTCCACTGGTCGAGGCGGTGAACGGTGAAAATTTTGTTTCGAGATTTGTAATTGCCTTTGCGCACGTAATCGGTCAGGATGTATTGGGCGGTTCGGGTTTTGTTTGTTTCTGTCTGGACAGTCAGCAGTCCCGCGGGTTTGTCGATTACGAGGAGATAATCATCTTCGTAGAGGATTTGCAGGTCTTTTGGCAGATGTCTATTTGTCGAACGTTTTTTCTTTGGCATATTCTATTTCGTGCAGATTTTTCAGTCGTATTCTACAAAAAATCATATAAAACTGACAGAAATGAATTTTATATATAGAAAGTTTTTTCTTTGAACATTATTTTAAAATCAGGCAAAATAGGGAAATGAGGAAAAATGACTTAAAATACGTAATTTTTAAGACGGCCGATGGTTTTTTCGGACTATTGGCCGATGGCAAAGGCCTTATCCGTTCGACTCTGCCGATGCCCTATTTTAACATAGCTAAGAAATACCTACTGGTCGGTATGTTTAAGGGTGTTTCAGAAGACAAACAAATGTATCCGGATATACAAAAAAGCATAAAAGCTTATTATAAGGGATGTTATGCAGAGTTAAAAAAGGTAAGATTTGTGTTAAACTGGGAAGAACTCACAGATTTTTCAAAAAAGGTATTAAATGTCTGCAAAAGGATTCCTCCCGGACAGACAATTACATATTCGCAACTTGCAAAGAAGGCGGGATTTGAAAAAGCGGCAAGGGCGGCAGGAAGCGTTCTTGCGAAAAATCCGCTGCCGCTGCTGATTCCGTGCCATAGAGTAATCCGCAGCGATGGAAAAATCGGAAATTTCTCCGCGGCAGGCGGAAGCAAAACAAAAAAGAAAATGTTAGAATTTGAAAAACAAATGTTAGGGGACAGGGGATAGGGTTTAGGGTATAGATAAATGCAACGTAAAAATAAGGAATAAAAAAAAATGAATACGATAAAAAAAATAAAAACGGAAAATGCGCCGGCGGCAATCGGGCCTTATTCGCAGGCAATCTCGGCAGGAAAGATAATTTTTGTGTCGGGGCAGTTGGGACTTAACCCGCAAACCGGAAAACTGGCCGAAGGAGGAATCGCGGCTGAAACGAAACAGGCAATCGAAAATATAAAGGCAGTTCTAACCGCGGCAGGAAGCAAACTTGCAAATGTCGTCAAGGCAGATGTATTTCTTGCGGACATGAATGAGTTTTCAAAAATGAATGAGGTGTATGCCAGTTATTTTTCCGAGCCTTATCCGGCGAGGGCGACAGTCGCAGTAAAAGCTTTGCCGAAAGATGGAAGAGTTGAAATTTCGGTTGTGGCAGTTAAATAGTTCGTAGACACGAAACCGCGGATTGCGCGGATGACGCGGATTAAATTAACCACGAATAAACACGAATCGGCACGAACTTTTTCCGCCCTAAGGGATTATGCCTTAAAGCAAAGAATGCCAAGCGTTATGTTGTTTTACCGATCCGCCTGAGGCGGACAAGTATTTTTAAGCATATAATTTGGTTGAGTTTGTAAAGAAAAAGCGGTAGAATTTTTAAAAATCAAGAAAAGAACAAAAAATTTAAGAGAGGATAAATTATGAAAAAAATTATCACTACATCTATGGTCTTGCTTATTGCGGCTGTTGTCGTAGCAGTAGAAAGAACTCAATTGCAGGAATCGCCAGCTACACAGCAGCAGAAAATGGCAGCTGCTAAAGCAAATCTGCCGCTCGAAAAGACTATCGCTCTCGGCAATGATGTAACGATGGTATTTGTATTTATTCCGGCAGGTGAATTCGAGATGGGTTCGCCAAAATCTGAGAAAAAAAGAGATAAAGATGAGGGGCCTGTTCACCATGTAAAAATCAGTAAACCTTTTTATATGGGCAAATATGAAGTAACACAAATCCAATACCAAACGATTTTCCATTCTACAGAAAAAATATTTTATTCCAAAGATTTTAATAACCCTGCAGACCGGGTTTCATTCAACCAAGCAAATAGGTTTGCTGAGGAACTTTCTCTGCTTTACCGAAAGACTGGATTAAGATTCAGACTACCGACTGAAGCAGAATGGGAATATGCTTGCAGGGCTGGAACGACAACCCCATTTTATACCGGAGAAACTATAAATTCTGAACAAGCCAATTACGATGCAACCGCAGTATATGGTAATGGCGTTAAAGGCAAGTATATGGAAAGAGCTGTCGCCGTTGGCAGCTATCCTCCTAACCCCTTTGGTTTATATGATATGCATGGAAACGTCTGGGAATGGTGCCGTGATAGATACATAAAATATTTTTACCAAGACAGTCCTGCAGTTGATCCGATGGCAGGCGGCGACGAGCCTATACGCAGAGGCGGTGCATGGGATTCAGAGCCGGAAGATTGTCGTTCAGCTAACCGAGACTGTCGCAAATCATGGCGACATATGGATGATACTGGTTTCCGTATTGTGCTCGAGATTGAACAAAAATAAAAACTCTGACCACCGAATCAAAAATAATAAACGTACCCTATTATTACTATTATTATATTATTATTCGGTTTTTTCAGATTGAGGTTTCTATGGCAGAACAAGAAGAATCAGGCGAGGATTTAAAAGAACTATACATTTCAAAATATCATGGATACTTATGCGATTTAGCCCTAAAAGCTATAAAGAAGAATCCTTTTGAGTTTATTTGTACCATGTTGCGAGTAAGTGGTTGTGAGGATGAGGGGTGGGATACACTAAGTTCGGCCAAAGAAACACTGAAAGATTTCAATAAATGTCTACAGCAAGCTTACGAACAAAAAAATTTTAGAGCAGCAACAAGAATAGGATTGGTAATGTACTGCCATCTCGTTGAAATGACGGTGGGTCATGAATTGATATTTAACACTCTTAGATGTTTGGATGGACAGAAATATACTATGTGGCCTTTCAAAAATCTTATTGATGTTCGGAACAAAAATAACCCAAAAAAGAAGAAACAAGTAATCCCTCCCTCAGCTAAGAAAAAATTCGGCGAGATCAAGAAATTGGCTCAAAAATTAAATGAGAATGAAATTATTAGATGTATTGATGAAATTTTTAGCGAGGAGATACGCAATGCGGTCAGTCATTCTGACTATATTGTAACGGACGAATATTTTAGAATGCGTGAAGGAGGATACCCACGCCAGATTGATTTGCAGACAATTAACGAGTTGATTTGTAAATGTTTTGCTTTCTATGATGCGATGTTATTTTGGAATAATAAATGGCTGGAAAGTTTTGCCCAAATGTCGAAATATCTTAAATTGCCAAACTATGAGGTACTTGAATTGCGATCTGAAAACAATATAGTCAATGGGTTTGCAATTCACTTTTCAAATGGACATAAAGCCAGCTACTGTCGTTCAAAATGTAGTGAACTTGTAAATATAATTATAAATGGAAATGGTACTATAAGCCCAACTTGCGGGCGGTTTGACCTATTAGAAAAAAAATGGAAAATAGATAATAAGCCCTCAGAAGAGTACGGAATGAATTTCAACAGCGACAACTATTCAAGATAATAATTTACAGAGTTATTAAGAGATAAAATAAGGAATTCTGGATTATGGCTTGGGCATCTTAACGATTGTATTTGAGGGAGGTTGTGGTATTATTATGACTTCGAAAAGACCTAATTTTAAGGAGAATAAAAAATGGGCGAAAACGAAAATAAAAATGAAAGTAAACATTGCTGCTGCTGCCAAAGCTGGAAAGCACTATTTATTGCCATCGCATTTATGGCGATAGGAGCAGTATTCGGCCATATGATGACTATGATGCATATGCATTGCTGCGGCCATCATAATATGATGGGGCCGTGCGGCGGCTGGGGCATGGGAGAATGCCGGGAAAGAGGCGAAAGGGAATGCGAAGGCCGATTTGAACATAAATCCCAATGCGAAAAAGAAGGTTATGGCGAACGCGAAGAAAAGAGCTGCGAACATAAGGGTGAAATGGGAAAATGCCCTAAAAAAGCGGCCTGTGCGGCAGAACCTAATAAAGCCAGCTGCCCAATGATGGACAAAGACAAAAAAGAATGTAAATCCAAGAAAGAGCAAAAGGAATAATAAACCCGACGACGAACCCCGTCATCAAATCCGCTTAAGACGGATTTAAGATGACGGGGCTAACCAATTACCAAATTAAATAAAACAAATTATATTTTTCTTTTTTATTTTTCATTTCTGATTCTATAATAAGCAATTGATAGAAAACTGGCGCAATCATTCATAAGGTTATAAGATATGGCGGAGAAGGGATTTAGTCATCTTCATTTACATACGCAGTATTCGCTGCTGGATGGGGCGATTGTGCCGGAAAAACTTTTCGCCCGATGCGCTGCCGATGGGCAGACCAGCGCCGCGATAACCGACCACGGCAATATGTTCGGCGTTATCGACTTCTACCTTGCCGCAAAAGCCGCAAATATCAAGCCAATCATCGGAATCGAAGCGTATGTCGCGCCGGACAGCAGACTTAACAAACAAAAAGCCTCAATTTCTGACGCGGCGTATCATCTTATACTGCTGGCGGAGAACAATGCCGGGTATAAAAACCTGCTGAAACTGGCGAGTATCGGATATACCGAAGGATTTTACTACCGGCCGAGAATCGATAAAGAAATTCTGGCTGAACTTAACGAAGGGCTTATCTGCTCGACGGCGTGTATGAAGGGCGAAGTCAACGCGATGCTCGCAAGGCAGGATATTGAGGCGGCCAAGAGGGCAGTCGAAGATTATCTGAAGATTTTCGGCGAAAAAAGATTCTTTATGGAGATTCAGGATCACAAACCTACCGATGCTCCTCATGTTCGGCAGGCGATAATAGATTTGGCGAAAAAGATGTCACTACCTCTGCTGGCAACGAATGACTGTCATTTTATCGACGCATCCGATTATGAAGCGCACGATGCGCTGACCTGTATAAGCACCGGCAAAAAAGTTCCGGATCCTGACAGGATGCATTATCCGCCAGATGTTTATGTGAAGAGCTGCAAGGAAATGCGCGAGATGTTTGCCGATGTTCCGGAGGCGTGCGATAATACGCTGCTGGTCGCGGAAAGATGCAATGTTGAAATCGATACAAAGAGCAGGCATGCGCCGAGTTTCAAGCCTGCGGACGGCACGACGGCTGATAAGTTTCTAACTAAACTTTGTTATGAAGGCGCGGAGAAACGCTACGGCAAAATCACTGACGAAATAAAACAGCGGCTTGACCACGAATTGAAAGTTATCGAGAGCAAAGGATTTTCGAGTTATTTTCTGATTGTATGGGATTTTTGCAGATACGCAGCGGAAAATAATATTCCGACGGGAGCAAGGGGCAGCGGAGTCGGCACGGTTGTCGGATACTGCCTTGGACTTTGCAATGTCGACCCGATTCGATACGATTTGCTGTTCGAGCGGTTTATGGACCCTGAGCGAAACGAATTGCCGGATATCGATATTGATATCTGCCAGGACGGCAGGGCGAAACTTTTAGATTACGTCAGAAATAAATACGGTCATATCGCGCAAATTATAACTTTCGGGACGATGAAGGCACGCGCGGTAATTCGCGA
>JBEKEA010000023.1:0-29241 GCA_050014075.1 Sedimentisphaerales bacterium | reverse complement strand
TATTAAGTGAAGGAACGCGATTAAGTGAGAATTTATATCGCAAAAGAGAGACATCCCGGCGAAAACCGCACTGCTATGGTTCCGGAAAACGCCGCCAAATTAGTCAAACAAGGAGCACAAGTAATAGTTGAAGCCGGCCTTGGCAATACCTGCGAATATTCAGATGCCGATTATATCGCAGCCGGCGCGACTGTGGCACAGGACCGCCAGGCGGCTTTGTCGTCGGCGGATATGGTGCTGCGGCTTCGCAAGCCGCCGATTGAGGAAATCGGCTGGTTAAAGCAGGGAAGTATTCATATCAGTTTTCTCGACCCGTTCAGCGAGTCAGACTTAATTCAGAAATTATCCGCCCAAAAAGTCAGCGCCATCAGTATGGAAATGATTCCGCGCATTACGCGTGCACAAAAGATGGACGCTCTTACTTCGCAGGCCAACCTGGCCGGTTACGTAGCGGTGATTCTTGCGGCAGATAATCTCAACCGGATTTTCCCGATGATGACAACCGCCGCCGGCACGATTATGGCGACTAAAGTGTTTATCATCGGAGCAGGTGTCGCCGGTCTGCAGGCCATCGCAACAGCTAAGCGGCTCGGCGCAAATGTTGAAGCCTTCGATACAAGACCGGTAGTGGCCGAACAGGTGCAGTCGCTGGGCGCAAAATTTGTCGTAATTGACCTCGGCGAAACCGGCCAGACGAAAGATGGTTACGCCAAAGCGCTGACCGAAGAGCAAATAGCCAAACAGCGGGAAGGAATGAAAAAACTTTGCGCAGCGGCGGATGTGGTTATTACTACGGCCCAGGTTTTCGGCAAAAAAGCTCCGATTATCATTACGGCGGATATTGTGGCTGGGATGAAAAAGGGCAGTGTAATTGTGGATTTGCCAATCGAAAGCGGCGGCAACGTCGAAGGTTCGGTTTTAAATCAGATTATCGATAAGAACGGCGTTAAAATTATCGGTCTGGCAAATTTGCAGGGTCGTGTGCCTGTTCCGGCAAGCAAGGTTTATTCCACCAACCTGCTTAGTCTCATCGAGGAGTTCTGGGACAAGGACGCTAAAAATTTCGTTCTGAATCTCGAAGATGAAATTATTAAAAGCTGCCTGATGACGCACAACGGACAGGTTCTCAGCCCGGCAGTTAAAAAGTAGTTTTTAAGGATATCTCTGAATGGAAATTGATTATATTTCATTACTTTTTGTCTTTGTGCTTGCGACGTTTATTGGTTTAGACGTTATTCGCCGGGTCTCGCGCCTGCTGCATACGCCTTTGATGTCGCTTACCAACGCGATTTCAGCCATTGCCGTGGTCGGCTCTATTCTTATCGCCGGCCAGCAGCATGCGGATTTTAAATTTAATATTATAGGTCTTATCGCCATTGCGGCCTCTGTTTGCAATATCGTTAGCGGTTTTTTAATTACCGACCGTATGTTGAAGATGTTCAAAAAACGCGAGGCCAATAAATGAACACCTACATTCATATTATATACCTGATTTCTGCCATCCTGTTTATTTTTTCTTTGAAGTGGATGAATGACCCGCAAACCGCCCGCAGGGGCGTGGTTTCCGGCGTTGCTGCGATGCTCGTAGCCGTAATAGGCACATTGATGAACCCGACTATAGTAGCGGTGAATTATAAATGGATTGCCTTAGCAGTTATAGTCGGGACGGTAGTAGGTGTTCCTTTGTCGTGGGTTCCGCTCACGGCTGTTCCCCAGCGAACGGCTCTTTCGCACGCATTTGGCGGCCTGGCTGCCGGGCTTGTGGGCGTCGCTGAGTTTTATCTCAGCTTTAGCTCATCCGGACATGAGCTTGGTCACTTCCGTGCAGCAGCGCTTTGTGCCGAGGTGCTTTTGGGATTTTTGACTTTCACCGGCAGTTTGATGGCCGCCGGCAAATTGCAGGAAATTATTCCGACGCGTCCAATTACTTATAAAGGGCAAAACTTCGTCAATATGGGTCTTTTGGGCGTTGCCGTCATCGGCTGTATAGTGCTGTCGATTGACGCAAATTATAAGTTCATCTTTCCTGTTATCATTTTTTTGGCATTACTGTTTGGCGTCCTGTTGATTATACCAATCGGCGGGGCGGATATGCCGACGGTCATTTCCATGCTGAATGCTTACGCCGGCCTTTCGGCGGTTGCTATGGGCTTTGTTATGAATAACAAGCTCCTTATCATTGCCGGCGCGCTCGATGGTTCGTCAGGTCTGATACTTTCAATTATTATGTGCAAGGCGATGAACCGCAGTTTCACCAACGTGCTGTTCGGGGCGTTTGGTCAGGTGCAGGCTGCCATCGCCGATGCGCAGCAAAAAACCGTAAAGAGCGCAACTCCGGAAGATGCCGCACAAATTATGGAACAGGCAAACAAAGTGGTCATTGTGCCCGGATACGGTATGGCAGTTGCGCAGGCGCAGCATCGCGTGCGGGAACTTTACGACCAGCTTACTAAACGCGGAATCATAGTTAAATTCGCCATTCACCCGGTTGCGGGCCGAATGCCGGGGCATATGAACGTTCTGCTGGCTGAGGCCGACATTCCTTATACCGACCTTGTCGAGATGGACGATATCAATCCTGAAATGCCGCAGGTGGATGTTGTGCTTGTGGTTGGTGCTAATGACGTTGTAAATCCGGCCGCCCGCACAAACAAAAGCAGTCCTATTTATGGTATGCCTATTATTGACGCTGATAAAGCTAAATCTTGCCTTGCTATCAAACGCAGTATGAATCCTGGTTTTGCCGGTATCGAAAACGAGCTTTACTATGCCGACAAAACGCTAATGGTTTTCGGCGATGCCAAAGCAGTAGTGGGCGATATAGTAAAATACCTTTCAGGCGAGGGCGCTTCCCACTAAAAGCGATTACTTTCTATATGGGTATTTCGCTGGACAAAGTTTTCTACAAGATCCACAATGAGTCCTTCGCCATGCATTTCTTTCATACCAAAAGCCATTGCCGGTCGTCCGGGTTTGCCGTTTTTGTCCACTGTGATTTTGACATTCTCAAATAAAACATTTGAAATCGGTCTTTCCGGCAGACCTAAAAAGACACACGCTGCGGTTTGAGCGTTGTTGGCTGTAACGTTTGTTATTTTTACGTTTCTAATGTAAGGCGTAGTTGCCGTGATTGGCCTTGCATTTCGGTCGGAAAGGGCTGGGATTTCTTCAGGTTGGGCGCCGCATTCATAATATAAGTGCATAACTATCGGGCAGCCCACGCCGTTCATAGTGATTTTATTAAGCGTAAGATTTTCTACGCCGCCGGCTCTTCCCCGTCTGGATTTTATTCTGATGCCGCGGTCGGTTCCGTAAAAGATGCAGTTGGAAATTTCAATATTTCTAATGCCGCCTGCGGTTTCAGAACCCATTACAATGCTGCCGTGACCATGCAGCATGTTACAGTTCTTTACGACAACGTTTTCGCAGGGTTTATTTACACGTATGCCGTCTTCACCGATTCCTGATTTAAAACAAAGGCAATCATCATTCACGTCGAAATTACAGCCGGATATCTGAACGCCGTTACAGGAATCGATATCCAGCCCGTCGCCGTTAGCCCCGTCCTGGGGATTTTGGAATGTTGCGTTTTTAATTGTAACGTTTTTGCAATAAAGAATATGTGTGTTCCAGAAAGGAGAGTTGCGTACCGTAAAACCGTCGAGCAATACATTTGAGCAATTATTAAATTGAATCAGCGGCGGCCTGAAAAAGAAAGATTTAATGCCGCCTCCGCCGCAAGCCGACAAGTCGATACCGTCATTAAGTTTTACGAATTCTTTATCGCGGGCGGTAACGGGTTCTTTGGGACCCTGTTTGCGTTTTCTAAATTCTTTCCACCATGCTTGTCCCTGGCCGTCAATTATTCCGGGGCCCGTGATTGAAACATTTTCCAGGTTTTCGCCGTAAATACAGGGCGAATATCCGAAGCACTCCACGCCTTCCCATCTTGATTTTGCCGCCGGGTAATCGTTGAAATTGTCGCTGAATAATATTACTGCGTCTTTCTCAAGGTGCAGGGTCATATTGCTTTTTAAATGAATCGGGCCGGTCAGATATTTTCCCGCGGGGACAATTACCTTTCCGCCTTTTTCTTTTGAGCATTTCTCAATAGCTTTGGAAAAAGCATTTGTATTGGCGGTTTTCCCGTCTCCAACAGCCCCGAAATCGCTGATATTTACCATTGAAATTCCTCCATAATCAATAAAATTAGAGTGTTATTTTAATTAAAATATTGGATTTTGCAAGGGGATTAAAATTATCAGGCTACGTCAACCAGCGTCAGGCTGCCGCTGAATTTGCGAACAAGCTCAGCGCGGATATTTTTATGCATGACCGATGTGAGCATCGGGTCTTTTTCAACCAATTCAAAGGCGTCTTTTCTGGCCATTTGCAGCAGGTCGAAATCGTCGATTATATTTGCAATTTTAAAATCGGGCAGACCGTGCTGGCGAGAGCTTAAAAGCTCGCCCGGCCCGCGCAGTTTCAAATCATGCTCTGCTATTTCAAAGCCGTCATTGCTTCGTTCCATTATCTCGAGCCTGCTTTTTGCAATTTCGTTTTCTGTCTGCGCGACCAGCAGACAGTATGACTTTGAAGTGCTTCTTGCTATGCGGCCGCGAAGCTGGTGCAGTTGCGCAAGGCCGAACATGTCCGCTTCTTCGATAACCATTATCGTCGCATTCGGCACGTCTATTCCTACTTCTATCAGCACCGTCGAGACGAGGCAGTGAATCTTTCCCTTGCGGAAATCGTCCATTATTTGCTGTTTATTATCGCCGGACATTTGCCCGTGAAGCAGACCGACCTTAAATTCCGGAAAAATATTTTTGCTCAGGTTTTCATATTCTGCAATCGCGGCTTTTACATCACCGTTTTCACTGTCAACGATTCTCGGATAAACAAAAAACGCCTGCTTTTTAGCTTTCAGTCTTTCGCGGATAAATTCATAAGCCTTGGGTAAATCTTTCGGCCCAATGAGTCTTGTTACTACCTGTCCCCGTCCCGGCGGAGAATGTTTTATAATTGATATATCCAAATCGCCGAAAACCGTCATCGCAAGCGTTCTGGGTATTGGGGTTGCTGTCATAACAAGACAATGCGGCGTTGTATCTTTTCGCAGGCCCGCCCGCTGATGGACGCCGAACTTGTGCTGCTCGTCGATTATCACCAGTGCCAGATTTGCGAATTGAATATCTTCTTGCAAAAGAGCAACGGTGCCGACAACTATATCGGTATCGCCGGATTTTATGTTGTCGAGGATTTCATTTCTTTTTTCACCTGTCAGCCCGCCTGTGATAAGAACTCTTTTTACTTCGCTGTTTTTCAGGTAGCGTTCAATGCTCGTAAAGTGTTGTGCAGCAAGGATTTCCGTCGGTGCCATTATCGCAACCTGCTGTTTGTTGGCGATTGCGACCAGTGCCGCATAAAGCGCAACAACAGTTTTTCCGCTGCCGACATCGCCCTGAAGCAGCCGATTCGTCGGAACTGTTTTCTTCAAATCGGCAACAATTTCCTCGATTACCTTGTCCTGGTCTTCGGTCAGGAGAAATGGAAATCTTTTTCTTATCCTGCTGTCAATTTGTTCGGTGCATTTAAGCGGTACAGCTTTTGAAAAGTGCCTGACTTTATATCTTCGCAGAGCCATTGCTGTCTGCATTAAGAACAGTTCATCATATTTTAATCTGCGTTTCGCCTGGGCGATTTGTGTTTCATCCTCGGGATTATGCATCCATTTGAAGGCTTTTTGCCGCTCGATTAGATTTGACTTTTTTAATAAATCAGCGTCAAAAAATTCTGGCACAAGCTCGGTGAGTTTATCGAGCGAATCGTGAATTATTTTTTTTAGCTGTCCGCTTGAAAGGTTTGCCGTTGCCGGGTAAACGGGTCCGCTGAAGCTGTCTGCTGTAATTTCATCGTCTTCTATAATGACAAATTTCGGATTGGTTAGCTGGAGTTGATGTTTATACTCACTAACCTTTCCCCAGACGACAAGTTTTACGCCCGGCGTGATTTTGTCCTGCAGAAATCTGCCGTGGAACCAGATAATTCTGCAAATGCCTGTGCCGTCGTCGATATAAGCCTCGAAATACGGCGGTTTTCGCCAGACCTGCCAATCGGTGCTTTCGACAACTCCCGCCAGCGTAACGGTCTGGTCTGGTTCAAGCTGTTCGATTTTCACAGGCTCCGGGGCGAAATACCAGTCGCGCGGATAATATTCGAGCAAATCGGCGGCAGTTTTTACCTCCAGTTTCGCAAAAGTTTCCGCTCTTGACGGACCTACGCCTTTTAAAAATTGGACCGGCATATCGAGCGAAAGAGTGTTTGGCGTTTTTTCTGTCATTTTTATTCCGTATATCCGAATTTTCCTATAAGTCTGACGAATCTGCAGCCGCAGACGGATTTTGATTTTAAACCGTCGCTGGTTTTTTCCATAGTTACAAGTTCCTGAGCATACTCGCCGCCAAACGGTAATACTGCAAGGCCGCCGATTTTTAATTGTTCAGTAAGAGGCTCCGGCAATCGCGGTGTCGCGGCTGTAATAATAATCCTGTCGAACTGCCTGACTTCCGGCCAGCCGCAGGTGCCGTCGCCAATATTGAATCTTACATTTAATATGTTTAAATCTCCAAGGGTTTTTTGTGCCGTTGCCGAAAGATTTTCAATTCTTTCAATTGTGTAAACTTCTTTGGCAAGTTTGGCAAGTATCGCGGTCTGATAGCCGCTGCCTGTGCCGATTTCGAGAACCTGGCAATTTTTATCGATCTTCAATTCCTGTGTCATCAGGGCGACAATATATGGCTGACTTATCGTCTGGCCACTGCCGATGGACAGTGGGCCGTCATAATAAGCCTCATCGAGATACTCGGCAGGTATGAATTTTTCACGAGGTATTTGAGCCATCGCGTTTAGAACAGCGGAGTCGGTAATATCCCGGCTCTTTAGCTGGGTTTGAACCATAGCCTCTCTTTGGGCGGCGAATCCGCCTTCGTCAAGACTTCGGCGGACAAGTTTGTCCTTTTCATTTGCCTGATGCATAACTATAATATTGGCCTTGCAAAGGCTGATTTGCAAATCATTTTTTTATTTAATTGCGATGCAGGAAAAAACAAAGAAACTTATAAAGCTCGATAAACAATACGTATGGCACCCATTTACGCAAATGAAGCAATGGCTGACCGGAGAGCCGGTGGTTATTGAGTCCGGCCAGGGCTTCTATTTAATAGACACAGAGGGAAACCGCTATATCGACGGCGTAAGCAGCCTTTGGTGCAATGTTCACGGTCATCGGATAAAAAAAATCGATGATGCGATAAAAGGCCAGCTCGATAAAATCTCCCACAGCACTCTTTTAGGTCTTGCCCAGACAAAATCTATCGAGCTTGCCGAAAAGCTTATCGCGATTGCGCCGAAAAATCTTAAAAAAGTTTTTTATTCCGACAGCGGCGCGACAAGTGTCGAAATCGCTTTAAAAATCGCATACCAGTATTATCACAACAAAGGGCAAAAAAGAGATAAATTTATTGCACTGCGGCAGTCTTATCACGGCGATACAATCGGCTCTGTGAGCGTCGGCGGAATTGAATTATTCCATTCTATTTTCAAGCCGATGCTTTTCGATACTTTTTTTGTTCCGGCTCCATTTCCTTATCGTTTCAACGGCACTCCTGAACAGTGCGGGCAATTCAGCCTTGATAAAATTGAAGAGTTATTGAAAAAAAATCCTGAAAAAATAGCTGCGGTCATTGTTGAGCCTCTTGTCCAGGGTGCAGCTGGAATAATTGTTCATCCGAAAGGCTTTTTGAAAGGTGTTCGCCGGCTTACCAAAAAATATGGAATTCTTTTGATAGCCGACGAGGTCGCGACGGGGTTCGGCAGGACTGGCAAGATGTTTGCCTGCGAAAACCAACAGGTCGAACCTGATATTATGTGTCTTGCGAAAGGCATAACCGGCGGATATCTCCCTTTAGCGGCTACACTTACGACACAAGAGATTTTTGACACCTTTTTAGGCGAACCGACCGATTTTAAGACTTTTTATCACGGCCATACTTATACCGGCAACGCTTTGGCCTGCGCCGCGGCGATTGCATCGCTTGAACTTTTCGAGGAAAATAAAATTATTGAATCTTTGCCTGCGAAAATTAACCTTATCGCCCAATATCTTAATAAAATTTCTTCTTTAGATTTTATCGGCGATGTCCGCCAATGCGGACTGATGGCGGGAATTGAAATTGTAAAAGATAAAAAGACCAAAAAGCCTTTTGATTATGAAAAATTGATTGGCGCAAAGGTTTGTGCTGCGATGAAGCCGAAAGGCGCATTGATGCGCCCGCTATCGGATGTAATTGTTCTTATGCCTCCGGTGGCGATTGATTTGGACACGTTACAAAAGTTACTGGACATTGTTTATGATACAATTCAAAATGATTTGCCTAAAATTTTAAAATGAAATTTAAATTTCCAAAACACAAGGGCGTTTTTATTACCGGCACTGATACCGGTGTTGGCAAAACTCTAATTGCAGGTGCGATTGCGAAAATATTTTTACAAAAAGGCAAAAAAATTGGGGTATTCAAACCTGTTGCAACAGGTTGTAAAAAGATAAAAAATAGTCTTGTTAGTGAAGATGCTCAATTTCTTGCTCAATGTGCAAACAGCAAATTAGCGATAGATATAATAAATCCTGTAACTTTTAAGACTCCTGCCTCGCCGTTTGCCTGCGAAAAAGCGGAAAATAAAAAAGTGGATTTAAAGAAAATCGCCGATGTATACCGACAAATTTGCAAAAATAGCGATTTTGTCATTGTCGAAGGTATTGGTGGAGTAAAAGTGCCTATAACAGATAGATGTGATGTCCTTGACCTTGCCAGGGCATTCAAATTGCCTGTCGTAATTGTCGCAAGGTCGAAATTAGGCACAATAAATCATACACTTTTGACTATTGACGCGATTCGCGGCGCAGGACTTTTGCTTGCAGGTGTCGTAATTAATGGTTATGATGAAAAGGCTAATGACTTTGCGGGAAAAACCAATGCGCAGTTGATTGCAAAACTAGGCAAAGTCAGAATATTAGCTGTTGTCCCTTTTGATGATAAAACGAATATGAAAAAGTTTGTAATCGGTCGAAAGGTTTTAAAAAATCTGAAAAAAATTAACTGGTTGAAGATTTAATAATGGGCGATAAACCGATAATTTTAAAAAGACCTGAGTTGCGGCGTTATCTTGTGCCGATAAACACCGCCGCCACTCAGCAGTTATTTACGGATTGTTTGATAATCGGCGCCGGCGTTGCGGGTCTTCGCGCGGCAATAGAAACGGCATCCAGAGGCTGTGAAGTCGTCCTTGTCTGCAAAAAAACGCTTGAAGACAGCAATACCTGGAATGCTCAGGGCGGTATCGCATCTGTGCTCGGCAGCGACGACAGTTTCGATTCGCATATTGAAGATACCCTCACGACCGGCTGCAGCATTAACGACCGCAATACTGTCGAGCAGGTCGTCAAAGACGGCCCAGAGCTTGTCAGGGAACTGCTCAAATGGGGCGCGGAATTTGATAAACAGAAAGACGGCTCAATTTCAATTACATTCGAAGGCGGCCATAGTCACGCTCGCGTTGCTCACGCATTGGGCGACAACACCGGCAAAGCGATTGCGCAGGCCCTTTTAAACAAAGTCAGGCAGTTCGATAATATTACCATTGTCGAGAATTTCTATACAATCGACCTTATTACCAATAATGAAGCCGGCTGCATCGGTGTAATCGGCCAAAATGCCAAAGGCGCAATGGAAATCATCTGGGCGAAAACCACAATTCTGGCCACTGGCGGCGCAGGCAGACTTTATCGCGAGACTACCAATCCTGAAGTCGCAACTGCCGACGGTCACGCAATGGCCATTCGCGCCGGAGCGCTTATGCGGGATATGGAATTTATGCAGTTTCATCCGACGACGCTTTACATCGCTGGCGCTTCCAGGGCTCTTATTACTGAGACGCTTCGCGGCGAAGGCGCGATTTTACGCGACATCAATAATTACGCCTTTATGGCTGAGTATCACAAAGACGCCGAGCTTGCTCCCCGCGATATTGCCAGCAGGGCGATTCACACGCAAATGCTCAAAACGGGCGCTACCCATGTTTTTCTCGATATCCGCCATTTTGATAAAGAACATTTTGCGAAACGTTTTCCGCTTATCAGCGAAATCGTAACAAGTTTTGATATCGACATAAGCAAAGACCTTATACCTGTCCGCCCAAGCGCACATTATATGATTGGCGGTGTGAAAACAGATATGCTGGCCAAGACTAATATCGCAAATCTTCTTGCCTGCGGCGAAGTCGCATCGACCGGCCTGCACGGCGCAAACAGGCTCGGCAGTAATTCGCTGCTGGAAGGTCTTGTCTTTGGCAGAATCGCCGGCAAGCTTGCAGCAGAGCAGGGCGGCCGGAACGGTGCAAGCCTTAAAAAATTCCGCTGCGATATTCCAAAATCCGACAGAAGCAGACTCGATACCGTTGATGTGCTTAATTCACTTCGTTCGCTTATGTGGCGAAATGTCGGAATAACCCGTCAGGAAAAACCGCTTGCCGAGGCTCAGGAGATTATTAGTTTCTGGCAGCGATATGTGTTGGACAAGGTTTTTGATTCGCCGCCGGGATGGGAATGCCAAAATATGCTTACCGTTTGCCTGATGATGACAAAGGCGGCTGAAGCGAGAACTGAAAGCAGAGGCGTTCATTTCCGCAGTGATTTTCCCGAAGAAAACGATACAAAATTCAAAACTCATATTGAGTTCGCCTGATATAAATGCTTGACAGGCCGGTTGTCGAAATAATATAATCTTGTTATGGATTATAACGGTCCTTTTGCGGCAGTGGAGGTTACAAATGCGGCTTACTATAAAACGCGGAGATAACATAATAAATGAAATGCGGTTTTCAATCGGGCCGATTTATATAGGCCGGCAGATTGGCAGCCAGGTTTTTCTTCCTGACAAAGCCGTTTCACGTCAGCACGCCGTTCTTTACACCACAACCGATGGCAAATGGATTGTTGAAGACCTTGATTCCGTTAACAAGACATATCTGAATAACGAGGCTATTCACAAAGCGGAAATAAAAGAAGGCGATGCACTGAAAATCGCCGAGTTTTTTATTGAAATTCACGAAGAAGAATCCGGAAAACAGGCAAGCGGCATAAGTCTCGGCGAAACGCTTCACGCCAGTCTGCAGGAGCCGCAAATAGTTTTGCGTCATCTGGACAGCGCAAATGTTCAGGCTATAAAAATGCCTGCCAGTCGCGGAAAAGATTTTTCTGCTGCCGCTTCCGCTATATGCAAATGTCTCGATACTCAGGAACTGCTTGGTGTATTGATGGAAGTGCTGTTTCGCCAGTTCAAGCCTTTTCACGGATGGGTTGGGCTGCGAAAAGATTCGTCCGGGTCGATGGAGATGTCAAAAGGCAGAAAAATCAGCGGGCAAACCGTCAGGCTCGATGAACTGCATTTCGCGTCGAGAGTGAACGAGGCGATAAAAAATAAAAGTTTTATTCTTATTCCCCGCATGCCGTTACAAAGTGAAGGCGAAAAAATCGGCTCGGCAATAATATCCCCGGTAATATGCGAAAACGACTGTTTCGGTGTGCTTTATGCCGATAGTTCGCTCGACCACGAACATTACAGCCTCGAAGACCTCGATTATCTGATTCTGATTTCTTTTATGACCGGGGCCGTTATCAAGAACCTTTAGCAAACAACGGTATCGTAAAATACAATACCGACAGTCCCGTTATCAGCCACATTACAGGCTTGATTTGACCTGCTTTGCCCGCGATTACTTTAAGCACCGCAAACGAGATAAATCCGAATGCAAGCCCCGTGCTTATACTGTAGCTTAGAGCAATCATTATAATTATGATAAATGCCGGAAAGGCGTTTTCCATTTGCACGAAGTCAATTTTTTTTATTTCCTTTATCATAAAAAGACCGACCATTATCAGTGCCGGCGCCGTTGCGTAAATCGGCACAATCCCCACAACCGGCACAAATAGCATTGCGATTAAAAATAAGATGCCTGTTACGATGGAGGTAAGGCCTGTTCTGCCGCCTTGTTCGATTCCCGCCGCCGATTCGATATATGATGTTGTTGTCGAAGTTCCCATCATTGCGCCGAACATAGATGCGCCGGCGTCTATTGTCAGCAGCCTGTCGAGTTCTTTTATTTTTCCATTACCATCTGCCATCTTCGCTTCGCTGCAGCAGGCGACAAGCGTTCCGATACTGTCGAACATATCCATAAACATCAGCGAGAATATACTGCCGAATAAACTCCATTTAAAAGTGCTGAGGATATCGAGCTTCATCGCAACTGCAGAAATGCTTATGTCAGTCGATATTAAAGACTCTGGTTTATTAACTTTGCCCAGCATAATCGCAAGAACGGTTGACACAATTATTCCTATCAGAAGCGAGCCTTTGAATTTTTTCATTTCGAGAAAAATCATTACAATTAATCCTGCAAGACCTATCATTATAGTTGGGCTTAGATTTGCTGCCTGAACGAGAGTAACGGGATGGTCTTTTACGATACCGAGATTTTGCAGTCCGATGAATGTTATAAAAAGGCCGATACCGACCGAGATAGCCGAAATCAGCGAAGTGGGAATTGCCTCGACAAGTTTTTTTCGCAGGCCGATAAGTGTAAGAATCAGAAAAAACAGGCCCGACATAAAAACCACGCCAAGCGCCGTCTGCCAGCTTATTTTTTGAGTGATTACGAGCATATACGCGAAAAACGCGTTAAGGCCCATACCGGGCGCCATCGCTATCGGTGCGTTAGCGAAAACTCCTGTAGCGATTGTCGCGATTGCAGTCACAAGACAGGTAACCGCTATTAGAGCGGGCTTATCCATCCCCGCCTGCGACAAAATCGCAGGATTCACAAAGATGATATATGCCATTGTAAGAAAGGTTGTTGTTCCTGCGATGATTTCAGTTTTTACACAGGTATTTCTTTTCTCAAGTCTGAAAATTTTATTCAGCACTTTCTTACTCCTTTAAGAAAATGGTATTTTTTATTTTTTCAATTCTTCGTGATGATGTTTTATTGTTTTGCCTTCGACCATATAGATAATGTCCTCAGCGATATTGGATGCGTGGTCGCATATTCTTTCCAGATGGCGGGCTATCAGCAAAAGCGGAACTGCTCGTGTAGCTGAAGAAGTATCTTTCGACATATAATCGTTGATAAGCTCATCGCAAATCCTGTCGCGGAGTTTGTCTGCTTCTTCATCGGAAGCTATGACCTTATTGGCCATGCCGATATCTTTTTTGATAAACGAATCAATCGCCTGGCGAACCATATTCTGCGCCACATCGGACAGCTTCGGAATGTCAATAAGAGGTTTTAATAATGGTTTATCGGATAATTCCTCTACGCGCTGAGCTATATCGACGGCTAAATCAGCGATGCGTTCAAGCTCGGAGTTAAGTTTTAGGCCGGTCGTGATAAAACGAAGGTCTTTTGCCATCGGCTGGTAGCGTGCGATTAAATCTATGCATTTCTCATCAATCGTAAGTTCCAGTTCATCAATATTATTATCGTCGTTAATGACATTTTGAGCCTGGGCATTATCGCGGTTCGTTAGGGCCTCGATGGATTTAGTAATCGCCTGGCGCGCAAGATCGCTCATTTTTAAGATATCCACGCGAAGCTGGTTCAATTCGTCGTCAAAATGTCTTTCCATTTTATTACTCCTTTTAACCGTATCTGCCGGTTATATAGTCTTCGGTTCGTTTATCTTTCGGCCTGGTAAAAATATCTTCAGTTTTTCCGAACTCTACAAGTTCTCCAAGCAGCATAAATCCTGTTTCATCCGAAACCCGTGCCGCCTGCTGCATATTGTGAGTTACTATTATTATAGTATAATTTCGTTTTAATTCCTGCATTAATTCTTCGATTTTTGCCGTTGCCTGCGGGTCCAGCGCCGAGCAAGGCTCGTCCATCAGCAGCACGCTGGGCTTAACTGCCGCCAGCCTTGCGATGCAAAGTCTCTGTCTTTGCTCCAGAGACAGGCTGAAAGCTGATTTTTTGAGTTTATCCTTTAACTCATCCCACAGATTGACCTGCCCAAGGCTTTCCTGAATTACCTGGTCCAGCATACTCCTGCTTACAGGGTTATGAATTTTCAGGCCGAAAGCAATATTTTCATATATCGACAGCGGAAACGGGTTCGGCCTCTGGAAAACCATACCGACTTTTTTCCGCAATGCGACCAAATCCGCGTTTTCGTCAAGGATATTTTCATTATCAATCAGGACTTTTCCGCTTGTTCTTACGCCTTCGATTAAATCGTTCATCCGGTTAAAAGTCCGCAGCAGTGTTGACTTGCCGCAGCCCGATGGACCTATTATAGCGGTAATTTGTTTTTCCGCAAAGGTGGTATTGACGTTTATCAACGCGTGAAAATCGCTGTACCAAAGATTCAAATTGTCAACCTGAATGTTAAGCATTATCCCGCACCTTTTTTTAATTCAATTTTTTTTAAATCTGTCTTAATCATACGACCTTTCATTCCTAAGAAAATATTATAGTTCACTGAATATTTAAAAGGTGCGGGATTAGCCGAATTTCCCTCTGATATAACCGTCTGTGCGTTTATCTTCCGGAGTAGTGAAAATTTTGTCGGTCTTATCCACTTCAATCAATTCTCCGCTCAGAAAGAACGCTGTGCTGTCGCCGACGCGGGCAGCCTGTTTAACATTATTGGTTACCAGCACCTGCGAATAATCCTGTTTAAGTTTTAGCATCGCTTCTTCCACTTTAGCCGTCGATATGGGGTCAAGACCCGAACAAGGCTCATCGTATAAAATCACTTCCGGCTCGACCGCCAGCGTTCTTGCGATGCAAAGCCGCTGCTGCTGGCCGCCAGATAATTTAAACGCGGAAGTAGTAAGCCTGTCTTTGACTTCATCCCAAAGATATGCCTTCTGCAGCGACTGTTCCACGATTTCGGCCAGTTTCTTTTTGCTGCTTGTGCCGTGCATTCTTGGGCCGTAAGCGATATTATCAAATATTGACAACGGCAGCGGCAAAGGCAGGGCAAAAACCATACCTATTTTTTTCCGCAGCAGTTCGATATCCATTTTCATAATATCTCTATTATCGAATTCTATCTGGCCCCTCATTTTAAAGTTTGACTCGAGTTCATTAAGCCGGTTGAGCATTCTTAAAAATGTCGTTTTTCCGCTGTTGGCAGGCCCGATGATGCTCAGGATTTCATTGGCATATATCTTAATGCTGAGGTTCTTTATCGGCTGCGTATCGCCGAACCAGATATTCAGATTCTTAATATCAATCCTGGTTGTTACCATTTTTTCTGTTTCCTGAACTGGTAACGGATAATGATAGCTATCAAATTCATAAACAAGACGAGGAACAAAAGGACAAGGGCGGTGCCGTATCTTATTTTTTCATCGACATTAGGAACCTGCGTTGAGATTACATAAAGATGGTATGGCAGGGCCATTGCCTGGTCGAAAATTGATTTCGGCAGTTGCGGCAGATAAAACGCAGCGACAGTAAATAAAATCGGCGCCGTTTCGCCAGCGGCTCTTCCAAGCCCCAGAATTGTGCCTGTCAATATGCCGGGTATGGCGTTTGGCAGAACAATATGACGTATCGTCTGCCATTTGCTTGCTCCCAGCGACAAACTTGCTTCGCGGAACGAATTGGGGACGCTTTCCAGAGCCTCGCGCGATGCAGTGATAATCACCGGCAGAATCATTATTCCCAAAGTCAGCGAGCCGGAAAGGATTGAAGTGCCGAAATTGAAAAAGACCACAAAAATTGCCACGCCGAACAGGCCGTAAACAACTGAAGGCACACCCGCCAGATTTACTATCGCAAGTTTTATTATCCGCGTCAGGTAATTATCTTTGGCGTATTCGCTCAGGTAAATTGCCGAAAGTAAACCCACCGGCAGGGCAAAAATAATCGCTCCCACAACGAGGTAAACTGTTCCGACAATAGCAGGAAATATTCCGCCCGCCCGCATTCCCTGCCGCGGAACATCTGTAAGAAACTGCCAGCTTATCGCCCCGATTCCCTTTTGAAAGATAATGACAACAATCAGGCCGACCGGCACAATGATAAGCATCGTTGCCAGGAACAGGAAAAAGAACGCTATTTTTTCTGTTTTCTTGGAATTTACCATTTTCTTTTGTGCAGGAATATATCTGCCGTTACATTAATTGCGAAACTTATAACAAACAAAACAATGCCTATGGCGAACAAAGCGAAATAATGTTCGCTTCCAACTACCGCTTCACCCATTTCCGCTGCGATTGTCGCCGTCAGTGTCCGCACCGGTTGCAGAATGCTGTGCGGTAAAATCGCGGCGTTTCCAGTAATCATCATAACAGCCATTGTTTCGCCGATGACTCTGCCTAATCCGAGCATTACAGCGGCAAGAATTCCGCTCGATGCCGCAGGAAGCATTACCCGCCAGATTGCCTGCCATCGCGTCGCGCCAAGAGCTAATGCCCCTTCCTTGTATGATTTTGGTATGGAATAAAGAGCGTCTTCAGCGATTGAAACAATCGTTGGCATTGCCATAAACGCCAGCATTATCGAGCCGGACAGGGCGGTAAGACCTGTCGGCAGGTGAAAGATATTTTTTACCCACGGCACCAGCGTTACCATACCGATAAAACCTAATACGACGCTCGGTATAGCTGCCAGAAGTTCTATGCCGGCCTTGAGAATTTCTTTTAGTTTTGCCGGAGCGACTTCCGCGATGTAGATGGCGCTTGCGACGCCGATTGGAATTGAAATAACCGCTGCGCCCAATGTTACCATCAGCGAGCCCATAATAAGAGGCAAAATACCGAGTTGCGGCGGTTCGGAGATAGGATACCATTTACTGCCGAACAGGAATTTTGCCGGCGAGACGGATTTGAATACCGCCAGCCCCTCTTTGAGAAGGAACAAAAAAATCAAAACTACAAAAAATATCGACGCCAATCCGCAGATGAGGATTAACTTTTCAATCAGGAATTCCTTAAACTTTCGCATCCCGTTAGACCTTTTTAATATTCTGTAGGCTTACATCCTGTTAGGCCTTTATTTTCTAATTAAAGCATCTATATAAAATTAAAATAGGTCTAACGGGACGCATATTCCCTTATTTAATAACAGGTACAAAATCCGTTTTCTTTACAATTTCCTGACCTTCTTTTGACAGGGTAAAATCTACAAATTTCTTTACCAGACCGGCCGGCTCGCCGTTTGTGTAGAGTAGCAGGGGACGCGATATTGGATATTTTCCGCTTATTACATTTTCAATTGTCGGAGACACAAACTCCGAATTCGCATCTTTTGCGACGCTGATTGCTTTTTGTTTGGCTGAAATATATCCCATTCCGTAGTAGCCGATGGCATCTGCGTTGCCTGCTACTTCATCGGCGATTGCCTGTGAAGAAGACAGCATAAGCGCTGAACCGGCGAATTCTTCAGTTGAATTGGGGTCGTTTCTTCGCAGGATGTGCTCTTTGAAATAAACGTGAGTGCCGGAAGTTACCTCTCTTGAGAGAATCACGATTTTACTGTCTGAGCCGCCAACCTGTTTCCAGTTTGTGATTTTACCAGTAAAAATTTCTGCAAGCTGTGCGGCTGTCAGCTTACTGACAGGATTTTTTGGATTTACGACAACAGCCAAACCATCGAGGCCGACTTTTATTTCAAAAGGCTTAATATTTTTTTTCCCCGCCAGTTCAATCTCCTTGGCTTTTATATTTCTGGAACTCGTCGCGATATCACATGTGCCGCTGATTAGAGCTGACAGTCCTGTGCCGGACCCGCCGCCGGTTACCGAGATGAAATCCTGCGGGTTTACTTCCATATATTTTTCCGCCCATGCCTGGCCGAGGTTGACCATAGTGTCCGAACCTTTAATCTGGACAACATTTTTTCCCGGTGTGGCGAAAACTGATATTGAAACCAATAAGATAGTCAGGATTGGACATAATTTCTTCATCATTTTAGTTTTCCTTTCATTTTTCAGGATTCCTTTTATCCCTGTGTTATTTTAAAATTTAATGCATAACGGTCAATAGAAAAAGAACTTAAATTTATCTGTATAATTCTAATAACCACATTCCTATTATAAGTTTAATATGTAATTGTTAGAAATATGTGCAGGAAATGTTAGAATTTTGTTAAATATTCCTACCATGTAAATGTTAAAGTGTATCTGAAAAAGGCAGCGGTGCTGTTTCTGGGGTTGGTGTAGTAACTGCCGGGGAAAAATAATTCGCCTTCGAGCTTGTGGACTATGTTTTTAGCTTGCGCATAAGTAAGCATAGCTTTCACCAGATGCCCCCGTACTTTGCCGTCTTGGCTTAACCCGTTTGTTCCTGCCTTAAGAGTGTTCTTGTCAGCAAGAAGAATCGCATAGCCGGTTTTCAGTTCTAATTTTTCGGAAAGTTTGGTCGCCCAGTCTGTATAAAACCTGTGCAAATTTGAGCTTTCATACGCTCTGCCGTCGATGGCGTCGATATTGCCCTGGTATAGACTGCTCCATGAATCGATTCGTCCCCAGCCTCTGTCGAAATACTTGTCCTGGTCTTTGTTTCCGGAAAGATATTCATAGCCCAGGTATATCCTGTTATTTCTTTCATCGTTGAAATTGTAAATCAACTGGTCGTTTGTTCCGAATGAATGGAGGTCTTTGCCGTTTTTGTGTCCGAACTGCGGGGCAAACTCAGCGTTGTATCCCCAATTGTCGTTTAATTTGCCGTAGAATCTTGCACCCGGCGTATATATTTCACCTTTAGCTCCGCCGGTTTTCGCAACTCGCTTTGTATCGTGCTGATAAAGCATATATACGTCGAAACCGGAATCTTTCGATGTTTTTTTGTTAAAATAAAATATGCCGCCTTGCTCATCCTGCTCGGAAAAGTCGATGTCCCTGTCGTTGATTGGCTTTAACCATTTTGCGCTGTCGCCGTGATTGTCTATTAATATGACATCGGCTGTGGCGTCCCAGTCTTTTATATTATATGTAAACCTCAAAGCGTCGAAGAAACCATCCCTGCTGCCGTCCAGCGGTGTGCCGTCAGAAACGAGCCACCCGGTGCCGAGTATTATGTCCTGCCTGCCGGCGACTACAGTGAGCGGCTGTCCGAAAGCATTTCTCCATGTCAGGTTGAACTTATCGAACAGCGCTTCGTTATACGCCCACTTGTGCATCTCGGCAGCTGCTTCAAGAAAATATCTCGGCTCTGTTATAAGCCGGATATTAAAATCAAGGTCATTTGTTATATTTGCCGTTGCCTGCAATCGTGCTCGAAGGCGTAGCTGGCTTCTGTCGTGTCCGAGGTCTTCATCGTTGAGCTTGCGATTATTATCATACATATAACGAAAACGTAAGTCCCCGCTGAGGTTAAGCCAGTCGGTTGGATGTTTAAGGTTGTATGTAGGTTTGTTAGTGTCGGATACAAGCGGCGAATCCGCCTTTAAGGGTTGGCAGAAACATACCGCCGCAACGCACAGCAAAAATGCGTAAATAAATCCTTTTTTCATTGTTACACCTCCAAAAAACTTGTTTTTTATTTTTACATTGAAGTACAAGTTAATTTGAAAGTGTTAAAGGTATGTGAAACTTATATTAGAATTGTATTAAACTATCGGCAGATGAATTGTGAAGGTGCTTCCTTTACTGGGCGTGCTTTCAACAGATACAGAGCCGTTATGAAGTTGGACGATGTGCTTCACAATGGAAAGCCCCAGACCTGTTCCGCCGAGTTTGCGGCTTCTGCTTTTATCGACCACATAAAAACGCTCGAAAAGGCGCGGCAAATGCTTTTGCTCTATTCCACAGCCGTTATCCTGAACGGAAATTAATAATTCCTTTTCTGATTCCTGTGCGGTAATTTTTATAATATTGTCGGGTTCGCTATATTTTATGGCGTTATCTATTAAATTAAACACCGCCTGCTCGAGCAGAAGTGTATTTGCGTTGACTTTAAGGTCATCAAGACAATTAAGATTTATTGTAATTCGCTTTTGATGTGCCTTTATGCCCGACAGCTCTATTGCCGCCGACAGTATTGATTTGAGATAAACTTTTTTTAGGACGAAATCCCTTTTGGAACGGCTTTCTTCCAGGCGCGACAGGCTTAAAAGGTCTTCTACGATCGCGTTCAGCCTTTCCGTATGCTTTGCTATAACCTCAAGAAATTGATTGACCTGCTGCGGGTCTTTCACGCCGCCTTCAAGCAGCGTCTCGACAAAACCTTTAATTGAAGTAATGGGGGTTTTCAGCTCGTGTGAAACATTGGCAACGAAATCTTTTCTGATGTTTTCCAGCCTGCGAAACCTTGTTACATCGTTAAGAATAAGAATAGCGCCGCTCAAAAAGGCGACTATAACGGAGACTAAAATTGCGGCAGAGACGATTTTAATATAAATGTAATGAAGCGTATCGTCAATCATATCGATGGATATTGCAGTACGGATAACGGCGATTGTTTTGCCGCTGCTGACAATCGGCAAAGCTACATACATCATTTTTTTCTCGAGGGTATGACTTAATCTGCTGGACCGACCGAAGGATTTTTGAATCGCCTGGATGAATTCCGGCCGGTCGGAATGATTTTCCATTTTCGCAGGGTACTGCTCGGAATCGCCAAGCACCGCACCTGAAGTGCTTATAATTGTAATTCTCACTGCGCTTAGTTTGCCGAATTTTTTACAGAGAGTGTCAATCTCGTTGTTTTTCGATTCCTGCACCAGGGGCGTGATTTGAGTGCTGTATACTTTTGCCAGTGTACTGAGTTTGTCGGCGGTTTGGTCAATATAGAACTGGCGAAAAGAGGCTGAAAAATACCACGTTGTCGCCGTCAGTGCCGCGACAATGACTAACAGATAGGTAAAATAAAGCTGCCATATAAGGCGTTTTCTGGCCATAATTAATCCTTGAATTTATAGCCGATGCCTCGAACGGTTTCAATATATTTGCCGATTGGACCTAATTTTTTCCGAAGAGAAACTATCTGCACATCAATCGCCCGGTCGGTAACAAGGTAATCTTCGCCGCGAATAGAATCGACAATCTGGTATCGTGTGAAGACCAGCCCGGGGCGTTTGGCCAATGTATAGAGAATGCTGAATTCCGTAAATGTAAGTTCTACAGGTTTATTTTTAATCAGGACTTCGTGACGTGCAGGGTCAATGATTAATTCATGAATTTTTACAGGCGTTTTTTCCAAATCATGAGCAATAATTTTTTGCAAATTTCTTCTTACTCTCGCAACCAGCACTTTTGGACTGAACGGCTTGGTGATATAGTCCTGTGCCCCCAGTTCCAAACCCGTTATAATATCAGATTCCTCGCTTTTGGCCGTGAGCATTATTACAGGGATGTTTTCTGTCTTGGCTTCACTTTTCAGTTTTTTACAAACTTCAAGCCCATCGATGCCGGGAAGCATAAGGTCGAGAATAATCAAATCCGGCAATTTTGATTTTGCCTTTGCAAGTGCATCTTCTCCGGAGGTTGCGGTCTCGGTTTTATAGCCGTTTTTTTCAAGATTAAAACGCACCAGTTCGAGAACGTCTTCCTCATCGTCCACGATTAGAATGTTTTCTTTTGCCATAACTGCTTTTCCGTGTAAAATATCTTTCACTCAATGATATTTAGTATTTGTTTGTGTATTATTAGTATTATATTAGAATATTGTTAAAGTTGTAAGAGGAATTTTTATGAGTAAAAAGGCGCTAATAGCCGTTGCAGACGGCACGGAAGAATTGGAGGCAATCGCGATAATTGATTGCCTCAGACGGGCAGGGGCAGATTTAACCATCGCTTCTGTGCAAAAAATGCAGATAACTACCGCCAGAAAGGTCAAAATCACTGCCGATTGTTTAATTACCGACTGTTTGGGGCAGGTCTATGACCTTATAGTCCTGCCGGGCGGAATGCCGGGAGCTGAAAATCTTCGCGACAGTAAAGAGCTTATCGAGATGCTGAAACAGCAAAAACAGTCTGGCAGGTTATATGCCGCGATTTGTGCCTCGCCTGCGATCGTATTTGAACATCACGGTTTATTGGCAGATAAAAAGGCGACCTGTTTTCCGGCTTTTATCGACACGCTGAAAAACAAACAAGCGATAAATCAAAGTGTTGTTGTTGACGGCAACTGCATAACTTCTCAGGGGCCCGGCACTGCACTTGAATTTTCGCTGAAGCTGGTTGAGCTTCTGTTCGGCGGTGAAAAAAGTCAGCAGTTAGCCAAAGCGATGCTGGTAAAGTAATGGGAGATTTTGATAAACTTTTTGAAAAGCTTTCAAGGTCAAAGTTCAGGAACAGCTTTAAGCTTAAACCTGCGGACATTGAATACATTAATGAAAGGGGAATGGCTACAATCGAGCAGCACGCCAGAGATTTTATTACCAAGCGTCTTGCCCCGGCCGAGCCGAAAAATGACGGCAGACAAACGCCGACCCAAGGCCATCCTGTTTTTATCGCTCAGCATGCCACAGGAACCTGCTGCCGAAAATGCCTGCAAAAATGGCATAATATTAGTCAAAACAAACCATTGAGCGGTTCAGACGTAAATTACATCGTTTTAGTTTTAATTGCCTGGATTAAGAAACAGGTTGACATTTGCGGTTCGGGCATATAGAATGTTCCTTTTCCATAATAGGGATTAAAACACATCCTGATTATTGATTAACCTTTTTAATATTTTAGAGATTTTTATGTATTCAAATTATATTCGTAATGTAGCGATAATCGCCCATGTTGACCACGGCAAAACGACGCTGGTTGATAAGCTTCTGTATCAATCCGGAATGTTTCGGACAGAAGACCTTGACAAACTGGCCGGCGGCGAGGCAGATCTTATTATGGATTCCAACCCCATCGAAAGGGAGCGGGGCATAACAATCCTGAGCAAAAATTGTGCGGTTTATTACACTGACCTCCAGGGAGATGAATATAAAATCAATATTATCGACACACCCGGCCACGCCGATTTCGGCGGCGAAGTCGAACGCGTTTTAAAAATGGCCGATGGCGTTTTGCTTTTGGTTGATGCGTTCGAAGGACCTATGCCGCAGACAAGATTTGTATTAACCAAGGCTCTTGAGAATAAACTAAAGCCTATAGTTGTAATTAATAAGATAGACCGCGAAAACAGCAGGCCGCACGAGGTTGTCAACGAAGTTTTCGATTTGCTTGTTCAGCTCGGCGCCACCGATGATGCTCTCGATTTTCCTATTATTTACGCTTCTGCAAGACAAGGTTGGGCAACAACTGACCCTGATAAGAAAACTACCAATATGCAAATAGTATTTGAAACCATCATAAATAAAGTTCCTCCGCCCAAGGCCGATCTTGACGCTCCGCTGCAAATGCTCGTAACAAGTCTTGAATATTCCGATTATGTGGGAAAAATCGCGGTAGGCAGGGTCTTCGCCGGCCAGATTAGAGAAGGCCAGAACGTTACCGTGATTGACGCAAATAATGTGCATACTCTGCAGAAGGTTATGCAGGTTCATCTGTTCGATGGCCTTACTCGAAAGCAGGTGCCCGAAGTTTTAGCAGGCGATATATGCGCCGTATCGGGTCTTGACCCTGTCGATATCGCAAACACTATTGCCTGTGCAGACAATCCATCCAAGCTTGCCGTTATAGCAGTCGATGAGCCGACAATGTCGATGACATTCAGAGTCAACGATGGGCCTTTCGCTGGCCGTGACGGCAAATATGTAACAAGCAGGCAGATTGGCGAAAGACTTGAAAAGGAACTTCAGCACAATGTCGCGTTGCGGGTTGAACCGGGCCTGACGCCCGAGGAATTCATTGTTTCCGGCAGGGGACTTATGCATCTTGGAATACTTTTGGAGAATATGCGCCGTGAAGGATATGAAATTTGCGTCGGCAAGCCTGAAGTAATTGTGAAAGTTATCGATGGAATTCATCAGGAGCCTATCGAATTGCTTGCGGTTGATTGTCCTATGGATTGTCAAAGTGCAGTAATGGGGCTTATCGGCGAGAGACGCTGCGAAGTTTTGAAAATAGATGCCAAGAGCGGCACCAGCGATTTTATTCATATGGAATTTCTTATACCGTCCCGCGGCCTGTTTGGCCTTAACGCAAGGATGATGAACGCCACACAGGGCAAAGCGATTATGCATCATTCTTTTGAAAGATACGAACCTCTGCGAGGCTCGATTCCTCAGCGAAAATGTGGCGTTATGGTCGCTACAAATGCCGGTCAGGTAACAGCTTATGCGCTTGACGCCTTATACGACAGGGGCACTTTCTTTGTTGAGCCAGGCGATACTGTTTATGAAGGCCAGGTCGTTGGCGAACACTGCAAGGACAATGATATACCCGTTAATGCGGTAAAACTAAAACAGATGAGTAATATGCGAGCGTCCGGCAAAGACGAGGCCGCACGAGTCAAAGCCGCCAGAATAATGAGTCTTGAGCTGTCGATGGAGTATATACAGTCCGACGAGCTTGTTGAAATTTGTCCTAATTCAATTCGAATCCGCAAGCGTTTCCTGAGAGAAGAGGACCGCCGCCGCGCTGCCCGCAAAACCTCTCAGTAGAGTGTTTTTCCTGATGTTTTTGCCTGGAGTTGAGACGGTTTGTAAATTATAATCCATATCTATGGATGAAAAAATTCAAAGCGAACATAAGGAGCGTGAACACTTTTTTAACGCCGCAAAAACAGTGGCGGTAATTACACTGCTTTCCCGCATATTCGGCTTTTTCCGTGATTTAGGCATCACATCACTCGGTGCTACCCGCTACAACGACGCCTTTGGCCTGGCGTTTAAAATTCCCAATCTTTTCAGACGCCTGTTCGGCGAAGGTGCGCTTGCCTCGGCTTTTGTGCCTGTCTTCACAGATGTCCACGAAAAAGATGGCGCCGAAAAAGCTCGTTTGCTGCTTGCAAATTCGTTTGCCATATTGGCTGTTTTTCTTGCGGCGCTGCTGGTTATCGGCGAGCTGGCATTTTTCATTTATTCCCTTGTGCCTGGCCCCAAAGACAGAGAATTTCTGATGTTGCTGGCGATAATTATGTATCCTTATATGTTCACTGTTTGTCTGCTTGCTCTCTGTTCGGCGGCTCTTAACGCAAGAGGTCATTTTGCTTTTCCAGCCTTTGCGCCGATAATTTTTAATATTTTCGGAATTATCGCTGCATGGTGGCTTGCGCCGCTCCTGAAGGAAAACCTCCAGCACCAGCTTGTTCTGGTGGCGTTCAGCGTTATTGTCGCCGGTGTTGTCCAGCTTGCCGCGGTTTTATGGCTGCTGGAAAAAAGCGGCCTGTTTCTTCGTCCTCGGCTTAAGCCGATAGAGCCCGGAATCAAGCCGATAATACAGCTTATTATGCCGATGCTTTTGGGGCTTGGGTTTCTGCAGTTCTCGGAGGTTTTTCAGGATATCATCGCATGGAATCTTACATTAACAAAACTATCTCCAGCTATTAATATTTTTGGCTGGTCGATTCCATGTCCGCTCAGAGAAGGTGTAATTGTGAGAGTTGGCGCCGCCCGTTCATTTTATCAGTTTCCTATGGGCGTACTTGCTATTTCGCTGGGTGTTGCGGTTTTTCCTTTGTTGAGTCGTTACGCCTCCCGCGGCGATATACCAAATCTGCGCGACAGTATCAACCGCGCAATTCGTCTTTCGCTGATGGAAGGTATAGCGACAGGTGTAGGCTTGTATATGCTTGCCGAACCGATAATGATGATTTATGCCAGGCGGAAATTTACCGTTCCTGATGCTATACAGGCCGCGTTTGTATTGAAAATGTACGTTCTCGGTATGTGGGCTTATTGCAGTTATCAAATCCTTGCAAGGGCGTTTTATGCCTGCAAAGACACAAAAACGCCTCTTAAGGTTTCCTGTATTCTCGCCGTTTTTAATATATTACTTTTGCTTGCACTGATTTGGCTGCCGGGTATGGGACCGGGAGCATTTGGGCTTTCTACATCGATTACTTTTGCGATGAATAGTATAATTCTTATTTTAATATTACGCAAACGGCTTGGTCTTTTAGGCGGCCGCAAAATCGCCAAAAGCATTGTAAGGGCGATAATCGCCTCTGCTGTGATGGCGACTGTTGTTTATTATTTGGAATGGCGTATGAGCAATGTGAATAATCTGGTCGTTTTGGGTGTATGTGTTCCTGTGGGAGCAATCGTTTTTGTAGCTGTCCTTTGGCTGATAAAAGCTCCGGAATTGGAAGAGCTTTGGAGTGGAGCGAAAATTAAAGAAAATACGTAGAAGTTTTCAGTTGCTTTTTTTGCTATTCATTTTTCTTGTTGGTCTTGAATTTTATACCCAGTTCAGACAAAGTTTTAATTCTTGGTTTAACAATGTTAGGGTCAGGATATAATCTTTTCAGAAAATAATCAGGGGCCGTTTGAGGATTATTTAGGCAAAATGCTGCGGTATAAGTGTATGCCGACATCCCCCTCATATTTCGCAGGCCAATGCTATAACAGTTGATATACGATACGGTAAATATGGGTATAATAATTATAAAAAGTATATTTTTTAAAAATTTATTTTTTATTTTGGGATTAAATCTTACTGAGTATCGCATCAGAATGCCTGCGGAAAGCGGCAGAAAGAGTGAGAATACAGTATATCTGCTGGAGAATGCCTGCTGCCATCCAAAACCCGCTCTTCCCAAGCCTGTTGCGCATGCCGCCATACAGGCGTATAATGCCAGCCCCGCCCATGGTGCCATGTCGCATAGTTTTTGTTTGTCAAATCGCCACAGATTTAAAATCGCCAGTGATATTAGAAGCAGTGAAATTATCGCAACCGCCTCACTGGCAGGGGGATAATAATTCCAGCCCAAAGATCCTCCTAAATATATCAGTACATATTTGATATAAATTAATGGATGGCTCAAAAAAAATAACACTGGAGGATGATAAGGAGGTTTTGTGTAGTTATGATAGTATAACAGGACTGTTGCGGTACAGGCTAAAACTAATATTAAAATATGCTTCATTTTCCATTTTTTCTGCAGCAGAAAGACAACGAGCACAGCAGGCCAGGTTAACAAACCTGAATTAAAAGAGTAGCTGGATAATATGGCAGCCAATATTACAATAATCAGGCCGATGGTTTTTCCCTGCCATTTATTTGCGGCCCATATCGCGGCAACAGAGCCTAATGCACACATAAACAGCTGAATCTGCCAGCCCCACGCCCAGTTTTCATACTGAATCATAGAAAACACCATCAGAGAGATGAAAATCTTCAGCAATGGCGATGTTGTTTTTAAAGTATTCTCAAGTATGGATAAAAGAAGCAAAAGGATAAAAATTGCCAGTACTATGTTTGTGCACAGTTCGAGAAATATATTCCAGTTTGACAGGCGGGCAAGAACCAACATTACAATCTGAGGGAGTATTATCCTATGTTCATTATGCTGAGTCCAAAGGTCAGCTATTGTCAGACTATGATTATGCATTTTTTCAAGCAGGGGAACAAGTTCCCATTGATCCCAATATGGAATAGTGATACCGAATTTATACACAAAAAATGATGTGAAAATGATGGGTAGAATAATCGCTGTATTTATAATAACTTTTTTCATTAGTATGTTATTTGAATTCATTTTTAGCTCCGTTAATCAGGACGTTATGCTAAAGAGGAACTTCGAAAAATTCCACATGTATATTTTTATTATAGAAAGCCGGATATGGGGTAGATATAGTTATCGAACTCAGGTTGTTATTCACCTTTCCATTCCAGATATCAGGCAACTCACTTACGTGGTAAGTATACTGCGACAGGAATATTCCGTTTTTTGCTGTCGAAGCAATAAATCTGTATATAAACGGGGCATCATCGGCAATTAATCGTATATAAACACCTGGAGGTTTGTAAACCAGCTTTGCTATTTTTCCAAGTAAATTGTAATCCATATAGATTTTTGCGAATAAATATCCATCCTTTATTTGGGGCACCGGTATTGGTTTTCCAATTTCTGTATCGAGAACTGAGATGGTTTTTGAGGTTGACAAACTCCGTGTATCCGTTTTTCGTAAAATAATATAGTAATAGTTGTTGTCGTCTATAAGTACAGGTTTATAATTTCTCAAAATAGTCCTGAAGGTAGCCGGGGCATCAAACAGCGGGTATCTTCCATCTATGTGACCATAGGCATATAACAAAAAATCCGGAGCTTTATCGCTTTCGAAATACTGTGAATTAAGCATGTCAAGTTTATCTGTATAGGCACTGTAACATTGGAAAACAGGTCTGGGTGCCCAATTTAAGTCATAAGCATAAACCGATGAAATTTCCCACGGCATTATATCCACAGATTTGCTGCCTATATACTTTATAGTTTCATCTTTTAATGTTCTCATTTCTTTTTTGGCGTCTTCCAGAATCTTAGCTTTGGCCGCCGCGTCATCAGTCGCTAAAGATACCGCAGAGCCGAGCATCTTAAGTTGTCCGCCAATATCCGGAATTATCTGATGCGGAGAATGTTTAAAAATAGCGGCAGCTAAAATAAATACAAGTATCAGAATTAAACTTCGCATTAGTAAGGTAAGCTGTTTTTTATTCGTTATATACATAGAGACGAAAATCAACAGGGCATTGGCAAAAAAAATGTATATATGACTTGCATCCTGGCGAACTAAACCATGTTTAAAACTTACAAAAACAAAGCCTGCGCTGATAAGGATAAAATATATTATGCCAGGCTTATTTTTTAAAATTGAATTCAGCAGCACAAGGCCGAACAGTGCAAGGATACAGAATCCTATAATAACCTGTTGGACAGGGCCGCTTCTGGTCATAGCGGAATTGTACCCATTAGATAATTCGTAACTGTTAAGCAGATAATTCGGGAAATTGGTGATTTTTTGCCCTGTTAAAACAAGTAAAAGCAGCATAGAGCCTATATATGAGAATAAAATACAACACAATGGAATTATCTGCTTTTTATAAAGGTAAAAAACAATCATAAAAATTAATATGCTGCCGCTTACCAGCATTGCAGTGAATTTAATCAGGCTTGCCGCCGCCATCATAAAAGAAATAAAAACGTACAGTATTAACTTAGGTTTCGGCTCCAATGGGCTGACAATAGATAGATACAGCAATATCAATACGGAAAATAACACTTTATATTCTATGCTCGTTTGAGGCAATGCGAACATTAATGCTATGCCCATCAATACGCAATC
>JBEKEA010000022.1:0-30953 GCA_050014075.1 Sedimentisphaerales bacterium | reverse complement strand
GCGAAAGACCTTATCAGGAAAATTAAATCCTACAAAGATATTCCCATCGGCCTTTTGATGTATTACAACCTTATTTATCAATACGGCACGGAAAAGTTTTTTGTCGATTTCGCAAGGGCGGGTGTAAACAGCGTTCTTATCGCCGATTTGAGTATTGACGATGTTGATGAAATTTACGCTCCGGCTCGAAAAGCAGGCCTTGATACCGTTTTTATGGTAACGCCGAATACAGAAACCGAGCGTGCCAAAAAAATCGCCGAAAAATGCACAGGGTTCATTTATACCGTTTCGCTTCTCGGCGTCACCGGCGGCAGAGATACCCTGTCCGATATGATTAAACCTCTGATAAGCAGATTAAAATCTATTACTGATGTTCCTGTTTGCGTGGGGTTTGGAGTAAGTAAACCCGAACATGCCGCCCAGCTTGCTAAAGCCGGTGCCGACGGCGTTATCATCGGCTCAAGAATTGTAAAAATCATAGAAGATAATTTGAATGACAAAAAATCTATTCCCGCCAAAGTAAAAGAATTTCTGTCACAGATTAAAGAAGCAATTGAGGCGAAATAAACTATCAGGTTAAATGTTGTTCGATGAAACTTGTATCGACTTTATTTTGCAGATACAGGTTATGCGAGAGGATTTTAAGGCAGGCGGGAATTGTGGTCTTTATCGGCCCGATTCTGAATTCGCTCAGCGCGCGTTTCATAGTAATTATCGCCTCGTCTCGGCTCGGCCGGTGAACAATCAATTTTGCAATCATTGAATCGTAATAAGGCGAAACTACAGCGCCCTGGAAGATATGTGTGTCAACCCTTACGCCCATTCCGCCGGGCAGGATAAATTTATCAACTTTTCCCGGGCACGGCGAGAAATTGCGTTCCGGGTCTTCGGCGTTAATGCGGCATTCTATTGCCACGCCGTTGTGCTTAATATCTTTTTGTTTTAAATTTATATTTTGCCCGCCGGCAATTTTAAGCTGCATCTTTATCAGGTCGACGCCTGTAACCATTTCTGTAACTGGATGCTCAACCTGGATTCGTGTATTGACCTCGATAAAATAAAATTTCTTATTGCGATCGAGTAGAAATTCTACCGTCGCTGCGTTTTCATAATTAGCTTCTTTTATAACTTTAAGCGCCGATTTGCATAATTCCTCGCGAGTATGCTCATCGAGCACCGGGCAGGGCGATTCTTCAATCAATTTCTGATGTCTGCGTTGAATAGAACAGTCGCGTTCGAAAAAATGCAGCGTATTGCCCGACTTGTCGGCCATAATCTGCACCTCGACATGCCGCGGCTCGATAATATATTTTTCCAGATAAACCGTCCCGTCCTTGAACGCTGCTTCTGCTTCAGTCTTTGCTGTCGCAAATGCGTTTCGCAGGCTGATATCGTTATGAGCGACTCTCATTCCTCGCCCGCCTCCGCCCGCCGCAGCCTTTACTATGACAGGATATCCGATTTTATTCGCCAGCTTGATTGCTTCTTTATCGTCTTTGATTTGTCCGTCTGAGCCGGGCACAACGGGAACGTGCGCTTTTTTCGCAAGCTCTCTCGCTGCGACTTTATCGCCGAGCATTCTCATCGATTCCGGCCGTGGCCCGATAAAAACTATTCCGCAGTCGGCGCATATTTGCGCGAAGTGGGCATTTTCCGCCAGGAATCCGTAACCCGGATGAATCGCATCGACATCGGCAATTTCTGCCGCGCTGATAATTGCTGGAATATTTAGATAACTGTGCGTTGGACTCGCTGGCCCGATGCAAATCGCCTGGTCCGCAAGTTCGATATAAGAAGCGTTCCTGTCGGCCTCGGAATAGACAACCACCGTTTCGATGCCCATCTCGCGGCAGGCACGAATTATTCGTAATGCTATTTCGCCTCTGTTGGCTATGAGAATTCTTGAAAACATGAATTTATCCGAAGAAAAAACCGGTCTCGGCGTTAATCCGGCCTGACCTTGAATATTACCTGGCCGAATTCCACTACCTGGCCGTTTGTGACCAAAACTTTTTCGATTGTGCCGCTTGTTTCAGCCTTTATTTCGTTCATTACTTTCATCGCCTCGACAATACAAATCACCGTATCAGGCGTAACATGGTCGCCGGCTTTTACATAAGGCTGCGAATCGGGACTTGGTGCCGCGTAAAAAGTTCCGATTATTGGTGATTTAATATCGGCAAGTTTATCATCGGCTGTCGGAGCCGCCGGCGCAGCGCCTGGGTAAGATGCCGCCGGTGCCATAATCGGCAGCGGCGCAGCGGTATGTGTTACAACTCCGCCCGAGCCGGGCCGCTTCAGATGGATTTTACTGTCGCCATCGACTATTTCCACCTCTACAAGGTCGTTCTCGACCATTATATCGATGATTTCCTTGACCTTTTTTAAATCGTATTTTTTTTCATCGCCCATTATTGAGTCCTTCAAATTTATCCGCCTTCTTATCCCGCTATTGCCTTAGCGAATGGCGGAATGGTTTTTATTCGCAAAAAATGCACAATTTACGTTCGGTTAGTATAGTGAAATTGGATATTTTTGCAAATGAATTTTAAATTACTACAATTTGAACTTTTTGAGGATATATGTATAATCATCGGTTACTACCGTGTCATTCTGAAAGAAGGTTGGTTAAATTATGAGTAATCAAATAAAAGTTACATTGCTTTCAATAACCCCTGACGCCGAAAAGCTCATCGAAGAGGCCGGCAGGACCTGTTATCTAAGTTACGACAAAATCGGCGCAAACTCCGCTTCTGATTTCATACAGAGACTTATAAAAATGGGACACGACTCTCCCCTTGAGCACGCCTGCGCGACATTCAGGATTGAAAACTGCTCCCGTGCGATGACCCATCAGCTTGTCCGCCACAGGTTAATGAGCGTTTCCCAGCAGTCGCAAAGATATGTCGATGAGGAAAATTTCAGTTTCGTTGTCCCCGAAACTCTGCCCGAAAAAGATGTCGCTGAATTTAAAGCCGATATGGAAACTATCAGGCTGATGTATAAAAAATGGCGTGATAAAGGCTTAAAAAGAGAAGACGCCCGCTTTGTCCTGCCCAACGCCTGCACAAGCGAGATTGTTGTAACGGCCAATTTAAGGGAATGGCGGCACATCATAAAAATCCGCACAAGCCCAAAAGCCCAGTGGGAAATCAGAATTGTTTGTTCAAAAATATTCGAAATTCTCCGTCAACATGCCCCTGATTGTTTTTGTGATATTAAAATTGGCGAAAACAATACTGGGGATACCGAACAGTAACAATTTTTTATTCTTTATTAGAATTTGAAAACTGATAATTTTTTTCAAATACTTCTTCGAAATCATAAACGCTATCGAACTCCTCAATCGTATCTTCCGGTCGGGCGTGCATCCATTGATGTTCGACCATTAAATATACGATATTGCCGAAATCGATTGTGGCTTTTATGCCGAGTTGATTAAGGACGACTTTTGCAAGATAGCCCCATTTTTCGCCGGCAAATTCCGCAAGAGCAAAACACAGTTGTTTTCCTGTTACATGATGAGGCCCCTCATTTTCGGTTTCATCGCCGTAATGTTTTTTTACAGTCCGGCCCAGGCCTTCCTGCACAAACTCAAACGCCCGCAGCGAATATCTCCCGTCAAGTATTGCAATCTCTTCTATACTTTTCTTCATCTTTTTAGCTATCGTAAATTTTCGAATTATTTTTAATCAGCGTAATCAGTGATAAAAAGTAGTGTTCATTTTTTAATGAATGCGCTGCCCCGGTTTTGCACCAGAGTCAATACCTAACATAAATATATCTTTGCCGCCTGTTCCTCCTGCCAGAATCATTCCTTCCGATATTCCGAATTTCATCTTTCGCGGCTGCAGATTAGCGACGCATATAACTAATCTTCCGACAAGTTGTTCCGGCAGATAAGCCTGTGCGATACCTGCGAAAACATTTTTCGTTATACCGCCGATATCCAGTTCCAGATGCAGAAGTTTATCTGCGCCGACGACCTTTTCAGCTTTTACAACCTTCGCCACTCGCAGGTCAACCTTCTTGAAATCATCGATTGTGCACTCCGGCTCGATTGGTTCATCAAGAGTGACTACTGGTTTTTGCCCGTCCGTCATAGCCTTGGCGACGGCGGATTCTATTTGCTCGTTTTTGCTTTCTTCTACCATAGCTTGCACCTTATCCTTATCAACTCTTTCAGCAAGTCTTATATATTCGTTAATTTTATGATTTTCCAATACCGCCTCGACATCAGCGAAAGATAAAGGAGAAACATTAAGAATCTTTTCAATCTTTTCAGCAAACACCGGCAGCACCGGCTTTAGATACACAGTAAGAATTTTCGCCGCGTTCAAAATTGTTGTTAGAACCGTGCGGGTTTTTTCCGGGTCGGTTTTTATCAATGACCATGGCTGGTTTTCTTCGACATATTTATTTGCTGTATCGGCAAGCAGGGCAACCTGCCTCATAACGGATGCATAATCGAGATTTTCATAATCGCTTATTATCTGCTCTTTGGCCGAGACAAGCTGATGCAGTAGTTTTTTACCTGCCGCGTCGATTATTCCGAGCATTGAGTCCAGTTTTCCTGTCAGCATTGGCACCGACCTGCTCGCCAGATTTGCCAGTTTACCGACAAGGTCGGAATTTACTTTTGCGACGAAATCTTCGAGATTAAGGTCAATATCTTCTACGCCTTCCGTTAGTTTGCTCGCATAGTAGAATCGCAGATATTCCGGGTCAAGATGTTTGGCGTAAGTCGCTGCTTTAATGAATGTGCCTTTAGATTTGCTCATCTTTACGCCGTTGACAGTGAGAAATCCGTGCACAAAAAGTCGTTTTGCGACCTTAAAACCGTTGCCCATAAGCATCGCAGGCCAGAATAAAGCGTGAAAATATATAATATCTTTGCCGATGAAGTGGTAAAGCTCATATTCGTTACTATTCCAGACTTTATCGAAGTCCAGTCCGTTTTTATCGCAGTAATTTTTGCAGCTTGCCATATAGCCGATTGGAGCATCGAGCCAGACATAGAAAAATTTATTATCTTCGCCCGGTATTTTGAAACCAAAATACGGCCCGTCCCGCGAAATATCCCAATCCCTCAACCCTGCTGAGAACCATTCATCAAGTTTGTTAGCAACGCTCTTACCGGTATATCCGCCGGCCATCAGGTCTTTTAATTGTTGCTGATAATCGGCAAGCTTGAAGAAATAATGAACGCTGGTTTTTCTAACGGGCGTTGCTCCGCAGGTTGCGCAGACTGGATTTATTAATTCGATCGGCTGATAAGTCGCACCGCAGGAATCACACGAATCGCCGTATTGATTTTCTGCTTTGCATTTCGGGCAGGTCCCGTGGATAAATCTGTCAGGCAGAAACATATTGCAGCTTGGACAATAAGCCTGCTCTATTTCTTTTTTGGCAATCGAGCCTTTTTCATTGAGCCGGTTATAAAACAGTTCGCTGAACTGTTTATTTTCAGGCGAATGGGTCGTGTAATAATTGTCGAATTCGATATGAAATTTTTTTAAATCTCTTAAATGCTCACCGTGAACTCTATCAATAAGCTGCTCCGGCGAAATACCTTCCCTTTTTGCGCTTATCATTACAGGCGTGCCGTGAGTATCATCAGCACAAAAATATAAACACTGATTGCCGTTTGCCTTCTGAAACCGCACCCATATATCAGTTTGAATAGACTCTACAAGATGGCCCATATGAATCGGGGCATTTGCGTAAAACAAAGCTGAGGTAACTACTATCTTTCTGCTCATTTACTTCTCCGGCTCCTTGGCAGAATCATCGTCTATTTCATATTCCTGGTCGATATCAGGTTCCTGCTGCTCGCCGGCGGCCTCAGTCTCGCCGTGGGCGGAACCTGCTGGTTTTTCATCATAGTTATCGAATTCTTTTTCATCGCCTTCATCATGTCTGTTGGAAACAGGCTGTTGCGGCTGCTGGTCAAGAATTTGTATTTCTTCGACCGGCACGGCAAAGACGTTTCCATTGTCCGTTCGTACACAGACAAGCTGCGTAAGAATTTGGGCGTCAATGACGATACCGTCTCCGTGGGATGTTCTTACGCGTGAGCGTTTTCTGGGTAGTCTCTTGACCAGGTCTCTGTAAGTATGGTCTTCGTATCTCAGGCAGCATTTAAGTCTGCCGCAGTATCCGGAAATTTTCGACGGGTCAAGCGTTGCTTTTTGAAGTTTGGCCATCTTCATATTCACCGGCTTCAAAATCTTCAAAAACCTCTGGCAGCAGCATTGCTCTCCACAAACTTCAATATCGGCCGCGATTTTAGCTGCGTCTCGGGAGCCGACCTGCCTCATTTCTATACGGGTCTGGAATTCCTTGGCCAGTCTTTTCACAAGTTCGCGGAAATCCACTCTGCATTCAGCCGTGAAATAAAATATTATTCTTTCGCCTCCGAAAACATGCTCGATATCGACAAGTTTCATCGGTAATTTCAATTCGTTTATAGCTTGTTTGCACTTTGCCAGTTCTTCCTTTGCGCCGAGATTAATATGGTATTCCTCGCTGAGGTCTTGTTCGGTGGCGTATCGGACAAACTTTCCGCCTGCTATTACAGGACATTCGGCCGCGCCTTGCCCGTAATAGTCAACAACCGCCTCTTCGCTCTTTTTAAAAGCCCCGGTCTTATAAGAGAATCTGCCGACCACTTCGCCTATTTCAAGACCTCTCTCGGTCTTTATCATTACCTTGCTGTTGGCCTTGGGCATTGTTTTTTCTTCATGCGTAAACCAGCCGAGAATACTCGTCTTTCCGTAACGCACGAGCATCTTCTTCTCGGGCGGATTAAACTTCGGTTTAAATTTTGCTTCGGTATCGTTCATTTTAGGTTATCTTTATCAGTTAAAATTCTTATGAAACTTTTATTATATCAGATTCTACGCAATTGAGCAACAAATGCTCGAAAACAAGCTTTTCATTGACCGCCGCGTCGATATACCGGATTGATTCGAAGAAACGCTCAATCCGCTCGGCACAAACCTCGGGGTTGAACCTTTCGGCAAGCTGTTTTACCGCCCCCGGCTGGTCGAAATTCGTCATTTTTTCCTGCGCAGCAGGAGCTCCGGTAAAAGAAAGCTTCATCGCATCGGTAAAAGCCGAGATAAGAATCAAAACAAAAGTTTTTTTCGCCTGCCGGCCAAGGTCGGACTTGTTTGCATCAGGATTCAGTTTCAGCCAGGCTGTCGAAAACTCCGAAGCGGTCGAATTTATCCATTGCGCAAAATCGACTACCTCGCCAAGCTGAAGTTTGCTTATGCGATTTAGAAAATCTTTTTTAATCTTATAAAACGAAGGCTCAGGGTTCGAATAAAATTCCGCCAGACCCAAACTGCCGCCAAATAATCGCGCCCAGAATTTCGACTCGGCCTTATCAATCCCTTTAGCTGAAAGTTTCTCAATTATTATATCTTCGCTCAATGGGCCGAAGTGAACAATCTGACATCGCGACCTGGTCGTCGAAAGCAGATTATCAAGTTTCGTGCACAGCAGAATAATAAAACTTTTGTTCGGCGGCTCCTCAAGAACCTTTAAAAGTGCGTTTTGACTTTCGGCATTAAGCTTCTCTGTTTCGCTTACGACAAAAACCTTCGACGCTGAAAAACTCGGCTTTAACTGGACCTTCTCAATGAGAAATTCCCTGATGACATAAATGGGCAGTTCAAAAACCTGTTTTTTCCTGTGCTCCGAATCTCTGCTGATTTTATTTAATTCTTTATAAATATGATGAAAGTCAGGATGCGAACCAGCCTCAAAGGCCGTGCATGATGGACATTTGCCGTCGTCGAGATGGCCTACGCCACAAGAATCGTTTTTTATGGGCGATTGACAGAGCAAGAGTTTGGCAAAAGCCTGGGCGGTTGTATATTTTCCGACTCCTTCAATACCCTCAAAAATATATGCGTGCGCCGATTTACCAGCGGAAAATGCCCGCGTTAGTGTATCTACAGCCTTGGCCTGACAAAAAATTTCGGAAAGCATAATTATTTAACTTCCAACTTCCAACATTGAACGTTCAACGTTGAATGTTCGATGTTCGACGTTTATATTTAAACATTGAAATATTTATTAATTATTTTAACAATTTTTTTATGCACAGTATCAATATCATCCGATGCATCAATCACAACAATATCATCTCTCAGCTCCGCAAGTTCAAGAAAACCTGTCCTGACTTTATTGTGATAGGCGGCGGTTTTCTGCTCCATCCTGTCGAGGCCGCGTTTCATTCTCGTTTTTGCCGTGCGAAGGTCAACATCGAGAATAATCGTAAGGTCGGGCCAGACTCTCTGCAGTGAATGTTCTGCTATATCGATTACTTTTCCGATTCCAAGGCCGCCGGCAAAACCCTGATATGCGCAGGTGCTCGATAACCAGCGGTCGAGCAGAACGCATTTTTTCTTTTTTAGGGCAGGGGCGATACATTCATCCCAAAGTTGTGCACGGCTTGCCATATAAAGCAATAGTTCTGTCCTGTCGCTGATATGATTTGCCGGGTCGAGCAGAATTTTGCGGATTTTCTCGCCGACGGCGGTCGAGCCGGGGTCGCGAAAACAGGAAACCTTCAGCCCGCTTTTCTTTAAAAATTGCTCAAGAAGCTTAACCTGCGAGCTTTTGCCGCAGCCGTCCGGGCCGTCGAGAACTATGAATCGTCCTTTTAAAGTCTTAATCATAATTAGATTAGGATACAGTATATAGGGAGAAAAGGCAATAATTAAGGAAGTAAGGAATTTAACGGCATTCGACAAGTTTTTCCTTGTGCGTTTTGTCGAAGCGAAGCGGAGACCCCCGGACGGGGGTAAAAACTCCTTGACAATCCCGATAAATTTGGTATTATATTTGTCGGAGAAAAGAAGATTTTTTTGGCGGAAGAGAAAATGAAGAAGACAAGAGTTTTGTCAGTCATTTTGTGTTTAACGGCATTAATGAATTTTACTTTGGCTGACAATATACGAGGAATTAATATTGATTTTGTAGCTATCGGCAACGCCGGTAATGCTGGTGATACCAGCTCTGGAGCAAATCCTCTCGGCGGTGGTGCCGTTGGCTACGATTACCGTATCGGCAAATACGAAATCACCAATGCGCAGTGGGACGCTTTTACAGGTGCCGCCGGTGCCCCCACGGGCAATGACAGCCACGCCTATATTAGAAGTGCATATTACACCGGTGTCCAACAGCCGACCGGGAATGTAAGCTGGCTTGAAGCGATACAGTTCTGCAACTGGCTGACCAGCGGTGACAAAAGTAAAGGCGCATATCAGTTCAGCGGCAATGATGCCAACCCGGGTTATTTTCTCGGTGTCAATCGCGCAGCGGCTATTTCTTCTTATGGCCTAACTTATGTAATCCCAACTGAAAATGAATGGTATAAGGCGGCGTATTTCAAGCCCGATGGCAGTGGCTATTCGCGCTATGCCAACGGTTTGAATACTATACCTGCAGCTGATAATGGTTGGAATTACTCTGGTGGTGCATACAGTGCCCCTTGGAATGTCGGCACCGGCACACAAGAACAGAACGGCACTTTTGATATGATGGGCAATGCTTGGGAATGGACTGAAAATCTTGCTTCTGGATACGATTTCAGTTATATCCTTCGTGGTGGGTCGTTCGCCATCACCGCCACCGACCTCGCGTCGCTCAGTCGGTATTACTACTGCTTCTCAGACTACGAGAGTAGCTCTAATGGGTTCCGTATCGCCGAAATTCCCGAACCCGCCTCCGCAGTATTAATGACAACCGCCGGTTTATTCCTAACATTGAAACGCAGAAAAGTTTAAATTAAAAATATACATTGCTTCGGCGAGGCAGGCCCGCAACGATTATTTTATATTAACTCTCGCAAGAGACTGTCGTTAGTAGTTAAAAAGATCGCTTAATGTGTAGTTCTTTTTGGCGGCAAGGTTTAGAGCATTTAGAACCTTTGATTTGCTTTTGTCGGTCAGCCTTCTACCTTTACAGGCCCTTGAAACCATTTTATGCGTAAGCTGTTGCGGCGGCAAAGCCGCGACAAGATCGTGCGGCTTTAAATTGAGCTTTGTCATAATGCCCCCGATAGGCTGCGGACCGAGATTTCTTTCACTTCCATCGTTCATTATTATTCTCCGGCAGTTTACCTGATTGGGACGGGTTGTCAATTCGCTTAATTTAAGATTGAAAATTGAAGATTTAAGATTTGTGCCCCGATGCGTTGGGGTCTCCGCTTCGCTTCGAGAGTTAGCCTGCGGCGGATTTAACTTGACAATCCCGGTCTGTTCTATATTCTATTTGTCGGAGAAAAGAAGATTTTTTTAGGAGGAAGGGAAAATGAAACATACCATCAATTCATCTTAATCACGCTATAATCATTCGCATTTTTGTTTTGGTTAGCCCAGCCATTACGGAGTTTACTCCCGCGCAGGCGGGAGGCAGGGTCAGTTAATTTCCCGCAGTGGGAATTAAAAATCATTTAACAATTTTTTGGAAGGAGAAGAAAATGAAAATTAGAGTTTTGTCAGTTATTGTGTGTGTGATGGCAGCAGTGAATTTTGCTTCGGCTGACACCATACGCGGAATTGGGATGGATTTTGTAACCATCGGCAACGCCGGTAATGCTGCTGATACGGGTGGCACTGTCGGCCGTGGTGCGGTTAGTTACAGTTATCGTATCGGCAAATACGAGGTGACCAATGCACAGTGGAACGCCTTTGTAACCGCAGCCGGTGCTCCCACAGGCAGTGACAGTGGTTATAGCTATTCCGCACAATTCACCGGTGCTCAGCAGCCGACCAATATGGTAAGCTGGTATGAGACATTACAGTTCTGTAACTATCTTACCAGCGGCGATAAGAGCAAGGGCGTGTATCAGTTCAGCGGCGACAACACCAATCCAGGCTACTTTCAAAGTATCGATCGCGATACGGCTAAAGCTGCTTATGGCACGATTTATTTTCTACCAACCGAAGATGAATGGTACAAGGCGGCTTATTACAAACCCGACGCCAGCGGCTATTCACTCTATGCCAATGGCCAGAATACCGTTCCCGCTGCGGATAATGGCTGGAATTTCGATGGCGGTTCGTACAGCACACCCTGGGATATTGGTACTGGCACACAAGAGCAGAACGGCACTTTTGATATGATGGGCAACGTCTGGGAGTGGAACGAGACGCTGTATTCTTCTTTATATTCCTATTGCGTTGTGCGTGGCGGTTCGTACGATAACAGTAGCTCCTACTCTGCGTCATCCTTACGGGCCAATGGTAACCCCGAATCCGAGGGCGCATATTTAGGGTTCCGTGTTGCCACCGTTCCTGAACCAGCAACGATTCTTTTACTTACTCTTGGCGGTTTGCTCTTGAGGAAAAAACACTAAAAAACAATCAATTCAAATATTTACCCGCCTCAGGCGGGAAGGCCGGGCGTTTCTGACCCGGCCTTTTTTTATTCACGTTAAACTTGAAACTAAAACACCTAAAAACCTCAAAAAAATTACGATTTTCTCTTACTTTCTTACTGATACCGTAAGGTATACTGCGTATTGACATTTTATGTGTTTTAGCTGATAATCAGGCCGTTAAAATTAATGTTATGGAGACGAATATGTCAGTAAGGAAGCTGTTCATTAGGTTTCGGATTTCGAATTTAGTACTTCGGATTTTATTTTTAATGATTTGTTTTTGCTGCGGCTGCGTAGAGAGAAAGATTACCATACTAACCGAACCTTCCGGCGCTCTTGTAGCGCTCAACGATGAGGACATCGGCACATCGCCTGTTACAGTTGGTTTTGAATGGTATGGCGATTACAGTGTCAGGCTTACAAAGGAGGGCTATAAGACTCTCAATACTCATCAGAATTTGAAACGTCCATTGCGGGACAGGGTTGGTTTTGATTTGCTTGACGATATGTTTCACACGAGGATTGACGAATACACCTGGACGTTTAAACTTGAGCCGTATGAGCAGCCGCAAAAGGACCAGTTGATAGACCAGGCCGTAAAGATGCAGAAGCAGACTGCTGACGAATTAGCAAAGCCAATGGTAAAAGAGAAAAAGCCGAAGAAGGCGAAACCCCCGAAACAAAACTAACAAAAAAAGCCCTGTGGAAAACAGGGCTTTTTTATTTCATTCCGGATGCTTTAAAAAATAAAAAAGGCCGTCTTCGCATAACGGCCTTTAACTATTCGTTCTTAGGTTAGGTATTTTAACTTGGCGATGGCTCTGGATGGCTTTTCACTGACTTTTGCCCCGTCGCCTTTTCCTCTTGAATCGCCAGATAAACTTCTTTGCGATGAACGGATATTGTTTTTGGGGCGGTGATGCCGAGCCGAACTTTGTCGCCACGGACGTCAACAATCGTTATCTCAACGTCGTCACCAATTATTATAGATTCGTTTCTTTGCCGACTTAGTACTAACATTTTCCGGCACTCCTTTCTGCGGATATATATGCCTTCCTGCTGTCTATACTACGAAAATTTTTAGTCTTCTGTTTCATAATATCTTTACATTTAAAACACTACTCTATGTTTTCGACATTTAATGCAGGTTAATTAACTTTGAAGATTTAAAATTGATGAATTATGACTAAAATGCCACTAAGTGCTTTATTTGAAATGAGTTATGTTTAAGGTGAATTATTATCAGCTTTCGTATGTTTTCCAGAGGTTATACCTGACGGCCAGCCAATAACCCCAAACAGCCCCTATACAGGCGAAAGCTACCATCTGAATCGGCAAAACCGCTGCCGCGGGCTTGGCAAAAAATACCGCAGGCCAAATGTTGGCCAGATATGTCATAGCAGATTTATTACTGTAAGTTATTATTGAATAAGAGCTTAAAAATGCAGATGCCGCTGCAGGCCATATAAAAGACGCACCAATAAACAACTTTGCCATATATCCGCAGGCCATAAAAGCAACCGTAACGGCAAAGGCAATCTGAAGATTGGCCGGCTGACCGATTACTCGGCCAAACTGCGGGTCGGAATAACGTACGTCGCCGGCAAGAATGTTTATTAGAATGCCTGCAACAATGACAGTTCCAATAACCGCCGCGGGAATTACCGCGAAATCAGGAAGTTTAAACGTAGCATCGAATTTGTCCGGTATATTCGCGTTCTTTTTGCCAAGCAGTTTATCCGCAACGTAAGCACCAAGAAGACAACAGGCCGCTAATGCCAGCCAGATAAACGCCTCAAACCTGAGTTTTGCATAAGCTGCTAATCTGTCATTTACGGCAGGGGACGCCTGAAAGACGGTTGACAGTGCCCCACTCCTAAAGCTCCAGACGGCCATACCGGCCGGTGCGGCTATTACGCCGATTTGCATTCCAAAAGGCGTGCATGCTATCGAAGCAATAAAACCGGCTCCAAACGCAAGAATCGCGCAGGTTAATAAATCAGCCCTGCTGATGTTGCCGCTCAAAAGAGCGAAAACACCTTCGGGTTGAGGCTTTATTTGATTCCACGGCAAAATGCCCAACAGCACAACTCCGATTGCCACTGCCAAAACAATTCTAATTCTCATTGTCCAGGAAAGTTCCATACGTCGGTATTTTAGCCACTAAAACACTAAGGCACAATAATAATTTAAGAAAGAAGATTTAACTTTGAACATCGAACGCTGAACGTTGAACTTTCAATGACGATGGACGGTGTGAACCGGAGATTAGAGCGCATAAAAAAAGCGGCGCCCGTGGTGCCGAAGTACCCAACCCAGCCTCCAGGAGGCCGAAGCTCAAGCCAACCACCGCAGGGATTACCCGCTCCATATATAATATACGAAATAATCTGAAAGATTCCAAAAAATCTCGAATTCTCTCACCTTCCGAGATTGAAAGACAAAGCAAATAGCCGAAGTAGAATCTGATTATCAATAACATTATATCGAATCAAGCTCTTATTTTATCGGACTCCGGATTACAGTACGAAGATAAAGTCTGTATAAATTTTTAAAAGAATCAGACATCCCCCAAAATAGGATTATCTTTAAACTCTTTCTTCCGATAATAGTATAGGCAAATAGTCCCATTCCGGGGCAAGTTAAAGGAATAGAATTATGTCAACCAGCAACATTAGCGCAGCAACAAGTTCAATGATCGCCATGGCGGCGGCAGCCCTGCAAGAGGCCAACGAAATTCCTGCAACCACAATGAAAGAAGCCGCACGCGGCGATCAGCAGGCAATCCGAAAACTCGCAAAGACGCAGCAACAGCAGATACAGCCAGAGACCCCAGCTCCGACACCAGAGCAGGGCGCTGGCGAAATAGTCAACTATTCAGCTTGATACTGAACTTGGGGATTCATTAAAGCCGCTATAACTTTCAACAACCGGCATAAGAATACTTTGCCAGTTATCCAAACCATAGACACTACATAGACATTCCCGTTACTTTTTCAACAATCCGCCCTTCGACTTCCTTCGACGATGCTCCCTTCGATAAACTCAGGGTAAACAGGATAGGCGGGAGGACAGGCGATTTAAGATTTAAAATTTAACGTCCAACATTGTCCTTGGGACTCCTAACGGAGAACATTTAACCGCGCCAGAGGCGGGCAAGCTTTGAATGACGAGATTCCTCATCCCCGTTCCCCGATCAAGTTGAGGACAAGTTTCACGAGGATGACATTACTGCGCTCGGAATGACAATATGCGAGATAAATAAATATGGGACTAATAGGCGTTATTTCTGCCAAGGCAAAGGATTGTTACACAAGAAAGTCTTATAATCAAAAGGCACAGGGGCGAGAAAAACCGCATTTAAGTTATTGTAAATAAATATTTTAAAGCGGACAAAGCAGATAAAGGCACTGAGGGGAGCTGTCGATAAAATTAAAGAACCAGCACCGCACCAGTGGAGAAAAAATCGAGGTTTGACAAAAGCGAAAAGGGATATCCGATTGTGCGTATATTGACCCAAAAAGATAGAACATTAGAACGTATACTTGTCATGATATATGTAATAATGCTTGCCGGTATGATTACCGCCGGGGTGTTCTATTATTCAAATTACAAAGAACAATACAAAGATGAGATAGGAAAGCAACTGACCGCTATAGGCAAACTGAAAGCAGATGAGATTTCGAATTGGAGAAGAGAACGTCTTGGAGACGGCAAAGTTTTTTACAAGAACGATGTTTTTGCCGCTCTTGTCAAAAGATATTTTAATGACCCCAACGACACAGAGGCACGAGAGGGGATAGAGCAGCGGCTCAACAACGTGCGGCAAGCTTACCAATATGACAAGCTGATGCTTCTGGACAGCCTATACCGCAAGAAGATGATAATCCCAGACAGTCCCGAGGAGAGGCCGACATCCTATGTTTCGTGGGGCACATCTGATATTCTGGAGGCCGGGCAAATAGTCTTTGAAGATTTCTACTGGAATGAACAAAATCATAAAATTTATCTGAAAATTCTTGTTCCCATTCTCGAGGAAGGCAGCAGCAAGATGATAGGCGCAGTGGCGATGCGTATCGACCCTGCAACATATCTGTATCCGTTTATTGGAAACTGGCCGGTGCCGAATATAACTACGGCGGAAAGCCTTCTTGTCCGCAAAAAAGGAGAGTCGGTTGAATATCTGAATGAACTTAAGTTTCGAAAAGGGACCGCTCTTAAGTTAGAGCATTCTATCGCAAATATAGATTTGCCTGCGGTTAAAGCGGTTTTGGGACATGAAGGCATCGTGGATGGAACCGATTACCAGGGAGAGCCGGTTATGGCCGATGTTCGAACCGTGCCGAACTCACCGTGGTTTCTGGTTACCAAAATCAATATCTCTGAGGTATATGCGCCTTTACATAAAAAACTATGGGCGGTAATCGCTTTTATCGCGGTTCTTGTCGGAGGGGCGGGAGCAGGTGTTGGGGCGGTCTGGAGGCAGCAGCGGGTTCGCTTTTACCGGCAAAAATATGGTGAAGCCAAAGAATGGAGTGTGACCTTTGACTCGATTGTCGATTCGGTCTCGATTATTGACAGCGACTTTAAACTTAAAACCGTAAACAAAGCATTTGCCAATCTTTTTGGGAAGCAGCCGGAGGAACTTGTAGGAATGCAATGCTGCAGGCTGGTGCATAATACAAAGGAGCCGCCTGAGAATTGTCCCATGAGAAAAACGCTGTCAAGCGGCAAGCCAGCTACAATAGAATTTTATTACGATGCTCTTAAAATATATCTGGAAATATCCACTTTCCCTGTATTTGGCGATAAGGGGGAAGTTATTGAAGCGGTTCATTTTATAAGGGACATCACCGAGCGGAAGCTGACGGAGAAAGTGAGCAGAAAAAACGATAACCTGCTGAAAAACGCTTTGAAGTTCAATCAGGAGGTAATCTCGAACGTGAGCGTAGGCCTGATTGTTTATGATACGCAATTGCAGTACTTAGAATGGAACGCGTTTATGGAAAGCCTGACCGGGATGAAGAAAAAGGATGTAATCGGCAAAAGCGAGATAGAAGTTTTTCCGCATCTTCGTGAACAGGGTATCAATAAACTTCTTGCGAGAGCTTTGGCGGGTGAAACGGTGTCTTCGGAAGATACTAAGTATCGGTGCGACCAGACTGGCAAATCGGGCTGGATGGTCGGCACTTACGCACCTCACCGCAACGGCGCCAGCCAGATAATCGGCGTCATAGGCATAATACGCGATATTACGGAGCGCAAAGAGGCGGAGGACAAGCTGAAAAACAGCGAAACTATGTTCAGGAGTATTGCTACCGCGGTGCGTGTAGGTTTGGGCATTGCCTCCGACAGGCAGATACAATGGGTAAACGATTATCTCCTGCAGCTTCTTGGCCGCCAGAGAGAAGAAGTTATCGGAAATGACACCCGCATATTTTATGAGAGTGACGAAGGGTATAAACTTGTCGGTAATCAATATTACAGGGAATTAAGAGAAAAAGGCAGTTCTGAGATAGAGGTTAACTGGAAGCACAAAGACGGAAGAATCCTGAATATATTGCTTACCGGAGTAGCATTAAACAAAGAAGACGTATCAGGCGGAATTATTTTTGCGGCATTGGATATCACCGAGCGCAGGCAAGCGGAAGAAGAATTGCGGAAGAGCACAGTTAGCATTAAATAAGTTTCACTTTTGCTGATTATTCATATCTGGCTTTTGGTCTGAAAACCCTCCTAAAACTTTAATCCCTAAAGGTGTAAAACGTTGGCATAGGCAAGATTGCCGGTTAAAGCAGGTTCTAAAGTTTTTGTTTGTACAGGAAGCGGAAATGAATCCCGTTAGACCTCTTTGAAGTTACATAGTTGAATCGCGAAAAAATCGCATTTTATACGGATTGATAGATAATATAAAAGTGAATTAAAGTGAGGTCTAACGGGATGAAAATTTCTCTAAGCTGGCTGAAGGAATATGTACCGGTAACCGAAACGGCGCAGGAACTTAGCGCTCTGTTGAGCAATATAGGGTTTAATACCGAAAGCATCGAGCAGGTCGGCGATGATACTGTAATTGATTTTGAAATCACAAGCAACCGGCCCGACTGCCTGTGCCATATCGGACACTCCTTTCTCCGCCTTCGGCGGATAAAGCTGGGAGGCATTATATCCTCCCGCCGAGTGTCCGCCATTCGTTTAGCACCTTACCTTCGATTCGATGCAAAAAAATTTGCAAATCGCAGAGTTCGTTTACATTTTGTTGATGTTGAATAGTGAATTGACCTTTTCTAATTATAAGATAGTGGGGCAATTCTTTGCAGTTAGAATGTTCAGAGTATAGGAGATTAAATTCTTCTATAATTTCCAGTTTCCGTCTCTGTCATTACTGCTCGTTTAATTGTTTGCCGGATAATGTCATAAATTCTCTGCCGTGAGGCATCCCTCAGTGGACTTATTTTAAAAAAGACCGGCAGGTACGAGATTCGCAGTTTATAGTTAATCTGTCCTGCCGACCTTTTTATAGACTTCTCCCGTAAGGGAAGCTGCGCTCGCTCTTACGAGTCCCGTTAGAAATTATAAATGGAAAAGAAGATTTCTAATGGGACGAGACGGCAAAATATGAATCGAAGAATTCATTGATGATGTCACGAGCAGGGATAGAATCGACCAATCGAAGCTGATAAAGCTCTCGCTCTATCAAAAAAATCACAGAACTAAGATTTATACCGGCAGTTCGTCTTGTAATACAGACTGCCTCGATTTTCTTAACAATCCGATTGATTAATTCTTCATCGCTTTTTTGTAAGTCCTGTACGTTGCTTGAGTTAAAATCATTATGACTCATAATTGCTCCTTAAAATTAATCTTTTCTTTACTTATATCGGACTTTTCTATAAAAAACTTTAGAAAATTATAATAAAATTTAGTAAATTATAATTAACATATCATAAGTTGCCGATATATTAAAAGTTATGGCAAATGAAGTAGAAAAAATGTTTGGCGCAGAGATTCCAATAAGTATAATAGAGGAATTCGATAGGAATGTTGACGCTTTAAGCAGCAAAAAAAAGCTTTGCCTTGAAGCCGCTATAAAATTATGGATTTCTCTGCCTATAGAGGCTCAACAAAGGCTTCTAAACAAAAAAATGTCGGAAACAGCATTTATTGAACTTGTTCATCGGATTGTTGATGAGCGTTTTGAGGCAGGTCGTAAGGCGGGACAAGAACTTCTCGAACGCCAAAAGCATAAGCCTTCTCAAAAGGACTGATTTTTGTAGAATTATTAACAAATCTTACAATTTCTTCCTTAAGTTCGTTATCTATCATTGTTTACTCCTAATCAAAAGTCGGCTTAAGGATACTTTTTGCAAAAGAATTGTATTTTAAAATATGGAAAAATTCAATAAAATAAATGGATTCCCGCTTTTGCGGGAATGACACAGAACTATGCCGGAATCATTAAAAAAAATTCGTAATATAGGTGTTATGGCTCATATCGACGCCGGTAAAACCACTTTGTCCGAACGTATTCTCTACTACACCGGAAAAACCTACAAAATGGGCGAAGTCCACGACGGCACCGCTGTTATGGACTATCTCCAAGAAGAACAGCAGCGCGGAATAACCATAACTTCTGCCGCTACTACCTGCCCCTGGCAGGATTGGATATTCAATCTCATCGACACGCCCGGTCACGTCGATTTCACCGCAGAAGTCGAACGTTCGCTTCGCGTCCTGGACGGCGCTATCGCTGTGTTTGACGCTTCCGAAGGCGTTCAGGCTCAAAGCGAAACCGTCTGGCGGCAGGGCCAGAAATATCATCTGCCATCTATCTGCTTTATCAACAAAATGGACAAAATCGGCGCAGACTTCGAAATGTCCATCAACAGCATCAAACAGAAACTTGTCGCACATCCGGTTTGTATGCAGATTCCAATCGGCGCAGAATCGACTTTCGCAGGACTCATCGACCTTGTCGAAATGAAAGCTGTTTATTACGAGGCTGAAAAACTCGGCGCTAACTTCGAAGAGAGACCGATTCCAGACGAGTTAAAAGCAAACGCAGAAAAATGGCGGCACGATATGCTCGAATCGCTGGCAGAGTTCGACGAAAAGCTTATGGAAAAATATGTGCACAATGAGCCGGTCGAAGAGGAACTGATACACAAAGCCGCAAGAAAAGGAACTATCGCCGGAAAGGTTCATCCGGTTTTTGTCGGCTCTGCATTAAGATATGTCGGTGTTCAGAAACTTCTTGACGGTATTGGCAGATATTTTCCTTCGCCCCTGGACAGAACAGAAATTATAGGAAATAAACCCGGCGATTTGGAAACTAAAATAAAACTTAAATGCGACCCGCACAAAAGTTTTGCCGCGCTGGCATTTAAAATTATCAACGACAAACACGGCGACCTTTATTTTCTCAGGATTTATCAGGGCACTCTCAAAAGCGGCACAAGAGTTTTTAATCCGAACCGCAACACCAAAGAAAATGTTACGAGACTGTTTAAAATGCACGCCAGTGAAAGGGTTATTGTTCCTTCCGCTCAGGCGGGCGATATTATTGCCTGTATCGGGCCGAAAGACACCATCACCGGCGATACCCTCTGCGATACCAAGAGTCCGATAATGCTTGAAGGCATTAAATTTCCTGAAGCGGTTATTAGTATGTCGATTGAACCGAACAGTTCCGGCGACAGGGACAAACTGGGCCAAGGGCTTGCTGCACTAAGAAGGGAAGACCCAACTTTCCAATATAAATATGATACCGAAACGGGACAAACGTTAATCAGCGGAATGGGAGAATTGCATCTTGAGGTTTTGCAGCATCGGCTTGTCAGGGATATGAAAATTAATGTTAAGGTCGGCATACCGAAGGTTGCATACAGAGAGGCGATAACCAGAAAAGTCGAGCAGGAAGGCAAATTTGTTCGTCAGACCGGCGGACATGGACAGTATGGACATGTTGTTATTACGGTAGAGCCGCTGCTTGATGAAAATGGAAATTATCAAAAACAATATGAATTTGTGAATAAAATTATCGGCGGTTCGATTCCAAGAGAATACATTCCGGCGGTTGAAAGCGGCGTAAAAGAGGCGTTTACCAGCGGTGAACTCGCAGGCTATCCTGTTGTGGGTGCTAGGGTTACGTTAATAGACGGCTCTTTTCATACCGTTGATTCATCGGAACTTGCCTTTGAGCAGGCTGCGGTTATCGCTGTCAGGGCGGCCTTCAGAAGTGCAGGGCCTATTTTGCTGGAACCCATTATGAAACTGGAAGTTATGATACCAGATGCAGATTATGGTTCAATCCAGGGCAATATAATTAGTAAACGTGGAATGATAACGGATAGCCATGTTCACGGCCCGATTAGAACAATTGACGCAAAGGTGCCTTTGGCTGAAATGTTCGGTTATTCGAGCGAATTACGAGGTATGACCAGCGGCCGCGGCAGTTTTGTAATGGAGCCGTTGACCTACGAAAAAGTTCCTGAACAAATTGCGGAAAAAATTTTAGCAGGCTATTGACCTCTTAAAAATATTCTGGTATAAGTCTTAGTTCCTCAGCCGTAGCGAGCATTTTTTAGTATTGAGAATGCGTTCCGAGTCGGGCTGGTCTTACATATCGGAAGTAAAACTTCTGTTGATTAAAAGGCTACGTAGTAGTATGGCCTAATAAATATCAAAAGACCTTGTTTGTCTTCTTTTAGGGTATATATTGGTGAAAATGTATATATTATGAAAAAATATGCGTTTTCAGCATTGATATTTCGGAATTGTTATTGATTTTTAGATTTTTTACGAGTATCCTCCTATGTTTTCGCCTCGTTCCGGCTGGGCAAAAAGAGGTCCGGCAGAGTTAGCGGCGAAGAGTATTGAAGTTAATAAATGTTGCTTTAGGCTTTTCTATAGAGAGCTGATATGGCAGTAGAAACAGAAAGAATTCGAATCAGAATGGAAGCGTATGATCCGCGGGCGCTGGATACATCTGCTAAAGAAATAGTAGAGCAGGCACGCAGGACAAATGCACGCGTAAGCGGTCCGATTCCGCTGCCGACGCGAATAGAAAGATACACCGTTCTGCGAAGTCCACACGTTGACAAAAAAAGCAGGGAACAGTTTGAAATGCGCACACATAAGCGATTGATAGACATCTATGAGGCCAATGCCAGGACAGTAGAAGCTCTTAATCGTCTTGTTGTTCCTGCCGGTGTGTTTGTAAAGATAAAGGCATAAATAGAATAATAAAAACGTAAAGCGCAAATAATGCTTTACGTTTTTCTTTTTAAAAGCAGTAAAGGATTTTTTAAAAACATGATGCTCGTAGGGAAAAAAGTTGGAATGACGCAGGTTTACGATGAAACCGGCAAAATGCTGTGCGTAACGGTTGTACAGGCCGGACCTTGTACGGTCCTGCAGGTAAAGACCCCTGAGACGGACGGATATAATGCCGTGCAGATTGGTTTCGATGATGTCAAAACCAGCCGGCTGAAAAAACCCGCTGAAGGTCATGCCAAAAAAGCCAACGCTGTTTCGAAAAGATTTATCAGAGAATCAAGGCTTGCGAATGCGGAATCGCCGTATAAAGCAGGCGACACTATAACGGTTGAAGCATTCTCCGGCGTAAAGTATGTCGATGTTACCGGCATAAGCAAAGGCAAAGGTTTTGCCGGCGTTATGAAGAGGCATAATTTCGGCGGTCTGCCGGCAAGTCACGGAACAGAAAGAAAACATCGTTCTCCGGGTTCAATCGCCAGCCACGCAAGCAACAGAGGTCACGGCGGAAAACCTGCCAAGGGCAAACGAATGGCCGGGCATATGGGAGATGAAAAAGTAACAAGCAAAAATCACGCACTGGTAAGTGTTGATGCAGAGAAAAATATAATGGTTATCAAAGGCTCTGTACCGGGAGCGAACGGCGGATATGTAATAGTGAAACAGAGCAAGGGAAAGAAATAATTTTTAAGTTATAACTATGATTACAGTTCCAATACAAAATAGCAAAGGTCAGGAAATCGAAAGCCTTAAAGTTGATGAGGCGATTTTTGGAAATCGCGTCAGATACGCACTGCTCAAACAGGCGATAGTTATGTATCATGCTAACAAGCGAGTTGGAACAGCAGCGACCAAGAGCAGAGGTATGGTTGCAGGTTCGACAAGAAAGATTTATAAACAAAAAGGCACCGGCAATGCCCGTATGGGTACGGTAAGAACCAATATCCGCAGGGGCGGCGGTGTGGCATTCGCAAAGGTCGCAAGAGACTTCGGGAAAGATATGCCGAGGAAGCAGAGAAGATTAGCGACGAATTCCGCGATACTGTCCAAACTCCAGGGCGGAATGGTGATTATTATCGACGAACTTAAATTGGGCCAGCCGAAAACAAAAGATTTCGTGAAAATACTGGGAAATTTAAAAATCAACAGAAGCTGCCTGGTTTCAATCAGTCAGCCTGACGTGAATATTTATAAATCAGCGAGAAATGTGCCGGGAATCGCAGTTGTAAAAGTGACGGACCTTAATGCCGGCGATATATGCAATAAACAGAAAATGCTTTTTACCAAAGAAGCATTTTTGACATTGATTGATAAAGACAAGAAAAGCAATTAAAGCTTTTAGCGGATAATAATATGGACGACCATGAAATAGTAGTGAAGCCGATAATAACCGAGCAGAGTACGCATTTTGCGAATGTAAAAAATGCTTACTCTTTCGAGGTGAACCCCAAGGCTAATAAGGTTCAGATAAAAAATGCCATAGAGCGGCTGTATAGCGTAAAGGTAAAAGATGTCCGCACCGCCAATCGTAAAGGCAAGATGCGTCGCAGAGGCAGATTTATGGGCCAGAAGTCTGACTGGAAAAAAGCGATTGTTGTGCTGGACGAACAGTTTCATATAGATTTGTTCTAATAGAATAGGCCCTTCGATGAAACTCAGGGCAGGCAGGTAATTATGGGTATAAGAATATATAGACCAACATCAAACGGACGACGGAACGCGTCGGTGAATGATTATGCCGAGCTGACAGCTGAGCATCCGCAGAAAAGTCTGTGCGTAAGGATAAAGAAAGCCGGCGGCAAGAACAACCATGGCGTAACGACCTGTCGATTCCGCGGCGGCGGCGCAAGAAGGATTTACAGAATAATCGATTTCAAGCGCAACAAGGACATACCTGCGGTAGTAGAGACAGTGGAATACGATCCAAACAGAAATTGTTTTATTTCTCTTGTGAAATATGAAGACGGCGAGAAACGATATATCCTTTCTCCGCAGGGGCTGATGGTTGGCAATAAAATAGAAAGCGGACCGGTAGTTGAGCCAAAGGTCGGCAATGCAATGCCGCTTTCGGGGATACCAGTCGGCGTTGAGATTCATAATATAGAAATGACAGCAGGCCAGGGCGGCAAACTCGTAAGAGGCGCCGGACTTTCAGCCAGACTGATGGCTCGTGAAGGCAACTGGGCTACTGTAATTCTGCCCAGCGGCGAAATGAGAATGCTGCGAGTCGAATGCCGCGCTACAATCGGCACATTGAGCAATCCTGATTATCAGAATATCAAGATTGGCAAAGCCGGCAGATGGCGTCATCAGGGCTGGCGGCCTCACGTAAGAGGCAAAGCAATGAACCCGATAGCCCATCCGATGGGCGGCGGCGAAGGCAGGAGCAACGGCGGAAGACATCCGTGTTCTCCGACAGGCGTTCTTGCCAAGGGCGGCAAAACAAGAAATCCGCGAAAGAGCAGCAACAGGAAAATTATACGAAGAAGAAAAAGCAATCGCGGCGTACAATTAGTATTGTAAATGAAATGAATGGAAGTGATTTGAGGTAATAATGGGACGATCACTTAAAAAAGGACCGTTTGTAGAACCGAAGCTCGTGCAGAAGGTTGTAAGGCAGAGCCAGATGGGAATCAAAGACCCCATAAAGACCTGGTCTCGGCGAAGCACGATTGTTCCGGAATTTGTCGGTTATACTTTTATGGTGCATAACGGCAAGATGTTTCATAAGGTTTTTGTTTCCGAAGAAATGGTCGGGCATAAGCTCGGCGAATTTTCGATGACCCGTACGTTTAGAGGTCATTCGGGCGTTAAGAAAGAAGTGGAAGAATAAAACAATGTTAAGCGCGAAAAAGCTTGATAATCTGATTAAAACGACAGGGATAAACGTAACCGAAATCGCTGAAAAGATGGTGCGGCCTAAACTGGATAAAAAACAGGCACAGAGCGCACTGAAAAATTGGCGAAAAGGACTGATTAGGCCTATTCCAAGAACGGCAGACATTGAGGCCATAGCCGGAGCACTCGGCGTAGAAGCTGTGAAGATATCCGAATGGAGTTCGTCAGTAATGTATGCTCCATCTTCACCGCGAAAAGCAGGACTTGTTACGCAATTAATCGCGGGCAGAGGCGCACAGGAAGCACTCGATTTGCTCAAGTTTACCCACAAGCGGGCATCCTATATGCTTGAAAAGGCTTTGAGAAGCGCAGTGGCAAGCGCCGACGAAGCCGCAGCGGATGTTGAAAATCTGTATGTTTGCGAGTCTCGTGTTGACGGAGCAGGCCTGAGACTGGGCTGTAAAAGATTTATACCCAAGGACAGAGGCAAGGCATATCGAATCAGGAAAATGGCCAGTCATATACATGTTACTGTGACTGAAAGATAAATAAAAAAATGTTTTTTGCGGATAACAAATAAGGACTTGATATGGGTCAAAAGGTACAGCCAATAGGTTTCAGGACCGGCATAAGACTGCCATGGCAAAGCACATGGTTCGCACCTAAGGCCAGCTATGGTCAGATGCTTGTCGAAGACCAGCGTATTCGCGAGTATGTTGACAAGAAGTTCAATAGACAGCCGCCTTTTGCAGCAGTATCAAAAGTTGAAATAGCAAGAACCCGAAATGAAGTAAAAGTTACGCTTCACACGGCACGGCCTGGAATGGTGATAGGACCTCGCGGTGCGGAAGTCGATAAACTCAGACATGACCTTGAGGAATTGATTGACAGACAGGTAACGGTCAATGTCATAGAGATAAGAGAGCCATCGCTTGACGCAAGACTGGTGGGTGAAGCGATAGCCGAACAGATGAAAAAACGTGTTGCTTTCCGCAAAGCGATGAAACAGCAGTGCGAACTTGCGATGCAGGCCGGTGCCAAAGGAGTGAAAGTTATCTGCTCCGGAAGACTTGGCGGTGCAGAAATAGCTCGCAAGGAAACTCAAATGGAAGGCAGTATTCCGCTGCATACAATCGATGCGGACGTCGATTATGCGTCGGTCGGCGCATTGACGACATACGGAATTATCGGAATTAAAGTATGGATTTATAAAGGTAAGTTTGGCCGGGAAGAAGATCCACAGCAACAGCAGCAGTCGGATCAGGGCGCCAGGAAGACGCTTCATCGGCCGCGCTCATCAACAAGAAGGGCGCCAAGGTCTGCTTCAGGTTCGTCGGAACGCCAGACGGAATCCAAGCCGCAGCCCCAGGGGCCGGCAACTGAACCTAAAGCGACGCCGGAAAATAAAACACAAGCTTAAAGAATTATAGAATAAGGAAATATTCATGGCCATGATGCCAAAAAGAGTTAAGTACCGTAAAAGCCAGCGAGGCCGGATGAAAGGCAACGCGACAAGGCAGAATTATGTGGCTTTCGGCGAATACGGACTGCAGGCTCTGGAAATGAGTTGGGTAACCGCAAGGCAGATAGAGGCCGGCAGAGTGGCAGCATCGCACTTTTTGCACAAATCCGGCAAGGTTTATATAAGAATATTTCCATGCAAATCCATAACTAAGAAACCGCTGGAAACAAGAATGGGAAAAGGCAAAGCGGAAGTTGAACAATGGGTTGCCTGTGTAAGGCCTGGTACGGTGATGTTTGAAATCGGCGGTATCGGCGAGGATGTTGCCAAACGTGCCTTGGCACGTGTTGCACACAAAATGCCGATAAGGTGCAGACTAATCACCAGAAGACATACTGGTTAAGGGCGAAGGAAAATGAAGGCAAAAGAAATACGCGGAATGAGACCGGATGAAAGACAAGGCGAACTGGAAAAGCTCGAAAAGGAATTGTTTAATCTCCGGACAAGAGCCGAGACAGAAAAACTTGAAAACACGCATTTGCTGGGAGATATGAGGCGTGATATTGCGAGATTCAAGACAATAATAAAACAAACCCAGTTGAAGGGCGAAAAGTAAATGGAAGAACAGCGAAAACAAAGAAGGACTGTTCGCGGCGTAGTTATCGGGCGCAGTGGTGATAAAAGTATCAGGATTGAAATGAAGTACAGAGTAAAACATCCTGTTTACGGAAAGTTCGTCAGAAGAAGCATCAAGCTTAGCGTTCATGACGAAAAGAACCTGGCCGGCGTCGGCGACCTGGTAGAAGTTATCGAATGCAGACCGATGAGCAAGACCAAGAGTTGGCGTCTGTTGGAAATAGTGCAAAAGGCACCAGAGAAAATTTAAGGTATTAAAAGGATATAGCGTTGATTCAACCGGAAACATATTTAGATATTGCCGATAATTCGGGCGCCAAATTAGCCCAGTGTATACTGATGCCCGGGCGCAGATCATTCAGCCGGGGTAAAATGACGCGAGCTGCCGCGGGGATAGGCGACGTTATTTGCGTAGCGATAAAAAAACAACTGCCTACCTGCCAGCTTGACAGGAAGAAAGTTTACAGATGCGTAATAATTCGCACGACAAAGGCGATACGCAGAGTTGACGGCAGTTATGTAAAATTCGATAACAATGCCGGAGTGCTTATAGACGCCGAAGGCAATCCGGTCGGCACAAGAATATTTGGTGCCGTAGCAAGAGAGCTTAGGGAAAAGAATTATATGAAGATTATTTCTCTGGCAAGCGAGGTTGTATAAATGGCGAGACATATTAAAAAAGGCGATATGGTGGAAGTAATTGCCGGCGCTCAAAAGGGAACGACGGGCAAAGTTATGCGGGTGATAACTGCCAAAGACAGAATAATCGTTGAAGGCGTTAACAGGCGATACAAACATGTGAAGCCTTCGCGGAAATATCCGCAGGGAGGCAGGGTCCAGATGGAAAGAGCAATACATATAAGTAATGTGTTGCCGCTGAATCCGAAAACAGCAAAGGGCACAAGGGTAAGATTTACGACAGACGGCAAAGGTATAAAGAAAAGAGTCGCTGTCGATGGTTCTGAAATTGGAATTTTGAGAAAGGTTTGACCGGGCAAACGCCCGCAAGGTTAAAAGGTTTTATATATGGCAAGGTTAAGAGATTTATATAAGTCGAAAGTAATTCCTGCGATGAAGGACAAGTACAAATACAAAAGTCCTATGGCAGTGCCGAGAATGACAAAGGTTGTTATCTCGATGGGCGTAGGTAAGGCGACGCAGGACAAGAAATTTATCGAAAGCGCGTTGCAGGATTTAACGCTGATTGCCGGCCAAAAGCCTCTTATATGCAAGGCCAAGAAAAGCGTTTCTAATTTTAAGGTAAGAGAAGGCGACCCGACGGGACTGAAGGTTACTCTTCGCGGCCTGCGGATGTATGAATTTATGGACAGGCTGATAAACCTTGCGATACCGAGAGTAAAAGACTTTCGCGGCCTTAATCCGAGAAGTTTCGACGGTCGCGGCAATTATTCGATGGGTATGAGCGAGCAGACCGTGTTTCCGGAAATCGACTCGGCGAAAATGGAAAACGTTCAGGGAATGGACATAACGTTTGTTACGACAGCCAAAACGAATGACGAAGCAAAAGAAATGTTAAAACTGTTTGGTATGCCATTCAGGGAGTAATGATGACGACAAAAGCTCTGGTAAATAAATGTAATAAAAAGCCCAAGTTCAGTACAAGGGCTTATACCCGCTGCCAACTCTGCGGCAGATCCAAAGCGGTTTATAAAAAATTCAAAATTTGCAGATTGTGTCTGCGGAAACTGGCTTCTGAAGGCAAGATTCCGGGTCTCAAAAAAGCGAGCTGGTAAATGAATAAACAGGTAAATAAACTAAATTCAGGTTTGAAACAGGATTTGTCAAATGCATATTGATCCGATAGCGGACATGCTTACGAGAATAAGAAACGGCGCAAAGGCCGGCCAAAATCAGGTAATGATCAAGGCGTCAAAGATATGCCAGGGCATTGCCGGTGTTTTGAAGCAGGAAGGTTATATAACCGGCTTTGACAAGGTTGATGACGCCTGCGGACAGGGCCTTTTGCGGGTAGATCTTAAATATGCGATGGATGGAACGCCGGCGATAACAGAAGTTAAGAGAATAAGTAAGGCCGGCAGAAGAATCTATAATCCTGTAGAAAAACTGCCTCATATTATGAACGGTATGGGCATAGTAATTGTATCGACAAATAAAGGAATTATGACTGACGGACAATGCCGCAAGGAAAACGTCAGCGGCGAAATATTGTGTACGGTGTATTAATGAGCAGAATAGGCAAAAAACCAATAGCTATACCGTCTGGAGTAAAGATTGAATTCGCGGGTCAAACCGTCAAGGTTAGCGGCCCCAAGGGCAGTCTTGAAATAAAGCGTCATCCTGCAATCAATGTAAAACTCGATGACGACAAGAAAAAAATTATAGTGGAAAATACCAACCCTGCCAGCCGGTTAGACAGAGCGATGTACGGCACGACCAGGGCCCTGCTGAACAATATGGTAGCAGGAGTCAGCAAAGGTTTCGAAAAGGCAATGGAAATATACGGAACCGGCTATAACGTAAAAGAGCAGGGCGGCAAACTGGTTTTAACAGTAGGTTATGCCAATCCTGCCGAGGTACCAATACCAAAAAGCGTCAAGGTAGTGATAACTATACCTGCGACCAAAGGCAATGAGACGCCGGCGAAGTTTACAATTACCGGTTATAACAAACAGGAATTAGGACAGTTCGCGGCTGTAGTTAGAAAAGTCCGTCCTCCTGAACCTTATCAGGGTAAAGGGATACGTTACGGCGGCGAGCATGTACGCAGGAAAGCCGGCAAGGCATTTGCCAGCGGCGCAACAGCATAAGCTGGTTTTTGATTTTTTAGAGAATTATTATGCAGATTGACAAAATACAAAAAGCAAGACTTAGAAGAAAACTTCGGGTTCACAAGAAAGTGCTCGGAACGCAGGAAAGACCGCGTTTGAGCGTCTTTCGTTCGAACCGGCATATTTATGCACAGATTATAGATGATGTAGCATCTGTTACACTTGCTTGTGCGAATACCAGAAGCGGCTCGATTCCTGAAAACCTGAAAAAGACAGGCAATATCGCAGCGGCAAAAATTGTCGGCGCTGAGATAGCAAAGCAGGCAATGCAGGTCGGAATCAAATGCGTAAAGTTTGACAGGAATCGGTATCGTTATCACGGCAGAATCAAGGCGCTTGCGGAAGCGGCCAGAGAAGCAGGGCTTGTTTTTTAACAAGCATAATTTGGAGATATCGAATTGGCAGAAGAGTTAAGAATGTCGAGTGGTCCGGAAGGTGCTCTTGAAGATACGGTCATAAAAGTTTTCCGTTGTGCCAAGGTGGTCAAGGGCGGAAGACGGTTCAGCTTCGGAGCGATGGTGGCTGTCGGTGACCGGGCAGGAAGAGTCGGAATTGGATACGGCAAGGCACGAGAAGTGCCTAAGGCGGTTGAAAAAGCGATTAAAGATGCTCGCAAGAGCATGAATAGGGTTTCGCTGAACGGTCAGACCATACCGCATCAGAGTATGGGCAAATTCGGCGCGACCAAGATAACCTTGATACCGGCAAGCCCCGGAACGGGAGTTATTGCTGGCGCTAGTGCAAGAGCCGTGTTGGAACTTGCCGGCGTTCACGATGTACTGACGAAAGTTTACGGCAGTACGACTACGAAGAATGTTGTTAAAGCGACAATGAACGGTTTATTAAAACTTCGCGACCCGCAATCGATAAGAGAGCTTCGCGGAGTTGATGTTGAACCGGTGAAAAGGTGGTGATGAAGTTATGTTAAGTCATGAAATAACTTCAATAGCAGGCGGAAAAAAACGCAGAAAAAGAATAGCCCGAGGCGTCGGCTCCGGTCACGGTAAGACCAGCGGCAGAGGCCACAAGGGAAGTCTAAGCAGGGCAGGCGCCAAACGCAAGCTCGGCTATGAAGGCGGCTCAATGCCTCTGTTCAGGAGACTTCCAAAGCGAGGCTTTAGTAATTTTAACTTTGCCTGCACATACGAAATAGTAAATGTTTCGCAGCTTGATAAATTCGATAACGGCGCTGTAATAGACGCCAAGATGCTGTTTAATGCCGGACTTGTCAACAGTATCAGAAGCAGGATAAAAGTTCTCGGCGACGGCGAACTTACCAAAAAACTACAGGTAAACGCTCATAAGTACAGCAAAGCCGCTCATGAAAAAATATTGAGCTGCGGCGGAGAAGCCAAGATAGTGGCCTAAGGGATTGACAGGAAAAACAAATGTTTAATGCTGCGATAAGTATATTTAAGATTCCTGATTTGCGGAACAAGGTGCTATTTACGATAGCGCTGCTGATAATTTACCGCGTCGGATTCCATATTACCATACCGGGCATAGATGTGCAGCGGGTTATGGGCGCAACCAA
>JBEKEA010000021.1:0-31341 GCA_050014075.1 Sedimentisphaerales bacterium | reverse complement strand
ACAAAGGGACGAGAAATTTCGACAAAGTGGAGACTGCCGGTCATATTGGAAGCTTATATCGCAGTTAAATCAGAAAAGACAGCACGTCGTCTTGAGAAATACTTAAAGACGTCATCTGGAAAGGCAACACTAAGGAAAAGAATTTTACCCGACGAAGCGTCAGCGTAGTCGGGCCCGCCCTCTCCGTTATTTTATTTTCAGTTGAAATAACGTCTATAAGTTCTTGCAATTGGGGCGATTGCGGATTGTTGCTTATTTTAGACTCCCCCATTGCCCTTAAACTGTCCTGGAAATGATTTTCGGAAAAGTCAGAATAGCCTCATAATAGTTTCAGGTTAGTTACAGGTTGGACTTCGACGACATTTGGACGACAAAAAAATTCTACTGTCAATGTGTGACAGTAGAAAAATTTAAATAACTCATCTGCCGAAGGGGCTCTCCGCAGGACGCCTGCCGTTAGGCACCTTGACGGTTACGGCGGAACCCTCAATCCTCCTTTAATTAAATTTAAGACCTCACGCCGAGTAATCTTAGTATTCCATCAAGTATAGTGTACGGATTCGGCGGGCAGCCGGGAATATATAAATCGACAGGCACAGAATTGTCCGCACCGTTTGTTTGCTCCGGATGGCCCGAATATATTCCTCCCGAAATCGCACAAACTCCAACAGCGATTACAATTTTTGGAGATGGAATAGCATCATAAGTCTTTTTGAGTGCCAGTTTCATATTCGCTGTTACAGGACCTGTTATAAAAAGTCCGTCAGCGTGTCTTGGCGAAGCGACAAATTGCACGCCGAACCTTCCTAAATCATATGTAAGAGTCGATAATACGTTAGTATCCGCTTCGCAGGCATTACATCCGCCGGCACTAACCTGCCTTAATTTTAAAGACCTGCCAAAGATTTTCAGCATATCGGCTTTTAAACTTCCTGCCGATTTAAAGACCTGACCTTTCAAGAGCAAATCTTCTCTTTTTCCTGCGGCCAAACTGTATTCTCGACTAAACACAATGGCTTTCTCCTGACAAACCTGCTGGCATTTGCCGCAAAAAATGCACCTGCCCATATCCAACATTATCTTGCCGCCATTGACAATAATAGCATCTGTCGGACAAACGCTTATACACTTATTACAACCATTGCATTTGGAGTTAAAAATAACAGGTCTCCCCTTAAATCTTTCAGGCAGAGAAGGTTCCTTTTTGGGAAACGGATATGTTCTATATCCCTGTTTAATTCGTGCGGCTAGTGCTTTTAACATATCAACCTCATAAATCGTGTCCGCAGTAAGAGAAATTGAAACTTTTATTACACAGCGGGAAATCGGATATCTGTTGATTTCTCATCGCGACAGCAAGGGCCATCCAGTTATGAAAAGACGGGTCAACTATTTTATAATGTAAAAATTCACCATTATTTCCGGTAATTGCCGTATGACAGATTTCACCTCTGAAGCCTTCCACAAGACTAACAGCTATTTTATTCGCCGGCAGAGCAGAAACCTTTGAATGAATCTGTCCATCAGGCAGGTTATCAAGTTCATTTTCAATAAAGTTTATACTCCTTTGAATCTCCACCCACCGGACATAGGCTCTTGCAAAAACATCGCCTGTTTCCCATGTAGAAATTGGAATTTGACTGAATTGGTAAGCACCGCTTGCGAAATTAAATCTCGCATCTCTTTCGAGCCCGCAAGCTCTTGCGGCAACTCCGACCACGCCCAAATCAATACAATCCTTTTGAGTCAATACTCCGGTATCATCAAAACGGTCTAAAACCGAGGGCGTTTCCCACAAAAGGTTAACAGCGCCAGACACATCTTTAAGAGTAGTTTTTAATCTTTGTTTTAATTCGGAAATATGTGAATTTTCAATGTCATAATTTGTCCCGCCGGGACTTATCAGACCTCTGCCGAACCGATTTCCACAAAAAACTGCCGTCATATTTAATATATCCCCGCGAATTCTCCCGCAAAATGAAGCCGTAGGCAAATAACCGATATCACCTGCAAGAGCACCCAAGTCGCCTGTATGGTTGGCCAGTCTTTCAAGCTCAAGAGCAATTGCCCTTATAATATTAGCACGGGCAGGAATGTAGCAATTTGAAAGGCTTTCTATAATCTGAGAATATGCCAAACTGTGCCCTATTGTCGTATCGCCGGCTAAAGTCTCCATATAATGAATCAATCTTTTTTGCTCACCATTGCGGATTGCTTTTTCAATGCCTCTATGCTGATAACCCAAAGAAATTTCAAGATGAAATACATTTTCGCCATTACATTGAAACCTGAAATGCCCCGGCTCGATAATTCCTGCGTGAACAGGGCCTACAGCTACTTCGTGGATTTCAGAACCGGTAATTTTGAAATAGTCCGTAATGCCAATTAAAGATGAATCAGGAAATCTTACAGGTTTAAGCCAGGGATGACCCTGGGGTATAATAGAAAACTGCTCAGCTATTTCCCGTTCAAATAAATGCGCCTGCGGGCAGGCCGGTGTCAAAGAAGGATAACTTTTCGATACACGACTTGATAAAATATAAAGGCTGCCGTTGGTATCATCGGCCAAAACGCAAACAAGCTTATCTGCCGACATAGCAAAAAGTGTCGCTATTCGCAAACCGCTGTTTACCTGTTCTATTATAAGCTGTCTGAATTTTAAAATATCCAGGCAAGGCACATTTTTAAAATCATTCACTCCGCAATTGTAAATTTTCAGCATATTATCCATCAGTTGCCTCCAACAAGCATGCAAATGCCGTGCAGAAAATTCTTAAACGAAGAAGGGATGAATAATCCTAATACTAAAACCAGCAATATCATAATGGCAGGAGGGACGACGGATAAAATTCTTTGTTTTAAGGCAACCTTCTCAATCCCCTGCTCCGGACTGCCCTGTGTCATCCTGATGCAGATTGTTGCAAAACCAATAAAAACTATAACAAGCAAAACAAGATAAGCACCAGAAACGAAAAATCTGCCCTGTTCGATGCCGGCTTTGAGAATAGTAAATTCACTGATAAACGTCCCGAAAGGAGGAAAACCTGTGATTGATAATATGCCTGCCAGCCACAAAAAAGCTGAAACGGGGATTACTTTGAACATTCCCTGAACATCATTCGTTCTTTTGGTTTTATAAACCGCTAAAATATTTCCCGCGACTAAAAATAACGCTGCTTTCGTCAGGGAATGATTTACAAGATGAAGCATCGAACCGAAAACAGCCGCTTTTCCAAGTCCCAAACCAATCGCGACAATTCCCATATGCTCGACACTCGAATAGGCAAGCATTCTTTTGTAATCGGCCTGTCTTATTATATAAACAGCCGCGACCAGCATCGAAACCAGTCCCAGCGCGATAAGCAAATCGCCGGCAAAATCAGCAAGGCCCGCAGCCGTACAAACCTGAAACGTTCTGAATATTCCCAGGAAAGCGCAATTGAGCATAGCGCCGGAAAGAAGCGAAGATATAACAGAAGGCGCCTCGCTGTGAGCGTCCGGCAGCCAGGTATGCATCGGAGCAAGTCCCATTTTTGTTCCATAGCCGACAAGGATGAATATAAATGCCGCTTTGAGCCATTTGACATTCAATACGTTTGCGTATTTTACAAGTTCACTCGCCAGCAGCGACACAGGTTTTTCTCCGCCTGTTGACGCGGCCACCGCAAGAAAGAAATTACCCAAAAGTGCAATAGCTATACCAACCGAACAAATCATCAGGTATTTCCACGTCGCCTCAAGCGAGCGATGATGCCGATGAAAATAAATCAACGGAGCGCTGGTCAGCGTAGTCAATTCAATCGCGACCCAAATCAATCCAAAATGCTGACTTAATGCAAGAAACGTCATCGACGCCAGAAGAAAAAGCATACAACAAATAAAAATCGCTTCAGGAACATTTGAAAATATAATATCTTCCTGAAAATCTTTTATTTGCTGATGTTTTTCATTCTTAAGATAACTAATTGCATAAAAACCGGCTCCAAGGAAAAGTCCGCTGGTAACGCTTAAAATAAGCTGACCGATTCGGTCAAGCCCAATCCAGTTATTGAATAAAGCCGCAGGCGGGAAAAACCAGAACAGAACAGTTATAGTAAAATGCGATACAGACGCAAAGCCCAGCAAAAAATATCTCAGGTTTGCATTTCTGCTAACCAAAGATAAGACACCCGCCAAAAACGGTATAAATATCAATGCCAATAACACGCTAACTCCTTAAAGTTGAGAGCTGGTCGGTCTCAATATGGTCAAATTCCCTGGAAATATGGAAAATCGTTATGCCCATAACAAAAACAGCGACGAAAGCATCAAGCAGAACCGCAAGCTCGACAAGCAGCGGTTGTTTTTGCGGCAATATAACTCCGAACATATAAATTCCATTTTCAAAAATCAGGTAACCAATTACCTGAGTCAAAGCCATCTTGCGGGTTATAATCAGATACAATCCTACAAATGAAGTAAATATCGACACTGGCAAAACTGCCGAGCTTGCCGGGGCAACGGTAAGTGGTAAATTTTTGCTAATCCACCATGAAAGAACTATGGCGCCAAGACCAATCAGCAGCGACATACCATATCCCACGTAAGGTTTTTTCTCGCGATGTATATTTAACTGGCTTAAAGTCCTCAGCAGCATCGACGGAAACAAAATCGCCTTTACGCTGATTGCTATTATCGAAAAAATAACAAGCTGTATATCGAAATGCCCCTCTGCCACAGGCAAAATCCCTAAAATAATTCCCTGGAAGGCAATAACCTTTATGCAGGTGCTTAGCCTGCTGGTCGAGAGAATAATCAAATTCACCAAAGTCAGAAAAATCATCATAAATTCAATTAACATTTTATTTCCTCAAAACAAAAACTATTGCCAGGACTGCAAAAATCGTCGCAATAAAAATAAAGTGAGGGACGAACAATAATTTTAGCCTCGCTATGCAGGATTCTATAATTCCAACTACAACAGAAACGCAAAGCACCGCCAAAACGCAGATGGCAAGGTTAGGCCAAAAGCCAAAACCGATATCCGGTATCAGCACTCCCGCAAAAAGAGCCGCAAAAATCCAAAGTTTTAACGCCGAAGCGAATACTATAAACGCAAAATCCGGTCCGCTGCTGTCTAATACCATAACCTCGTGTATCATTGTCAATTCAAGATGAGTATTGGGGTCGTCAACCGGAATTCTCGCATTTTCCGTAAGCAGAACGATTATAAGCGTCGCGGCTACAAATAAAATTATCGATATGTTCGCAAGCCAGAATCGGCTCGTAACAGAAACCAGAATTTCAGATAAAGATAATTTCCCTGTTCCGCAGGCAATCGCAGCCAAAGCCAGAAACAACGCAGGTTCAGTTAAAGCGGAAAATTGTGCCTCCCTGCTTGCCCCCATTCCCTCGAAACTCGAACCTGTATCCAAAGCGGCAAGTATCGTAAAAAATCTTATCAGGGCAAATAAATAAATGACCAGGAAAATATCTCCATCGAAAAAGATGACCGCTTTGCTGTGTCCCAAAGGAATAAATAGTGTGATAAGCAGAATTGCTGATAAGTTAATAATGGGACCTGCCCTGAAAACCCAGCCGGTAGTTTTGCTGTAAACAACACCTTTATGGACCAGTTTCCAAAGGTCAAAATATGTTTGAAGCAGAGGCTGACCTTTTCTGCCGGCAAAAAATGCCTTCGTTCTGTTGATGATTCCCAACAGCAGCGGCGACAGAATCAAGGCCAGTATCGGTTGAACTATTCTAATAGACATATTCATTTATCTTATTTTCCAAATAATTAAAGCAATCAGAGTCAGTGCAATATACAGAATATAAAGCTGAATATTGCCGTGCTGGAGCCATCTGAGCCTGTCCAGGAGCATATAAATACCTTTAAAAATAGGCTTAAACAAATAATCCCGGCTTACTTCCGGCGTTGAGCTTTCGAATTGTCCTTCAACTGGAAACAAATCTTTAATCGGCTCAGTTATTTTTCTGGTACGCAAAATCATTTTAAAGGAATCAACAAGAGGCTGAGCAAAAGACGACGCTGTATATTGCATTCTCGCGTCAGGTTTGGCGTAACCGCAATCCCACGTTGGAGCAATACTTACTTTTTCAGCAGAAAGCATTTTCTTTCTGATAAATAAAAGAACCGCAATTGCAACGAAAAGACAAAAAGCCGCGAAAGATACTTTTGTTAAAATATTACTCAAAGGCAAAATCTGTGAACTTACAACATCCGGCCCAATTCCAGCGATTTCCGCGATGCAGTGATTGAGTATTTTCAGTATAAAAGAGGAAAACAGGCCGATGAACACACATAATGCCGCCAGGATAATCATAGGCACCAGCATTATTTTCGATGATTCCTGCACGTTGACTGAATGTTTGCTTCTTGGCTCACCAAGAAAAACTATTCCATATACTTTCGTAAAACACGCCAGAGCAAGTCCGCCAATAAGAGCAAGCGAGCCAATTATAATAATTGATACCGTCGCAAGGTCTAATTGCTTTGTAATAAGTCCCCTGAAGGAACCTGTGTATATCAAAAATTCACTGATAAAACCGTTCAATGGCGGTATTCCGCAAATCGCGACAGCCCCGATTAAAAATGTTACGGAAGTTACGAACATATTTTTTCCAAGTCCGCCCAGTTCATCGATTTCTCTTGTGCCGGCGGCAGTAACCACTGAGCCGGCTCCTAAAAATAAAAGTCCTTTAAATAACGCGTGATTTAAAATATGTAAAATTGCCCCGCCGAAACCTAATATAGCCAGGATTTGGCTGCCTGAGTTTATGCCGACAACGCCCAATCCCAGCCCCATTGTAATAATCCCGATATTTTCTACGCTGTGATATGCAAGGAGTCTTTTTATATCGTGCTGCGCCAGCGCAAACAAAACACCGATAACTCCCGATACGGCTCCGACGATTATCAGCAGCCAGCCCCACCATAACGGCGGATTAGGTAAAAATGTCAGCACCCGGATAATTCCATAAATTCCGGTCTTTATCATCACGCCGCTCATAAGAGCAGATACATGACTTGGAGCTGCCGGATGCGCTTCAGGCAGCCAGATATGAAATGGAACTAAACCTGCCTTTGTCCCAAAGCCTACTAAACTTAAAATAAAAATTATCGATGCCATCGAAGCCGGCAGCAGTTTAATTGCTGTAAATTTATCAAAATCCAGCGAATTGCTTTCTCTGCCAAGCAATATAAACATCACGAGCAAAAACGCGGTCCCGATATGTGTTGCAATCAAATAAACTATACCGGCCTGCCTGACGTGTTTATGTTCATCTTCAAATGTAACCAGGAAAAAGGAAGCAATTGACATTATTTCCCAGCAAATCAAAAAAAACATTCCATTTGCCGAGACTACGACCATTGCCATTGAAGATATAAGAACATTGAAGAAGAAAATTGCCTTTGCCAATGACTTGTCTTTGTATTCGAGAAGATACCTGCTGCCGTAAATTGCTGTTATTATTGAAAGAATGAAAATACATAAGAGAAAAAATGCTGATATAGCATCGATTTCAACAAAAAAAGCTCCAAAGGGTATCGACCAGGCTAAATATAAAGATTCTTTACCGCCCGAAAGCAAAACTTTAATCGCGGGAGCCAGTCCCAGAATTGAACCCAAAACCGCGCCAAATGTGCCTGCAAGTATAGATAATTTCTTTTTTCTCCAAAACAGCAGTGACAGTGCCCCCCCGAAAAAAATTAAAAAGACACCCACCAGAAATATTTTTATCGAACAATAAAACATAGATTATCTCAATGAAAAATGATTATGGCGTGACGGTTTTCCCAACCTCCGCATCAATCTTTTTTAAATGCTCCAGGATTTCTTCCCTGCCTGCCTGGTTTTTAAGGGCAAGTTTGAAATTATTATCCCTTAAAGCATATCCTAATTTAGACAATATATTAAGATGAGCCCGCACAGTCGGGCTTACGATTGTAAACAAACAATACACAGGCTGCGAATCGATCGCCCCGAAATCCACTGGATTTTCGAGGAAACATAAATTTACCATAAGGCCCGGCACGTGCAAAACGATTGGATTGCGAACATGAGGAATCGCTATGCCGTCACCGATACCGGTTGAAGCCAAAGCCTCTCTTGCCAGAAGCACGCTGCAAAGAAATTCTCTATCGACTTCCTGCGGAAGGTTCATAAGCTCAACAACGCTGCGAATAGCGGAAGGTTTGTCCTTTCCGCCTACTCGATAGTGAATGCCGCCCAGTTTTAAAGCCTCAAACAGGCTTTCTGCCGGATTTTTTTCGCTTTCAGGCTCATTGAATAAATCAACTGAAACATTGATTTTGTTGGCAGTTGTCCATTCGAGCAGTTCAGCGCGATTAAACCGATACTGATTATTGATCCTATATCCAGGCAGTGAATTATGCTGAATCCATCTGTAAACTGTTTTTTCACTTACACTTAATAGCCCAGCTACATCTCTTACCGTCAATTGCATTGGAATTTTTCCTGCCGTATAGACATTTGTGGACATCGTATAAGATTTGTCTATAAATGTCAACCTTGTCTTCCAATTAAATTATATAACCCCATTTCAAGATACGCTCTGTCTTCTATGTGGCTCTACAACAGCCCACTCTTGACCGTTCCTTTTTATCGATTAAATTAAGATAATTTATAATCCGTTGTCATGCGATATGAACAAATTAATCGAAAAAATCTTTGAAAATGTCCCATATGGCTATTTTACAAGCTAAGATGTAACTCAAAGCAAGGACAAAAGATAATGGCCAGGAGGTTAGACCGAATAATTACCGCTTTATGCCATCACATTAAAAATCAAAAAGCGATGACAGATAAACCAGTTCCTGATACAATACTTTTGTTATCTAAGGGCAGCCCATTTCAGAGTTGCCCTTAAAGTTGCCCTTAAAAAGGGTATCAAGATAGTAAGAAATCGTGCTGAGATAGTAAAGAAACAAGAGAGTCCAAATCCTTGTTTTTATTGGTGTTAAGTGCTAAATACAGGTTTTTAACGAGTTTACAAAAAGAGGGCAAATCGAATCCCGCCCTCTCCATTTTCTGCCGATGGCAGAAAACAGAGCAGGTGAACAGTGGAACAGGTGATACGAAACTGGCGTGTGCTGAATTTGAAATGAGATTATAGCAGTAGTCGGTTCACCTGCGGTCTACTGCTCAACTATAAACTGCTCAAGCAGAACAATCGAGTCTCGATAAAAAAGGGGAATCGAAAATGCAAAGGATAATGAATCGCGGGTCAGCAATCATCGGGCTGCTGATGATAATTTTAATCATGGCGATATTGTATCTGATTGACTTTACTGCGATGTTCGGACCGATAGATAAAAACCGCGTTTACGATGAACGTCCATGGTTCGAGGAACAAAGACTGCTGGACAAAGAAGCATTTCCCGTAAAACAGACCGGCAAAAAAGGCAAGACTGTTATAAAAGAAAAAACAGTTCTCAGCGGGCCGGTTTCCCGGAAAAACGAGGACAGAGGCAATATAGAAATTGTCATCGAGCCAAACGGTATAGCGAGAGGACACTGGCAGTGCGCGTATAGCTATACAGACAGCAACTATACCGTAACCGCGGATTTTACCGGCAATATCGACCCGACAAAAACCTTCGAAGACCCAAAAGGAACAAATAAACAACTGCTGTACTTCATCACGAAAGGAATTTATCAGGAAATAAAGACGGATGAAAAAACCGGCAATCAATGGCCGAGCAAGGCGCCAATCTATGTCGTCGGCTGGATTAATAAAGATTATTCGGCGAAAGGCAAACTGTTTTTGATGACAAGCGGCGATACAGAAACCCATGGAAACGCAGAGTACAACTGGCAGACGAAACAAAACGAACCGAATAATTAATTTTTGAATTGGTTTAACTTACGACACATATCTTTTATTCTGTTTATTTTTTCACTGCCGAGAAGAATTATCGGAAACGCGGTTTTGCTGTGCAAAAAGGGTTCGTTCAAATCAATATATTTTCCGCAGAATTTCCCGTCCACTGTGCCAGGTATGGGCGAAAATTCCGCCAGCATAATTTTTACGCCGAGACTACCTCCGGCAAATTTCATCGATTCTTCGATTTCCTGAATTTCAAATCGCGGATGGCCTAATATCAAATACGCGGTTATGTCGTTTAAACAAGCCCCAGCGGCGATTAGCGTTTTTACAGCATTTGCGAATTCACTGTCGTAAATTTTTGAGCCGGTCTGCTTTTGAAATTCCTCTGCCCTGCTTTCAAAACCAAGATAAAAACTTTTAAATCCGGATTTGACCAATAGAGAGGCAAGTTCGCTGTCAATAAATCTGGCATTAAGGGCATTGGGCGTATGAAAAGAAACATCGATTCTATTTTCTATTACATAACGTAATAATGGTTTTAATACTTCGTCACTTTTATACAACAGTGCATCATCGTAAAATGCGATATTTTTTACGCCGAGCGAAATCAAAAATTCTAATTCATCAATTGCCTGCTGCAGCGGTTTCGTGCTAAAGCCATCGCAAAATATCGGCACTGTGCAATATGTGCATTTAAACGGACAGCCCTGTGTAATTTTCATTGCCGCGGTTTGAGGATTTTTATAAAGATTCCACAACGGCATCCGAAAGCCCCCTGCTTTACCTGTCCTGAGCAAGGCCGAAGGATGCAGGGGGTTGTCTTTTTCCAAAAAATCTGCCCCCAAATTTTTTGCGTGTTCCGGACAAATCATTGTGTAAGGCCCGCCCAAAACGATTTTAGTCTTCGGCCAGTATTGTTTGAGCTTATTTATTACTTCCTGATAGCCTAAATACCAGTAAGTCATAACAGTCTGAATAAAAACAAAATCACAAGGCTTGTTTGTCTTCAAAAAATCTACGAAAATTTCAGCAGGCAGTCCAAACCGGCGGTAATATCTTGGAATTTTCTTCAGCACATCTGGTTTTGGAATTACTGTTGAAAAGAATTGTCCTCTGCCCCAGGGGTCGCTTTTGAATTGAGGCTTATCAGAATAAAATTGGTGATTCCTGTCTAAAAAATCGAAGATTTGAAACCTGGCGGGACTTGTGATTTTTCCTGCGGCAGTCAGCATTCCCAAGGGCTTTAGCCAGAAATCAAAGGCCGCGAAATCATAAATAGGCGGATTTATGAGAAGTATAGACAGTTTTTCATCCATACTGCCATTGTAAGAAATCCAGCGAGATAATGCAAAATTACTTTTTGCTTATGCGGCACAGAGGGCTTGTTTTGCCCTTAGATGTTTTTTTGCTTTTTTAATCTTCCGAATATTGATTATCAAAAGCGTTGAAATTATCAATGCTATCCCGAAAAATCCGCTGAAAATATACAGCGTTGCAGAATAACTTTGCGTCTTGTCCTTAACCAATGAAAGAAACATCGGCCCAAAAATTCCCGCCGCCGACCAGGCGGTTAAAATATATCCGTGAATCGCGGAAACCTGTTTTGTTCCGAAAAGGTCGCTGATATACGCAGGGACAGAAGCGAATCCTCCGCCGTAACAGGTCATAATAATAAAAACAACGGCCTGAAAAAGAATAGGATTCCTGATTTGCGGCAGAGCTAAAAACGAAATTATTTGAATTATAAAAAATATCGTCCATGCCCTTGGTCTGCCGATGTGGTCTGAAATGCTCGACCAGCCGATTCTGCCAAGCCCGTTGAAAATGCCGATTATCGCAACCATTCCCGCTGCCGCCGCGGCCGATAAACCCGCCATCTCCTGCCCCATCGGCGAAGCGACAGAAATTACCGCTATGCCGCAGGAAATATTTATAAATAGCATCAGCCAGAGAAAATAAAATCTTAATGTTTTGACCGCTTCATTAGCGGTTAGTTGCGAAAGGTCCGACCTGATCCTTTTTGTGCCCTTATCCAACTTGGCCTTAAAGCCCGCAGGAAGCCAACCTGTCGGAGGCGGCGCAAGGTACTGTGCCGAGGCGAATATTATAATGAAATATAACCCGCCCAGAACGTAGAACATACCTTCGATGCCGACTGCCGGAATGGACATCAATTTTTTCATCAGGAAACTGGCGATAAACGCGGCAAAACCGAAACCCATAATTGCCATACCTGTTGCCATACCCCTCTTATCGGGAAACCATTTAATCAGGGTCGATACAGGTGTGATGTATCCGGTTCCAAGTCCGATTCCGCCCAAAACGCCGTAACATAAATATAAAAGCCATAGAGATTGAAACCTGATTGCAAGGCCGGCACCCGCTACGCCTATGCCAAAAAAACACGCCGCCAGCATTCCCGCTTTTCTTGGGCCTTCTTTTTCAACGAAATGGCCGAGAAACGCAGCGCTTAATCCGAGAAAACATATCGCGATGGCAAAGGTAAGTGTAACCTGTGAAATTGAGCATTGAAAAAGGTTCATTATCGGCTTGGCCGCGACAGACCAGGCGTAAACAGAACCTATGGAGATGTGAATACCGACGGCACTTAAAGCGATTAGCCACCTGTTTTTCATAATATCACTCCGTTAATACTTCAGAACACAATCTTCTGATTCACCGTTTTTACTTCCCTGCAAAAGTCAGGTTAACATACCCGATTTACATATGGTAGGTCAATATGATAGTGATGAATTTTTCATAAATTTCGTGGTTAGCCCTGCCATCACGATGGCAGGGTTCGTTAAATATTTAGCCCCCACCGCCGACCTTGTCATTCCCGCACAAGCGGGAATCCACGTCGTTTAGCCGTCGCCGGTACAGCGACGCAGTGTCATTGCGAGGCCATAGGCCGCGGCAATCTCATTTCGTGGTTAGCCCTGCCAACACTTTGGCAGGGTTTATCGTTCATCATTTAGCCCGCCGTTTTACGGCGGGTTTGTACCGGTTTTCCCTTGATATTTCCACTCCAGAAATTATAATTCAAAATAGATAAGTTAATATTGAGGTTTACGGAAATTTTGGCATTGCTCTTTTTTATTGCACTGCAAATGAAAACTATGTTTAAGAGGGAGTTTAAAAAATGGACGCGATAGGCGACTTATATGGGACAGCACTTGTAATATTTGTAGTCTTTTTAATGGTATGTGCGGCATGGTTAATAATAGGGCTCTTGACCGGCAAAATAAAATCCGAACCTTTCCATATTAGAATAACTTCCGACAAAAAGGTTACTACTAATAAACTGTCTGAGCTGGAAAAATGTGCCAATTGTGGAAGGGATATTGGAAAACTTGAAAAAACACACACTTTCAAAGAAAACCCCGTTTGTGCGGAATGTTATTCGATATTGAAAAATCAAGAATAGATTTATTGCAATGTTTAATATTTTTTTTGAAGGAGTAATCTCTATGGAACACAAAATAGAACAACGCAGAGGAAGCATTGACTTTAAGAGTCTGGTCATCGGTCTTTTGCTGGGCCTTTGTATAACGCTGGTGTTGGGTGCTTCAAATAACAATGATAACGGCAAATACCAATGTTCGGCTGGCCAGGGTCAGGTATTCATCATCGACACACAGACAGGACAAACTTGGGGACTTGACAACTCATCTACAACTGACTTCGGAACGCCGCAGAACCGCAAGTCTCAGAAATCGTTTATAACCCCCATAAGCAAATAGCCTTCGTGCTTTCTAAAAGCATTTTAAGCGGCTGAGGGATCTTTCCGTCAATTACCGGAATAACCGGGGGGGAATAACCGGGGACGTTTACCTATTTTTAAATTTTGATTTGTCATTTTGCTTTTTAATTTTTTATTTTTAATATAATTACCTCTGTGCCCTCTGTGAACTCCGTGGCTCGGTGGTGAAATTAAATTTTTGCTTCGTGTCGCTTCGTGTTCTTCGTGGTAAAAAATAAATCTGTGAAATCTGTGGCTAAATTATTCGTGGCTACAATTTCCTTCGACAGGCTCAGGACAGGTCCGCTATATCGACATTTTTTGCCGCAGCGGTTTCGTCCAATCTGCCGACAGGCGTAGTTATCGGAGCATCTTTCAACTTCTGCGGCTCATCTTTTGCCAATTCGGCAAGTTCTATCATCGTCTGAATAAAGGCATCGAGAGTTTCTTTGCTTTCGGTCTCGGTCGGCTCAATCATTATCGACTCTTTGACAATCGACGGGAAATAAACAGTCGGCGGATGGTAACCCCTGTCAATCAGACCTTTTGCAATATCAATGGCGTGAACACCGGTTTCGATTTGCCTTGAGGCACTGAAAACACATTCGTGTTTGCAGACTTGGCCAAAGGGAAGGTCGTAATATTTTTTGAGTTTTTCCTTTACGTAATTGGCATTGAGAACAGCGTTTTCCGCAACGCGTTTTAGGCCTTCTTTACCGAGCATAAGGATATAAACATACGCACGAAGGATTATCGCGAAGTTGCCGTAGAATGGAGCGATGTAGCCGATGGATTTTGGTTTGTCGTATTCAAGAGCAAATGTCCCGTCGTTTCTTTTTACGACAAGCGAGACAGGCAGAAAATCGAGCAGTTTTTCAACTACGCCAACAGGTCCTGCGCCAGGACCACCTCCGCCGTGAGGGGTAGCGAAGGTTTTGTGGAGATTGAGGTGAACGATATCAAAACCAAAATCGCCGGGGCGAGCTTTGCCGACTATGGCGTTGAGATTTGCGCCGTCATAATAGCAAAGGCCGTCAACGGAATGAATTATTTTGCAAATTTCCTTTATGTCAGGCTCGAAAATTCCCAGCGTGTTGGGACAGGTCAGCATTATGCCCGCGGTTTCGGAATTGACCGTCTGCTTTAAGGCTTTTAAGTCCATTACTCCCCTGCTGTCGGAAGGCACTGAAACGACTTTGTAGCCTGCAATCGCTGCGCTTGCCGGGTTTGTGCCGTGGCCGCTGTCGGGAATCAAAACGGTAGTTTTTTTATTTCCCTTGTCGCGATGATACGCGGCCATAATCATAATGCCTGTAAGTTCGCCGTGTGCGCCGGCCATCGGCTGCATTGTGAAGCCCGCCATCGCGGTTATCTCGCAAAGCATCTTGTCCATATCATATAAAACTTCGAGCGCGCCCTGGGTCAGAATTCCGCCCATTCGCAACTGCGGCATAAGAGGATGAAGATGTGCAAAGCCCGGATACGAAGCGATTCGCTCAGCAACTTTGGGATTGTATTTCATCGTGCAGGAGCCGAGCGGATAAAAGTTCGTATCGACGCCGAAATTTCTTCGGCTAAGCTCGGTAAAATGTCTTACAGCGTCAAGCTCGCTAAGCTCCGGCAAAGCGGCGTCTGAACTTCTCAATAATTCCTTCTTTATATGTATCGTATTCGGCACATCATTTGTCGGCGGCAAAACACCGTGGCGGCCCGGAACGCTTTTTTCAAAAATCAGTTTCATAATACAGCCTCCAGCGATTCAGCGAGCATACCAATCTGCTGCCTGGTTCTTTTCTCGGTAACGGCAACGAGCAGTGAATTTTCCATACCGCTGTAATACCTGCTGAGCGGAAATCCCGCCGCGAAACCTTTTTCAATCAGTTTTCCTGCGATGTCTGCGGCGTTGGTGGGCAATTCGAGCACAAATTCGTTGAAAAACCATTTTGCATTAAAACGCGGTTTTACACCCTTTATCGCGGTCAATCGCTGCCAGGCGTAACTGGCCTTGTCGGCACACAACTGGGCTGTTTGTTTCAAACCTTCTTTGCCAAGCAGCGACATATACACATGAGCCGTCAGCGCACAGAGCGCTTCGTTTGAACAAATATTCGATGTCGCTTTTTCTCGGCGGATATGCTGCTCTCGCGCCTGGAGCGTAAGAACAAAACCTGTCCTGTCTTTATTATCTTTTGTCCTGCCGACAATCCTGCCAGGCATTTTGCGGACATAATCTTTTTTCGTCGCCATAAATCCCAAATACGGCCCACCGAATGACATTGCTAATCCGAGGCTCTGGCCTTCGCCGGTAACGATATCGGCACCCATCGCGCCGGGGGTTTTTAAAATACCCAGCGAAATCGGATAACAGGAAATAATAAGCAGAGCGCCTTTGGCGTGCGCGGCGTCGGCAATATCAGTAAAGTCATCGATGCAGCCGAAGAAATTCGGGTTCTGAACAATCACCGCAGCAGTGTTATCATCAAGTTTGCTTAAAAGCTCTTTGCGGTTAATCAGGCCTTCGTTATTTTTGGTTTCTTCAAGGTTGATATTCAGATTTTTTGTATAAGAATTAATCATTACGCGGTAAATCGGATTTACGCTGTCATCAACGAGGATTTTATTTCTGCCGGTGATTCGCAGCGCCATCATCATCGCCTCGTAAAGAGCTGTGCCGCCGTCGTAGAGTGAAGCGTTTGCGGCCTCCATATCAGTCAATCTGCAAATAAGCGACTGATACTCGAAAATCGCCTGCAAAGTGCCCTGCGAAATTTCCGGCTGATAAGGCGTATAAGCGGTATAAAACTCGCTTCGGCTGATAATGGCATAAACGGCAGCGGGAATGAAATGGTCGTAAAAACCGCCGCCAAGAAAACAGGTGAGCCCGATATAATTTTTCCCAGCAAGCTCGGCCAGGCGATTACGAACCTCAAATTCGCTCATTCCCGCGGGCAGATTAAATTCCTTCGACAGAAATTCTTTCGGAATATCGGCAAATAAACCCTCCATTGAAAGGCCGATTTCCTTTAGCATCTGCTTTTGCTGCTGCGGCGTATTTGCGATAAAAGGCATTTTTACCTCAGACTAAATAGTTTTAAGATATTGTTCGTATTGAGAGGCATTCATTAAATTTTTCGTGTCGGGGCTTGCTACTTTCAGTTTGCATATCCAGCCGGCACTAAAGCAATCCTGATTAATCAGCTCAGGCTTTGAAGAAAGCTGGTTATTAACTTCTGTTACCACGCCTGCAATCGGACTGTAAACATCACTTGCGGCTTTTGAACTTTCGACAACCGCAACGACGTCGTGAGCCTTGAGCTGTTTTTTGGCGGCGGGAAGCTCGACAAATGTAATTTCGCCGAGTGAATGCTGGGCATAATCGGTAATGCCAACTGTCGCGGTATCGCCGTTAATCTGCACCCATTCGTGGTCTTTTGTATAATAAAGATTATTCGGTGCCATCGTCCATCTCCAGTTTAAAATTTTTCAAATCTTTCTACTACCTGCCCTTTGATATCAGCGTTTAATTTTTCGCCGAGATTGACTTTCTCTTTCCTGCCCTGCTGAATATGCCCGGCATTTCGAGCCAGGTAATAAATGCCGACTGATTTTCCTGTAATGTTATACTGTTTTTTAATCAGGGCAAGAGCAATCTGTTTATCATTTACGCCCGCACAGCTCAAAACCTGACCAATGCAAATCCCGTCATCGCTTAAAATGCCGTCTAACTGCCTTATAGGCCTTACGCCGTGCTGGCCGTCAAATTTCAGACGGGCGACTTCTGTATCGAAACTTGCCGCTTTTTTCGTAATCGCATCTTTGCCGATAAAGTTTTTCTTCTGCAGTTTTACCGCCCAGGGGTAACCTGCCTGGAAAGGCGAGATATTAAATTCTCCGTCAAGCTCGTGCCCGTATAAAGGCAGGCCTGCTTCGATTCGCAGGCTGTCTCTTGAGCCAAGGCCGCAGGGAATTATGCCGAGGGGTTTTCCTTTTTCAAGAATCGTGTCCCAAAGCAGCGTCGCTTTGGCGGGATGAACAAAAATTTCAAAGCTTACTTTTGCGCCGGTATAACCTGTCGAGGTGATAATCACATCGAGGTCTTTAGATTTGGCGGTGGTGAATGACAGGGATTTAAGGCCGCTGACATCGGTGCCGAAAATATTTTTAAGACACTGGGCCGAAGCGGGCCCCTGAAGCGCGACATCGACTCTCGCATCCGGCAAAGACGCGTTCTTGAGGTCTTTAACATCAACCTGCAATTTGCTGCAAAATTCCACGAGAACTTTGGCAATCCAGTCTTTTACCTTCTGCTCGTTGGACGCGTTAGCGACCATCATATAATTTTCAGGCGCGATATAATAAATAATGATATCATCAACTATGTCGCCAGTGGGAGTAAGGATATATGAATACTGAGCTTTTCCCGGCTTTAACATTGAGACATCGTTAGTCGCGAGGATATTCAGGAAATTGGCCGCGTCTTTTCCGGTAATTTTCAAAACTGCCATATGCGTGCAGTCAAAAAGCCCAGCAGTTTTGCGAACAGCATCGTGCTCGGCACGAATTGAAGTGAACCACAGCGGCATCAGCCAGCCTCCAAAAGGCACAATCTGACTTTTGGCCGCTAAGGCCGCGTGTTTTTCAAATAAAACTGTCTTTTTCGCTTCGGTCATTTCTGAAACTTAAGCAAAATCGTATTATTGTCAAACAGAAATCTCGATTGCGTAAAATCTAAAATGAAAATAAAGGACTTAGGAACGAAAAATTGAGAAATTTGAAAATTTTGGAGAATTTTTCGATTACTTTTTGGTGTAAGTCCTTTAAAAACAAAAGAGTTAGGACGAAAAGAACCCTTCGACTGCGCTCAGGCAGGCAGGTGAAAAATGACGTAAGTCCTTTGTTTTAGAGGAGGGTTTTTATGTAAGTGTTTATGGGGACAAGTTTTAGTAAAGATTTTGATTTTTTTTCATTTTTTTTGATTTTTTACCCTTATTTTGCTCACTTTTTAGTATGTTTTGCCCCTGTTTTTGAGTTTTTTTAAAACCGCGGATTTCACGGATTTTCGCAGACCCGCCGTCGCCATCCGTCTTCGCCCCTAAGGGGCTACAAACGGACAAGAAGGCTATGGCGGACAAGTTTTCTTTATCTTTTAAACCCTTCATTTTTCATTGTTTTCCCCTCTTTTTAAGGCTACAATTTATTTTTATATGACAAAAAAGGATATAAAACGAGAAAATCAAACATCAAAAATCAAAGTGCAAAATGACAATGTAAAAATTAAAAATAGGTAAACGTCTCTTATTTAATTTTATTTAATTACAACATTAACCATGGAGATACCTATGAAACTACAGCAAAGTATCTATCTAATAATTGCATTACTGGCCTTGACCGTCATGGCCCCAGCCCTCATCAGTGCCGGCGAGCCAGCTGTCAATCCTACCGGGACTTGGAAGGTGACTTACACTCTCGATGGTAAGCCCCAGACGTATCAACCCACTCTCAAACTCAAGCAGGAGGGAGACAAGTTGACCGGCACATTTACTCGCCGTAGCGGCCAGCAAGACATCGAAATGGCCCTCGAAGATGTAAAGCTTGAAGCGAACGAAATTTCCTTCACGGTTAGCGTATCCGGGAGTGGCGGAGCAACAGTGGTGAGGAAATTCCACGGAAAGATTGCTGGCGACACAATCAAAGAAGGCACCGTCAAAGAAATTTGGAATGGCGAAGACCGCACGAGCGAGCACCCGCTCCATTGGGAAGCCAAGCGAGTCAAGGAATAGCTCATCGAGTGCCACATATGCCGCCTAATACCACTACACAGCTAAGTGTTTAATATGGGAAATACAGTTTTATACAGACTGTATTATTATTGTTAGGAATCTGCTATGAAACACGTTACTTTACTGTTGCTATTAATTATATTAACCGTTTCTCAGACTCTACATGCTCGTCTCATCGTCCCGTTCACTGACATGGATACTTACTTAAAACACGCTAAAACAGTTTTCATCGGTGAAACACTTGCGATTGATGACAACCAGCCACCTTACAAGAATGTGTGCTTTCGCAAGATGCGAGTTTTATGCGTACTTGCAGGTACAGTAAAACAAGGTGAGACAATTTCTGTACTGGTCAACTCAGGCCTGGTCCCCAGCACTATCTGTCTAATTTGCAGTGAGATGAACGTGTTAAATGAAAAAGAGGAACTGGATGCTTGCACTTACGAACCAGGCGCTGTTGAAATTCAGCTTTGGGGCGAGGTGTCAAAAGCCGAAAAGCAGACAAGACTGTCAAAATTCCTAAAGGAGTTGGAAGGCAAGCCGCTGAAAGAGCAACTGCTTTACATTTTTCAGATGCGACTCAACCAGTTAAAGGCTGCGGAGCAGGCGATGAAGCGGGAGAAAATGGTTCTCGAAAAAGCCTTAGTATCGAAATAAATAAGCTTTTCCAGAAAGAATTAAAAGGGTCAGACACCGTTTCCTGAAAAATCATTCGCGTCATTTTTCATTTAATTAAACTCAATGGAATCCGCGTACCTGTCCTGAGCACCCGTGGTGAGCATACCTGTCCTGAGTTGCACCGAAGGAGTCGAACCATGTCGAAGGAATCTGCGTCTTTCATTTAGCCGCTGCCGCTTGAGGCAGTGTTTTATTGCTTTAAGGCACATCTGCGCAGCAGTAAAATTCAAAACAATGTGCTGGCGTCAAGCTTGCTTGTAAGTAAGGCACGAGTTTTGAATTTAATAGTGTTCGCAGAACACCGCCTTAAAGCAATATCATCTCTGTGCGTTCTGTGTTCTCTGTGGCTAACATAATTCGTGCATATTCGTGTTCATTCGTGGTTAATTAAATCCGTGCAAATCCGTGTAATCCGTGGTTAAAAAAATCTTTCTTTTCTTTCTCAAATCCTGTATTTTTATGGCTAAATGTCTATTCCATCAATCGCGATACCACCAGTTGACGATTCGGTCTCTAAGAAAATATCCCAGTCCGATGCCGGCCAGTGAGGATAAGAACCACAATAAGCCCATTAAGAAAGGTATCAAAAGGCCGACCATACTTGCCGGCTGATTTGATTGATTAACGCCAGTGAATGAATCCAATAGGGACACGACGCCCGTGCGGCACGTCCACAACAGCAAGATATACAAAACCGGCGACAGCCAGATTAGCTTCCATTTCTTCTCAATTTCGTAATAGCTGAAATACCCCGTAACGATACTGCCTAAAAAAAATCCGATGGGCATAGTTATAAAAGCAGGTATCCACAGATATGCATCATCGCCCGCAGTCTTCGGATAGGCCTTCATAATCAGAAACCCAGGAATTGCACCAAGGGCAATACTTGCAATAAGTCCGAGCAAAACCAGTCCGGCCAGTTTCATCTTTGTATTCCTATTTTTGCATAGTAATGGTTATACCGTCTGCTTAAGAAATCCCTGCTGCGTTTCCTCAATGTCTGCCTGTATTTTATTCTTTTTCTTCCCAATTTCAACTGATTTAAAAAGCTTCCCGCCATCAACGGCTCCTTAAACTTGTAATCTGCAATCTTTTATTGCTTTTCCTCTCAAATCTTGTATTTTTATATCCAATGGAAACAGTAGTTTACAAAATAACCGACCCTGTAAAAGATATTGAAATACTGAAAAAAGCCGCTGATTGCGTCGATTCGGGCGGTCTTGTCGTTTTTCCTACCGAAACTGTTTACGGCATTGCCTGCAAAGCTGACAAAAAAAGCCTCCAGCGCCTCGATGAGGTAAAAAAAAGAGATGCTGAAAAAAGATACACCCTGCACATTGGTGATAAAAATAAACTTCAAGACTTTGTCCCCGCTGGGACGACATTAACTGGGCCGGCAAAAAAACTTGTGAAAAATGCCTGGCCGGGACCGCTTACAATTGTTTTTGAAATCCAAAGAGAAGAATTAGGAAAGCTACCCCCCGAAACGATAGAAATACTCTACAAGGACAATACAATCGGCATCCGCTGTCCGGGAAATAACATCGCACGTGAGTTTCTAAATCTATGCAAATATCCTGTCGTAGCCCCGAGCGCAAATACTGCCGGCAAAGAGCCGGCAACAAACGCCCAGGATGCGATAGAACAACTCGACGGCCTTGTCGATATGGTTCTTGACGGAGGAGCGTGCAAATACAAAAAAAGCAGCTCGGTAGTAAAAATTTCGCCAACTGGCTGGCCTGCCACGAGCGGAGTCGAGTGGGAAGTTTTGAGGGAAGGGGTATTTTCCAAAAGGCAGATTCAGAAAATGCTCACTATAAATATTCTTTTTGTCTGCACGGGAAATACGTGCAGAAGCCCTATGGCCGAAGGCTTTGCAAAGAAAGCATTGGCCGAAAAACTTGGATGCAAGGTTGACCAGTTGGGGCAGATGGGGTATAAAGTGTCTTCCGCCGGTATTTCAGCGATGAATGGCATTGGCGCAACTGATTACGCCATAAAGGTTTGTGATTCGAGAAATATCGATATATCTAATCACAAAAGTCGAAATATTACGGCGGAAATGATTAAAGATGCTGATTATATTTTTGCGATGTCAGAAGGGCAAAAAAGTGATATAATCCAGCTTTCGCCGGACGGGCGGCAGAAGTGTATGCTGCTGGACGAAAATAAAAATATAAATGACCCTATCGGCGGCGATTTTGAAACGTATAAGATGTGCGGTCAAATAATAGAAAAAGCAGTTATTAAAAGGATAAGCGAGCTGTAAAGATGAATCCCGCACCTTCTAAATATTCATAGAAGTTGTCGGGAAAAAAGAAAAGCTTAGCTTATATAATTAGATATATCAAAGATATAAAATAGATAAATAAAAAGAAGGTGTCGGGATGAAAGTAGCAGTAGCAAATGATCATAGAGGTATTGAAGCCAAGGAACAGATTAAAGCTATTGTAACCGAACTGGGACACGAATGCGTGGACTTCGGAACAAACGCCGAGGGGCCTGTAGATTATCCGGATCTGGCATATCTGGCGGCTAATGCTGTATCAAAAAAAGAAGTCGATATGGCAATCCTCGTTTGCGGAACTGGTATTGGGATGTGTATAGCGGCAAATAAAGTGCACGGCGTTCGGGCGGCATTGTGCTATGATGAACTGAACGCGCGAATCAGCAGGCAGCATAATGATTCAAATGTTCTGTGCCTGAGCGGCGATTTGCTCGGCTCACAGGTCCTGAGAAAAATAGTCGAAGTCTGGCTGTCAACGCCATTCGCAGGCGGCAGACATCAAAGAAGAGTCAATAAAATCGCGGCTATCGAACAGGGCATTGACCCTAAAACCATAAAAAACAGTAAACAGTAAATACCCCACGTTTAAGAAGGGCAAATACCGGATTTTTTTATGTTCGATATTCTGTCCTTATCCTGTTGAAAATAGACCCATTTGTGATTAAAATCACATTTTAATAAATCAAAAAACGGAGTTTCAATTGGCAAAAACACTGACATATAAAATCATCGAAAGCCACCTCGTTGACGGCAAACTTGAAAAAGGGAAGGCAATCGGGGTCAAAATCGACCAAACCCTAACGCAAGACGCAACGGGCACAACCGCGTTTCTACTGTTCGAGTCGATGGGAATAGAACGAGTCAAGACCGAATTATCGGTAAGTTATATCGACCATAATATGAGCCAGTTCGGGCCGGAAAACCATAACGACCATCTCTACCTGCAGAGCATCGCGGCAAAGACGGGTGTTTATTTTTCACGGCCGGGCAACGGAATTTGTCATCAGGTCCACCTCGAACGGTTCGGCAAACCCGGCGCGACACTCCTCGGGAGCGATTCGCACACACCAACCGGAGGCGGGATTGGAATGCTCGCTATCGGAGCGGGTGGACTCGATGTGGCAGTTGCCATGGGAGGCGGAGCATTCTATATCAACTGTCCGAAAGTAATCGGTGTGAAACTTACCGGTAAACTTGCGGACTGGGTCGCGAGCAAAGATATAATTTTAAAATTGCTGAGTATCCTCACAACCAAAGGAAATGTCGATTGTGTAGTCGAATATTTCGGGCCGGGAGTCGCGACGCTGAGCGTGCCGCAAAGAGCAACCGTAACAAATATGGGCGCGGAACTCGGCGTAACATCAAGCGTCTTCCCATCCGATGAACTGACGCGAAAGTTTTTGGCGGCACAGGGCAGAGAAAAAGATTATAAGCCGCTGACTGCTGATGAGAGCTGCGTCTATGACCGTGTAATCGAAATCGACCTATCTAACTTAGAGCCGATGGCGGCGTGTTCGCCTTCGCCGGATAATATAAAAACGATAAAATCGCTTGCGGGCACAAAGGTAAACCAGGTTATCATCGGAAGCTGCACGAATTCAAGCTTTACCGACCTGATGATGGTCGCAAAAACGCTTAAAGGCAAAACGATTCATCCTGCGGTGGAATTTGCAATCGCGCCGGGCAGTAAACAGGTTATGAATATGCTCGCGGGCAACGGGGCGCTGGCAGATATAGTCGGGGCAGGAGCGAGAGTTCTCGAATCGGCGTGCGGGCCTTGTATTGGTTTGGGATTTTCGCCGGCGGACGGAACAGTAACCGTGCGAACCTTCAACAGAAACTTTACGGGCAGAACAGGCACGAAAAACGATAACGTGTTTTTGACAAGTCCGCAGGTGGCGGTTATAGCGGCGCTGAAAGGCGAAGTTGTCGACCCGCGCGCGAGCAGGATTGAATTTCCGAAAATCGAGATGCCGGAGAAATTCCTCATCGACGATAATATGATTCAAAAACCGCTGCTGCCAAAGGAAGCAAAGGCCGTGAAAGTTCTTCGCGGCTCGACAATCGTTGTTCCAGAAGCGGCGACGAAACTGCCGAATACTTTACAGGGCAAAGTTATTCTTAAATGCGGCGATAAAATTACAACAGACCATATTATGCCGGCAGGAGCGCTTTTGAAATACCGTTCAAATGTGCCGGAGTATTCAAAATATGTCTTTAACAGTTTTAACGAAGCTGGAAAACCAACTTTTGCACAAAGAGCACTTGAACTAAAGAAAAAAGGTATCGGCGGCGTTGTTGTCGCGTCCGAAAGTTACGGGCAGGGTTCGAGCAGAGAACATGCAGCGCTTTGCCCGATGTATCTGGGTGTAAAAATGATAATCGCAAAGAGCATCGAAAGAATCCATAAGGCAAATCTAATTAATTTTGCCGTTCTGCCTGCTGAGTTTGAAAATGCGGGAGACTATGAAAAAATCGGAGCCAGCGATGAGCTTGAAGTGAAAAATCTTAACGATGCGATAAAATCGGCGGATTCAATCATTGTCAAAGATAAGACCGCAGGTTTTGAATTTAAATGCAATATAAAACTTTCCGGCAGAGACAGAGAAATTCTGCTGGCAGGCGGGCTGTTGAATTTTACGAAAAAGTAGGAGCCACAGAGAACACAGTGGACACAGAGATATAAATAAAAATAATATGAAACCACAAGAAAAAATACTGTTACCTGCGAAGGGTGAAACGGCGGCTATTACACTTAAGCCAAAAACCGCAGCACTGTGCTTTGATCGCGTTTGGGCAACTTCGGACGATGTAGCACCTCGACCGATTAGGTGTTGGGGAGGTACTCAAGAAGAATTAAGAGGCGCAGGATTAGCAGCAGATTTTAATATTAAAAGCAACAGGTCTCCCATTGTTGCCATGATAGGCCCTGAGGACAAGAAATTAGAAATGCTACGTGCCCAGTCGGACTTGGGGCTTGCCTCGGCGTTCAGAAGAATCTCGATGAGTTTTGCTGCTGAACATAAGACACCTTTGATTCCGGTTTTTGATTTCATCAAACAAAGAGACAAGATGTACAAAGAAGGTGACAGGGATATAATTATTGCTGTTTTGAATGACTTGGAAATTGCTGATGAAAAGCAATTAACATGGGAACAAGTGACAGAATTTAGAAAAGATGAAGATAACCGAAAGAAATATAAACGTTTACTACATTGGCTTGACAAGGAAATGGCTGGAAAGTCACAAAAGTTTATTGAAGATGAGATTGATATAAAAATCGATGACTATGAGAGAGCGTTAAAAAAATACGGAATAAAAACTATTCTTGGAACTATAGAGGAATGTTTTGATGACAAGTATCTTCGTGGAGCAGCAAGCGTAAGCAGTTCTATGATACTTACAGGTCATCCGGTCTGGGGTATTCTCCTAGGAGGTGGCTTGGTTGTCGGAAAGATTGGCATTAAATTAATTCAGACCAAACTTGGTTTTGATGATATTGAACGTGGCGCAAATTCTGAGATTTCCTGGGTGTATGAGGTTAAGGGGTTGTCCGGCAAATGATTGAGCAATCTAAAAAAGGAAGTCTGAAAAATTGGGCTACTGATGTCTGAAAGAATAATCACAATTTTCGGCACGAGCAAAGTAAAAGACGGGGATAAGGTTTTTGAACTCGCGAACGAACTTGGCAGAGGTTTGGCCGAGGCGGGGTTTGTAATCGCTAACGGCGGATACGGCGGAACAATGCTGGCGGCGGCAAAGGGAGCCAAATCGGCAGGCGGAAAAACCATCGGCATAACCTGCAAAGCATTCGGCAAGAAAAATCCAAACGAATTCATAACTGAAAATATAACAACCGAAAACCTGACCGAAAGAGTAGGCAAACTAATCGAAATAGGCGATGCTTACGCTGTTTTGCCGGGCGGAACAGGCACCCTGCTTGAATTTGCCGAAATCTGGGAACTGGTAAACAAAGGCTTTGTAAATCCGGCGAAACCTATTATACTTATTACGGATTTCTGGAGGCCGCTGGTTGAATTGATGGCGATTGACGACCCGGCAAGCAGCGGATGTATAAGGATTGCCTCCAGCGCTGAAATGGCAGTGAAAATGTTAAAGGAATGCCTGAAGTGAAAAAAACCGAAATTCGAAATTCGATCCGCCGTCGCCAAGGCTGTGGCGGACAAGAATTAGAAATTTTTATGTGGATTCCCACTTTCGTGGGAATGACACTTTTAATATTAAATAGTATTTGCCTGGCGAAGAGCAACTGGATAGAAAAACAGGGTAACCTCCCACAAAAGCAGAACATCCCACAAAAGACAAAGTCAAAGATAATACCTGTTCGGGACGGCTTTATTCTCGACGGGGTCGACGGAAAAATAACAGAAGTAAACGAGCAGTGGTATTTTACGGTTTTCGAGCCGCTGATGGACGGCAAAGGCGTACTTAATCCGCAAACTCCTGTCGAGATTTTGCCTTCGAGCACACTGGAAAAACTTTCATCTGTCGTATCGGCAGAAAAAAATTCATACCGCATCTGGGGCAAGTTTACAAAATTCGAAAATAAAAATTACGTTTATCTGTCTTACTTTCTGCCTGTCGCACCGGCCGAGGAACCGGCGCAGCAACTCGATGAGGACAGCAACGATGTCAATGAAACCAAAATCATACCTGAAGACGCTCTTTTGCTTTTGAAGCCGAAGAGAATTATAAGTCTGGCTGAGCTGAAAAAACCAATCGAAACCGGCGCTGACGGAGTAATTATCGACAGGACGGGTTTTTTGGAGAAAACAAAGGACGGCTTTTACTTCGGATTCGACGAGATGGGCAGAAATATAAATTTGCTGCATCTGCCGCTGCTTCAATGCGAGGAACTTGAAAGAATAGCTAAAGAACAAAAGGATACTGTAATGCCATTGCGATACAATATTTCCGCTATCGTTACGAGATATAAAGGCAGAAACTACCTGCTGCTGCAGCGGGCGGCAAGGGCATATAATTACGGCAACCTGGTAAAATAATAAATTTGACGCTGATCCGCCGTCGCTACGAGCTTTGGCGGACAGGTTTCGCAGATTTTAATGAGAAAAAATGGAAAAAGAATTAAAAAAAATATTACTGTCATACACATCTAAAAACTTCGAGCAAAAACTTTCTAATTTGCACGCAAAAGTTTGTGAAACGGCAACCTTCAATCCCAGCAGTCCTGAAGGGAAAAAAGTTGCCGAGATTATCGGCAAAGTGCGGAACAACGGCGACAAAGCGGTCGCTTTTTATACTAATCAATTTGACAAAGTTAAATTAACTTCTGCACAATTCAAAATCTCCTCAAATGAACTCAAGGCAGCACACAAAAATATCGATAAAAAACTCCTGACTTCTATCCGCAAAGCAATAGCAAACGTAAAAAAATATCAGCAGGAAATTTTTATAGGCAAAAATAAATCATTCGGCAGTACAGGTATAAAATATTTACCGATAAGGCGCGTGGGCTTGTGCATACCCGGCGCATCAGCTCCCCTGCCGTCAACAGTAATTATGACTGCCGTTCCTGCTCTGGTTGCGGGAGTAAAAGAAATTGTTGTTGTTTCTCCGCCGCGATACAAAGGCAGCATTCACCCGACTATTCTGGCAACCTGCTATGAACTCGGGATTACTGAAGTTTATCGCATCGGCGGCGTACAGGCCGTTGCCGCTATGGCTTTGGGAACAAAAACAATCAAACCTGTCGATATGATTGCAGGCCCCGGCAATAAATGGGTTTCCACCGCAAAAAAAATGCTCTTCGGCCAGGTAAAAATAGATTCCATCGCAGGACCAAGCGAAGTTTTGATAATCGCAGATAAAACCGCAAACCCAGCTTATATCGCCGCTGATATGTTAAGCCAGGCCGAACACGCACCGGGAAGCGCGCTGCTTTTTACTCCTTCTGGGAAACTTGCTCAAAAAGTAATTGGCGAACTTGAAAAACAAATTACTTTTCTGTCTCGCGGAAAGCAGACAATAGATTGTCTAAAGCAATACAGCAAAGTTGTAATATTTAAAAATATTGGGCAGTGCATCGAATGGGCAAATAATTTCGCAACCGAGCATCTTGAAATTCAATGCGGAAAAAAAAGCCATGAAATAGCCCAGAAGATTGACAATGCAGGGGCGATATTTATCGGCGAATATAGTCCGGTGGCGACGGGAGATTACTTTGCAGGGCCAAGCCATACTTTGCCAACAGGCGGATGCGCAAGATTTTCAAGCGCACTTACAAGCAATGATTTTGTCAAATCAACGAGCATTATCGAATATGATAGAAATAAAATTTTAAAAAGCGCTAATGATATTATTCGTCTTGCCCAGGCTGAGGGTCTTGACGCACACGCGAAAAGCGTAAAAATACGGTTGGAAAAATAACGAACCCCGCCAAGGTGTTGGCGGGGCTAACCACGAAACAAACAAGGTTATTTTCGCAGTTTAGCTTTTATAATTTCTGCCGCTCTTGCAAGGGCGTCATCAAGTTTCGACGGGTCTTTTCCGCCGGCCTGGGCCATTTGCGGCCGTCCGCCACCAGCACCGGAGACTATGGGGGCAATTTCCTTAACCAAATCGCCTGCTTTTAAGCCCTTTGGAATGAGGTCGTCAGTAACGGCTGCAAGCAGTGTAACTTTATCGTCGCCTTCGGCCATACCAAAGAAAACCGCGGCAGAGGCGGCTTTGCTCTTTATCATATCAATAGCGGCCCGAACCTGCTCAACGGGCGTGGCGTCGATTTTGCTTATTACCAAAACAGTTGTGCCGATCGACTCGGCTTTTTCGAGCAGTTGTCTTGCCTTATCGAGAAAATTAGTTCCGTTGCCCTGCGAAGGAGCGGATTTGGCTTGTTTGGCAAGTTTTTTATTTTCATCGATAAGTTTATTCACGCGAGCAGGTAAATCTTCGGCCCTGACTTTCAGGGTCTGGCAGAGCTGTTCGGTAATATCGCTTTGAGCGGTAAGAAAATCCATCAGGGCATTGCCGGTAAGAGCGGTTATTCTTCGTACGCCAGCTGAAATGCTTTCCTCTTTTATTATTTTAAGGCCGACAATCTTGCCAGTATTGTTGACGTGCGTTCCGCCGCAGAATTCACGGCTGAAGGCTTGCGCAATATTTTTTTCGTCTGGTGCGCCAATAGCGATGACCCTTACGGTGTCGCCGTATTTTTCGTTGAACAGCGCCATAGCGCCGAGTTTCTTTGCCTGCTCAATCGGAAGAACTACACTTGTTACAGGGAGATTCTTACGGATTTTTTCGTTGGCAAGTTTTTCAACTTCTTTAATTTCATCCGGCTTCAATGCGTGCGGAGCGGTAAAATCAAATCTCAAATATTCCGGACAAACCAAGCTGCCCTGCTGCGCGACATTCCTTCCGAGAACCTGCTGCAATGCCCATTGCAATATATGCGTTGCGGTGTGATGTTTTCTGCTCTGCTGCCTTGAATCATCGACAATCGCATCGACTTCGTCGCCGACTTTCATCGAACCTTTCGCCAGCGTTCCTTTATGAAGGACGCAGTCTGCGGTTTTCTCGGTCGCTTCGACCGCAAATTCGCCCAACTGAGATTTAATAATTCCTTTATCGCCGACCTGCCCGCCCGACTCGGCATAAAAACAGGTTTTGTCGAGTATGACAGCAACCGGAGCTCCAATAGAAAGCGAACCGCTATTGCTGAAACCAGACTCATTCAAAAAGCCTGTGATTTTCGTTCGTATTTTATCGGAGTTATATTTTGCCGAATCATCGGTGGCAGGCAATTTAACATCGGTAACTACCGAGGTAAAACTGCTGGATTTCTGCGAGGCTCTGGCACGCTGACGCTGCTGGTCCATAAGTTTTTCAAAGCCGTCGGTATCAACTTTAAGATTTTGCTCTCTTGCCATAAGCTGCGTTAAATCAAGCGGGAAACCAAAAGTATCATAAAGCTGAAACGCATCTTCGCCGCTGACAACTTTCGAGCTTTGGGCTTTTTCGGCGGCGGCAGAAAATATCTCAAGGCCTCTATCCAGTGTCCGGCCGAAACTTTCCTCTTCAGATTTTATTACGGTTTTGACAAGTTCCGCTCTTTGCTTAATTTCTTCGAACGCATGACCCATTAAATTTACGACCACATCAACCAATCTATAAATGAACGGCTCGTGCATACCGAGCGTTCGGCCGAATCTTGCGGCACGTCTTAAAATTCTGCGGAGGACATAGCCCCTGCCATCGTTGCTCGGCAGACAGCCGTCGGTTATCGCGAAGACAAGCGTTCGCAGATGGTCTGAGATAACGCGAAAGGCGATGTCAGATTTATTATCCATAGAAGCGGCGTATTGCTGATTGCACAATATACCTATCGCATTAAGTATCGGCGTAAATAAATCCGTATCGTAATTCGACTGTTTGCCCTGCAGGATACGGGTTACTCTTTCAAGACCCATTCCTGTATCGACGTGTTTTGCGGGCAGAGGCGTTAATTTGCCTGCTGTATCGCGGTTATACTGAATGAAAACCAAATTCCAGATTTCAATTACGCTCGAGTTGTCTTTATTAATAAATTTTGCGCCGGATTTGTCGGGCGTGCCATCGTAATGTATTTCGCTGCAGGGGCCGCAGGGACCGGTATCTCCCATTTCCCAGAAATTGTCTTTTTTATTGCCTTTGTGAATTCTCTCATCCGGCAAATATTTTCGCCATAAATTCAGCGCCTCGTCATCTGGAGCAAGATTGTCGTGCGGGTCGCCCTGAAAATAAGTCGCATGCAGACGCTGGGGGTCGATTTTCCAAACCTGCGTCAAAAGCTGCCAAGCCCACTCAATTGCCTCGGCCTTGAAATAATCGCCGAAAGACCAGTTGCCGAGCATTTCGAAAAAAGTGTGATGATAAGTATCGGTGCCGACATCCTCAAGGTCGTTGTGCTTTCCGCCGGCACGAATACATTTCTGGCTGTTGACGGCACGATTGTAGCCGCGGGAGCCTGTGCCGAGAAA
>JBEKEA010000020.1:0-32550 GCA_050014075.1 Sedimentisphaerales bacterium | reverse complement strand
CAGGAAAAAGGCGCTGTGCCTGTAAGCATTATCAGGGCGTCGATACCTGTGCAGTATCGTGTCGTTGATTTATATAAATATTTGTATAATCATGCCAACAGCGAAGATGTCTTAAAAGCGATTTGCTATAGCGAGGTGGTGCAATATGTGGCCGGAGCCCATATCGAACCCGAAGATGAAAGCGTCAGCAAAGAAGAAAGTATGCTTGGAGCCGGCAGAGAAAAAGCCGCTGCGATAGTCGCTAAAAATATACAGCAGCAGGCCGACAAGCAGGGGCTGGGCGTGGAAATAGTGTTTATGGGATTCGAAGGTTTTCATCCGCCGCCGGCAGTAGCCCAGGATTTTCAGGCGGTCAATGGAGCAGTGCAAAAGAAGCAGGCTTTGATACTTGAGGCGATATCGCGGAGAGACAGGCTTTTTACCGGCAATGTCGGCTCAGTCAAACAGGCGATAGCATTACATGAGCTTGCCGCCCAATATATGCAATCGCCGCAAAAGGGTCCGGAGTACGATAAAATAAAACTCCAACTCGATAAGGCGTTTATCGGCGCAAGCGGCGAACTATTCTCTACACTAAGACAGGCTCAAAGTTATGCGTATGAGAAGGCAACGCTGGCGAAAGCCTCCGGCGAAAGATTCAGTCAGCAGCTGAAAGCATACCAGGCATCCAAGAGAATTTATATGCATGAGCTTAAAATGAGTATGCTCGAAGAATCTTTGCCGGGTATAAGAAAATATATCGTTTTCCCGGGCGGCGATAAAGAGGTAACAATTGTTGACCTGCAGGAAAAACTTGTTCCGAGCCTCTATGATGTTGGGACGGGCAAATAACAATAAATATGATATCAACGAAAGTTAGTTAAGGATATAGCAGTATGAAAAATTTTGCGGTTGTAGTTCTGGTAGTACTGATTGTCGGGATTATGATGCTCTATCTGGTCTCATTTCAGGTTCGCCAGTCGGAAATGGCGCTGGTTCTTACCTTCGGCAAACCTACCCGGCCGATAACCGAGCCGGGCTGGAGATTAAAATGGCCTGCCCCGATTCAGACGCTGGTCAAATACGATGCAAGGCAATTGCTCTTTGAAGGTGTCGGAGAAGAAACGGTTACAAAAGGCGGAGAACCAATTATTGTTCAAACCTATATTATCTGGCGAATCGCCGAGCCGATTAAATTCCGGGAGGCTGTGCGGGATGTGCCGGCGGCCGAAAAACTGCTTAAAAGCAGGCTCCGCGATGTGCAGAACAAAGTTGTCGGAAAGCATTATTTCAGCGAATTTGTCAACACCGACCGCAGCCAGATTAAATTCGGCGATATCGAAAGTGAAATGGCTCAGCTTATCGATGAGCCGGTAAAGGCGGCTTATGGCATTAAGGTTGAATCTGTCGGAATTAAGATGCTCAAGGTGAGCGAAAAAGTTACGGAAGATGTATTTGCCAGGATGAGGGCCGACAGGAAACGAAAAACCGAGTCCACTTTAGCGCAAGGCAGTGCCGAGGCGACGCGAATAAAAAGCGATGCCGATTCGAAGATTACTGAGTTGATGGCGGCCACCGAAGCCAGGGCAAAGGCTATCCGCGGCGCCGGCGATGCTGAGGCGGCGCAGTATTATAAAATGTTAGAGGCTGACCCCGAATTTGCAATGTTCCTTCGTGAAATTGAAACTCTGAAGAAAACTCTCAAGGAAAGAACGACCGTTGTTTTGCCGGCCGATGCCGAGCCTTTCAAATTGCTTAAAGAAATGCCGAAAATTGAACCTAAACAGAGTGTGACTAAATAAAATATGAATCACGAACATCATAATCACCATCATCACGAAACCGAGCAGGAGCCGCAGGTATTCATCGCGGAAATGGACGCCGGCAGCAAAAGTCTTGCCGAGGCTCTTAGAATCAGTTTTGCTGTTCTAAAGATTATTATGGTTGTCCTTATCGTGCTGTTTTTCAGCTCCGGAATTTTTACTGTTGCTCCTGACCAGCGGGCAATGGTGCTTAAATTCGGGAAAATCCGCGGCGATACAACCGAGAGCAGAATTCTCGGTCCCGGACTGCATTGGGCGGTTCCGTATCCCGTCGAAGAAGTAATAAAATTACCCGCACGAAACACTGTTCTAAAGACCGCGATAGATTCATTCTGGTATGACGAAACAGTTAATACTCCCCGTCAAACGCTCGACCCTATAATGGATGGGTATTGTATTACCCGAAATGATACCATCGCGGATTTAAGGGGCGGCGGCAGTGACTATAATATTATACACGCCAAATGGCAGCTCACTTATAGAATTTCTGATTGCGAATTGTTTTTCAAAAACGTTAATCTGAAAAGACCCGATGCCGGACAAAGTCAGATTGATGTAATACCGCAGAGCATTGAACCGTTTTTAAAGGCTGTCGCTTCCGAGGCCATTGTTGTGTCGATGGTGAATTTCAGCATCGATGAGGCTATAAAAAGCGACTTCCGGATGGCCAAAGATGCCGAAAAACTGCTTCAGAAAAAGCTCGACGATATGAATACCGGAATAGAAGTCGATTCGATACAGCTTACCGCTGTTACATGGCCCAGGCAGGTCAACGACGCGTTTGTTGCGTCAATAAAGGCCAGCAACGAAGCCGATAAAACGATTCGCGAAGCGAAAGGCTATTCCGAAAGCAAAATCAACGAGGCTGGCGGAGGCGAAATGATTAATGCGGTGCTTTCACCGGATACCAATGACCGGCAGAGAGAATATTACTGGAATAATGCTTCCGGAACCGTGCAGCAGACTATCGCAGAAGCCAGGGCATACAAAACTAAAGTTGTTGAATCCGCAAAAGCCAACGCCGACTATCTTAAAAAACTTCTGCCGGAATATCAGAAAAGACCGAAACTGGTTGTGCAGAGAATATATCAGGATGCGATTGAAGAAGTCCTGAGCAATACACAGGAAACGATAATTGCACAGCCGAGCGGAGATGTTAAAAATAGTGAATTCAGGGTTATGATAAACAGAGACCCGACTATAGGAAAAGAAAAAGAGAAAAAATGACACATAGAGCATTACAATTAGCGGAATACGAAGTAGATGCCGCAAAGACGCATCGCAAACAGGTTCGAGTCAGCCTTGCACTGGCCGGGACGCTGCTGGGAGGAATGCTTCTGTTAAACAGTTTGATTTCACCGATTTTTTACGGCAAAAACCCGGCATTTTACTGCGGTACAGAGCCGGAGGTAAAAGAACTGCTTGCAATGCTTGCAGCGATACTATTGGGAGCGCCGGTTATTATCCATTCGATAAAATCTGTTATGCGTGGTGATATGCATATGGATGAGCTGGTTGCTCTGGCGATAATTGCTGCCTTTGCTACAGGCGATTATGTCGCCGCAAGCGTTGTGGCATTCTTTCTGTTGCTCAGCGAGCTTGTCGAGACGCGAAGTGCGCTTGGGGCCAGAGCCGCGATTGAATCGCTTATAAAACTTACGCCTACAAAGGCCTCGCTGCTCGATTCGGGCGGCGGCGAAAAACAAATCAGCGCCAGCCAGTTGAAGTGCGATGACATTATCAGGATAAGGCCCGGCGATAATATTGCTGCCGATGGCGAAGTTATAAAAGGATTAAGCTCTGTCAATGAAGCGACAATTACAGGAGAATCGCTGCCTGTCGATAAGGTTCCCGGTATGCAGGTTTTTGCCGGCACGAACAATCTTACCGGCGTACTTGATATAAAGGTTACACGGGCCGGAAAAGATACGACACTTGGAAAAGTCCAGTCGCTTATCCTTCAGGCAGAACATACGAAGATACCTATTATGCGTATAATCGACAGGTATGTAAAATGGTACATACCGACGATATTAATGGTATCAGCTATTATTTGGTTTTTTACAAGAAATGTTAATCGCGCGATAGGCGCTCTTGTCGTTTCCTGTCCGTGCGCGTTGATTCTTGCGACGCCGACTGCGATGGTAGCGGCTTTGTCCGCTTCGGCAAGGCTGGGTATCCTGATTAAAAAAGTCGCCGACCTCGAACTTGCAGGCAGAATTACAGCGATGGTCTTCGATAAGACCGGAACGCTGACGACCGGCCAGCTTTATGTTACAAAACTTACGCCTGCCGGGAACATTGAACCGGCGGAGCTTTTAAAATTCGCTGCTTCGGCCGAACAGATGAGTAAACATCCGGCCGCAAGGGCGCTGCAAACGGTCGCCAAAGAAGCGAATCTGTTACTGACTGTGCCGGACGATTTTTCTGAGACGCCCGGAAAAGGCGTAAAGGCTTCTGTTGACGGAGCAAAGATTTTGGTCGGGCGGGATACTTTCCTGCACGAAAATGGCATAGATACTTCTACTGTGCCGGACCCAGCATTGCACGAAGAGCAGGGGTTTAGCACTTTATACGTCGGCAAAGATAAAAAATGTATGGGCTGGATAGGTATGCAGGATAAGACCCGGCCAGAAGCAAGCTTTGCTGTTGAGCAATTGCTCGACACGGGTGTAAGGCGTATAACGATGCTCACCGGCGATAGGGAGGAAGTTGCCAAAAGAGTCGCCTCTGAGCTCGGATGCACAGATGTTAAGGCAAAATGCCTGCCGCAGGACAAACTTGCTATTGTTGAACAGATGAAAAAAGATGGATTTGTCGTCGCGGTGGTCGGCGATGGAATAAATGACGCACCGGCCCTTGCCAGCGGCGACCTCGGCATAGCGATGGGCGCTGCAGGCAGCGATGTCGCCATAAATTCTGCGTCAATAGCACTTATGAGCAGCGACCTTAAGAGGCTGCCGTTTTTGGTTAAACTTTCAAGAAAAACGACAGCGGTTATAAATCAGAATCTGTTATTCGGAATTCTGTTCATAATTCTCGGCGTTTCGGCTTCCGCTGTCGGCTGGCTTCCGCTGATTTACGCGGCTCTGCTGCATTTCGCCGGTTCGCTGGTTGTAGTATTCAACAGCGCAAGATTGGTGCGATACGGCGAAGAGCTTGAACCGCATAACTATACTCCGGCGGCTAATATTTAATTAAATTTTTCATACCGGAATTTAATCTTTCTGATTTAGAGAGGGTATTTTGACTGCGAAAGACGGACAATTTGTGATAGAAGCGTTTTCGTTAACCAAAATCTTTGCCGACTGGTGGGGTCGAAGCAGGGTTGTGGCCGTTGACAATCTCAATCTAAAGGTCAGGAATAACCAGGTATTCGGACTCCTGGGGCCGAACGGCTCGGGAAAAACTACGATTCTTAAAATGCTGCTCGGCCTTCTGCATCCGACAAAAGGAAAAGCGCTTGTGCTGGGCGGAGACAGCAAAGACCCCAAAATAAGCGCTCAAATCGGATTTCTGCCTGAAGAATCGTATCTCTATCCGTATCTGAACGCCAGGGAAACGCTGGATTTTTACGGCTGCCTTTTCGGCTTGAACAGCAGGGTTCGAAAAGCCAGAATTGATGCGCTGCTCGATATGGTGGGACTGGCGGGAATGGCAAACAGGCCTATCGGAACTTTTTCAAAAGGTATGGCAAGAAGAATTGGACTTGCCCAGGCTCTTATAAATGACCCGAAACTTCTTATCCTCGATGAGCCGACAAGCGGACTTGACCCTATTGGAACAAGACAGATTAAAGACCTCATCGTTGAGCTTGCAAAACGCGGCAAAACTGTTTTGCTTAGCAGTCATCTGCTGGCCGATGCCGAGGAAGTATGCGACCATGTCGCCATAATGTATGGCGGCCTGGTGCAAAGAGAAGGAAGCGTCGAGGAACTGCTTGAAAGAAAAGATAAAACTCAGATTACAACAAATGTTCTGACCGACAGGGCCATAGAACAGATAAAACGAATTGTCGAAAAGGACGGCGGAGAGTTCGAGATTAAACCGCCGATGCAGAAACTCGAATCCTTTTTCATTGATATTGTCAGACAGGCCCAGCAGCAGAGAAGACCTACAAGCGGCGCGGTAAATCGTATAGAGGCTACCGATGCACAAAGAGTTGCCGCCGTCTCGGATGTGCTCGACAGACTTGTTACCGCTAAGATTGAACCGAATAAAAAAATTCAACAGGCCGAAGCTGAAACAATCAAAGCAGGGCCTGATTACGATGTTTTAAGCAAATTGGCTCAGCAGGCTTCGCAGCAGATAACCGAACCTGTTGAACAAAAACCGCCGGAAGAAAACAAGCCTCAATCCCAGGATGGCATAAAAAAAGACCTTCTCAACGAGCTTACAAAACCAAAAGGTTTGCCAGAACGGCTCAAAAAGAAGGACAAAAATGCTCAGGAGAAGGAAAATGAGTAGGGTCTGGGCTGTTGCCAAAAACAGCTTTGTCTCTGCGATGAGGATGAAGACGGCAATAGTCTTTATGCTGCTATTGATTATTTTGCTGCCGATTATGAGTCTTACAAGCACAGGTGACGGCACAATAAAAGGACGGATACAGAGTTTTATCAGTTATGGTCTCGGCCTTACTGGTTTGCTGCTGTCGATTCTTACCATTATTGTGTCCTGCTACACCTTAAGCAGCGATATTAAGTATAAACAGATTTACACCGTTGTTACCAAGCCGATTAGACGCTTTGAATTGATACTCGGCAAGGTGCTTGGGGTAGTAGTTCTGGATTTGCTGCTTTTGTTTGTGTTTTCAACCGTAATTTATTCGCTGACGGTGCAGATACCCCGGCTTTCAAAGGCCAAAGGCGAGGACCTTGACGTGCTTAATAACGAGTTTTTTACCGCCAGGGCGTCGTTGAAAGTTAATTTTGACCAGCAGATATTGGAAGCTCGCGCAAACGAAGCATATAATGAGATGCGGCGTTCCGGGCAACTGGACGAGTCGAAAAACAAACAGCAAATCATAGATGAAATGCTTAATGCGTGGCAATATAGTATGCACTCGGCTGCTCCCAGCGGAATGGTTTTGTGGGAGTTTAACAATGTAAAACCGCTGGACCCCAATGATAGTCTTTTCATTCGTTTTAAATTTGAGGCTTCAAGGATTCCGCCCGACAAAAACATTTACGGCGTCTGGTATGTCGGAGATTATCGGCAGATTAAATATGGACAGGAAAGGATGAAGACTCCGATTTACGGTATTCCTCGCAAAGAAGTGGTTAAGGTTGTTCATGAATTCCAGGTGCCTGCCAGTGTTGTAGCCCCAGATGGTTATCTGGCGGTAGTTTTTTATAATGACCCCGTCAATGACACAACGGTTATATTCCCGCAGGAAGACGGTTTTGAAGTCCTTTATAAGGCCGGAACTTTTGGAACAAATTATGTGCGGGCTGTGCTTCTTGTTTTCGCCAGGCTTGTTTTCTTTGCCGTTCTTGGTGTCTCGCTTTCCACCTGGCTGGGGTTCCCCGTGGCTGTGCTTTGCAGTCTTGCATTCTTTTTTACCGGTGTGATAAACGGTTTTATTGTCGGCTCCTTTACTTACCTCGGGACTAACGTCTCGCTTTTCTACAAATATACAGTTGAGCCGTTTATTTGGCTTCTGCCGAAATTCGACCAGGATTACAATGTCAGCAAATATATTATCGACGCCAGGTTGATAAAGACCGGCTTCCTGATTTTTGCCATAGGCGCTCTTGCGGTGAAGGCGGCTGTTCTGCTTGTGGCAGGTTTTATTATTTTTGCCAGGCGTGAAATAGCGAAAGTTATTGTGTAATGATTGAACTTTATGCGGCTTCGTGAAATTATAATTTGTGTTTTATGTGTGCTTGCTGCTGCGGGGCTGCTTTTTGTCGGCTCGCAGAGACTCAATAAAATTAATGCCCAGCGGAGCGAAATGAAATTGGTTATGAATGAGCCGCTGGAGAACGCTCCGCCTTCGCTGGCCTTTGCTACTGTTGCAATGGGTGCCTTTCGCGGACTTATCGTCGATATTCTCTGGATACGAGCCGACCAACTGAAGGAAGATGGTAAATTCTTCGACGCTAAACAGCTTGCCGAGTGGATTACGCTGCTTCAACCGAGGTTCGCTGCCGTCTGGGACTTTCATTCCTGGAATATGGCTTATAATATTTCTGTGGCAATTCCCGCTTCCCGTCCCCAGGAACGCTGGCAGTGGGTCAAAAACGGCTATGAGCTGCTCAGGGACAAAGGCATTGAAAAAAATCCCAGAAGCCTGGAACTTTACCGTCAGCTTGCCTTGATTTTCCAGCACAAAATCGGCAATGTTATGGATGATTGCCATAAGTATTATAAACTCCAGCTTTATCATGCGATGAAGCCGATGCTGGGACCTGGGACTCAGGACTATTATATTAAACTATCCCAGACCCCGGAAAATATTGAACAGATTCTCTCCCAGCCAGATATTGCTAAATTTGTCGGCGAGCTTGCCGCGACGGATGCCGATTTTGCAAGGCCGCAGGAGCTTGTGAATAATTATCTTACACTTCGTCAGCAGCCGGCCAAATTCTCTGAAAAAACATTTGAAGTTATCGATAAATACAGGAAAACTGAAACCCTTGAAAATTTCGACCTGTTCGCTAAAGCTTATTACCTTAGAACCGTATGGAAACTTGAACCCCGGCTGATGGTGATGCTAAACGAAAAATACGGTCCTATCGATATCAATGACCCGAACAAGGTTTTGCCGCTGAACTGGACTCTTCCGGATGTTCATGCGATGTATTGGGCGGCTCTGGGACTGCAAAAAGTGGATAAAAAATATACTTTCGAGAAACTTAACACCGACAGAATTATTTTTCACAGTATTCAGAACCTTTACACCCGCGGGAAAATGATTATTTATACTTCGCGGGTACCGGCCAATGACGACCCTTGCAGCATCGTCGAGCAGGAAAACGTATTTCTGTTTCCAGACCTCAGAATGTTCGACAGATACGACCAGGTTTTGAGAGCCTTAATGAAAGAATATTCCGAGACCGGCGGTGATCCCGAAATGCTTACAGTTCCGCACAGAAATATGATGAAAAGAGCGGTTTTGCTGTTTTATCAGGCAGGCCATATGGATAAGGCTCTGAAAATATACAATACACTCAGAAAGGAATATCCCAAAGACAGTGATATCCAGGTTTCTCTGACAGAGTATGCCAGAACCAGACTGCTTAAGGAGCTCCAGGGTATCGGCATGGGCGATGCTACGGAAATTATTACGCTTATGCTCCATGAGGCATATTATCGATACGCCGTAGGCGATGACGATGAGGCATTTGGCAGAGAGAAAATGTGTAAGGAAGTATATGATTTCTATCAGAAAGATGTCATCCGCAGCGGTGGGGCAATCGACAGAGCGGCTTTGCCTGATTTTAATATTATGCGTTACATTGGGCTGTCCAGTTTCCTCAACGATGTCAGTTATCCCGATGATTTGAAGCAATCATTAATGAATAGGATTCGCGTTGAAAGACCCGACCTTTATAAAAAATTACAGGAGCAGGAATCTATTATTCAGCAAATGCAGAAACAACAGCAAGGCCAGCAGCAAGGTGAGCAGCAGCAGGGCCAGCAGCAATGAGTTCGCTGGTTTCTATTGCTGAAAATTTAACTTGTGCGCAGAAACAGGCAGTCTTTCATAAAGACGGCCCTTTACTTGTTATTGCAGGACCCGGCAGCGGTAAAACTCGCGTTATTACTCACAGGATAGCCGCTCTGGTTAAACAGGGCGTTTCGCCTTTTAATATCTGCGCGGTTACTTTTACAAACAAAGCCGCCGATGAAATGCGGCAAAGAGTTCTGGCGATGGATGTCCCGCAAGGCGTGCATCTAAGCACTTTTCATTCGCTCTGCGTCAGGATTCTGCGAAAATTCAACGAAGCTGCGGCCATTGCCCCGGCGTTCAGCATTTATGACGAGTCTGAACAGAAAAAATGTATAAAAGAGGCCATAAAAGCGGCCCAGCTCGATTCGAAAAATTTCCCGCCCGCCGCTATGCTCGAAACAATATCGCGTCTGAAAAATAATCTCCAGGATGTTGCAACTTTTGAGGCCAATAACGGCGGCGATTACTTTTCAAAATGTGTTCTGAAAATTTACAGGGGATATCAAAAAGTTCTCGAAAAAAATAATGCTCTCGATTTCGATGATTTGCTTCTTAAGACGGCATTTTTACTAAGAAATTTTCCTGATATCAGAAAACAATTAAATGACCGGTTTAAATACCTTATGATTGACGAATATCAGGATACCAATCACGCCCAGTATCAGATTGCAAAAGGCCTGGCATCTGAACACAACAATATCTGTGTAACCGGCGACCCCGACCAGTCAATTTACGGCTGGCGAGGAGCGGATATCGGCAATATTCTCGCCTTTGAACATGATTGGCCCGATGCTACTGTTGTAAAACTGGAAGAAAACTTCAGGAGTATGCCTGAGATTCTTACGGTCGCAGACAGGCTCATTGTCGCAAACAAAAGCAGAAAACAAAAAAAACTTTTGCCCGTAAAATCTGTCGGCGGAGAAATTACCGTCCGCTGCCTCGAGGATGAGCAGGCCGAAGCGGAATTTATTGCTCAATATACAAAGAAGCTCATAGATTCCGGCACCGATGCCAACAAGATAGCGGTTTTTTACCGCGTCAACTCTATGAGCAGGGCGATTGAAGAGGCTTTTGTTGTCAATCGTATTCCATATCAGATTATACGCGGCGTTGAATTTTATAACCGAAAGGAAATCAGGGATATCCTCGCGTATCTGAAACTGATTGTAAATCCCTCCGACGATAATGCTCTTGAAAGGGCAATAAATACTCCTGCAAGAGGTATCGGACAAACAACTATTTCCAAACTCGCTGAGTATGCCGCGGCGAAAAATACGAGTATTTATCAGGTTGTCAAAGACTGCTCGGAAATAAATTTGATATCGTCCGCTGTGAAGATTAAACTCAAGGCGTTTTCTGATATGATTGAAAATTTTAAAAATGATTTGGCTCAGCCCGCTGCGGTTTTTATTGAAAATGTTTTCAAGGCAAGCGGATTATATGAATCTTTAAAGGCCGAAGCCGCCAAAGAAGCTTACAGCAAAGCTCCGCCGCTTGACAATGTTTTCGAACTGATAAATTCCGCAAGGCGATTTGACCAGCAGCAGGGCGGAAACCTCGTTGATTTTCTCCAGCATATCGCCCTGTTTAGCGATACTGATACTTACGACGCCCAAAGCGGTAAGGTTTCGCTAATGACGCTGCATTGTGCCAAAGGTCTTGAATTTGAAAATGTTGTTATCGCGGGCCTTGAGCAGGGACTTTTGCCGCACGAAAGAAGTTCTGATAGTCCTTCGGACCTCGAAGAGGAAAGAAGATTATTTTTTGTGGGTATTACACGGGCGAAAAAACGGCTTGCTGTAACATTATGCAGGTATCGGACGATACACGGGCAGTTTACAAGGACGATTATGTCGCAGTTCCTTTTCGATGCCGCTCTTGAACCGCAGGAAATTATTGAACAAGAGTCGGATTTGGATTATGATGAAAGCGACAAGCAGGATTCTTATCAGGAACCGGCTCCAAAGGCCGCTGATGTAAAGGTCGTTGGTAATGATTTTGCTGTCGGCCGGCTTGTCTCGCATAAAAAATTTGGAACCGGCAGAATTAAGGAATTGCACAATCTGGGTGCCGACAGTATTGTTGTTGTAGAATTTAAAAGCGGCACAGTCAAGCCGCTGATGTTGAAATATGCTAATTTAACTATTATTGGGCAAAAGCAGGAGCATTGATAATATGGAAATGCCGCAAATAAAGTTTTATTATAAAAATGTTACGGCTGAAGTGCTTGGCAAAGAGCACGGCATTACAAGACAGCAGTTCAATGAACTTGCCAAAAAGACAGAGCCTTTAATTAAGCAGCTTAATAATGACAGGAAAGCCGGAAAGATTCGTTACCGCGATTTGCCCTACCAGGCTGATATGGTCAAATCGGTAAAGAAAATAGCCGCCGAGGTTAAAGGCTGCGAAAATTTTGTAGTCCTGGGCATTGGCGGTTCTGCCCTGGGTAATATTGCTTTGCAAACGGCGTTGAATCCATATATGTATAACCTCGATGAAAAGCAAAGGAAAGGGCCGAGACTTTTTGTGCTCGATAATGTTGACCCGCAGCAGGTGAGGTCATTCCTCGACTGGATAGATGGCAGGCTTGATAAAACTATTTTTAACGTTATAAGCAAATCCGGCAGAACGGCAGAAACTGCCGCTCAATTTCTAACCATTTGCAGTCTTCTTGAGAAAAGACTCGGCAAAAATAGTCTTAAAAAACATATTATCGCTACGACGGATGCTAAGGGAGGAACGCTCCGTAAAACTACGGATAAATTCGGATTCAGAAATTTGCTGGTGCCCGATGGCGTCGGCGGCAGGTTTAGCGTTCTTAGTGCGGTAGGGCTTTTGAGTGCCGCCGTCTGCGGTATTGATATTGATAATCTCCTTGCCGGCGCAGAGCGGATGGACAAAAAAGTCAGCCAAAAGGATTTTTATCAGAATCCCGCTGCGGTTAATGCCGCGATAAATTATCATTTTTACAAAAGGGGAAAACGAATATCGGTAATGATGCCTTACAGTTTTGCGTTAAAGGATTTTGCCGACTGGTACAGACAGTTATGGGCAGAGAGTCTCGGCAAGGCAAAAGACCTTTCAGGCAAAGAGGTTTTTGTCGGCCCAACGCCCATCAAAGCGCTTGGTGCGACAGACCAGCACAGTCAGGTCCAGCTTTATCGCCAGGGCCCGAACGATAAACTATTCACTTTCCTAACCGTGCAGGACTTTGGAAAGGATGTGGAAATCGGCAAGGCGCCGGCTGTCGCGCCGGAACTTGATTTTCTTTCAAAACAGAAATTTAGCAGGCTTTTGAACAGTGAAAAAATAGCCACCGAATACGCTCTTTTGGCAAGCAAACGCCCCAATCTCACTGTTGCTTTTGACAAAATTAGTCCTTATACTGTTGGACAGTTTATATATCTCTTTGAAGCGACAACTTCGATTGCGGGATTACTGTTTGGGATAGATGCGTATGACCAGCCCGCAGTTGAGCTCGGCAAAGATGCAGCGCTCGCACTGATGGGCAGCAGCGAATACGCGGACCTTGCTAAAAAAATAAAACCGGTAATGAAAATTGACAAAAATTTTATTATATAATCTCAATGAGGACCAATTATGCGGTTTGCGGTAATTATGGCAGGGGGCACAGGAAGAAGGCTATGGCCTTTAAGCAGAGAAGACAGGCCAAAGCAGGTTCTTAAACTTATCGATGGCGATACTTTGCTGCGAAGATGCTTCCAGAGAATAAGCTCGATGTTCGACCATCGAAATATAATTGTGCTTACCAACAAAGGTTATTCAGACCTTGTTCGCGATAATCTTCCCGAAATTCCGTATGACAATGTTATTTCTGAACCGCAGGTACGGGATACTGCCGGAGCAATTGGTCTTGCCGCCTCTGTGCTCTCAAGGTTCGACCCCGATGCGACTATGGCCGTCGTTACCGCCGACCAGGTAATAAAGCCGGTAAAGGTTTTTCAGCAGGCGCTGGAAGACGGTATGACCTTTGTCGAAAAAAATCCTGATGCCCTGATAACCTTTGGCATTCAGCCTTCATTTCCAAGCACGCAGCTCGGCTACATAAAACTTGGCAAAAGCAAAAAATGTCCGCACTGCCATAACGAGATTTATCAGGTTGAGGCCTTTAAGGAAAAGCCGGACATCCAGACCGCAAAAGAATATCTTTCCACAGGCGAGTATTGCTGGAATTCAGGCCTTTTTGTCTGGAAGGCCAAAAGAATGCTTGATTTGCTCTTTGAAAATCTTCCGCAGGCAAAACAACCTCTCCAAATGATTCAGGCGGCCTGGGGCGGAGCAACTCAGGAAGATGCATTGGCAGAGTATTTCGGAAAACTGCCCAAGATAAGTATTGATTTTGCGGTTATGGAAAAGGCTCAGAATGTTCACGCCGTCAAGCTGAACTGTCAGTGGCTCGATATGGGCTCGTTTTCGGCCCTTGCGGATATTATACAATCGGACAAAAACGGCAACATCGTTGCCGCCGCGCAGAGCGAAGTCCTCAATTGCAAAAACAATATACTTGTTACCGAAGACAAAGAGCATCTGATTGCTGCGATTGGACTTGAGAATATGGTCATCGTGCACAGTCCTGATGCGACTCTGGTCTGTCCGATTGGCGAAACGGAAAAACTAAAGGAATTGCTGGAGCTTATCAGGCAGCACGGCAAAGAGAAATATTTATAACCTGTAGTGAGCTTGTCGAACTAAAAATGCGTTTTCTCTGTATAGATTTAGGTGACAAACGGACAGGCCTTGCTATTTGCGATGGCGATGAAATCCTGGCAAGTCCTTTAGCGGTATTAGAGGGGCAAAAAAAATTACTCAACGAGATAATCGAAATCGCCCGACAGAATCAGGTAGAAGGTCTGGTCTTTGGGTTGCCTTTGAATATGGATGACTCCGAAGGCAAAAGAGCGATACAAACAAGAAAATTCGCCGGCCAAATCAAAGAAAAGATTAACCTGCCGATTTTCTTTCAGGATGAAAGATTATCAAGTTTCACCGCCGAAAAACAGCTTTCTCAAACCGGCCTTACGCACAAAAAGAAAAAGGACAGAATAGATGCACTGGCTGCTGCGGAGATACTTAAGACCTTCATCGAAGAGAGAAAACAAAAACCCTAAACCCTAACTTTGAATTTTAGAGATAATTTCATCAGGTATGTCAAAGTTGGCATAAACATTTTGGATATCATCGTGTTCTTCAAGTTCATCCATAAGTGAAAGAATTTTTCTGGCCGATTCTGCATCCGTTATCGGTATGGAGTTTTGTGGAATCATCGATATTTCAGCGACCTGGATCGCTACATTTTTCGCCTCTATCGCTTTTTTTAATTTTTCGTAAGCCGATTGTTCACAGGTAATCTCGTAAATTGAGCCTGTGTTTTGAAAATCTTCAGCTCCGTTTGCCAAAGCAATTTCCATCAAGTCGTTTTCATCAGCGGCGTTGGCAGCAACTGTGATGAGTCCTTTTTTATGGAACGAATAACTTACGCAGCCTGTCGAACCCAGCGACCCGCCGTGACGGTCAAAAATTTTTCTTATTTCAGGCCCCGTTCTATTCCGATTGTCTGTTAGTGCCTCAGCCAATATAGCAATTCCGCCGTGAGCGTAGCCTTCATACATTACAGGCTCAAACGAAATGGAATCGCCTCCGCCGGCTCCTTTTTTGACAGCCTTTTCTATGGTGTCTTTTGGCATATTGGCTTGTTTTCCCTTATCGATCGCGTATCTCAAAGCGAGGTTTTGTGAAGGATCAGGGCCGCCGTTTTTAGCGGCAACGATAATAATTCTGGCGATTTTGCTCCAGGCTTTGCCGCGTTTTGCGTCGTTTGCCGCTTTTTTATGTTTTATTCCTGACCAGTGTGAATGACCTGACATATTGACCTCAATGAATTACTTTGTTCAAAGGATAAGTTATGATTCCCGAAGCGCCGGCTCGTTTGAGCTTCGGCACAATAACTCTTTCCACCGATGTATCGACGACAACCTCAACCGCAACGAATTCACTATCAGCAAGCTGCGAAACAGTGGGGCTTTTTTCAGCAGGCAGAATCTTAATAATTTCAGCCAGTTTGTTTTTGGGAACGTTCATTTTTAGTCCGACAGTTGTTTTTGCGTCTATCGCCGCGTTTAATAATATGGATATATTTTCAATTTTTTCGCGTTTGAATTTATCTTTCCACGCTTCCTTGTTGGCGATAAATCTTGTAGTTGATGAAAGCAGGGTGTCTATGATTCTAAGATTATTTGCCTTAAGGCTGGAGCCTGTTTCGGTAAGTTCGACAATCGCATTGACCAATCTCGCCTTTACCTCTGTCGCTCCCCAGCTGAATTCCACCTTTACATTTATTCCTTTATTTTTGAAGTATTCTTTTGTTACGCCGATCAGTTCTGTTGCGATAATTCCGCCCTCAAGGTCTTCTGTTTTTTTAATCTTCGATTCGTTCGGTACCGCCAGAACCCACTTGGCTGGGTTTGATGTTGCTTTGCTGTAAAGCAATTCGCATACTTCGTACACCTTTGATTTATTTTCAAGTATCCAGTCCTGACCGGTGAAACCTGCGTCGAGCACTCCGTCTTCGACATATCTGCTTATTTCCTGGGCGCGCATCATTATAAGCTGAAGCTGTTCATCGTTGATTCGCGGAAAATAGCTTCTTTCGTAACCGGTTATAGTAAAGCCAGCTTTTTCAAACAGGTCGAACGTTGCCTTTTCAAGGCTTCCCTTTGGAATACCGAGTTTTAGAATTTGTTCTGCCATAACAACTCCTTACTTTTCTGGTTTTGGCTTCTTCTGCGCCGCTGGTTTTTTGCCATCTGAAAGTATCACAGCCGCTTTGGGGCTTGCCATTTCGCTGTCATGCCGAATAAGAGCATAAAACGTATAAGCGTCGGAAGCCGGAATCTGCTTTTCGACAAACGAAATTATCTGGGCATTATCCCACTGCGGTTCTACCAGTTCATGAGCCTTGAGATATTCAATCATCTTTTCGGTAAGCGGCACGCAATGTGCGTTCATGGCGGTAAGCATTACATAGTCGCAGATAAACGGTGTCATTCCGTTGAATTTTTCGAGGATTTCCCTGGTATTTTTTTTGCCTGTCCCGTTAAAATCTTCAGGCGACAGGCTGTCATATTTCTGGAATATGGCGTTAAGCAGAGAAAGAACCGCAGTTGCGGTTTTTTGAATATCTATTAAGTCGCCGCCGGCAATTTCTGCTATCTCTTCTATTCGCGCGACGCGCAAATCGTTATAGTCAACAAAATGAGCCTGAATTTTTTTCATTGCCGCTCTCGCCGCCGACTCAGTGGAATTCTGACACATCGCGGCAAAAATAATCGCCTCAACAGCGTCCTGATAATCGGGCTTTTTGGGCTTTTCTGCGCCCTTCTTGAGAGCGTTGAATAATTTTTTAATCTTCTGAGAATATATTATATTTTTCATTTTTTTTCGTTTTCTGTCTCGGTTTTAAATTCTTTCGAGACTTCATCGATAAGCTTCAGGGTTTCCATTGTTTTTTTCAGTCGGGTATCTTCATGAAAATAAAGATGCGGACAGAACCTTGCTTTGACATAATCGCCCAAAAGCGCCTGTATACGGCCTGCGGCGTGCTGTATTGCGCTAAAGGCTAATCGCTGTTTCTTTTCGTCCTGGCCCATAATGCTTAAAAAAACTTCCGCTCTTTTAAGGTCTGGTTCGGTGTTTACCTCGGTTACGCTGATAACACCTTCTATTCGCGGGTCCTGCAGGTGATTATTAATTATATCACTTACCGCCTCTTTTATTACTCGTGCCATTCTTTCCTGTCTTCGGCTTGGCATAACTTTTCCCGCTTAAATAGTCCTCTGAACTTTGACTATTTCATATACCTCAAAAATATCGCCTACTTTTATGTCGTCGAAGCCGGCAATTTTTATGCCGCATTCGAGTCCCGCGCGAACTTGTCTTGCGTCGTCTTTGAAATGCTTGAGCGATTCAATCTGGCAGTTATCTCGAAGTATGACGTTATCGCGAATGAGCCTGACTCGGGCGTTACGGGCGACTTCGCCTTGTTCCACCATACAGCCTGCAATTGTGCCGACGTTTGAAACTTTGAAAGTATCGCGAACCACAGCTTTTCCGATGCTGTTGATTTTTTCTTCCGGTTCGAGCATTCCGCTCATCGCCTTTTTAAGGTCGTCCGTTATCTTATATATAATGTTGTATAAGCGGATATCTATGCCTTTACCCTCGGCAAGTTTTCCCGCCTTGTCTTCCGGCACAACATTAAAACCTATAATCAGCGCCTTTGATGCCTCTGCAAGTATGACATCGCCTTCTGAAATCCCGCCGACTGCCGCGTGAAGAATCTTGACCTGCACTTCTGACGTGCTCAGATCGGTCAGATATTTTGTTAATACGTCGACTGACCCCTGAACGTCGGCTCGTATAATTATATTAACATCTTTTGTCTTGCCCGCTTCAATCTGGCTGAAGAGATTTTCCATTGTTACAAGCGAACGTGTGCTCAGTGCCGCCCTGCGGGCAAGAGACTTTTTATCTTCCGCTGCCGCTTTAGCCTTATTTATATCGTCCAGGCAGTAAAATCTGTCGCCTGCCTGCGGCACATCGTTAAGTCCGGAAACTTCAACCGGCATCGCACTTATGGCTTGAGGGATTGACCTGCCGGTGCTGTCCTTTAATGTTCTTATTCGGCCATAGCCTCCGCCGGCAAGAATGATATCGCCTTTTTTGAGTTTTCCTTCCTGTATAAGCAGTGTCGCCATAGGACCTTTACTCGGATTAATTTTCGCCTCGACTACCCAGCCGACTGCCGGTATTGTCGGGTCTGCCTTCAAATCAAGAAGTTCAGTTGCGTAATCCAAATGCTCCAATAGCTCTTCGATTCCTATTCCTTTGGTCGCGCTGGTTTTGACGACATCGGTTTTTCCGCCCCATTCGGTAGGGACAAGTTCATGTTCGGCCAATTGTCCGTAAATCCTGTTTGTGTCCACGCCCGGAAGGTCGATTTTATTTAGGGCAACAATTATATGAACGCCTGCGGCCTTGGCATGGTTAATCGCTTCAATTGTCTGCGGCATTATGCCGTCATCAGCGGCAACGACAAGCACGACTATATCAGTCATATTTGCGCCGCGTGCCCGCATCGCCGTGAATGCTTCATGGCCGGGGGTGTCTAAGAATGTAACTTTCTTTGGATTATTTTTATCGCCCCACATTACCTGGTAGGCGCCGATATGCTGTGTTATGCCGCCCGCCTCGCCCGCCGCGACCTTTGCAGAGCGGATTCTGTCAAGCAGGCTGGTCTTGCCGTGGTCAACGTGACCAAGCATTGTAACAACCGCAGAACGCTTTTGAAGATTATTCTTTGGCCTGTTCGCGAACTCTTCTGCTATCGTTTGCTCCAGGGACAGTCTTTGCTGAACAACAAGCTCGGTACCAAAATCAAGGGCGATAAGTTCGGCAGTTTCGGCAGGGATAACCTGGTTGGCAACGGCCATAATTCCATGAGAAATAAGTTTTTCTACTATTTCAGCGGTTTTTACTATTAGTGCCGCTGCTAAATCTTTTACCGTTATTGGCTCGAATACAACCGCTGTCTCAGGTTTTACTTTTAAAGCTTCTTCAGCTTGATTTTTTTTAGTCTCGAGTTTCCGGACCGGCCGCAGACGCATTCCTTCGCCGCCGGCCGCTTCAAGTCGTGCCCGTCTTTCTTCAAGGTCTCGTGACCGAAGTTTGCGAGCCGTTTTCTGATATCGCAATGGTTCTTCGGCAACCGGAGCTTCACCATGTTTTCGCCCATGCGTTTTTTTCTTACCTTTTACGGTTTTGTCTTGATCTGCTATTTCTGGTGCGCTTGCAAGCAGCGGCTCGGATGCCTGTTGCTTATATGCTGGTTTTGACGGCCATGTTTTTGGTCTGGGCCGTCCCATTTCTTCAGGTTTTTCGACCCTGATAACCCGTGGCCCGGAAAGTTTCGCCGGCTTTGGTTTTTCCTGTCGCGGGCCCGCAGGCATTACAGGTTCCGGCGGTTTAAGCGGCTTAGGCGGCTCAATTATGATTTCCGGCCCCTTAGCCTTGGCCTTGGCAGCAGGCGGCGCCTTTGTTTGACTGACTTGAGTTTCTGTTTGGGGCGGTTCGGTTTCTAATACTGCCGTCTGAATAGTCTCTGTTTCCCCAGTTTCGGCAGGTTTTTCTTCTACTGCTACTGCCGCTGCAGGTTCTTCCTTGGGTTTCTCGACTTTTTTCTTTTTCTTGACGCGAGCCTTGGTCAGGTCAACCGCTGCGGCTGTTTCTACCGCCGTTGTGTGTGATCCTTCGCTGAACCATTCGCGTATTGTCGCCGCCAACCCTGCCGATATCGTTGACATATGATTTTTTATATCAAGACCCTCGGCCTGGCATTTATCGATTATTGCTTTGCTGTTTACTCCAAGCTCTTTTGCTAATAGATGGACTCGTGTGATTGCCAACCTGATTGGGCTCCAAAAAATATCTTATTTACCTATTGAGGACTTTCCTCTTTAGGTTCTGGTTCTATTTCCTTAATTTCTTCTTGAAGGATCGCTTGCGCTATTGTCGTCGGGGCTTCTGCCGTCTGTTTCTTGGCAAGGTCTTCGGCGAGACGTGTTACTTTTACGGCCATTTCCGGCGTAATTCCTATTTCTTTTACCAGCGGATCAACTCCAATCTCCGCCAGGTCAAGCACTGATATTATGCCAAGCGCGATTAGTTTATCGATGAACGTATCGTCCAGACCTTCAAGATCTTTAAGACCGTTCGTAAGCCTTTCTACTTCCTGATTATATTCATCAGGCGTTAGTATATCGATGTCCCAGTCTGTAAGTCTTGCTGCAAGTCTGACATTCTGCCCGTGTTTGCCGATTGCAAGACTCAACTGGTCTTCAGGAACTACGACCGTTGCTCCGCCCAACTCGAAACACAACGCCACCTGGGAGCATTTTGCCGGCATAAGAGAATTAGCGATTAACTCGTGAGATGATTCGTTCCATCTGACGATATCTATTTTTTCTCCGCCGAGCTCATCGACGATATTTCTTATTCTGCTGCCGCGAACGCCTACGCACGCGCCGACCGCGTCAACCTTTGGGTCGTTCGACAGAACCGCTATTTTGGTCCTGTACCCGGCTTCGCGGGCCAGCGCTTTGATTTCAATTATGCCTTCGGCCACTTCCGGAACTTCAAGCTCGAAAAGCCTGCGAATAAAATCGGGATGCGTTCGCGATAGGATTATTTTTACCTGGCTGGCGTTCTCTCGAACGTCGAGTATCAGGCTGCGGATTCTTTCGGCGACATGATGGCTCTGGCCGCTGATTTGCTCGCTTTTGGGCAATACGGCTTCTATTCTGTTGTTAATACTTACTACCAGGGACCCGCCTTCGTAGCGTATTACTGTGCCGCTGACGATTTCTCCTTTTCGTTCGACAAATTCTTCATAAACGCTTTGCCGTTCATCGGCCTTGATTTTTTGAATCATTACCTGTTTTGCAGTTTGAGCAGGTATTCTGCCGAGCTGCTTTATGTCTATAAGCTGGCCGTCCTTGTGGGCTATCATATCGCCGGTCTGCCGGTCGATTACGACCTTAATATCTGCCTCGACATCGGTTTTGCCGAAGTATTTTTTCGCGGCTGATATCATTGCAGACTCCAGGTCCTGGAATATGGACTCGCGGTCGATATTCTTATCGCGTGCGATGTTGTCTACTATTCTTACCAGTTCCTGATTCATATGAGCCTTCCATAAAGCAAAAAAAAATGGAAACTTCCACAATACAGAACGTTTCCACATCAAAAGCTACCTTTTCTGTCTTCTGCCGTATTACATCTAAAATCCCTCCGCGACAGATTCAGCAAAAATTGCCTTCAAATCGAAAGCGTCCCAAAGCCGCGCATAAGTCCCGTGCGGCCAATTAATTGTAGCCGCCCGGCTACACACGTCTGTATAATCCTATCATTATCATAGCCTTATCCTGCGTTTGATTGTTTCAAACCTTTTAGCAAAACCAAATTATACTTAAGCATTACCCTTTGTCAAACATTTAAAAACACAGAAATTTAGAAAAAAATGTATATAAAGAGTCCTGAAATATAAAATAGGGAGGAGATGTAGAGACGCACAGCCGTGCGTCTGTACGAGTGTGAAAAAAAAATTTTATTTTTTTATAAGTCCTTATTTCAGGTTCTGAAAACATGCTTTAAGTCGTTATTTTATTTTGAAAAATAAGGACTTATGGAAATCCGATTTACAAAAAGCGATCTTTTTTTTGCAAAAGCGCGCAAGTTCTTGCGCAAAATGGAGTTTTTTAATTGTTTGCCCCTGCCTTCGCAGGGGTAAACTCCAGTTTTTGAGGGTCGAGAGGCACGGTTTTTAAGTTAAAAATGGGGTTTTTGGAAAAATTTCGGTTGCAAGTCGTTGCGGGGACAAGTTTTAGTCTAAAAATTGAAAAATTTGAAGAGTTTTGGAAAAATTTGAACGAATTCGCATTTTTTACCCCTGTTTTTACACGATTTTTCACTTTTTTTGATTCGAAATTGGGTAATCCAGAATGTCGGCAATTACTTTAGCCATCCCGATTCGTAGGGACAAATTTTGGGGTTTTTGGCATTCCTGCGAAAATTAATAAAAAATTATCTTGATTTTAAAATAACAAAATATCTAATAGTAATTGGACTCGGCACAGCGGAGAAATTAAAGTCCAAATTATAAAGGAGTTGAGGCATGAAACGGAGAACAATTCTTCCAATTCTTCTGGTGTTAGCGTCTGTCAATAGTGTTTACGCAATCGAAGTGAATTCCAACATCACAACCAATCAAATCTGGACGGCGAATAATACATACCACGTTACCGCAGCCGTTAATGTAACGGCACTGCTGGTAATCGAGCCGGGGACAAGTATTTCATTCAGTTCCAGCGGTGGTCTGATTGTGAATAACGGCGGGACGTTAATTTCGGCAGGAACACCAAATAGCCAGATTCATTATACATCCGACGCCGGTTACGGCTGGGGTGATTATAATTGTGCAATAGAGATACAGGAGACTGCATCGCCTGCTACAAAGATAATATATAATTATATAGATTGCGCTAACATCGCAATTTTAACCAAAAATATTCAGCTTGATACGCCAATACAGAACAATATTTTATTTTACAACAATTTAGGCATAAAGGAATACGGAACACATCATACAGATATTCTAAACAACCTGATTTATTACGGTTATAATGATTATTACTATAGTTATTGCATAAGCATATATATGGAATCTACGACTGGCGGAGCAGACGCCAATAGTTCCATTCTTATTGAAAACAATACGTGCGATTATCAGGATTATGGAATAATGGTACGCGGCACGGCAAATATAAATAATATGGGGCAGGCGAAACTGATTAATAATATTGTTAGTGAATCGGCAGAATACGGTATTTGTATTGTTAACGGTTATATATCAGAAACGGTGTCCAATACAGGTTATTACGGTAATTCTATAAACCAGTATGGATATGATGTTGCAAGAGAATCCAATACTGTGGTAACTACTGTGAATCCTTTTGACGCAGCGGGCTGGCATCTTGTTAATGGGTGCCCGTTTATAAATGCCGGTAAGGAATATATTGAGCAAACGCCTTTAATCGGGACAACAACGAATGTGAACGGCACGCCTGACAGCAATAAGATAGATATTGGTTATCATTATGCAAACTGGAATTACAGCAATGCCGGGACGACGACTTTGCGGGCGGATTTTGATAATAATTACAAAGTAGATTATAAAGATTTGCGTTTCTTTGCCAATTACTGGCTTTTTGATTATAATGAGGCAGAGCAAACATGGTTGTGGGATTATGATAACAGCGGAAAGGTGGATATGCCTGATTTGCGGGTGGTATCGGGATACTGGCTGAGTCCGTTTAACTTTTATGATTTTGCAGATTTTGCGAATCAATGGCAGAAGAAAGTTGACGAGAGATATTACGATTCAAGGCCAGACCTTAACAATGATAAAATTGTTAATTTTAAGGATTTCGCAATTCTTGCGAATGAATGGAGAAAGACGGCGGAGGGAAATCCTGTGATTATGGTTTCTGTATCCGGAGATGTAAATAATATAGTCGGCAGTTTTGAAGTTGACGTGAACAGCAGTGATTTTGCTGGCGGGTACAATTTTATTTTTATGGATGGACAATTGATTGCTCCAATGCAGGAGCTTGGGGGTCAGATTACTATCGACAGCTACAGGTTCCGCAACGGCATTCACAGCTTAAAAGTTGTACATTCAGGATTGAGAGGAATAATCATTTCAGTTGAAAAGTCGGTTACATTTAATAATCCAATTTATTGTTTAAATATCGAAGACCATTTCAATACAAACAGTCATTATCGGATAAGTGGTTTGCATGACGGCAGCAACACGCTAAATGTGGAGATTAAAAATATATACGACCAGGTGATTTGGTCCGGCACAGATAGCGGTGTGGATGTTAATATTGTAGTGCCTGGAACAGTTTTCGGAAGTGAAAATATTTGTGCTATGACTATCAGCGAGATAAGTTCTGGTGGGATGATGGGTTTTATGGAAAAATCTGGAACATTGACAGATACCAGCAATTCGTCTCCAGCCCCTCCAGTTGAAGAAATAAGTTTGACAAGAAAGTTTGATGCAAATGCATGTCCTAATGTAAAGGCGGTAATTATACTTCCTGATACAGACGTGTTTACGGCAAAGAAACCAGCGATTCTTGCATGTGCGCAGGCATTTCAAAATCGACTTGGTGTTGGGTTATGGACTGTACTGTATTATCATGATGTTACTCCTACAAATTTGAATAATCTATTCAGCAGGCCAGGATTAAAATATATCTATTGGTCCGGGCATGCAAATAGCCATGTTGGCAGAAATGAAAGAGCTGGAATTCCTGGAGTTCAAAGGACAAATACGTACTGTTGGAGATTAGTCAGTGAACATACGTTTTGGTGGGATACATATGAACAAATTGGTGCATTTTCATTTACTGCACAGACCTTCTCTGGATATCCAACACTTCCAAGTAACTGGGATTATCGAGGATTTGATTTGTGGGGCATACGTATGAGTGACCATTCCGACCGCATGGCCGACACATCGAACAAAAAGATAGTTTTTGTTGACGGATGCCTTAGTGCTCTTTTTACGGATATGGCTCAGGCATATGGAGTGTTTTCGTTGCAAGGCGCAAGCAGTCTCGACCAAATTTATATTGGATGGGACATAGCTACTATTCCATCATCTGAACCAATTGGGGAGTGGTTTTTAGGGGATACAGTAAATGGGATTAAAATGTTCTGGGAGCGGATGGGAACCTATAGTAGTATGACTAACAATGTCTGGGCTGCATTCCATTATGTAGAAGTAAATGGAAGTTCTCAAACGCGTAAGACTCTCTTTGGTTTAAATTCTCTCTTTGATGGTGGCGATGGGGACGACCATATCCGAATAATGGGAAGAGGTGGTGTAAACCTCAATCAAATAAGATTAGAACCATAATTTTTTGGGAGATATACTCATGAAAAAGTTAATATTCTTAATTTTAATGATTACTGGCATATTCTTTTTATCTTCCTGTTGTTCCCGCACTCCTTATTTGCTTACAGGAAAGACAGCGGAGATAAAGAATATAACCCTTGTATCTGTTATTTGGTACAAGCCCGGAAAAACAGGATGGGAAGTAGTTAAATCTTGGGACACCAATGATTCTGAGATGAAAACTATTAGACAACTTCTCATGGATGCCAAGGATGAAGGCAAATTGCCATGGCATCGGTGGTATAAGCTTAGTTTGTTTTTCTATAACGGCCTTCCTGAGCATTTCAAGCTCAAAGAAATCACTTTTGACTTAAAAAAGGTTTCAGAAAAAAAAATACTCTTTGAAGGATCTGCCGGAGCAAGTTACGAACTAGGTAATCTTCTCTCGAAATATGAGTTTGTAGAAAAAGATTCAGAATTGTCCCCTGGGATGAAAGATATGATCAGGCAGTCAAAGGAAGCTCAAAGGAAGGCAGTAGAGGTTTTGAAAGAGAAAGAAAGAGAAAAAGATCCCAATCAGCCATCGCAAAAACGTTCAGAATAATGGCGGAGCGGGACAGGCGCATAAAATTTATTCTACAACGCGGAGTTCGGAAAAACCTGCCTCGAACATATTATATACGTCCATTAGTTCGCCGTTGTAAAGGCGGATGCAGCCGCGGGAGCTTTTTGTGCCGATTGTCGATTCATCGTTTGTGCCGTGAATGGCGATGCCTTCTATGCCGCGAGTCCTGCTATCTGTTCCTTCGAGAGAAATCCAGCCTGAGCCGAGCGGATAATCGGCGTCTTCAGCATGATATGTTTTTCCGGTGTCCGGGTCTGTCCATGTCGGCTTAATCATTTTTCCGCCGACTTTTGCCCGCCACAGTCCGACAGGCGTTTCGCGTCCATCTCTGCCAATACCAATTCTGTAACTTTTTACAAAAACATTCTGCAGATAAAGGTCCATCGTAAACGAAGATTTATAAACTATCGCGTGGAAGGGGCCCTGAGCAACTTTTATTACCTGGTCTGCGCGAAGACCCTTGTCGCTGGCGATATTATTTATTTTCATAAGAAACTGATACGGCACTTTGCATTTGGCCGCGATTTGAGCGAGCGAATCGCCGGGCTGGACCTTATAACTCGAGCATAGGTCGTCGCCGAGCTGAATCGTCTTTGTGAAGAGCCATTGGTCGGCAAGGGTGGTCAACTGCGTTTTAACCGTTGCTCTGACAGAGTCGGGCAGCGGCGACATATTAAGAATATCGTTATAAGAGTTCCTTGCGACTATAATCTTGCCACTGTCGGCATCGTTTTGTGCCTGTTTAAGCAAATCTATCACGTGCGGGCTTGCGCCGCTGTTTGTATCAGTTATGGCTAAGCCAGTTTTGCCGGGCTTTGCAGTTTTTGCGGTCTGCTGAGTTGTATCTGTAACAGGCGCAGTATTCTGGATAGCTTTTTTCTTTTTGCCGAGATAAAAATAGAATGCAACCGCGGCGATAATAAGAATAGCGATTAGAGAATAATAGGTTATTGTTTTATTTCTGTTTGGTCCGTAATGGGAAATTGCCATTTTAATAATCCTTAATAAAAAACTCCTGTCGCTATCGCTCCAGGCTCTGATTTAATAATCCTTAATAAAAACTCATCGCCGTTCCGGCGACGGCTAAACAACTAAATATTATTTTTTATTGAAATATGTTACTCCCTCGTCTGTAACGAGCATATCTACCGGCCGGTCATGTTCCGTTATCGGCACGCTATCCAATAACTGCTCGGAGAAACTGAAACCGCATTTTATAGCGCGAAGTTTTTCATTCGAGAAAAATCTGTCGTAGTACGAGCCGCCGCGTCCGAGGCGATTGCCTTTGATGTCAAATGCCATGCCCGGCGTTACAATCAGGTCGATATCTTCGAGCAGAACCGGCGTGCCTGTTACGGGGTTTCGAAGGCCGCCTGCTTCGGTGGCGATTCCTGTTTCGAGAGAAGTTATCTCGACAGCTATCATATGCCTCTGCTGCCAGGAAATTTTGGGCACTGCGATTGTCTTGCTGTGCTGCCACGAATAGAGAATAAAATTTGCTGTGTCTGCCTCGTGAGGAAGCGAAAGAAATGCCATAATCGTGTTGGCACTATGAAATTCAGGCGTCTCAATCAGGAGTTTGCACGCCTTTTGACTTTTGTCTATCCGCTGCTGGTCAGTCATCCTGCTTAGCTGCGTTCTTATTTGCTGCCGAAGCTGCTGTTTGTCGTCCATTCAGTATCCCTCCGTTGGATTCGTCCCATTAGAAATTTTCCTTTTTATTACACATTCCGTTGATTTACAGTTTCTAACGGGACTCGTAATCAGGACTTTACCTCTTTTAACATATTTTCGAGCTTTTGCAAATATTCCTTCATAATTTTTTCTCTTCCCCGCTCCGTAGGGCTGTAATAGGCCGTTTTGCCCGGCAGATACTCCTGCGGCACAAATCCCTGGGGCGAATCGTGCGGATATTTATATTCCGCGCCGTAACCCTGCTTTTTCGCACCTGCATAGTGGGAATCCTTCAAATGCTTGGGTACAGGGATGGTCCGTTTGGTTTTTACATCGCTCAAAGCCGACCATATTGCCTTTGCCGAGGCGTTCGACTTTGGCGCACAGGCGATATAAATCGCCGCCTGGGCAAGCGGAAGCTGAGCCTCGGGAAATCCAACAAATTCCGATACCTGAATCGCTGCGGCAGCGAGAACCGTAGCCATCGGGTCGGCATTTCCAACATCTTCAGCCGCGCAAACCGCTATTCGGCGGGCTATAAATCGTGGGTCCTGTCCGCCGGCTATCAGTCTTGCCAGCCAGTAAACTGTCGCGTCCGGGTCCGAGCCTCGCATACTTTTCTGCAATGCGCTGGCAAGGTCGTAATGTGAATCGCCCGTCGGGTCGAACACGATTGCCTTTTGCTGGATGGATTCTTTGGCGACTTCAATATCGAATTTAATCGACTCTACTCCTGAATTTTTTTGAGACATTACTCCGATTTCAAGTGCCGTCAATGCTTTTCGACCGTCGCCGTCGCTCATTATCGCGACATATTCCAACGCCTCGTCCGTTGCGCGAACATTTAAACTGCCCAGGCCTCTTTTCCTGTCTGCCAGCGCTCGTTTAAGCAGTTCCATAATTTCGGATTTCTCCAAAGGCTTAAACTCAAAAATTGTGCTGCGGGAAATCAAAGGCGAATTGATTGCGAAGTATGGATTCTCGGTCGTCGCACCAATAAGAAGGATTACGCCGGTTTCGACATCATTTAAAAGGACATCCTGCTGGGCACGGTTAAATCGGTGAATCTCATCTATAAATAAGACGGTTTTTCCGCTGCTGGTTATTAGTCTGTCTCTTGCCTGTTGAATAATTGCTCGAATATCAGCGACACTGGCAGCGGGGGCGCTTAAGTAATGAAATTTCGCGTTGACTATATTGGCGATTATCGTTGCAAGCGATGTTTTTCCTGTGCCGGGCGGGCCGAAAAATATCAGGCTGCTAAGCGAACCTGCGTCAAGCATTCGCCGCAGGAGTTTACCGGAGCCGATGAAGTCTTTTTGGCCGGCAAATTCGTCCAGAGTCTGCGGCCGCATCCTTGCCGCAAGCGGAGCGTTTGACTGGAGTTGCGCCTTTTCCATGTCCGAAAAAAGCGAATTATTTTTCCCTGTTTCTGCCATAAAATACCATTATACCGCCTGATATTTTAAATTTCCAATCTCGATTTTAGATTATCCTGCCTTTGCTTCTTCCTTGCTCGGCAAAAGTTTAACGCTACAATCCATATCCGGCTGTTTTAAAATCAGATTTTAGGAAATGTTTTTATGGAACGTAAAAATTGGTCGAAAGCATCTGAAATAGAATTAATCGAATATATTCAGCAGCAGCATTTTATATTGAGAGAAAAATTACAGAAATTACAAACGCTGCTCCAGATCGCAGCCGAGCTGCATAGGGAAGAGTTGAGCGGTATATTAAATTCTTTACAGGAATTTTTCCCCGACTTTAAGACTAAATTGGAAAAACATTTTGTCAGTGAAGAGCAGATACTCCTGCCTTATATTCGTCAGATGGTTGATTTTAATAATAATCGGGGTCCCAAACCCCAGTTTCACTCCGGCAGCATAAAAAATCCTATCAGCCAGATGGAATACGAGCATGACCTGACTGAAAATGTTATGCTGGCTAAAATTCGCACTATAACTAACAATTATCAGCTGCCGCCCAATTGCGGCGATGCCCCGAAAGCTCTTTATGACGGCCTGAAAGATATTGAAACAAATCTCAGCGAACACATTGGTATTGAGAATAATATATTATTTAAATTAGCTATAGAATTAGAGTTGAATTTAATGCACAAAAAATAAACGGATGCCGAGGGGCCGCTATTTATCCATCCACTAAATTGAAATTTTTACTCTTTTGTTTCTGCTGAAAATCTTTCCGCTGTTTGCAGTCCGGCGGCAACCTCAGGTATAATTCCTTTGCGGACATATATCGGGTGAACCAGCTTGCGGATAGCCGGCAGCTTTTTGGCAAAAAACAGCATAATTATAAAACTTAAAATTCCGCTAATCAGCACAGTATGCGGGGCCCCGATATGCTCGGCCAAATATCCGCTAAGCAGGCTGCCGAATGGAGCCATTCCTATAAATGCCATTACATGAAGGCTCAGCACTCGGCCTCGCATATGATCGTCAACAATCGATTGAAGAATTGTGTTTATTGATGCCAATTGCACCATTATTCCATATCCCGGCAGTGCAATCAGTAATATCGACAGCCAGATGTTTCTCGAAAACGAAAAACCGATAACTCCTGCTGAGAAAATGCCTGCTGCCGTAACAACGACCTTCTCCAGTCCGTGGACAGTTTTCCGCCTTGCAAGGAGCAGTGCACCGATGAATGCGCCGATACCCGTTGACCATAATAGAAGACCATAAGTTTGCGGCCCCCCATGCAAAATGCTCTTAGCAAAAACAGGTAATAAAACCGCGTACGGCATCGAGACAAAACACATAGCTGCCGTGTATAAAAGAATCGAGCGTATCGGCATAAAACCAAACGCGTAAGACACTCCGTCCTTAATGCCGGAAAGCATAGCACCGTTATGTTTTGTTTGGGTACTGTGCGTCAGCCTCATTGCGGCCAGAGAGTAAATAACAGCAATGAAACTTATCGCGTTAATAAAGAAACAGGATGCTTCGCCGACTTGAGCAATTAAAAAGCCTGCTACCATAGGCCCGATTTGCCTTGCAAGATTGAATATCAGAGAATTCAGTGCAATAGCATTAGGCAAATCTTTTTTATCGTCAACCATTTCCACGACAAAGGCCTGCCGTGTCGGCATATCGAAAGCGTTTACTATCCCCAGCAAAATAGAAAGCAGAATAATCTTCGGTATTGTTACGATATGAAAAGCGACAATTAAGGCAAGGGCAAAAGCCTGAATCATCGCCATGATTTGAGTGATGATGACAATTCTCCGTCTCGGCCAGCGGTCGGCGAAATCTCCGCCTATCAGGCAGCCGAGCAAAATGGGAATCTGACCGCTGAATGAAACAAGGCCAAGATAAAATTCTGAGTTGGTCAGCCTGTACACCAGCCACCCGAGCGCAGCCTGCTGCATCCATGTGCCGATTACCGATATGCCCTGACCGGCAAAAAATAGTCTATAATTTCTGTGTTTTAAGGCTCGCAGTATTAATTTTAAATTACTCGCCGACTGCGAACCATTATTTTCCGTTGTCATTTTTAATCCTAATCCGGTTCCAATTAACCGAAAGTATTCTGCAAAGGGGGGATTATAACACACATCGCCTTTGAAAACTATTGTGCTTAATTTAGTATACTCCTTTTTGACGAGAGGGGCAATTGTGAATATGAGGTTTGAGCCTTTACTTATCGGACTATACCTTAAAAAATCCACAAATTTCATGAGAAAAATAAGCGTGTAATTATTTATATTTAAAGGACTTATTGATATTTAACGATAATTGGGTTGAAAGAGCAGGTTTTTATTTGACTTTATATGAACGATAATTCATAATATGAATAGTGGCTCATATCTCATGGATGATACCCATAATTAAGAATAAGGAATATTTTATGGCTAATGTTGAAATGACAAGGAAAGAAAGAGAAAAACTGATGCATAAAGATGCTATCCTTAATGCATCAGTGCGTCTATTTTCCGAAAAAGGATTTCATAATGTTTCTATGCAGGATATCGCCGAGGAATCTGAGTATGCCGTGGGGACTCTTTACAATTTCTTTCAAAGTAAAGAGCAGCTTTTTGCAGAACTAATGAGTAATTGCGCTAATAAAATTTATAATACGATTTGGCCCATTTTGGAAAGTAATCTGCGTGAAGACGAAAAGCTTAGGACATTAATGCGTGGATACAACAAAATGGTTGAAGAGAATCTCGAATTCATCAGGCTGTATATTTCCGAATTCGGCACTTTAACACTGATTCTGCCGCATGACAGTCACTCTGACAAAATTATGCATACTATTGATGCGAGGTTTACAGAGGTAATAAAATCCGGCATCAAAAATAAAATATTTCGTCCTCTTGACGGAGAAATTGTTGCAATCGCGTTTCTGTCGACCGTCAGAGCTTTTATTTTAGAATCTTCGAGGAATTATGACAAAGTGAAATTAGAACAGGGTCTTGCAAAAATCGAACATCTGTTCATCGATTCATTGCTGATGCCGGAGAATCGCGACAATGGTTAGAACAATGAATAAAATATTGGTTGTCGGGTCGCTGTCTTTAATTTTCATTGCCGGATGCAGCCATTTTAACGGAAGGGCGGTTAGGGAAAAAAACGCAAAAGAATATCGCAGTAATCTTGTAGGCGAAACTAACGAAATTCTTTCGACTAAACAGTCTTTTGGACTTAATGACTGCATTTCAATTGCTTTACAAAATAATCTGCAGATTAGAGCGTCGCAGATTCAGCAGAAAATAGCAAAGCTCGAAAGAAAAGTTTCCTTTGCCAACTTTCTGCCCGCTGTAAACCTCGACTATACTTCTACAAGATGGAGCCAACAGCCGAAAATAATGTCCGGAGGGAGTCCTGTTGCCATGCAGGACCAGTCCATAAGAGATATCACCTGGCAATTCCAGATGTCCATATTTGACCCATCTACATGGTTTTTATATGCGATGCACCAGAGAGGTGAGGAAACTGCCCAGATTGTTACTAAATACACGGCGCAGTTGACAGTTCTCGATGTTGTCATCAATTATTATCACTGCTTGATGCTGCAGCAGGAATTGCAGGCTTTGCATAGCCAGCTCGATGCGGCCAAAGAGCTCGAAAAAGAAACCGGCCAGCTTTATAGCCAGGGCCAGGTCGTCGAATGGCAGTATCAGCAGACTCAGGTTGCTGTTCTTTCGCGTCAGACAGACTTTAATCGAACTGATTATGCCTTGAAACAGGCTTATGCCGATTTGCTGGCTTCAATG
>JBEKEA010000019.1:0-32773 GCA_050014075.1 Sedimentisphaerales bacterium | reverse complement strand
TCGACAAATGCCTTTACCGCCTGAACCGGACTTGCGCCCAGTGCAATTTTCGCGACATAAATACTTCCGTAAGTCATCGCCAGCATAGTAAGGTCTTTCTTGGCGACCGGTTTTCCGCCCGCCGCGAATTGTGCGACCGCGGCTCTCGGCGTTGATTTTGACATCTGCCCGCCGGTATTGGAATAAACCTCGGTGTCGAGCACAAGAACATTTACGTCTTTGCCGCTTGCAAGAACATGGTCAAGTCCGCCGTAGCCAATATCATAAGCCCAGCCGTCGCCGCCGACCGCCCAGACACTCTTGCGAACAAGATAATCCGCGACGCTCAGAAGCTGATTGCATTGGGCAGACTTATTTTTGCTGCAGATGTCTTTTAATTTCGCAACTCTGCCTCGCTGCTTTTCAATCTCTATCTGCGATGGGTCGTTGGCAATTGCCGCCTGGCGAATCTCATCAGCAAAACCTTTTTCAACACAGCCCTTCTGCACAACGTTGTCGAGCTGCTCAATTGCAAATCCCTTGAACTTATCGACAGCCAGTCTCATACCCATCGAGAACTCTGCATTGTCTTCGAACAAACTGTTGCTCCATGCCGGCCCTCTGCCGTCTGGTCTGATACTGTAAGGCGTCGTCGGCAAGTTTCCGCCGTAAATCGACGAACAGCCCGTTGCATTGCCTATAAGTGCCCTGTCGCCGAAAAGTTGCGTCAGCAGCTTAATATAAGGCGTTTCGCCGCAGCCGGCGCAGGCACCGGAATATTCAAACAACGGCTGAGCAAGCTGACTGCCCTTTACCGTATTGAGTTTATACAGGTTATGGTCAGTATTTGGTATCGAAAGGAAATACGCATAATTATCGCGTTCCGGTGCTCGCAGAGGTTCCTGCAGAGCCATATTGATTGCTTTTCTGCCGGTCGGTTTTTTCTCTGCGTCTTTTTCCTGCGCCGGACATACCATCACGCAATTCCCGCAGCCGGTGCAGTCTTCAGGTGCGATTTGCACGGTCCATTTCATACCTTCGAACTCTTTGCCCTTCGAGTCTGCGGACTTGAAAGTCTTCGGCGCTTTATCGAGATATTTTTTGTCATAATTCTTTACTCTTATCGTAGCGTGCGGGCAGACAAGCGAACACTGGGCACACTGGATGCAAACCTGCGGCTCCCAGACAGGAATATCGACAGCGATATTTCGTTTTTCGTATTGCGTTGTCGCGGATGGGAATTTTCCGTCTGCCGGCATTTTACTTACTGGTATCGCATCGCCTCTATCGGCAATGATTTCGCCGACAACTTCTTTCACAAATTTCGGAGCATTAGTCGGCACAGCCGGCGGCATAGAAAACTTGCTGGTAACTGTCTGCGGTATTTTAATTTCATAGACTTCCGACAAAGCCGCATCGACAGCGGCATTATTCATATCGACTACTTTTTTGCCTTTTTTGCCATAACTCTTTTCAATAGCCTTCTTTATGTAATCTACAGTCTTTTCAATCGGGATGATATTGCTGATTTTGAAAAACGCGGTCTGCATAATAACGTTGATTCTTGCGCCAAGTCCGAGTTTTTGTGCAATTGAAAACGCGTCAATCCAGTAGAATTTAAGTTTCTTGTCGATAATCTGCTTTTGCATTTCTTTCGGCAGAGCATCCCAAACTTTATCTTTGCTGTGCATACTGGTCAGCAGGAATGTTCCGCCCTGCTTGATATTGGCGAGCATATCATATTTTTCGACAAAGCTCGGATTGTGGCAGGCGACAAAATCTGCCTGGCGAATCAGGTAAGGTCTGCGAATAATATTTTTGCCGAACCGCAGATGCGATACTGTTTTCGCACCGGCTTTCTTGGAATCATATACAAAATAGCCCTGTGCGTAATTGTCGGTCAGGTCGCCGATGATTTTAATTGAGTTCTTGTTTGCGCCAACTGTTCCGTCGGAGCCGAGTCCATAGAACATCGCGGTATAAAGACCTTCCTGCGGTATCATAAACGAATCATCGACAGTCAGGCTGCTGTTTGTTACGTCATCGTTAATTCCGACTGTGAAATGATTTTTCGGCTCTTTCGCGTCGAGGTTGTCGAATACAGCCTTTACCATTGATGGAGTAAATTCTTTTGAACCCAGTCCGTATCTTCCGCCGACAACCAGCGGATAATCTTTGAATGGAGCGTATTTATCGCTCATCGCTTCGCCGATACCTGTTCTTACATCCAGATACAAAGGCTCGCCAAGCGAACCGGGCTCTTTTGTCCTGTCGAGAACCGCAATCTTTTTGACTGTCTTTGGAATCGCAGCCATAAAATGTCTGTTGCTGAAAGGCCTGAAGAGTCTTATCTTCAAAACGCCTATCTTTTGGCCTTTGGAGACAAGATATTCGACTGTTTCATGAACGGTTTCCGCTCCTGAACCCATAATTATAATTATTTTCTCCGCATCAGGTGCGCCGACATAATCGAACAGGTTATATTTTCTGCCGATTACTTTTTCTAATTTTCTCATCGTCTCTTCAACGATTTGCGGTACCGCCTGATGATATTTATTTACTGTCTCGCGTCCCTGGAAATAGACATCAGGGTTCTGGCTTGTGCCGGAAATCTGCGGACGGTCGGGACTCAATGCTCTTTTCCTGTGTGCCTGAACAAGTTCATCGTCAATCATCTTGCGCATATCGTCGAAGCTGATTTGGTCAACTTTTTGTATTTCGTGGCTTGTCCTGAATCCGTCGAAGAAATGCAGGAAAGGTATGCGGGCTTTCAGCGTCGCCTGCTGAGAAATCAGTGCAAAATCCATTACTTCCTGCACGTTATTTGAACATAACATTGCAAAGCCGGTCTGACGGCAGGCCATAACGTCGGAATGGTCGCCGAATATCGACAACGCCTGGCAGGCAAGCGACCTTGCCGAAACCTGAAAAGTAGTTGCCGTAAGTTCGCCGGCAATTTTATACATATTCGGAATCATCAGCAGAAGCCCCTGCGATGCGGTGAATGTCGTGGTCAACGCTCCTGCCGCCAAAGCCCCGTGAACGGCGCCGCTTGCCCCGCCTTCGGACTGCATCTCGGTCACGCTCGGAATTGTGCCCCAGATATTTTTTTCGCCCGCCGCCGATTTGGCGTCGGCAATTTCGCCCATATTCGAGCTTGGCGTTATCGGATAAATCGCTATTACTTCATTTGTCGCATGACCTACGTGTGCCGCCGCCGTGTTGCCGTCAATCATTACCTTATTGGACTTCATATATGCTCCTATTTAACTATTTAAGATTACAGAACTTATGACTAAAAAACAAAAAGACCCTCACAGTCTTGAAAGTCTAAGAGGGTATAGAACATTGATTTTATAATTTTTTCGACTTAATGCAAATAAAAAAGGCCGGCTTAAATAACCGGCCCTTATCTTTAAAAACAACGACAGACGTTTTTTATTTCCCATAAATCAGTTTTAACTGCTCTTGGGTTGGCATACTCGGATATCGCTCGCCCTTTGGGCCTACGAACTCCGACCCTTCCTTTTTCAAAATAACAACTGTCTTGCTGCCGTCATCTTTCGTAACTTGAAAGTTCAGCTCACTTTGTTCGTTGCCGTTGGCATCTGAACTGTACAATAGTTTGAGCTGTTCTTCCGAAGGCAGGCTGGCATATTTCTCACCTGCCGGCCCGAGATAAGACGACCCTTGCTTTTGCAAAGTTATCGGAGTTTTGGAACCATCGCTGCTGCTTATCCAGACCACTGTGGAACTGGATGCAATCTTTTTTGGTTTCTCGCTGTAAATCACTTTCAGTTGTTCCTGCGTAGGAATTTCCGAATAGTGCTCACCCTTCGGCCCGACGTAATCAGAACCTTCTTTCGTCAGCACCACAGGAATTTTTGTCCCATCGATATTTTCGAGCCACACCGTAACAGTATTATCGACCGGCGCGTTTGAACGCAAACCATACGAAGCCCTGAGTTGCTCTTCCGTCGGCATACTCGGATAATATTCATCTGAAGGGCCGGTAAAACCAACTCCCGAAGGCGTAAGCGTTACAGGTGTCTGCGAACCGTTATCATTGGTAATCCAAACTGTAATAGGCGTTTGCTTTGCACGTTCAGTTCTTATGCCGTACAGCGTTCTCAACTGTTCATTGCTCGGCATATTCGAATAGTATTCGCCTTTCGGCCCCATATATCCGCCGTTTTCTGTTTTAACTAATGTTACTTGCGTTCTTGAGCCGTTATCATTTGCAACCCAGACAACAACAGATCTTTCTTCGACTACGGTAGTGACCGGTGGAGGAACAACTACGACAGGCTGAGTTACAATTACCTCTCGCGGCGGATAAACATACACTGGTTCTACCAATGGCGGAGCAATTAAAACTCCAATGTCAATTCCCCAATGAAAGCCGCCGCCATGATGATAACCACCATGTCCCCATCCAGGACCGCCTCCGTGAGGTCCGCCCCACGCCAGCGTATTATCGGCAACTGCCAGTAATGTTATACCTGCCAACACAGTTAATATTAATTTCTTTGTCATTTGAGTGTTCCTTATATCCTGTTATTCTTTTATCTTTTTAAAATCCGATAATTACAAATGGGCCAATTATTATTCCCACGCGAGGCGGACAAACTACAACCGGCTCTCTGCATGGACGTCTCTCAACGACGACTATTTCGCGCCGATGGAAATCACGATGATAATCGCGGTCAAAATCACGATGACCCCATCCGTCCCGACGACCGTCGAACGCAGATGCGTTACCCGCGAACATACCCGTTGCCAAAACAATCATAATCAGTATCTTTTTCATGACTATATCCCTTTCATTCCATATCCTTTTATTTACTTTTAACTTTCTCTGTAGTAATAGTGGTTCCTCTGCGTGAAAGGTAACAGTTAATACCGTAGGAAATGTAGAGAAAAAAAACTTGTATTTCTATCCAGTTTAACGATATGCTGTCACCCTATGGCCAGAATCGGCGACAGGTTCGAACCGCCGAAATCAAAACATTGACGCCGAAAGCGACGAGTTTTTTAATAACATCTGTCTTTCTATCCCTTTTAAGAGGGTTCTTAATGAAAAAAGCTGTGCTGGTAAGAGTGGGTATCGACCAGGCGTATGGTCATTGGAATTCACCCGCAGACGAAGCATCCGGGCGTTTTATTTATGTGCCTATCCCGGAAATAAGGCCGCAGCACCGTGGTTGCGAGCGAAGTTATGATCAATTGGCCCCGCAGCTAACGCAATTCGCGTCGGATTACAATCTTGACCTTTGGCGAGACCTTAAATTTCCTGCCGAACTAAAGACAAGCAGAATGCACCTCGACCCAGATTTTGAATACCTGACATACGGGGACGATGGAAACCGACGCGGTAGTGATTTGAGAAAACTTGGTGAAGGCGATATTGTTGTTTTCTACGCAGGATTGCGTTCCATTCACTCGAAAAAAGACCCTCTTATTTATGCAATCATCGGACTTTTCGTGGTGGAAGAAGTGGTCGCAGTAAAAGATGTCCCCAAAGAACGCCGGGATGAAAACGCACACACAAGGAGAGGTGTTCGCGAGGAGACAGGCATAATTGTCAGGGGTATTTCAGGAAAGTCAGGGAGATGTAAAAAAATCCTGCCTATCGGAGAATTTAGAAATCGCGCCTATCGCGTCAGGAAAGATATTTTGGATGCCTGGGGAGATTTGAGCGTAAAAGACGGATTCATACAACGAAGCGCAAGGCCGCCCCGATTTCTTGATGCTGAAAAATTTTACAAATGGTTTCTAAAACAACAAATAGGGTTGGTTCAGGAGAATAATCCATGCAAGAATCGAAAGTAGTTATTGTTCATTTACGCAGGCCAGATCAAAGCAACGAAAAAGAAATGCGGTCAGACCCTTTTTATGAATTTGGAAGCTTTGGTTGCACTGGTTGCCACGATAAAAATCTAATGAATCCCAAGAGAATCAAAGAACTCGATGGCGTAAGATTAAGATTAGCTTTCGCACAAGGGGGACCTGATGGATTTAAACTTATACAGCTTACGCCGCCTGTTAAATTTGAAAAATATGAGCTAAAATGGGATAAGAAGGCCAAATTTTTCAAGTATGAGAAAGCACCTTTATTGATTAATAACGCCGGTTGCTCAAATTTTCCGTTTTTTAAGAAGATGATTAAGAAGATGTTACGGAATGGCAAAAGAACCACTCTGTCGGGGCAATTCTCAAGTTGTTTTCGGTCAAGACGAGAACAACTTCCAAATTCCGTTGCGTTAGACATCATTAAGAAATACTCAGCTTTTGTCAAATCTTCCCCGAAAGAATATTTTGCCAACGACTATACGGAGACAATGCACAGGCCGCCGCCAAAACCTGATAAAAGTCGAAAAGAAACATACCAAAATTTTATACGAAAAGCCAAGACAGCTAAAACCTGCAAATGCAGGTGTAAGAAGAAATCGTGTTGAGATTGCTTCGGCCTTCGGCCCCGCAATGGCGAGAACTGGGAAATCCGGGGACACCACACTAAAGTTACGCTCTATAAAACCACCATCACGATATTGCTCGGTGAATCTTCTCCGGATTTATTGATGGCTATTATTATTTTACTAATTTTGCAAACTCACTCATAAGCAATTTTGTATATTTGCCCGGCTTTCCGCCCGAAATCGTTATTTCGTTAAATTTCACTACCGGCACAATATCTTTGCTCGAAACCGCAATAAAAAGCTCATCTGCTTTTGTCGCATCTTCAGCTTTGGTCTGTTTTTCCACAAGGTTCAGCCCCGCGTTTTTATAAATCTTCAAAACAAATTGGCGAGTTATCGAAGGCAGAATATTTGCCGCCAGCGGCGACGTTTGCAGGTTATTTCCGAAAATCAGGAAAAACGCGCTGGACGACCCTTCTGTTATTCCACCTTTATCATCGACAAATATCGCTTCATCGCAGCCTCTTTTATGAGCCAGCCTTTTTGCGAGCACATTCGGCAAAAGGTTGAGCGATTTGATATCGCATCGTTTCCATCTCGTATCCGGCACGGTCATTGCAGTGATGCCGTTTTGTTTTTGTTTGGTTGCATCTTCCGCCTCGCTTACCAAAAGAAAGAATCTCGGCGTAAGACCTTCTGCGGCGTGGTCTCTTGGGCCGGCCCCTCTTGTAATATGAAAATAAATCTTGGCGTTTGCATATCCGCTTTTTTGCCAGGCCATAATAACCTTATCGCGGATGTCGTTTATGTTTATGCCTTCGATTTCAACTTCTGCCAGGGACCTTTTGAATCTCGCAAGGTGTTCTTCGAGTGCAAAGAGTTTGCCGTCATAACTTCGCAAAACCTCATAAACACCGTCGCCGAAAAATGTCCCGTAGTCAAGATACGCCGAATCGAGTTTACTTGCCTCGATGAGTTTGTCGCCAACTATTGCAAGCTGCATTATTAAAATCCCTTTAAAAAAATTTCAAAGAAGTTTATCGTCCTGGTCTTCGTCCTTTTCTGGTTCGTCAACTTTCCATTTGTCGCTTTCGTCGATATCACCCATTTCCCGCTCCATATACTTAAAAATCTTGTCCTGCAGCGGAGCTATCTTCTCCTGCCATTGCTGCATACTCCGGTAGGTTACAAGGAGCATATCCAGCCGGATTAGCTGCCATTTTGCTATGCATTCCGGCTCTTTGATATTGATAAACGGGTCGCATTTGAAGACTCTGCGGTTGTCAGACCCCATTTCGCAGAATTCACAGTCTTTGCATTGTATCATTTATGCACCTGAAAAAATTATTATTTACGCAAGGCAACTCTTGCAAATTTCTATAATAACATATATCTTATCCGTTTGAAAGTTCTTAGAAAAGCTAAAAAACTATCTTACGGAGTAAAATAATGGCTAAACCGAGACGCAGGCGAAAGATTGGCAGTAAGAAAAGACATAACCGCTGGAAAATCAGGCATCGCAAGTAACAGCAATAACAGCAGGTTTGTCGTCTTGATTCCCGGTAAATCGGGATTCAGGACGATACAGGCCGGCAGGTAGATAGAGATTCGCCGCAAAGCGAATTGTGATTTGTATTTTGTCTGCTGAATCGAGTTGTTTGTTTATACTCTGCCGACAACGAGGCAGGCGTTATGGCCGCCGAATCCGAATGAATTGCTCGCAGCGTAGTTTATCTTTCTCTCTTTGGCTTTATTCGGCACAAAATCCAGTTTGGGGTCGCATTTGGGGTCAATATTATCAAGATTTATCGTGGGATGAATAATTGACTTTTCTATCATTTTACAGGTTGCCACCAGTTCGATAGCGCCGCTTGCGCCGAGCGAATGACCTATCATGCTTTTTGTAGAGCTAATCGACAGTTTGTAAGCATGCGAGCCGAATACTTTCTTTATCGCCAGCGACTCTGCGATATCGTTAAGCTCTGTGCTCGTGCCGTGGGCGTTAATATAATCGAATTTTTCTTTCGCAATGCCCGACTGCTTTATCGCAATCTCTATGGCTCTTGCAGCGCCTTCACCGTCAGGCGGAGGTGCGGTAATATGATGAGCGTCGGCTGTCGCGCCGTAGCCGAGCATCTCGGCATAGATTTTCGCACCACGTTTTTTCGCGTGCTCATATTCTTCGAGAACAAGTGCCGCTGCGCCTTCAGCCATTACAAAGCCGTCACGGTCGATGTCGAAAGGCCTTGAAGCCTTTTGCGGAGCATCGTTTCGGGTGCTCAGAGACCTTAAGGCACAAAATGAGCTAAGTCCGACAGGCGAAACTGCCGCTTCCGAACCGCCGGTAATCATAACATCGCTGCGGTCGTTGAGGATATTAAAGAATGCTTCTCCAATCGCGTTAGAAGCGGAAGCACATGCGGTAACGACACAAAAATTCGGGCCTTTAAGGCCATACATCATTGAAATCGTTCCGCAGGCAGCATTGCCCATAAGTTTGGGAACTGTAAAAGGCGAAACTGCGCGAGGGCCTTTGTTCAAAAGACGGATGTGCTGCTGTTCGATTTCCTGGATACCGCCGATGCCGCTTCCATAAATAGAGCCGCAACGTTCAAGGTTTTCCTTTGGGAAATCTATTCCGCAGTCTTTGACTGCCTGCACCGCAGAAGCCACCGCAAGCTGGCAGAAACGATCCATTCGTTTGCCTTCGCGATGGTCAACAAATTTGTCAATGTCGAAGTTTCTTACTTCACCGGCAAACCTGACAGGGTATTGCGAAACATCGAAACTTGTTATGTTCGCAATTCCGCTCTGTCCCTTGCAGATTGCGTCAAAGAAGACATCGACCGAGTCTCCCAGGGGTGTAGCACAGCCCAGACCTGTTATAACTACTCGCCGTTTGTTCATCATAACAGCCTGTTATCAGCCCTGCTCTTTTTGCTTCAGTACAGTTACGATGTAGTCGATAGCCGCGCCGACAGTCTGAATCTTTTCAGCCTCTTCGTCGGGAATGCTCGTATCGAACTCATCTTCAAATTCCATAACCAGTTCAACGGTGTCCAGCGAGTCTGCGTTGAGGTCGTTAATAAACGATGTTTCACGTTTTATTTCAGACTCTTCTGTACCCATTTGCTCTGCTACAATCTTAATTACCTTCTTTTCAATACTTTGGACGTCAATACTCACTTTTCGTCTCCTTGAAAAAAATAACTCCTAAATTACATTTCATCGCTGCTTTGTTGACCATTAGGGCGGTAATATACCTGCCAAAGGCGACACTTGCAATCATTTTTTTAAATTACATCGCCATTCCGCCGTCAACCTGCAGCACCTGACCGTTAATATAGCCTGAATCATCACTTGCAAGAAACGCTACCGCTTTTGCCACATCCTGGGGTGTTCCCAGTTTTTTGGCCGGTATTATGGCAAGAGCCGCTTCTTTAACCTGTTCCGGCAGCGTATTTGTCATATCCGTAACAATAAATCCCGGCGCTACGCAGTTAGCCGTTATGCCTTTTTTTGCGACTTCCCTGACTATCGACTTTGTCATACCGATAAGTCCCGCCTTGCTCGCTGCGTAATTTGCGCTTCCAGCCTGGCCCATAATTCCTGCGATTGAGCTGATACTGATAATCCTGCCGAATTTATTTCGAATCATCGGCCGAAGAACCGCTCTTGTTGCCATAAAAGCCGCCCGCAGATTCACCGCCATCAGGATATCATATTCATCATCGCTCATCTGCATCATCAGTCTGTCGCGAGTAATTCCCGCGTTATTTACAAGGATGCCGATTCCATCGTATTGCTTGGACAATTCTTCCATTACTTCGTTGAGCTTGTCGGTCTTGGTGATATCAACGCATTTTGTAACAACGCTGTATCCCGCATCAGCGACAACTTTTTCAAGCTCTTTAAGCTGCTCAGCGTTCAAATCGAGTCCCGCGACAATCCTGCCCTGCTTGAGCAATTCCAGAACTATCGCTCTGCCGATTCCTCTTGCCGCTCCCGTTACAACTGCAAGTCTTTTTTCGTCAGCCATTATTTACCTCCGCTCAATTCATTCAAACCGGCAACGCTGCTTATATTCACAACGTTGGCCTTTCTGTTAATTCTTCGCATCAGGCCCATAAGAACTTTATTCGGCCCGATTTCATAAAATTTCGTTACGCCGTCTGCAAGAAGCCGTTCCATACACTTTTGCCAAAGAACCGCACCGGTCAATTGTTTAACAAGTCCTTCGGATATTTGCTCTTTTGTTTTGTAATATTCGCCGTCAACATTTGCGATAACAGCGATACTTCCGGGATTAGCGATTTTGCACTGGCCAAGCGCCTTCTTAAGCTCTTGTGCCGCCGGGGCCATCATTGCCGAATGAAACGCCCCTGCCACTTTAAGCTCAATTGCTTTCATTGCTCCGTATTTTTCCGCCAGCGTCAAAGACCTTTTACAGGCATCTACATCGCCGGTAATAACAATTTGTCCCGGACAATTGAAATTCGCGCAGTTCAACAATTGTCCCCCTGCTGCCTCGACGCAAAGTTTTTCAACAGCCGGCTGTTCGAGTCCGATTACGCTGACCATCGAGCCTTTCGATGAGTCCGCCGCAGCCTGCATCGCCTGTCCTCGCTTTTGCACAAGTTTCAATCCGTCTTCGAAACTGATTACCCCTGCCGCGTAAAGAGCGGTATATTCGCCAAGGCTCAATCCTGCCGTTATATTAGCAGGTTTAATCAGTCCTTTTGCTTTTAAAACTTCAAGGATTGCGACTGATGTTACAAAAATAGCAGGTTGGGAAATCGTTGTAGAGTTAAGTTTATCTTCCGGCCCTTCGAAACAGATTTTCGCAAGGTCATAGCCGACTATTTTATTTGCTTTGTCGAAAAATTGCCTGGCCGCAGGCTCGGCATCGTAAAAATCCTTGCCCATGCCCACCGTTTGAGCGCCCTGGCCCGGAAATATATATGCTATTTTTTCAGCCATCTTCTTCCCTGAAAATATTCACTCAAAATTCTATTACGTTCGCTCCCCATGTCAATCCACCGCCGAAAGCCACAAGCAGAACGACATCTCCCTTTTTAATTCTGCCGCCCCTGACGCTCTCGTCCAGCGCGATGGGTATCGATGCCGCCGAGGTATTGCCGTATTTATCGATATTTATGAATACCTGCTCATCGGCAAGCTCAAGTCTTTTCGCGACCGATTCGATTATTCTCGCGTTCATCTGGTGCGGGATGAACAAATTTATATCTTTAAGTGTCAGCTTGCAGTTTGTCAGGCAATCTTCAACGGTTTCTATAATTTTGCGAACCGCAAGCTGATAAACTTCTCTGCCGTTAATCTGCATATAGATAGAATTTGGATTTTCAAGCGGTTTGCTGACCGGATACCTGCTCCCGTAAGCCGGGCAGTGAATTGCCGGCCATCCTGAGCCATCCGAGCCTGATGTACTGTAAAAAATTCCTTTTGGCCCTTTTTTGTCGCCTCTTTTTATGACAGCCGCTCCAGCTCCGTCGCCAAAAAGAATGCAGCTTTTCCTGTCCTTGTAATCTGTAATCTTACTTAAAGTTTCAGCTCCGATGACAAGAACGTTATCGTATCTGCCGTTAATGACAAAATTCTGTGCGATGCTCAGTGCGTAAACAAATCCGCTGCACGCAGCCGATATATCGAATGCCCAGGCCTTTTTCGCTCCAAGCATATCCTGCACAAAACAGGCCGTTGATGGAAATACCATTTCAGGCGTTATCGTCGCCGTAATAATCAATTCGATATCTTCAGCGGAAATCTTCGCCTGCTCGATTGCTTTTTTTGCCGCTTCAGTCGCCAGCATTGCTGTCGTCTGGTCTGGAGCCGCTATATGGCGAACCTTTATGCCCGTTCTGGAGGTAATCCACTCATCGCTGGTCTCGACCATTTTTGTAAGGTCTTCGTTTGTGAGCTGTTTTTGGGGAGTGTATGAACCCGTGCCCGCTATAACAGCACGAAAAGCACAATCCGAACTCGTTTTTATACTACTCATCGGTGCCCTTAACTCCGGTTGTTGCCAGATATTCTTTTATCTTTTCATTAATTCCCAGATTGTGAAATTTCCGACAGGCCATAATGGCATTTTTTATTGTTTTGCTTTTGCTTGAGCCGTGACATATTACACAAGTTCCGTTCACGCCCAACAGCAGTGCCCCGCCGTATTCATTATAATCGTATTTCTGATACATTCGCATCATTACGGGCTTGAATTTCATTGCAAGAAGAAGTGATTCCTTCATCAGCTCGTGCTTAATTACCTTAAACAGCCCGTCAACGAGTCCTTCTGTCAGCTTAAGCACGACATTGCCGACAAATCCGTCGCAGATAGCGACGTCGCATTTGCCTTTAAATATGTCTCGCCCTTCGATATTGCCGATAAAATTTATTTTCGAGTCGCTTTTGATAAGCTCTCTTGCTTTTTTTACGATTTCATTTCCTTTGGCTTCTTCTTCGCCGATGCTCATAATTCCGACACGCGGATTTTCGATACCCAGAAGATATTTCGAATACATACAGGCCATTACGGTGTATTCATAAAAGTTTATAGGTTTGCAGGAGATATTAGCGCCGACATCGCACATTGTAACAGGCCCTTCGAAAGTCGGAAACACTACTGCTATCCCCGGCCTGTTCACTCCTTCGATGTTTCGCATTCTCAACTGGCAGCCCGCTACGCAGGCTCCCGTATTTCCCGCCGAGATAACCGCGTCAGCTTCGCCATCAGCGGCAAGTTTTGTCATTACTGATATTGAACTGTTGCGTTTTTTTCTCAGTGCGTCAATTGGCGATTCGTCCATTCCAATAACTTCAGGCGCTTCGACAATCTTCAGCACATTAGCGTATTTACTCAGATTTTTTGAGCCGATTTTGGATTGAATGGTCTCGGAAGGTCCGACAAGAAGCAAAGTGTCTCCTTTGTCGAGCTGCGGTATCGACTCTATTGCACCATTAATAATCTCATCCGGTGCAAAATCGCCTCCCATGGCGTCGATGGCTATCCTCATTGCTAACTCGCCTCCTCTGTTTTGGCGAGCTTAAGCGTAATTTTGGAATTAACATATCCGCAGTTAGAACACGCTGCATGAGGCAGTTTCGGACTGTTGCATTTTTTGCATACCGTATAATGCACGGCCGTTAACGCATGATGACTTCTGTGTGTTCTTGTTCTGGTTCTACTTTTCTTTTTTGCTGGTAACATCTGATTTCTCCGGTTTAGGATAAAAAAACAACAAAGCCCAATCCCCTCATTCTCAGTTTTTTACGCTGAAAATCGCGGCTAAATTGTTCTTTGTATCTGTTTTCAGGCGAGTAAAATCGCCTTTTGCGGCTAAAAATCGCCAGTTAAGTCCAAATTCTGAGTCGTTTTAATAGTTTAGATTGCAACTATTGTCAAGAAAATTTAAAAAAATCCTACGCCGGCATATTATCAAAATTTTATATATTATTTATCCATTAAATCTAAATTACTGAAAAATCACTAAAAATGGTTAAATTGGTAACAAAACAGGAACATTGGGTGGTATAATATAGTATTAGGCAAAATGTAGGAAATTTGGCCGGCAGAGGAGGCTAAAAAACGTTGTATTTCACATGAAAGATAAACTGTGAAAAAACGATACAAATGGATTTTCATTATTGTTATCGCGATTTCGCTGCTGTTGGTGGTTGGCTGGCTGGTCAGCAAAAACCGCAAAGGAAACGATAAAGGGCAGGTTGCGCGTATTGAGCAAGTCCATATAGGTGAACTTACAGAGCGAGTCAGCGCACCGGGTGAGATTGAGCCTAAAACTTATGTTCAGATAAGCGCTAAAGTTTCTGCGCGGATTATTAAAATGCCCTACGCCGAGGGAAATACGGTAACCTGCGGCGACCCGAACGCAAATCCCCCGATACCTCCCTCGCTGTTAGTGCAGCTCGATTCAAAGGACCTTGAGAGCGAATTACACTCGGCCGAGGCCAGTCGAAATGCTCAGGAAGCTCAAATCGAAGTTGAAAAGGCAAATACCGAAAGCTGCAGAGCGAATATTACCAGTCTCGAGGCCACTTTGAAGCAGCAGGAAAATGACCTCCAGCGAAAACAGGAGCTGGTTCAGTCAGGCGCAGTCAGCAAATCCGATTTCGAGCAGGCTAAATTCAAGGTCGATTCGCTTCGCGCAGATATTGAAAGCGCTAAATTCAAATTAGACGCCGCCAAAGAGAACCTCGTCGTGATGAAGCACAATTTAGATGCCGCGCAGGCAAAAATCGCCGAGGCAAATGAGGCGCTGAGTTATACCTCGATTACTTCGCCGATTAATGGTGTCATTACTCGTCTTAACGCAAAAGAGGGTGAAATGGTGATGACCGGCACGATGAATAATGCCGGAACCGTCATTATGGAAGTTTCAGACCTCTCGAAGATGTTGGTTGTCGCGCAGGTGGACGAGGCTGATGTCGGCCAGATTGAGCTGGGCCAGCAGGCCGTCGCGTCCATACAGGCATATCCGAATATCAAGTTCAAGGGCGTTGTAAGCCAGATTGCTTTGAAATACCGGTTAAGCGACAACAAGACCAGGTATTACCGAACTGAGATACTGCTTAACAACGACCCGAACATTTTAAAACTCTACACCGGACTGACTGCGGATGTTGATATTGAAACGCATAAACACATCGGCATAATCAAGATTCCCAGTCAGGCCGTCGTTGCAAGAGATATTGACTCTTTGCCTTTGGAAATTCGCGACAAATCGCCTGACCTGGACAAGGACAAGAAGTTTGCTCCCGTCGTTTTCAGATTCATCGACGGCAAAGCAGTGGCGACTCCCGTCAAAATTGGCTCCGGAGATTTGACACATACCATAATTTTGTCCGGCCTTAAGGAAGGCGACAGTATTGTAATAGGACCATACAAGCTTTTAAATAACCTCAAGCACGACCAGTTACTCCGCGACGAGCGACAGGTAGAGGCCGAAAAAAAGGCTGGGAAAAACAAACCAAAGGATAAAAAAGACAAGAGCGACATTAATGAGCAGCCAGCCAAATAGCACAAACAGTAAAGTTATAATCCGGCTGCAGGGACTGAAAAAGTTTTATCGCATCGGCGTGGAGGAAATTCGTGCGCTCGACGGCGTGGATTTGGAAGTGCGGCAGAACGAATACATCGCCGTGATGGGTCATTCCGGTTCGGGCAAGAGTACATTGATGAATCTCCTCGGCTGCCTCGACAGGCCCAGCGAAGGCACCTATGAGCTTGACGGTCGGGACGTTACAAAGTTGGGCGACGCTGCCCTGGCAAATATTCGAAATGAGAGGATCGGCTTTGTCTTTCAGTCTTTTGAGCTTTTGTCGCAATTGAATGCGCTCAAGAACGTCGAGACACCGCTCCTTTACGCACGTGACGGATGGTTCGGCCGCACTGCTCGTGCAAAGAACTCTCTCCAGCGCGTAGGTCTGGCCGACCGGATGAAGCACAAGCCTAATCAGCTTTCAGGTGGAGAAAAGCAGCGCGTCGCCATTGCTCGTGCGCTTATATGCAATCCGAGCATTTTGCTTGCCGATGAGCCGACCGGAAATCTCGACAGCAAGACCAGCGAGAACATTTTACTGCTTTTTGACGAGCTTCACAAACAGGGACAGACGATTGTAATGGTAACACACGAGTATGACTTTGCACGTTATGCCGACAGAATTATACGGATGCAGGACGGCAAAATTTCCAGCGACCTGCCCAAAGACCAGGACCGCGCAGCTAATCACACCCCCGCCGAAAACCGCAGGGAGAATAAATTATGAAACGCTTTCTTTATGCCCCGATGATGTTTATTCAGCTTGTCTATCAAAGCGTCTATCTCGCCGTCGGCCAGATTTGGGCCAACAAGACTCGCTCGATACTGACCACGATTGGAATTGTGATTGGCGTCGCCTCGGTAATTGCTGTAATCGCGGCACTGACCGGATTGAAGGCGAAGATTCTCAGTCAGGTCGAGACGTTAGGCAGCAATACTATATTCGTCAGGCCTTTTCGCCCTGATAGCGGTCCGACGAGCCATGTGCCCTGGTGGTATATACGCTTCAAAGATAAGGAATTCGATGGCCTTTTGGAGCATTGTCCTTCCGTACTGCAATATACAAAGAAATGTTGGGTCGGAGAATTCCCCGTTAAATTCGGCGAAAAGGCTGTGCAAATCGCACAAATAGTAGGAATCGAACCTCCCTGGCACGCGATTAATAAAAGGTCTATCATTGTCGGACGACAGATTAACGAGATCGACGATGGTAAGGAGGTTTGCCTGATAGAGCCGCCGCTCCAGGACAAGCTCGGCTTGAACAAGGAATGTGAAGGCCAAATTATTCGAATCGGAAATCTCAGTTTTCGTATTATTGGAGTTATGGAAAAGCCCACCGATATCGGGATTGGAATGTCCGACCAGGAAAGCTACTATATTTTTATCCCATATCGAACAGCTTTGAAATTCCGCCAGAAGCCATGGATTGAAGCCATAGTGGCAAGCAAATCAACCGAGCTCTCGGATGAAGCGACAGAGGAGCTTAAATTCTTTCTTCGCGGCACTCGTCAAATCAAGCCCGGCGACCCGGACACGTTTGCGGTTGAATCGCTAAATAATCTTCTAACGACTTTCAATAATATATCGCTTATTGTTACTCTCGTCGCAGGCGGCATTGTCGGCATTTCGCTTCTGGTCGGCGGGGTCGGAATTATGAATATTATGCTCGTATCCATTTCGGAGCGCACAAAGGAAATAGGGCTGCGAAAGGCGGTAGGCGCAAGGAAGTCGGCGATACTGACGCAGTTTCTTGTAGAGGCTGTGATACTCTGTTTTGTTGGCGGGCTTGTGGGTCTGGGTGTCGGAGAACTTTTGACTTTAGCGATTGCGCATTCACATCCTCTGTTGGCCCAAACTTATATACCCGCTTGGGCGGTTGTGCTTGCCTTTGCCTTTGCAGGAACCGTAGGAATTTGTTTTGGGATGTTTCCTGCCATCAAGGCCGCCCGCCTCGACCCGATAGAAGCCCTCCGCCACGAGTAGGCGTAGTTCGTCATTCGTCGTTGTTCGTGGTTAGCCCTGCCATCACGATGGCAGGGTTCGTCGGCGTGTCATTCCCGCTCAAACAGGTAAACGTCCACTATTTGTCCATTTTATCTATATATCTTTCAAATTGTTTCGGATTGAAACCTCTTTTATGTAATGTTGAAACTTCATATTTTATTCTCTTGGACAAACCATCAAGTCCTGGATAGATAAGTCCACTGTGTATTCCAATATCGTAAAGTTCGTCCAAAATATCTTTTTGATGTTGTTTCTTGATAATTATTTTCTCAAATAAACCCAACGAATCTTCTTGCTGATTAAATGGCACAAAGGGTGTTTGTTCTTTTGGTAGGTCATGTGCCGTAAAACATCCGGATTGATTGGTAATCCTAGGGGAAATGTGATTAGGAAATATGATATAATGCCCTTCTTCTAATGTTAATCTTCTATCAATTCTTGTACTCACAGGGTTGCAATTATTTGTCGAAGGAAATCCAAAACACCAAACCGCAGAATCCTCTTCTTTATTATAATTCTCAACAGCAAAGAATAGTGCAATCAGTGGATTGGTAGACCAGTCAAGTAGGCGTGTTGGCAGACCATAATGTTGTGCAAGAGCAAACCATTCTAAATCATCTTGCGGTACTTTATCAAGAAAAGGCGTTGACTCTCTTTTGAAATATTGAAGCATATAAGCTTCTAGTCTGTTCCAGGTTGTAAAGGTATTTTTTATATTTATTCTAAATAAACTTGGAACAAGTTCATAAGCCTCATTTCTTACACCTCTGTAAAACCATTGTGCAATGTGAATTTGTTCAAATGCTTTGACGTGTTCCAAGTAGGCAGTTACCGAATTCAAACCGTTTCTTTTTAACTTTGCCTTTTTCTTGTCATCATCCATAATATTTTCCTCGGAATTTATCCGCTTAAAAACTCCCGCTTTTGCGGTTCCAACAACTACCAACTACCAACTTTTCTTCCGCAGATGCCCTTCCTCGATGACAAACAATATTTTACTCCTTCTTTCTCCCAAACGCAATGGCTATGCCATACCATAGGTACCGAATTATATCCTTAAAATGACTTGTCCGCCTCAGCTTGCTCGCCTCTGGCGTGGTTGAACGTTAAATCTTAAATCACAAAACCCTCTGCCGTAAAAACCCTGATGCAAAAATCCCAATGCCGCTATACTCGTATGCAGTATACTGCAATACAGTATACTGTATTAAAGCATAGTGAAATAAACTTATTGCTTCAACTTTTTTAACTTTGATTAGCCCCCGGTCTTGTACCGGGGGTTCGTCGTTTGCTTTAAGGCGTAATTGCGCAGCAGTAAAATTCAGAACGATGTGCCGACGTCAAGCCCTGCCCGTCCGTAGCTTTGGCGAAGGCGGGTCGCTTGTAAGTAAGGCACAAGTTTTGAATTTAATAGTGTTCGCAGAACACTGCCTTAAAGCAATCCTTCGTGCTCCTTCTTTTCTTCGTGGTGAAAATCCGTGTCCATCCGTGTTCATCCGTGTCTAAAAAATTCTCTGAGTTCGGCGCCTGTCCGCCATAGCTCGTAGCGACGGCGGATGGCTCGGTGGTGAAAAAAATCCGCGTCATCCGCGAAATCCGCGGTTAAAAACCCGACATTATGGATTGCCCAATTTCGAATCAAAAAAAGGGTAAAATCGTTAAAAATCCGTGTAAATCCGTGCAATCCGCGGTTAAAAAATCAAAAAAAATGAAAATCTTTCAATTTTTAGACTAAAACTTGTCCCGCTAAAAACTTACAAACGATTTTTTAAAAAAACCTTACGTAAATAAAGGACTTATGAAAAGCTCTTTTTAGCACTTTTTCAACGTAAAATAAGGACTTACAGCAATTCCAAATTTCGAATTTCGGAATTCGTATTTCGTATTTTGAATTTGCGTGATTATATTGTATATCTTTATATGGAGTCGAAAACAGAAGGATCTAGGGGGCCTATAACCATTTAAAAGCAAGGGGGTTATATTATGGGCTGGAAGGGAAAATTTGTTTTTCTATTAATTGTTTATTTTGCGGGTTTTGCCACTGCGGTTTACTATCTTGCCCCGCAGGGGCCTGGCGAAAACAATAATGGTGTAAGTGCTTCTTTTACAAATAGTTCTGACAAAGATTATGCAGCCGCTTTCGTGAATATACGCCAAAAGGTTGCGGCAGAGTTTAAGGGGATAGATACACAGAAGTATAAAGATGCATTTAACCGTAGTATGGCTAAGCTGTTAGAGATGGCCAAGAACAGTCAGATTGCGGCCGCAAACGGCCAAAGTACATCTGGAGGGGGCGAAGAAAAATGATACACCGTTGCCCATTTGTGGCAACCAGCCGGAGCCGGCCAATAAACACAACTTGTGGCTGAACCTGGAGTTATGCAGGTTCAGCCTCTTTTTTTGGTATTTTTTGAAATTTCTTGACATTTTTTCGAATTCAAGTGTACAATACTCCTTAAGATTTTCTGATGCTGAAAGGTCGGCAAAGAAAGCCATAGCGGATGTCTTTGCAATAGTAGATGTGCGAAGGCGATAACTTTAGTGCCTGAAGGCTCTTAGGCCTGCCTGACAGAACCGAGGAATTCGGTTTCATGCTTGTGTGTATGTATGAAGAGTGGGCAAAAAGCGTCCAAGCAAAATTAGGGGTTCTCACAGCGGCTGACCTTAACAAGGACAGCCTTTTTTTTAAATAATTTTTCTTTCGATTTCAGTCACAAAATTTTAATTACGCAAGTCCTTTATTTACGTTGGAAAAACATCAAAAGTGGCTTGCCATAAGTCCTTTATTTGTGTAAGGTTTTTTGAAAAAATCTGTTGTAAGTTTTTAGCGATACAAGTTTTAGTAAAAATCCGCCTGAGGCGGGTAAAGTTTGAAAAGAAAAAGAATAGAATTTAGTTTTAAAAGAATTCAGAATACAGTAGTCAGGAGACAGAATAAACCGATGAAGCGGGCGCACGTATTCAATTAGGCAAATCCGGCCATAGGCGGAGAAAAGTGAAGAGTGAGAAAGGAAACCCCGCACCAATTCATTATACCGTAGTGATAATAGAAGTAATTAAATAGTAAATAGGTGCGGGATAAATATTTTTATTTGTTAATCTGACTTAAGAGATTATCCGCAAGCTGGGGGTTCAAAGACTTAAGAATATTATATTCTGCCAAAGCAGAATTTTTGTCGCCTATCGCCAGGTAAGCATAGCCGAGATTATAGTGTGCATCGGTGTAATCCGGCTTGATTTTTATGGCCTGCTTAAAGGCCTCTATCGCCTCTGGCAAGCGGCCAAGCTTGCCGTAAGCATAGCCGAGATTATAGTGTGCATCGGTGTAATCCGGCTTGATTTTTATGGCCTGCTTAAAGGTTTCTATCGCCTCGGGCAAGCGGCCAAGCTTGCCGTAAGCAATGCCGAGATTATTGTGTGCCTTGGCGTAATCTGACTTTATAAGTATCGCCTGCTTAAAGGCTTCTATCGCCTCGGTGCTACGGCCCAGCTCGCCGTAAGCATAGCCAAGATTATAGTATGCCTTGGCTAAATCCGGCTTGATTTTTATGGCCTGCTGATAGTCATCTACCGCTTCAGGCCAGCGGCCAAGGCGGGCATAAGCTGAACCAAGATTATTGTAGGCAATATAATTGTTTTGCGTTACCTCATTGGCGTGTGAAAAAAGTGTGATACTGTTTTTCCAATAGCTTGTTTGCCGGCCGGCGCATATTCCAAGGGTCGTCAGCACAATCACCATCGATACGCCGAGAACAGTTTTTCGTTGAGGCGACACTGAAACCCATTTTGCCAGCAATTCGGACGCACCCCAAGCAATGATAATAAATAAACCTGTAAGAGTAATGTAAGTGTAGCGGTCGGCCATAGCGTTGCTTCCAACCTGAATAATGCCGATAACGGGAATGAGTGTTCCAAGATACCAGAACCAGCCCGTAACAAGATATCGGTGATTTTTGGCGAATCGAATTACAAGAATTGTTATGGTCAACAGGATAGCGGCTGAAATTACAGCATATAAAACCGATACGTTTTCAAGCGGATACGGATAAATCGCGGACAGATGATTGGGGCAAAACACTTTCTCTATGTATTGCACATAAGAAATAAAAGCATTATAGATGCGGAACTTTAGACCAAACTCCGTAAATTTCGGCAACGACCCATTACTTCGCTGCGTAAAAAATGCAATGACACTGAATACAGCCGCAAGAATAATGAAAGGAATTTTCTCCAGCAGCAGACGCCAGGATATTTTTCGCTGGAACGGCCAATAGTCCAGCAAAAGAAATACGAACGGCAAAGTAACGAGCATGGGCTTTGCCATAATACCCATCACAAAGAACAGCAGTATCAGCAGATATCGCCAAACATTCGGCTGTTTGACATACTGCAAATATGCCCACATTGCCAAAATCCAGAAAAAAGTACTCAGGACGTCTTTGCGACCAGAAACCCAGGCAACAGCTTCGACGTGAAGCGGGTGAAGAGCAAATAATGCCGCTACAAATGCACTTTGCCAAATCGCTCTTGTCATTTGTTTTAGAACAAAGAACAGAAGCAAGGCATTGGCTATGTGGAAGAACAGATTTGTAAGATGAAAACCTGCGGCGTTAGAGCCGAAAAGCTGCCAGTTCAGCATATATGAAAACCATGTCAAGGGATTCCAGTTTCCGAAGTAACCTGTAGTAAACGCCCATTTGACGGACTGGAGCGTGATACCAGTTTGGATGTTCAAATTTTCTGCGACATAATCAGGATCGTCATAATTGACGAAATCAAAATTCCTGACCTGCCAGAAGACAAGCAAGGAACTGGCTGTTAAGGCTAAATAAATAGAAAGGACAAGAGATTTTTTTACCTGTTGGGGCATAGGCAACAATATATTTACACAAACATTTATTGTCAAGGAACAAAACGAGGTTCTATGACCCCAACATCCGCCCTGCCGAAGGCGTAGAAGTATTTATTCGAATTGGATATCAGACAAAACTAATTGGACGGAGGGGTCGCCATAAAAGGTATCAACCTGCGGCTCAAAGGCGATACTGAAAAATTCGTTCTCCAACAATTTTTTTTCGAGATGAGCCATATTAAAACCAATACATCGGACAGTCGCGGAGTTGTCACAGACGGCCAACTGAAGATGCTCGCCGTTGATTCCAACTGCTCGAGGCGAAGCGGTAAGACGAACGGCTTTTGCCGCAAAAACGGGAGCGGGATTCCCCCTGCCGAATGGGCCAAGCGTGGAAAGCAATCTGACGGTCGGGACGGACAAATCCTTTAACGAACAGACGGCGTCGATTTCAAGTCTGCTGGTAAATTCAGATTCGTTCCAATTCGCGGCGGCGTAATTTTCGAAGGTCTGGGTGAAATCGTTTATTTTGGCGACGTCAATGGTAAGGCCGGCAGCCATCGCGTGGCCGCCAAAGGTGTTTAAATATCCGGAGCAGGCAGTGATAGCCGCCAATATGTCGAAGCCTTCGATTGAACGGGCAGAGCCTTGCGCTTTGCCGTTTGTAATATTGAAAAGAATCGTGGGGCGATAATATTTATCGATGACTCTCGATGCAACGATGCCGATTACGCCGGTGTGCCACTGGTCGGAGGCGAGGACAATCGTTTTGCGGTCGGGATGGTCGAGGCTTTTTTCGGCGATTATCGTGCAGGCGTGTTTGAAGATTTTCTTTTCGATTATCTGACGCTGCTTGTTCTGCTCCTTGAGATATTCGGCGATTCGAAGAGCCTTTAATGCGTTATCGCTTGTGAGCAATTCGACAGCGAGGCGTGCGTGGCCCATTCTGCCGGCGGCGTTGAGGACCGGAGCGAGGCAAAAACCCATATGAATGCTGTCGATTGTCTTGCCTTTTATGCCAGCGACGCCGATGAGGGCTTCTATGCCGGGCAGATTCGATTCGGAAATCGCACGCAGGCCGAAACTGCTGATGATTCTGTTCTCGTCGCGAAGTTCAACAACGTCGGCAATTGTGCCCATCGCAGCGAAGACTGTGGCGTTTATGAGAAACTGCTTTAGATGCTGCGGAGTGGCGGCGGAGCCTTTGATGCGGTTGACGACTGCCCAGGCGAGTTTGAAGGCGACTGTCGCGCCGGAACTTGACTGGGCAGGATAATTTTTATCGAGATTGGGATGAACTATCGCAACTGCATGGGGAAGTTTGCCGTCGGGCGAGGGACGATGATGGTCGGTGATGATTAAATCAATGCCCTTATCCTTTGCGGCCAGGGCAGAATCGAAGGCGGTTATGCCGCAATCGACGCTGATAAGAAGTTTTGTTCCTGTGTGACTAATCTGCTCAATTGCTTCGATGTTCAGGCCGTAGCCTTCGTCAACGCGGTGCGGAATGTAATAATCGACCTGCGCGCCGAGAAGTTTGAAAAGACCATCGAGAATCGCAACGGCGGTAATGCCGTCAACGTCGTAATCGCCATAAATGGTAATCTTCTGCTTTTCTTTTATGGCTTTTTCAATTCTGTCGATGGCGGGAATTATGCCGGGCATACGTTCGGGTTCGATAAGGTCGTTGAGCTTTGGATTGAGAAATGTTTTTGCCGATTCGACGGTTTTAATCTGACGATTGACGAGAACCTGAGCGAGGACGGGCGAAATTTTTAACGCCTCAACAAGCTGACCAGCTATCGGGTCGGCAGGCAAGATGTGCCATTGTTTCTTCTGCATCCTTGCGGCCAGACGCATTTATATACCTTATAATATGATTAAAATGAATTTTTTGACCGTATGGGATGGATTATAACAAGAAATTGGGGATTGTCAAAATAAGTATTCGGAGCAACATAGGAAATCGCCAAAAGGCGGATTTATTTCACTTTACGGCAAACGAAAAGCCTGTAAGTTTTGTATTGGGCAAAATTTTTGCCGCTTTTTTCGTCCGTGAGATATTTCTTCTCGACTTTTTCAAGCTTCTTCCTGTATTTCCATTTAACAAGCTTGAGGACGATTGGATGCTGACTCTGGAAAAACCGTTCGACTGCACCGGCGAGAGGAACGATTACTTCTTTTGTCGTTCTGTCCACTAAGTCGATATTAGGAGCGGTTTCGGCGGTGATGTCTATATCCTCAATAATTTTAAAGGACGAGCGGCCAAGCAAATCCAAAAACTTGTCGAGCTTTTGGCCGCCTTTAATGGCGCAGGCATCAGAACATTTTTTGAAAAAGTCGCAAATGAGCATATAGCCGCCGGGATTTAAGAGCGAAGCGGCTATGTCAATAACCCTGTCAAGGTCGATGTATTGAAAACTTTCGCAGAACTGAATCATATCGTATTTTTTGGAAGTCTGAATATCCTCTAATTTGCATTTGAAAATTTCGCAGGTTTCGCCGAGCAATTTCTCGACGAGCTTGTTCTGATATTCTGTCGGACAGACGCAATCAACCTTATAACCTAAATCGACGAGCCTTTTTGAAAAAGCTCCTGCGCCGCAGCCGACGTCGAGAATAGTTTTTACTTCGGCGGGAATGTGAGAGATTATAAACTTGCAGTACTCATCCTGCGCGATGTGAAGATTCAAAATGCTGGGCTCAAGACCTTTTTTCCACAGGCCGTAATGCAAATGGTCAAGCTGGAACAGACCTTTGCCGACAATGTGACCGATTTCGAGGCCGATTTCGCGCGATATAGTCTTTTTGCTTTCCTTCAAAATATATTCCTTTAAATTAAAAGAGCGATAATAACATTTTCAAAAAAAGCCACAAGAGAAATAAGAAATACAGAAATGAGCAATCAATGCGAGATTGTAATAATCGGAGGTTCTTCTGCTTGTCCCAGGTCAGTTTTGTGTATAATAAAACGATAATAGAACCATTTAGAAACGCCGCTCAGGGCAAAACCGCAGAAGAGCAGAACAAGTGCTACTTCCATGCTGATGATTATAATCACAATAAAAACAATCGCCTTGATAAATTGCGCGAATGGCTTTCTGCCTTTCAGATACTGATTAACAATATGTGGATAGCGAATTCTGCTGACCATAAGAATCGAAACCCCCAGCGTAATAAACGGCAGAGCAGCGAGGATAATGTTGTATTCCATGTGAGAAAGGATCGAATAACTGCTGCCGCTGAGATTTTTGATAATGTCCTGATTGAGAATGACAAGACTTGCAATCACACCGGCCGCGGCGGGAGTCGGCAGCCCCCAGAAACTCATATGGCTTGCCTCGTCCTCCTCATTTTCTACGTTGAACCTCGCGAGCCTTATCGCGGCGCAGCCGAGGTAAATGGCGGCAGTGAGCCATAAGAAGCGATACACAAAAACATCAAAAGCGGGATTAACGAAAGAGACCCTGTTCTCGACAACCTGCAGCATAAGAAACGCAGGTGCAATGCCGAAACTGATTACATCGCAGAGACTGTCGAGCTGGCCGCCGAAACTGCTGGTGCTCTGGCTAATCCTTGCGACGTGGCCGTCGAGCATATCGGCGAGCATCGCGATAAAAATCATATAGCAGGACATCGAAAAGAACGGGAACTGATGATTGTAAACGTTAAAACTCGTAACATCCGATTGGCCAGCGCGGGCGGCGAAAACTATCGCAGCGAAACCGCAGGTGCCGTTGAGCAGTGTAATCAATGATGGAAGTATAGTGATATATTTCAGCCTTTGCCTGCGAACGTTTCGCAGAAGGTTTCGCTTTGCCCGCTCAGATTTATTAATCGGTTCTTCCATATTCCGCCAGTATCGTAAGACCTGCGTTTACCTTGTCGCCAACTTTGACGGCGATTTTCGCGCCGCAGGAGGCAGGCAGGTAAAGCTCAGTCCTCGAACCAAATTTTATCATTCCGAATATCGCACCGCCAGTAAATTCCTGACCCTGCTCGGCATCACAGACAATTCTTCTGGCAATTGCGCCGCTAATCTGGCGAACGAGCATTTTATCATAAGGCTTTTTCAGGCGAACCATTCCTATGTTATTGCTCTCATTGACTTTACCGCAATCCCTGTCGAGAGCGTTTATAAAAAGCCCTTTGCGATAGGTGATTTTTTCTATCCTGACGGCGCAAGGCGTTCTATTAATGTGAACACTGAAAATACTCAAAAATATGCCGATTCGAGTCGCTGGGCCGCCTATAATGCTCGATTCATCAACAATTTCGATATCGCTTATTGTGCCATCGGCAGGCGAAAGAATTAAATTGTCCCCTGCCGGTATCTGACGATACGGGTCGCGAAAAAATGATAACATCCAGATTAACACAACCGCCAAAATCGATTCAATGAGCCAAAACAGCAAACTAATCGGCACTAAAAAGGCGATTATTGCCATCGCCAGGACAGTCAGGCCGGGATAAACCACAACCTGAGGCATACCATATTTTGTTATTGGAAATCGCATAAGCAAGTTATATTAACCGCAGAGCAGTCCTAAGTCCAGTCGAAGATTACACAGACCCGCCGCCGTCCTAAGGGACTATGGCGGGCAAGTTTCACGAATAATTTTCCGATAACTGAGTTGCCGATAACTGATAACTATTATTATCTTGATTTTGGGGGAAGATGATATAAGGTAAAAGTCATAAGGCAAAAGAATTTCAGGCATTTAAAATAACTAATTATTTCCACTGTTTTTTGATTATGATAAAGAACAAGAAAATTATTTTCATTAGTTCGCGTCAAACTGAACTGCAAGATGAAAGAAATCTATTGCGACAGTTTATAAATGAAAATGATGACATTCTCCCAAAAATATTTGTAGCAAAAACTTTTGAAGCAGATCTAGCAGGTCGCAAAGAGAGTGTATCCGAAATATCTAAAGATTGGGTTTTGAAAAGTGATGTCTATCTTGGGATATTCGATCGGGAATACTCTGAGCCTACAGTAGAAGAGTATTATCATGCAGTTAGAGACAGGCTTGTTACCAAGGAAATAATCATATTTATCAGAAATAGGGATTCCTCTGAACGACAGGACAAGCTTAATGATTTCTTGGCAAAAATCATGGACCCTAACGAAGGACACTCGTGTATACCTTATAGTGATCAAGCCGATTTATTGATAAAAGTTAAGAACGTTCTCATGGCCTACTATGATAGATCGATCGAATCGTTCATTTTATCAGAAAAGACACTTGGCCCTAAACTTAATGGCGCAAGAGGAACTCATTTTCCAGAATCTATGCGCCGTAAATTGTTGGAACCTATCGGTAGATATTTAGTTCCTCGCGGCCGAAAGGGTTTTCCTGAATACTATAAATTCGATGTTAATGGCGATAAAATTGATATCACATGGGATTTTATAATTCATGAACCAAAAGCTTCTAAGGAAATCAAAGAATTTTATCGCCAGAGATATAATAAACTGTATGATTAATTTGTTTTTTACCTAACATGTCGTTTTAATCCGACTGTGGGTTTCTGCGTATAATTATCGTTCCGGTGAAATATGAGCAAAAAAACACCGGAACGTCGCGATCAGAAAGCTTTGATCGGAGCTTATATATCATTGATAGCTATAAATAAAAGGAAATAATTATATGGATAAATTTACTCGCTACCCAGTAATTTCACTTAGCGCGGAATATCTTGTCATGGGTCATCTTCTTAGAAGAAATATTATGACATACAAAGCTCCACAGTTTAATGAAGGTTATGATTTAATCTGTACACATCCTGACCCAAGAAAAAAATGCAAGCGATTAAGAATTCAAGTCAAAAGTAGAATGGCAACAGATTGCGACAGAGGTTTCCCAGTAAAAGGAAAAACAATTGGATCATTTGATTTTTTAATTGTTGCCTTTTTAAATATTGGCTATTTTTTTCGAAAAAGAAACTGCCATAATTATAAAACTGGAAGAAAAGATATTGAATTTTATACATTTCCCCCATCTTTTATCAAAAAACACCATGACAAGTCATCGTCCTGGGAAAAAGTAAGAACACGCGGACTCAACATTGAACGCTACAAAAATGAAGCTGGTTTTGAAAATATTGCAAAAGCCCTAAAAATAGAATACCCAAGAAAATTAAAGAGCTAACAAACGGTTTAAATCTACCTAAACTTTAGGTTCTGACTAATTGGGGCAAAAACGAACAAGATTCGCCACTCAAAGTCGGGCCGATAGGCTTTGACTGGAGTTTATAGAGGCTGTATAATGATTATTTGGAATTTAAGGCGCAATCAGATTTTATTTTGGAGGCGTTATGATACTAAAAACAAAACTTTCGATGGGATTGGGGTTTTTGTTCATAATTATTTTTGCGCTGGCATTTTTCTGCAGCTATTATGTTGAAAAACTGTCCGGCCAGGCCGAGGCTATTCTGAAAGACAATTACGATTCAATCGTCTATTCAAAAAATATGATTTCCTCGCTGGACGATATGCGAACTTCCATCAGCAGCGGCATTTTCAATCCGAATGCAGACAAGAAATTAACCGACTATTATTCAGGGCTTTTCGAGACGGGCAGAATCGAATTTGAAAAAAATCTCAAGGCGGAAAATAACAACATAACTGAGATTCATGAAAAAGAATATACAGAGTCGCTCAATAACGATTATAAACTTTATATGAACCTCTGCGAGCAGATAAAAAAAGGCAGCGGCAGCACGACGATGTTCTTCAACGAATTTCTGCCGTGCTATGAAAGACTTAAACATTCCATTTTCAATATCAACGACCTTAATATGCAGGCAGTTGTACGAAAAAGTCAGGCAACAAAAGACCAGTCAGCTCATATAGTAACCTATATGGGCGTAACGGTAACAGTGTGCATTATACTGGCCTTTGGATATTTCTGGTATTTTCCGTTTTATATTTCCAATACAATATCCTACTTATCAAACAGGATAACGGAATTGGTTAAGAAAGCTGGTATCACGCCTGACGTAAAAACAAATGATGAGACATACGTCATTTTGCAGGGAATAAAGCAGCTCGAAAAGAAACTGGGCGTTGAAGACACGGAAAAAGATACTTAGTCGATGCGGGGAAATGTCCTATCCCCTGCTAAACTTTAGGTCTTGACTAATTGGGGCAAAATAGTTACTCTTTTTATTCTAAAAAATACCCTGAAATCATATTTAAGAAAGGAATAATAAAATGTTTACGACAATAGTTGACATTAAGGCAAGAGAGATACTCGATTCAAGAGGCAATCCGACGGTAGAAGTTGACGTCCGGCTCGACGACGGAGCATTCGGCAGAGCTGCCGTTCCGTCCGGTGCAAGCACAGGCGCTCACGAGGCAGTCGAACTTCGCGATACAAAATCAAAAAGATATATGGGCAAAGGCACCCTAACGGCCGTGAAAAACGTTAATGATAAAATCGCGCGGGAAGTTATCGGAATGGACGCCCTGGCTCAGGAAGAAATCGACAGGCTTATGATTGACCTTGACGGCACAAAAAATAAAGGCAAATTAGGAGCAAACGCCATCCTCGGCGTTTCACTGGCTGTCGCAAAAGCGGCCGCTGACGCGGTCGGACTTCCGCTGTATCGGTATCTTGGCGGATGCAACGCAAATATTCTGCCGGTGCCGATGATGAATATCCTCAACGGCGGAAAACATGCCGACAACAACGTCGATTTCCAGGAATTTATGGTTATGCCAATCGGCGCACCGAATTTCCCGGAGGCATTGAGAATGGGCGCGGAAGTATTTCATACGCTAAAGAAAGTATTGAAAGATAAAGGCTATAACACCTCGGTCGGCGATGAAGGCGGGTTCGCACCATCGCTGAAGTCGAACAACGAGGCGATTGAAGTGATTCTGGAAGCAATCAAAAAGGCAGGATACAAGGCAGGTAAGCAAATCGCTATCGCACTTGACCCGGCGGCAAATGAACTGTGGGACGAGGGCGCAAAAAAATATAAATTCTTTAAATCGGCACCGAATAAGAAAATTACATCGGACGAACTGGTCAAGCACTGGGCAGGCTGGATTAACAAATATCCAATCGTCAGCCTGGAAGACGGACTTGCAGAGGACGACTGGGCAGGCTGGACAAATCTGACCAAGACTATCGGCGATAAAACTCAGATTGTCGGCGATGATTTATTCGTTACAAACACAGAGCGACTTGCCAAAGGCATAAAACTTGGCTCGGCCAATTCGATATTGATAAAGCTCAATCAAATAGGCACACTTACAGAGACGTTCGAAGCGATAAATATGGCCAAGAGAGCCGGCTGGACGGCGGTTATCAGCCATCGCAGCGGCGAAACGGAAGATTCTACTATCGCAGATTTAGCGGTCGCAACAGGTATGGGCCAAATCAAGACCGGCTCGGCCTGCAGGACAGACAGAATTTGCAAGTATAACCAACTGCTCAGGATTAATGAAGAATTAGGCGACGCGGCACAGTACGGCTCGTTTTTGTTCGAATAAAAACTAAATAAAGAAAAAATAAAAACCCCGGCTTTCTTAACCGGGGTTTTTTGTTGGTACAGATAATTCTATTAGCGGATTTTAATAGTAGCAAGGGCAAGGGCGGCAAAGGCAGCGGCAAGAAGCCAGAAGCGCACCACTACCTGCGGTTCAGACCAGCCGCCAAGATGAAAATGATGATGAATCGGAGCACAGCGGAAAAGCCTTTTGCCGCCGGTATATTTGAAATACGAAACCTGCAAAATAACGCTGACAAGTTCGATAACAAACACGCCGCCGATAATCAGCAGCAGAATTTCATTGCGGGTAACCAGAGCGCCATAGCCCATCGCGGCGCCCAGCGGCAACGAGCCGACATCGCCCATAAAGGTCTGGGCAGGATGACAATTGAACCACAGGAAACCCATCGTAGCGCCGAGGATAGACGAATAGAAAATGCTGAGTTCGCCTGACTGCGGGATGTGCGGCAAAAGAAGATAGCCCGCCCATGTCATTGTCGAGGTTCTCGTCATCGATTCGGAAGCCATATAACAGAGAATCGCAAGCGTTACACTGGCAATGGCCACGCAGCCTGCGGCAAGACCGTCCATTCCATCGGTAAAGTTAACGGCGTTGCTGGTCGCTGAGATATAAAGAACCGCGATAAGAACGAAAAGCCAGCCGGTAATGGGTATGCCGTATTTGTAAAATGGAAGCCAGAATCGCATTGCATCGGGGATATTCTGAACATCAAAATATAAAAATGTCGCGATAAGAATAGCACCGCCAAACTGAAAGGCAAGTTTTTCCCAGGGCTTAAGGCCGTTGCGGCTGCGCTGACGAATTTTGCTGGTCAATTTCAGCCAGTCGTCAACGGCGCCGATTGCGCCAAACCATATCATCAGGATTATCGCCTTTTGAATAAACGGATTGTTAAGCTTTGCCCAAAGAAAAGTTCCCGCCATAACGGCAACGAGAATAATAAGGCCGCCCATCGTAGGAGTATTTTCTTTTTCCTTATTGAGAGCATTTAACTTTTCGTTATGAAACTCAGGGCGATCGCCGATTTTTTTTCGCATCAGCCAGCGAATAATTTTAGGGCCTGTAAACCATGCAACGGCCAGACTTGTAAGAGCGGCCATTATGCAGCGAAACAATACCTCCTGCCAGGCATAAAAACCCAGCGAGCGAGTAGTGAAATTTTCCAGCAATGAAAATAAATGATATATCATATTTTTTTGTTATTGTCCGATAAAAGCGTCTTTAATCTGTCAATAACCGCCTCAAAACGCTCACTGCGTGAAGCTTTGACCAGTATTATATCGTCAGGTTTAATAAATTTATGCAGATTATCGCAAAGCTGCGAAGTATTTTCAAATATGTTTGCAGAAATTTTGTAATCGGCGGACTTTTCGGCGGATTTGACGGCCAGGGTGCAATCACCTTTTGTAGTCAGCAAAACAGGAATTTTATACTGCGTGATTTGTTCGCCGAGCCGGGCGTGAAGTTTTTCGCTTTGGCTGCCGAGCTCGCCCATTTTGCCAAAGATAAAGACCGCCCTTTTATTTTCCTGCTGCGATATGAGGTACAAAGTTTCAAGAGCGTTTTCCATTGAGCCGGGGTTTGCGTTGTAGCAATCGGCAAGGACTATGGCCCTGCCAAATTTCAAAGGCTCAAGTCTCATATCAACAGGTTTTATCGATGCAACCGCCTGAGCGAACTGGGCAGCGGAAAGGCCGAGACTTTTACAGACCGCCCAGGCAGCGGCGGCATTTTCAACGTTCGCCCTGCCGATGAGCGGCAAAGTTACCGCGACATTATCGATAACAAAAGTGCTTTTGTCGCCGGATAGTTTAATATTTTGCGGCATTTCAAAAGCTTCAAATTTAATTTTTTGGTTTCGGCAAAAATCGACAAGTTTTTCTATCGAGCCGTTAATGAAAAATTTTCCGCCGGGGTG
>JBEKEA010000018.1:0-33047 GCA_050014075.1 Sedimentisphaerales bacterium | reverse complement strand
CGTCTCAGTCCGGATTGAGGGCTGCAATTCGCCCTCATGAAGTTGGAATCGCTAGTAATCGTGAATCAGCTATGTCACGGTGAATGTGTTCCTGAGCCTTGTACACACCGCCCGTCAAGTGATGGGAGCCGGAAATACCCAAAATCGGTTTGCTGACCCGCAAGGGGAGCGACCGCCTACGGTAAGTTCGGTGACTGGCACTAAGTCGTAACAAGGTAGCCGTAGGGGAACCTGCGGCTGGATCACCTCCTTTCTAAAGGAAAACTTTAATCTCCCTCATAGGAGATTAAAAAGTCAGACATTTTCGCTGCCGTGGAACAACTGTTAATCGATATTTATCCGCCTCTGGCGGATTAAGGGCCTGTCCGCAAGGACAGGCCTTTTTTGTTATCGGTTATCGGTTATCGGTTATCAGAAAAAAGTACTATTAAAGAGCGGGTTTTTTTATGGGAATATCTTTCACAAAGGACCACCCTTTTCTTTACAATTATCGAGTAGTTTCCCCCAATCAATCGAGGAATACCCCTATTGATAATAAGATGGTTTTGCGCTAAATAGATGTTTACTTAGCGCATAAAAGTTCAAAAAAATTATAAAATAACATAAATATTGTGAAAAATGTTGATTTTGGGTTTATATATAAGTACTTTTTATACAAGTAGTTATGGTTTAAAATAAAAATTTAAAATTCTCATTTAGAAAATTATTAGTAATTGGTATACTTTTGACAGTTTTCCTGGGTTTTTTTATTGCTTTTTGCCGATGGTATTCTATAATGGCTTATGAGAATGAAGATCATAAAAATCACATAAGGAGGTGGAGGTCGGTGTTTTCCTTATTCTTTAAAACACAAGTCAAAGGCTCTGAAAGGGAAAAGGAAACGAAAAATGAACCCGTAATAAAGGTTCAGATTGTGTCTTTGCCTAAGGAGACACACAAAGCCCAAACCTATTATAAACTCTCTCAATGGCTTACAGACAACCATGTAGAACTGTTTGCAAAGCAAGGTTCAATCAATAATAACTATGTTGCAGCCTTACCGCCAAATAATGGCGGAAAAAAACCAGAGCTTTACTTCTTTGATAAAAAAGAGAAGGTTATCGAATTTTTAAAAGATAAGCCTCAAGGAGTTTATGAATACCGTTTTTCAGACGGTATGGAGCTTATGTATTAATGGCTTCACATGGTTATTTTCATATAAAACAACCCAATCGACCTCTTATAGTTGCATTATTCTCTCACCCATCCATAAAGCATGCACGTCAATTAGAATTTATTATTGATACAGGGGCTGATAGAACATTTATTGTGCCAGATTGGCAAAAATTATTAGACATCCACGATAAAGACCTGAGGGAATATCCAGGTGACATACACACTTTTGCGGGTACTATTAAAATGAGATGCTTGGATGGTTGTAGCTTAATTTTTCCTCGTTATAACCCTGAAGGCAACCCTAAAAGTGCTTACCAGGTTTCTAATTTGCGGGTTTTCTTTGCTGCTAACTCTGGTTTTTTTAGCTCTTTAAGAAGAAAACCTCTAACGGGAGCAGGTAAATTTCCAAACGTATTGGGAAGGGACGTATTACAACAAATGTCATTGGGCTATTGTAAAACATCAAGTTACTTGTTCGTAACTCAACGAACAAAGGACTACCAAACGGCTTTAACCTCAGTTTTTCCCAATCCCCAGGAAGCACAAAAGACCAATTGGTTTGACTTATAAACTTTTTTCTTTAGCCTAAAATCGCCATTTCTCATTGCCATGTTATTTGCCTGTTTTAATGGAACATTTATGCGCTGTCACAAAGAAATTAGCCACAGAGAACATCCGCCGTCGCTATAAGCTATGGTGAACAAGTTATTAAAGGCCCGTTCGCAAGAGCGGGCTTTTTTTATGCGCAAAATCAGCCACAGAGAACACAAAGTTCACAGAGATAGGCAGGGTAAGTAAAGTTTGAAAAGAAAAAAAGAGAAACAATGTCTGACTCATTTAATTCTTTTCCCTTTAATTTTCCCTATTATTTTTTATTTGGGGGACCAACTGGCGGAGGTGGAGGCGGGCCAGGTTCTTTTCTGATGGGTGGTGGTACAGGTACATGCCGTTCTGGAAGGGGTCGTGGGGGCATAGGCGGTAGTGGATGTTTGGGTGTACTTGGTCTCTGAGGTATTGATTCGTTACTCATTTTCACTTCCTTAAAAATTTTAGATATTTATAAAGATAAATGTTGCGAGTAAAATTAGTCCTATTATAAAAAAAACTAGAGCAGAAATATTTGCAACTTCGGTGGCTTCGCTCCAAGTATTTTTATTATTATTTGCCTTTATAACTTTTTCTTGGATAGCATCGAGAAAAAGTATTTCTTGCGTATAAGCTTTTCTGCAAACATAAAATCCTAATAGCAGAATTATAATTGATAAACCAAAACATGTCCAACTTACAACAAGAATCCATTTGTATTCGGGTTTTGTAACTATATCTTTAATAAAGGTCATAGAGATGCCTAATGCGCCTCCAGATAATGTCAATAAAGCTTTATCAAAATCCTGAGCAACTTTGAATTTTGAATTGGCAAGCTCTTGTCTATAATCCAAGTATAATTTATATTGCTCGCGTTCCCGCCATGTGTTGTCGTTATGGTTATTGTTCAAACTTTCCTCCGGTAGTAACAAGATAATTAGATTTTTAATTCATACTAAAAACAAATGCCCTTTGTTGTATTTCTTTGTTTTTATATTTTAGGCAAATAAATCTGTCAGGGCAAGGCATAAAAAATTGGTAAACACCTATGGTTTATTGGCTTAGTTTATCATATATCAGGATCTTTTAGGATGTATCCCGGTTACTCCCCAAATTAAGTTATCTATTGCGTCTTTTTCACTAATCTTATTTTTAAACTTTACCCAATTAAATTCATTAAGAAATAGCAATTCTGGCGGAATGGCTTTTACGCCGGGCAAAAGAACAGGTATAATTAGAATATTCCTTTCTACGCATTGACTAATAAACGAACGTAACTCTACAATTTGCCATTTTCCAAGACCATTTTTGCCTATAAATATTGCGGCTGAAGAAATTTTCTTTATTGTATCTTGTATAACATCTTGAAACCAACGACCTGGCCGAATTTGTTCCTTATCAAACCAAGGTTTTATTCCCTTATTTTTTAAGATGGTACAAACTTTTGTTACTAATTCTTTATCTACAGAATGATGTGCCAGAAAAACATCATAATTTTCAGAAATTAATCTATTTTTTTTAATTGTAGAATTTTTCTTTGAGGTTGATCGGGTACTTTTGCCCCAATATTTTACAATATCCATATTCCACTTAGAAATATTTCCCAAAACATTTAAGATTTCTCTCAAATCAATAAATAAATTTCGCTCCTCTGGCGTCATCTTTTTCGAAGTTACTCTTGATAAACAAGAGGGACATATAAAAGCGTTTCTCATTCCGAGATCAATTGATGTTTTATTCCATCCAAAATCGTATATACATCCAGTTGTTTGATCGTGTCTAAATGAATTATCAAGGTCAAGGGCAATTAGATCCGCAATAAAAAGAACTATCCCGTTATTCTTTGAAAGGGTTGTCAAATAATCCCAACCATAGAAAGAGATAATAATCATATTTCCGAACGACTCAAAAAAATAATTATTATCATATTGTTTATCGCTTAACAAAATCGCTTTGGAATAGCGTTTCGATTCTTTTTTTATTTTAGGATCCAAATTACGATATGTACCAGGACTCGTGATAACTGAAGAGTTTATTTTGAAAGTGGATTTCCCAATGCTAAATTTAACTTTTTTACAAATTTTATTTAGGTTATCAGCTATTACCGAAATATTTGCATTGAAACGTTCTTCGGCATAAAGAATAATATTCATTGCTTCACCAAATTAATAGGATTTATTTCAGTTTTATCAACATGTATTTATTTAACCAATTCGTTGCTGCTCCTCAAGAAACCAGAGTAATTATAGCGGGAAAAGTGGAGAAAGGCAAAGGGGAAGTAGAACAGTTGAGCAGTAGAGAGATAAAAAAACCATAATTTTTTAACAAAACGCGCAATATAAAACTTGCGCGCTTTAAAAAAATAAAAAAATTTATCTCCATATCCAGCAAAGACTTACAATTTTCACATCCGGAATTTTGTTCGAATTTTTGCACAAAGCGCGCAAGTTCCTATGTAGGGTGGAGGCCGCCGAAGCGGCCTCAAATCCGAAATCCTAATATCTAAATCCTAAACAATATCAAATTACCAAAATTCAAAATAATTAAACTAACCCCGGCAAGGTGTTGCCGGGGCTAACCACGAACCCCCACTGAAAGTGGGGGCTAAACAATCCATTTCCACATGCAGAAATCATCATTTCCATATTATTATCCGGATATCGTTGCGCACATTTGCGTGTGGATTCTGCTGCGCTATAGAAAATATAAATACGGATGGCCATTTAGGAAAATCAAACTTTCAAGCGGCAAATTTGTAATCGTTGACCCCGAAGACTTCGAAACCCTAAACCAATATAACTGGTATGAAAAAAATAACGGATATACCTACTATGCAGAAAGAAAAGAAAGAATACAGGACGCAGGACACAGAACTCAGTACACAGGACACAGTAGACGGAATGCGAGGAAAAGAACTGTGAGAATGCATAGGCAAATAATGAATTTGTCACCCTTCGACACGGCTCAGGGCAGGCCGGATAAAAAAGTCGTCGACCATATAAACCGGCATGGATGGGACAATAGAAAAGCAAACCTGCAGGTTGTCAGCCAACAGGAAAATACGTGGAACAGCTTAAGAGGCGTCGGGCAGGGCAAAAGCAAATATAAAGGAGTAGGATACTCCAGCAGTTTCCTTCGCTGCGGCGAGAAAACTAAGCGCGGGAGTCTGCGCTGCGGCTCCGATAGCAACGAACGTAAAAAATGGAAGGCGACGCTTTGCCATAAAGGAAAGAAAATACATTTGGGATACTTCGAAAACGAAATAGATGCGGCAAAGGCTTATGATGAGGCGGCGAAACTGTTTCGAGGCAGATTTGCGGTTTTGAATTTTAACGATTGTAGCCACTCTTTCGACTCCGCTCAAGACAGGTAAGACACTAAGGCACAAAGTAATTTAAGATTTAAAATTTCAGAGATTGCTTCGCTCCTTCGATGTAACTCCCTTCGACTTCCTTCGACGATGCTCAGGACGAGTCGCTCAGGGCGAGCAGGACAGGTTCGCTCACCACAGGCGGTTCGACACGGCTCACCACAGGCATAAAAGTTATCTCAGTTCCGCCTTCGTCAAGACAACGATTCATATGGCTGCGGGAGCAGATGGCTGACGAGCGATGATACAATTGCATCAAGTCCCGCGTCAACCTATGGCAATTGCTGGATGTTCACTGCTCGGCAGTGGAATTCTGAAAGCAGATTATATTATTATCGTGCTCGGATGTATCATCCGCAGCTTGGCCGATTCCTGCAATTGTCTGTCTTATTGTTAATAGGCAAGAGAGAAATTTAGATTTTTTAAAATGTTAATTGGGATAAATTTGTTTAAAAAAAAGCCCCCGTCAAAAACGGGGGCTTTGTATAAGTTCCTGTATTAAAAAATCAAGGTAACACGGCTCCATTGGTATCAACTTTCGGCGAGGGGCCGGCAACGTTAGGAGTTGGAACGACGGAATCTTTTGTGTAAATTACGTAAACAGCATACCCTTGAGCAATGAATGGGCCTATGCTCCATGTTGGGCTGAGCTGCCAGTCGCTGCTGGTACCGCCGGATGAGACGCATTGGAATTTATAATAGACCGGCAGAGTTGCGTCTGTAACAGTACCAGCGGCCATATTAAGGTAGAAGTAAATACCGTCAGAGGTGGTGTAGCGAGGCGTAACAGACCAACTGGGGTAAGGGGTCGGCGCATCGACGTCAACTACCGGCGGTGTACCACCACCAACTGTAAAACTCCAACTCGTAGTATCGCTTATACCCGCATAATAATTATTGAAAGAATCTTTGAAACAAGTTGCGGCAATTTGCACATAATACTCTGACCCAACTAACAATGTTGTTGCCGGATTTATTGTTACCTTGGCACTTGCGATAGTAACCTTTGCATTATTAGCGGCAATGGTCTCGATTACAGAATTATCTAAAGTTTTCTTGATTACGATGTTGCCGGTTCCAGCAGACACGTTTTTGTTGAAGTTAATTACTAAGTTAGCATCTGTACCTACGCCAGTAGAGTTATCCGGAGGATTGAAACTTGAAACTGTCGGCGGAGTTGTATCTACAATGCTGGGAGTTGCCTTACCGGTAACGCTCAATCCGGTTTCATTGTGATAAATGTCTCTGGCTTTGACCTTATAGCCGTATTCTGTGCCGGTGGTAAGACCTGCATCGGTATATAACCTATTCGCACCCCAGTCGCGATTATGACCGCCGCCGGAAACGCACTGGAAGTAATATTCAACTGGACCGGAAGTATCTATTGCGGTAGTTGCTGTCATTGTAATCGAAGTCGTACTGTCCGCCTGCGGCGATATAGCCCATGTCATCGGGTCAGGTATTGGCGGAACAGTCTCATTTTTGCCGTAGTTTTCAGCAAAGAGAGCAAAATCTTCAAAGTCCACTCTACCGTCTTCATTAAGATCTGTGCCATTGCACCAGTATGGGTATGAACAGTTATTATCCAGCCAGTAGAGCATAAATATGGCGAGGTCTTCGAGGTTTACGGCACCGTCAAAGTTGAGATCACCGAGCAGGCCGGAGGATGCCAGTACATAATGATAACCCATATCAACTATACCAAAGTCGATAACATTGTCGGTTCTGGTAGTATGTTTATACATACCTCTGCTTATGGCCGAACCGGAACCCGTGTTAACGCATGGACTGTTATCTGTTTGCAATGGGGTCTGGCTGAGGTAGTAATTGCCCAGGAAGCCTGTTGCGAATAGCGGATTTGTTATAATGTTGCCTGCGCCCCAGTTAAGTATGCAGCCGTGCGGTGTATCAACAAATGCATCTGCCGAACCGCCTGTTACGTCGCTGTATGAAACGCTTACTTTGGCTCCGCGTTTATCTGCCGAATCGGAACTGTTTCCTATGGATATTTCCGGACCGTATGCAGCAATATCATTCCGCAAAATGCTGTTAAGAATTGCTGTATTAGCGTCATAATCGCAGCTTAATGCGCCGCCGTAACCCGAAGTGAAACCTATGCCCGAGGCAGTATTATTTGTTATAGTGCAATTCGAAAGCCTAAGCGTTGTATTCCAGTTGGCTGATATGCCGCCGCCGTTGCTATTTGCATTGTTATTGGTAATAAGACAATTGTGCATATTCGGCTCGGCGTTGCCGGTAAAGTAAACGCCGCCGCCGGACACCACTGCGTTATTATCTCTAATCTGACTGTCATAGAACATAGCATTGCTTGTGTCGCAATAAATTCCGCCGCCCTGACCTGCGGCATTTGATGCAATATTGTTGCTGATATTGCATTCAATGATAGTCGAGTTGCTGTCGACCAGAGCTATACCGCCGCCCATCATCGAAGTGCAATTTTCAAATATATTGTTTTTTAAATGACCGGTTGCGCCTTTCCAATATGCACCGCCGCCCACACAGGCACGGTTATTGATGAATTTGCAGTTCTCTATGGTTGGGATTGCGTCATTGGCGTCTTCGAAACCTGTGTTTTCAGTGCAAAGTGCACCGCCATAGCTTACTACCGGGCTGTATAGAACAAAAGTACTAGTGGGGGTGGGACTGCCGAGTTGTCCCATGGTATTAGCGTCATTATCGATGAAAATACAATCTGTAAATTTCGCCTGGCTGCCTCTGGCGATATATACTGCACCGCCGAAGGAAGGGATGGCGTAGTGGAACTGCGGCCAATTGTCATGATGTGTTGTATCACTTGTGCCGCATGTGCCGCCGGAAGCAGTGTTGCCCTGGAAGAAACAGTTCTCGAATATGGGCTTACTTCCGCTTTCACAGTAAATAGCGCCGCCTTTACCAGTGTAATACCAGTATGGTTGATACGGTCCGAAGTCCCATATGCTGGATTTTGGGTCTCCCCAGTTACCGCCATGACCACCAGGATTACCGTTTATGCCGTTTCCAGCGTTGCCGCCCTGTACATAACAGTTTATAAAATTACAATTTTTAACTACAGGATTGCTTGTTTCGTCTATTCCAATGGCGCCGCCATGTGCCCAGCCGGCCCATCCGCCGTCGCCGCTGGTGCCTGAGCCGTCACAGCCGTTGCTGCCCATAGCGGAGCAATTTATGAATTGACAATTACGGATTGTCGGCGAGGCGTTATACAATCGCATTGCCCCTCCGAGAAGGTTGTAGCCGTTATACCCGTCGCCGTTTACACTGTGAGACCATGTTGCAGCGCAATCGACGACTCCTGGGTAGAAATGAGCGTCCTGGATAGTAATACCTTCTATCGTCATAGTGTTATTGACGTCAAGGATGGTGAAGTCGTTGCCGAAGATAACTGTCTGAGCAACGGTGCAGGGATCCTCAGGCGCAGTGCCGGTTATGGTTATGTTTTTACCGTCGATGTAAATATACGGATAATCAAAGTTACTCTTGTTCCAATTGTACGTTCCTGGGGAGAGAATAATTTTGTCTCCGTCTTTGGCTGCGTCTATTGCCGATCCGAGGTCCGGATATTGGCTCGGTACATAAATATTGTTATACGAAGAAACGACGGCAGCAATGTGCTTGAATCTAACAGCGACTTTTTCATTCTTATTTATCACTATGGTAAGAGTGTTGCCGTCTGTCTGCTGATTAACATCGTCAACAAACCACGTAGCTACCGCATAGTTGGCGTTGGGGTCGGCTTCGAGTGTTATCATTTGTCCCAGGTAAGTAGGGTGAGTCCCGGGCGAGGGTGCTATAGTGCCCCAATGTGGGCCATTTATGTCAACTGTTAATGTGTAATTTGTTGTTATGCCTTGAGAATAGTGGTAGCCAAGGTCAACGATGCCTGTATCTTTGAAACCATCGGCTCTTGTTGTATAGGTGTCAAGGCCAAGGCTTGACGCAAGAGCACTGCCTATATCGAAGCACGGGCTGTTGAAATCCTGGCCCGTGGCCTTACTGCTTAAGTAATATCCAAGACCAGGGACGAAATTCGGGTCTTTGGAAATATTGGTAGTGCCTGAAGCAGTCCATTTACCGTTTGCATCCTGTGCAAGGCCGGTTATTGAGCAGCTTCGTTCACTGTAAACCGGCGTAGATGAACCAAGCAGTGCAATCGCAGCACCGAGATTTATTCTCGGCTTAGTTATTGCAACTTTTGTATCTGTTACAGGAACGCCTGTAGTTGTAAGCAGTATTCTAACCTGAGAAGGAGTCAAGTATTGGCCCCTTATTTGTTTCGCAGCGCTTTGCAGTGCCGCTACGGCTCCTGCTGCGTAAGGACAGGCAGCGCTTGTTCCGTTAAAATACTGATAATAATCGCCTGTGCTGAAACCGTTGGCGCCGACAATATCTGTGGTATAGGCATTTTCAGAAGGTGCTAGGACAGAAAGGATACTTGCGGTATTTGAATAGCAGGTAACCCTGTCAGCCTGGGTTTGAACGCGGCAGGCCTGAGAAATAAAAGCCGCATCGTATACAGCGCCTACGCTGATTACATTTGACATAGCGGAAGGCCAACATATACCGTTAGTTTGGTATTGATTATGAGAACATCCCAGAATTGTTATGCCGGCATTGACGGCAGTCTGTGCAGCGGTTGTGTGGGCAGGAGAATACGCATCTGCATCGGAGGAATTATTAAAAAATATAGTTGTGGTGCCCCAGCTATTGCTTATAACGAGGATTGGGTTTGCAGGGTCATCGTTTTTGTGTGTTATGCACCAGTCCCAGGCAGCAAGTGTTGCGTCACTAGGCAAACCATCTGAAGCATTCGGACTGGCTTTGAGGGCATATATTTTTGCATTATATGCAACACCGCCGATATAATCACCGACTGTGCCAAGCATACCTGCTACAATACCCGCGCAGCAGGTGCCATGTCCGCCCTCTGTAGTAGTGGCGCTTGGTATAGGATCAGAGTCTCTATCGGCCGTATCATAACCACCGATAACTTTACTGTTCGGGAAGCCGGGGCCGCCGAGTTTTGGATGAGTATAATCGATGCCCGTATCTACGATAGCAACAGCTATGCCTTGTCCATTGTAAGTTGGTCTGGTACTCATAGCATTCATTAACGGAATGCCCTGAGCCAGCGCCGGATAAGTAATTCTTACCGGCTCGATATGCGCAACCATTGAACTGGTCAGCAGTTTATTTAAGCCGCTGACTGTTACGGTGCCGCTAAATACGGCAGAGTTAGTCAGCTTTTGTCGCAGCGTAAATTCACCAGGGTTAAGCATTGAAATCGCCTGAGTCTGCAGCGTCGCGATTTTGCTTTGCAATGCGCTTACCGAAGCAGATGAAGACCAGTTTGTAGATTGTGTCTGAGACGGCTGAACAAGAGTAACGATAACCTTTGCCGAGCCCGAAGTATTTATGGCGTCGTAGATTGTTTGTTCGCTGACAAGCTTGGCGGCAATCAAGCTGCTGGTCGATGCCGATGTCGAGTCCATTGAATTGAAATCAATCACATTGTACCGCAAGTCGATGTCGCTGTATGAGATGGTAAGACCTGCCGGCATATCAGTATACAGTCCGCCGTCACTTAAACCGATTTGCGAGCCGTTAATGCCGCTATTTTTCCAGAATATAGTATCTTTTACGATAGTATCGCTTTCGTAGGAGCAGAACAGACCGCCGCCGCTGCTGTTTGTGTCCTGGACATAATTTTCCGCTATAGTACAGTCTTGAATTAACGGCTCAGCGAAATAGATAGAAGCAATACCGCCGCCGTCTTCGACTGCACTGTTTTTGGTAATCAGGCAGTTCTTGATTACGGGCTTGAGGGTATATGGTGTATGAGTCCAATCGCCGTCAATGCAGATACCGCCTCCGGTTACTCTTGCAGAGTTTGCGGTTACTTCGGTGTCGTTGATGTCAAGCAAAGAAGAAACTGAGTATATACCGCCGCCCGATCCATAGAGGGCATAACCTATATCCTCGGAACTGTCTAACTGAGTACCGGCAGTATTATTATTTATGTGTGATTGTTTTATTTCGACAGAGGTGTCCTGTGCAAGGATACCGCCGCCTGAATAAGAAATATTATTTGTTACGTTGCAATCTCTTATATGTATGTCAGAGGAGATGCTGTATATACCCGCCCCCATAGGTGCATGATTTGCAGTAAAGTTGCAATTATTAATATCAACACGGGATGGATAACACAAACAAAGACCGCCGCCTATACCGGTATATTCACCTTTATATTCGGTCGGTTTATTTACATCATCAAAGTGAATGACTTTTGTATAATTCGGATCGCTATAATCACTCGAAAAAGCTGTCTTGTTGTTCTCGAAATTGCAATTCACAAAAATAGAAGCTGAAGTCGAAAGGCACATTACTCCGGCGCCATTTGCCGGCAGTCGTGTATTTTCCCACGGCAGATTATGTAGTCCCTGCCAGTCTTTACCGCCTAAACCGCTTACGCTGCCGAAAACCTTATTTCCTGTGATTGAGCAGTTTGTGAAAATCGGCTTAGAGGTGGAACCACAGAATACTGCACCGCCGTCAGCAGTAACAAAACGGAGATCGCCCTGATTGGCAGCTGAATCAGTAGTGAGGCCGCCAAAGCCTCCTCCGCCATAATAAGAATAATATTTATTTTTTACGCTTGTACCGTTTCCGCCGTTTCCGCCTTTTCCGCCGTATGCGATGCAATTTTCAACACTGCAATTTATAAATGTCGGCGATGTTCCTGCATCGTATATTCCGCCGCCCATTGCCTTGCCGGGCAGATTCCCGTCGGCGCCGACCAATACGAGTGGGTTACCGCTGGTTTTAAATATATCATTAGCGTCGATACCGGTTAAAGCGTCTGCGCCGTTACCGCCGCTGCCTGCGATAGCTTTGCAGTTACTAACGATGACATCGGTGAAAGTCGCATGGCTGCCGCCCTTAATGCATATTCCGCCGCCTATAGCGTTACCGCCTCTTCCGCCTTTACCAAGTAAGCCGGGCGGAAATTGAGGATATTTATTGGGGTCGCCTGTTTGATGTTTATAAAAGCCTTGAGCGCCATTTCCGCCGTTTCCGCCATGAACTATACAATTATCGATGAGGACGTTCATAATATTCGGGCTGCCGGAGTTAATTACAATTCCTGCACCACCTGAGTCTCCGCCTTTACCACCGTAGCCGCCGTTAGGATCAGCGAGTTTATTCGGATCTCCGCCTGCTTCTCCGTCACAGGCCTTATTAACTACTAAATTGCAGTCCTGTATTACGCAGTTAAGAACTTTATGACTTCCGTAAATTATTATAGCTCCAGAATAGTGATCAGGGCTATCGTTTCCGTTTGCGCCCGGAGTTATAGTGTCGCAGGGTGTCCAAGAAGATGTATTCAAATTTTTAATCGTAACGCCATTAAGAATTACTGGATTTGGGTTTCCCGTTTGACCGCGCAGGTCAAAACCTGTAGAACCATAGAAACTAATAGGAGTGCTGTAGTCGATGACAACGTTTTCAGGATGCTCAGGGTCACCTATTATGGTTATTGGTTTATTAACGAGAAAATAATTTCCAGCATAAGTTCCAGGAAGGAGTTGTATCGTATCTCCGTTGCTTGCCTGATTAATTGCGCTCTGAATACCGTTGGTATCATCGCTGTGAACCTGAGTCATCCGGCCGCCTACAAATTGTAAAGAAACGGTTTTATTTGATGTCATCGTTACGGTATTCGTCAGCAATATTGACGAGTCATTATTTGTTCCAGTCCAGCTTCCTACCGTGTAACCAGTATTGGGGTGGGCCGCAATGGTGACTACAGTGTCCTCGTAGTATGGGGGGGGGGTTAGCGGCGAAGTAATCGTAGCCGTCCCACGAATTGACGGAGTTACATTAACTGTCAGGGTGTATAATGGTTTTAACTCGAACTCCACATTCACCATCTTGCTTGAGTTCATTGTAATATAGTAGCTTAAGGCTGTTGAGTTGTGATCTATTATACCATTTATTGACCAATACTTTACTTTATAATTCGTGTCAGGATTTGCCGTAAGGGTCACTGGCGGCGTGCCGAGCAGATAGTTACCTGCCCTTGGCGATATTGTTCCGTGCGGTTGGCCGTCTGACCCATTGTCAACTTGTGTCCTCAGTTGGAAGAAAGTGTTTGGCTCAAACGCAACGATGACATTTTCTATCCCGGTCATCGTAACTGTATTTGTCAATGACGTTGATGAGGGGTTATCTGTGCCGGACCATGACAGTACTCTGTAACCTGAAGCGGGAACAGCGGTAAGCGTTACAGCCGTATCTTTTCGCTGCGGACCGCTGACCGGGGTAACAGTGCCATTTCCGCCATTAACCGACGTATTAAGCTGATACATAGTCTTCGAGCGGAATTTTACTGTAACTGTTTTATTGGCGTCCACAGTTACGACATTATTATTAACATCTGTGGGGCGGGTATTTAACGTGCCGCTCCACACGTCAACCTCGTAATCGGTATCAGGCGTTGCATGAAGGGGAACCTGCGTATAGGCATTAATAAGCTGTCCTGGCGACGCATAAATCGGAGCAATAGTTCCGTGGCCGCTTGGTGCGCCCACGACAGACGTAGTCAAACTGTACTGTTTAAATGTTCCAGTCGTAGGATAATGATAGCCTATATCAACTGTGGTGTTAGGGTCATCAGGCACATAGTCGGTTCTTGTTGTGTATGACTGCCATGGATTATAAATACTAATTACCGTGTCTACGCTGCCGTTTCTACAAGGACTGTTGGCAGACTGTCCAGCCGCGATTTGACTTAAATAATAATTGCCCAAAGGACCTGCTCTGAATAGCGGGTCGGTATGTATGACTCCTGTTCCACTGTCGGTGTTCTTAATGCATGAATAAGAGGATATTACAGCGGAGCCGAAGATGTCATCGATATTGTTCCATAGTATGGAGTTTCGTATCGTTGGATGGCTTACACTCCAGGCGTAAACACCACCATAGTTTGAGGAGCCCACATTATTTGCGATAGTGCAGTTTTTAATTTGCGGCGAAGACGAATCGGAGGAGCCAGTCGAGTAGCAGTCAATCGAACCTTTTCCGCCGGCGGTATTACTGATAATAAGACAATTTGTAATTTGCGGCGATGAGCTGGTTTCGCATTCGATAGCGCTGCCGTCATAGGTTGAGGTGTTGTTTGAAATAGTGCAGTTTTTAATAACAGGTGTGGCCAAAAAACAGTCTATCGCGCCACCGTAATCGGCGGCATTTCCAGTTAATATACAATTATTGATAGTTGGCGATGCCACTTCGCATTCGATTGCGCCGCCGTAATATTCATTGCCGTCTATGATTGTGAATCCCTGGACAACAGAGGTTGTCGTTTCACTGTGATGAAAATAGAATGCCCGACTATAATTCTGGCAGTTGATGATGCAGGCTGCCGGATTGCCGCTTGCACTGTGGACTGTTATGGCTTTGCCGCCAAAGTCAAGGTTTCTGTTTCCAGTGCCAGTATAGGTACCGTCGGCAACGTTGACGTCATCGCCCGAGACCGCAACATTGATTGCCGCCTGTATGGTCGTGTAGGGGCCACCGCTGGAGACGTTCCATGTGGTTGCTGTGGCAATAGAGGTTAATAGAAGAGTTAAGGCCAAACTGATAATAAGTTTCTTATTCATGGTAAATTTGCTCCATCCTGACAAATTTGAGTTGGTTTCGTACTTTTTCATTTTGCACATTTGATTTTCCAAAAAAAAGTTAACAATTTAAGCGCAATATCTCTTACTGTTATCAGGCTGATTTGTTATGAGCCAATCCGTTGTAATAACTCTGCAGCCAACCGTCGCCAGCTTCCCGATTGCCGGTGATAGCAACAGAGTGTTTTCCCTCCGTGAACCCCAAATTATCCGCGAATTTTATCATACTTTTAATCATAATGCAAGAAAAATCGCCAAGTTTATTCTTTCGGCAAGCCTTTTTGGTAAAAGCAGTTCCGTTATTTATTGACAGTTGCCGAAACTATCTGTAATTTAGCTTACACTTTCTGCGATATCGCAGGATATATCGGCCTGTTTTTTCCATAATATAACCTGTTCTTTTTATTGACCTTAGTGGAATAGCTATGATTAAAATCAACGAAAACTATCTGAAATTAGCCTCCGGCTATCTGTTCCCGGAAATCGGCCGGAGAGTAAAATCATTCTCCGCAAAAAATCCTGATAAAAATATTATCAGACTTGGAATTGGAGATGTTACAGAGCCTTTACCTCCTGCAATTATCGAGGCAATGCACAGGGCGGTTGACCAGATGGGCAGCAGGACAGGTTTAAAAGGTTATGGCCCTGAGCAGGGCTATGATTTTCTGATTGAGACGATAATAGCCAATGACTATAAAAGCCGCGGCGTAAGTCTCGAAAATACAGAGGTTTTCGTAAGCGATGGCGCGAAATGTGATACCGGAAATTTACAGGAAATTTTCGGCATTGATAACGTTATTGCCGTAACCGACCCCGTCTATCCGGTCTATGTCGATACCAACGTAATGGCCGGCAGAACCGGTAAAGCCGACAAATCGGGACGGTTTGCGGGAATTGTTTATATGCCCTGCACGCCCGATAATAATTTTGTTCCTGAATTGCCCAAAGAAAAAGTTGACCTTATCTATCTCTGTTTTCCGAACAATCCGACAGGCGCAGTCGCAAAAAAAGAACAACTGAAAGTATGGGTCGATTACGCCAGGAAAAATAAAGCAATAATTTTATTCGATGCCGCTTATGAGGCCTTTATATCCGATAATGTTATTCCACACTCGATATACGAGATTGAAGGCGCAAAACAGGTTGCAGTCGAATTTCGCAGTTTCAGCAAAACCGCTGGTTTTACCGGACTAAGATGTGCATTTACAGTAATCCCCAAAGAGTTGAAAGCCTGGACTTCTGACGGCAAAGCTGTTGATGTTAATCCGATTTGGAACAGACGGCACTGCACGAAATTCAACGGCGCAAGTTACGTCTCGCAGGCCGCGGCCGCGGCTGTTTACAGCCCCGCCGGCAAAAAACAGGTTCGCAAAATTATCGAAATTTATATGTCCAATGCCGCCCTGATTGTAGGCACGCTTAGGAAACTGGGCTTCGAAGTTTACGGCGGCGTCAATGCTCCGTATGTCTGGCTCAAAACAAAAAACAAAATGACTTCATGGGAATTTTTTGATTACCTGCTCGACAAAGCCAATGTTGTCTGCACGCCAGGCAGCGGGTTCGGCGCGGCCGGTGAAGGCTTTGTTAGATTAAGCGCGTTCGGAAATCCGGCTAACGTGGCAGAAGCGATGGAACGAATTAAAAAACTTTAAGGAAGAAAAATGCCCGGTGAAGTAACAGCTTATATCGGCCTTGGCAGCAATCTCGGCAGCAGAGAGAAAAATATCAAAAAAGCTCTCCAGCGGCTCTCCGCCGACAAGCATATAAAATTTTTCCGCTCAAGCAAAGTAATAGAGACAAAACCTCTGGTGGATTCGACAAGCTCACCACGGGCCGAAAAATCGCAGCGAAACTATCTCAACTGCGTTGCGGGGATTAAGACAAATTTAAAAGCCGACAAACTTTTAAAAGTTTTAAAAAAGATGGAAGTCTCGCTTGGCAGAAAAAAATCGAGTGAAAAATGGTCCAGCAGGACAATTGACTTTGATATACTTCTGTTTGGCAATAAAACCATTCATAAAAAAGACCTCATTATACCGCACAGGCAGATGCATTTAAGGTCATTTGTACTAAAAGGTCTTTGCGAGCTTGATGGCCAGATTGTTCATCCGGTTCTTAAGGAAAATGTTTCCGTTCTTTACAGCCGATTGAGCGGAAGGAATTTTTATTTTGACGAGCATCGCCCGCAGCTCGTTTCGATTGCCGGTGTAATCGGCGCAGGAAAAACCACTCTTTCCGAAGGCTTAAGAGATATTTTCGGATTTAGACTGATAAAAGAGGCTTATGACGCCAACCCGTTTTTGCCGAAAGTTTACGCGGGACAAAAGTCTCTTGCTCTCGACAGCCAGATGTTTTTTTTACTCAGTCAGTGCGAGCAGTTAAAGCCGGAAAATTTCGCCGGCCCCGAGGCTGCGGTTAGCGATTATATAATGGACAAGGAAATGATTTACGCACGCCTGTGGCTCGACTCGGTGCAGTTCGAGATGTATAGAAAAGTCAATGCCGTGATGAGTAAAACTGTTGCCGACCCGGTATTAGCGATATATCTTAAACTTCCGCCGCAAAAGGCTCTTGAGCGGATAAAAAAACGCAGCCGGCCTTATGAGCAGGGCATTGACTTGAATTTTCTCGAGAAAATTCATATCGGCTATGAAAAACTTTTCGAGACGTTTAACCGCTGTCCTGTTATAACGATAGATGCCTCTGCGATAGATTTCCGCCAGAAGAGCGAAATCGAATCTATCGGCAAAAAAATTAATTATTATATTAGGCCAGATTAGATATATGGAAATTATCGAAACAATAGAAAAAACAAGGAAGATTATCGCAAAAGCCAAGGCGGCCGGCAAAAAAATCGGTCTTGTGCCGACAATGGGTGCTCTGCACGAAGGCCATTTTTCACTTATAAAAGCAGCGAAGAAACAAACTGATTTTGTGGTTGTAAGTATCTTTGTTAATCCTTCGCAATTTGGCACCGGCGAGGATATCGACAAATATCCGCGTCCTTTTGATGAGGATGTCAAGGCCTGCAGCAATTTAGGCGTCGATGTTATTTTTGCTCCGGCTGTCGAACAGATGTATCCCGTTAGAGACAATCAATCGGGTAAGTCTGACCTCAAATCAACTGGGGCAGAGTCAAAAGCGGTTGTCTCTAACGGGATGTATCCAGAAAAAAATCTTACCTGGGTAAATGTCGAAAAACTCAGCGAGCCTTTATGCGGCAAAAGTCGGCCCGGCCATTTCAGAGGCGTCGCTACGGTTTGCGCAAAGCTGTTTAATATTGTTCAGCCGGACTTTGCTTTCTTCGGCCAAAAGGATGCTCAGCAGGTAATTGTCGTTCAGCGAATGGCCGCTGATTTGAATATGCCGCTGAAAATCATCGTTTGTCCGACAGTCCGCGAAAAAGACGGTCTGGCGATGAGCAGCAGAAATAAATATCTCAGCGCAAAAGAGAGAAAAGATGCGGTTTTACTGTATGCCGCCCTGCAGGAGGCAGAACTTTTTATCAATGCGGGCGTACGGAAAAGCAGTGGACTGATAAAAGAGATGGAGAAAATTCTAAAAATCAGTAAACAGATAAAGGTTGATTATATCAGTATTGTAGATGCACAAACGCTTGACGAAATAAAAGAGGCGAAAGGGCAGGTTCTGATTGCTCTTGCCGTAAAGCTCGGCGCCGCAAGACTTATCGATAATATTATGCTTGATGTTGGGTAATCGTTGATTAGAATACTACGGTTTCTGCATTTTTCTGGTGATATAAAATATGATGATAAAAATATTAAAGAGCAAAATTCATCGTGCTAAAGTAACGGATTCGCTTATCGATTATCCCGGCAGCATAGGAATAGACTCTGCGATGATGGAAGCCGCGGGGATATTGCCTTATGAAAACGTGATGGTTGCAGATGTAACCAACGGCGCCAGGCTTGAGACGTATGTTGTTCCCGAAAAAGCAGGCTCCGGAAAAATTTCGATTCTCGGCGCCGCTGCACAGCTTATGAAAAAAGGCGACATAGTCATCATTATGGGTTTTGCGTATCTTACACCTGCCGAAGCAAAGGGCTTTAAGCCGAAAGTTGTCGTTGCCGGCGAAAAAAACACGATTAAGGAAATTCTATAAAAATATTCGGCCGTAAGGCCGTTCCTGAATTTTTAATTTTTAAATTTTAATTTTTAAATTTATTTATGCATCCGGAACTTTTCAGAATTCCATTTACCGATTTAACGGTAAAAACCTATGGCGTGATGATGGTCATCGGTTTTATCGCGGCCATAAAAATAATCCGCATACTTTCCCGCCAGATGGGTCAGCAGGATGCCGAGCACATAACAACCGCGGCTCTGTATAGCCTTATCGCAGGCGTGGCCGGGGCCAGAATTTTTTACGTCATTCATTATTGGCGCGATTTTCAAAACAAAGGACTGCTTTCGATTTTTGCAGTCTGGGACGGCGGACTTGAATTGCTCGGCGGAGTATTCTTGTCGATTTTCGTAATTGTTCTTTACCTTTGGGCCCAAAAACTGCCCATTCGCCGGTATCTCGATATACTGGCGATTGGTTTATTGCTGGCTCTTGGCTTTGGAAGGATTGGTTGCTTATTCAGCGGCTGTTGTTACGGCAGACCGACAACCTGTCCAATTGCGATTCGTTTCCCTTACGGCTCATTGGCGTATCAAAGCCAGGTTCGGCCCGACAAAGACAGGGACAGACTGGAACCTTATACTCAGCTTCCGCCGGAATTTTTCGGCTACTTAAATGAAGCAAATCAATGGGTAGTAGCGCCTCAGTTGAGCAGATTCGATTATTATTTAAAACCTTTTAATAGGTTGACCGAGGATGAAAAAGCAGAAGTTACCAAAGGCTCGTATCGCCCTCTGCCTGTTTGGCCGACTGAGCTTTTCGAATCGTTTCTGGCTTTTACAGGCTGTCTCATTCTTTATCTTCATCGCAGAAAGAGTTTCCAGTTGCTCAAAACCGGCGCACCAATTCCTATTTTTTATCGCCCCGGCGTTACATTTGCCCTGATGTTTATCGTTTACGGCTTTATGCGTTTCTTTATGGAATTTTTGCGCGACGACAATCCTTTTGGGGCCGATAAGCTTACAATTTCACAGAATCTCTCTATCGGAATGGAAGTCGTGGGTTTTTTCCTCATCTGGCTTTTCAGCAAAATGTCGCCCGACAAATTCAACGCCACAGAGCCCAAGCGATAGCGATGGGGGTTTTATCCGCCGGAGTTTACCCGCCTCAGGCGGGGCGAACGGCGTCCAATCTTTTTTGTTTCTCCTATGGAGTCCTCCGGACAACGAATTATATTTGCCATAAGTTTCCTCTGATGTTCGATGCTGCCTAACGTCCGGTGTGTGCCGCGAGGTGCCCGCCGCGGGTGAGCCGTAACGGTACAGGCGATTGTTGAACAATGCCCATCGTCTACAATCTCATTGCTCAAAGAAACCTTGAACGTCCCTACAGAACGTCCCCTCTGGAGTCTTGACGACAAGGAAGAACGAACCCCGTGTGACAGGGTTTTTCTGGAGGAATGCCATTGCTGAGGCTTTGTTTGGTGCTGTGTAATGACGATACGTTGCGGGAAAGCCACTGACGATCTTGTTGACCTCGTTTTGAAACGCAACCGCGCCGGCATTACCTGATTGTTGCGCCGTGTTTCGGGCGGAGGTCTTTGGGGGTTCAATCTCAACCACCTTTTGTCCCCCGTGGCTCTTGAATGACCGCTTGGCCTGATCCCACAAATCGTGCGTCAGGTTTTTCCCCTCAAGCAGTGCAATGAAGGCGTCGTCAACATCAGCGTACCGTTTGAAAACACCAAACTTGAGGATTTCCGTGGAAATGAGATTGTTGGTGTCTTTGGCTCTCTTTATGCAACTGACCTGAAGAAGTGCAGTTGTGGCCTCAGCTTCCGTTTTGAAACAGTAATCTATGCATGGCTCTTCAATTCCATGGTTTCGCATGGTGAGACGGTGCGCGCCTGCTTGATCTCCCGAAGTGAAACACGTTCCGACATTATCTCTTTCAAAGTACTCGGTTTTTTCGGCGGTTGAGGTCTTGTGCCCGAACAACTTCGATAGCCATTTCATGTTTCGTCTCCTATCTGTTGCCAACATTTTTTATATTGATCCGCATAAAACCCTTTCGTATCACAAAACCGTCATCACCATTGTCGTTGCACATCCTGCCATTGGCCAAACTCCACAATTTTTATTTTTCGCTGCTGCTCCTTGATGTATACTAAATTCTATCTCTTTTTCTTTCCAAACTCAACCGAATAACCTGTCCTGAGCGAAGTCGAAGGAGTCCGCTTAAAAAAATTTTCGTCTAAACTGATAACCGATAACTGATAACCGATAACTGTGTTTTAAAAACACCAAAATCGTATAAAAACAGGGGTAAATCATTCCAAAACAGGGCAAAAAAATCAAAAATTTTCAAAAAAAATCAAAACTTGTCCGCCTCAGGCGTGATCTTTACTAAAACTTGTGCCCGCAGGCACTTACCCCAAAAACCCTCTCGAAAACAAAGGACTTATGCATCCCCGCGCTTAGTTTTGCACCGCCGGCAAAACTGCGGGGACGTCCTCAAATCTTTTATTTTAAAGGACTTACACCAAAAAACAAACGAAAAATTCTCCAAAATTTTCACAAAATCCCAATTTTTAGTTCCTAACTCCTTTATTTTCTTGTCGCGTTGAAGCCTTTGGCGAAGACGGATCGTTGTTATTTTTTATCGATTTTGCTATCGGCTATTGCTTTGCAAAGCGAATCTATCTGTTCTTTTGTGTGGTCGCATTGAAGGGAAATTCTAAGTCTTGCTGTGCCGGGCGCGACCGTCGGCGGGCGAATCGCTACGACAAAAAATCCTTTTTCAAAAAGCTTTTTTGAAATTTCTAAAGTCTTTTTATTATCGCCTATTATAACAGGAATTATATGGCTGCTGCTTGCGCCTGTATCAAGGCCAAGGTTTTTAAGTTTCCCTCTAAGATAATCAGCGTTTGCTTTTAATTTTGCTCTTTTATCTTTTGCGTTTTTGATTATTTCGATTGCGCAAAGAGCGGCAGCAGAATTAGCAGGAGCCGGCGCCGTTGTATAAATGAATGGTCTTGCCTTATTAATCAGATAATCAATTACGCATTTTTCGCTTGCGACAAATCCGCCGCTGCATCCTGCCGATTTGCTTAATGTCGCAATGACGATATCAATCTCATCGAGCAAACCGAGTTCTTCGGCAAGACCTGCGCCGGTTGCACCCATGCAGCCGAAAGCGTGTGCCTCGTCGATAATTAAATACGCCTTATATTTTTTCTTCAGTTCGACAAGTTTAGCAAGCGGGGCAAAATCGCCGTCCATTGAAAAAACGCTTTCGGTAACGATGAATTTGCGATTGTATTCGTCGGAGGCGAGTAAATTTTCGAGTTTGTCGAATTGTGTGCGGTGATAAGTTCTAAATTCGGCATCTGAGCTTTTCGCGGCGTCGATTATCGAAGCATGGTCGAGTTTGTCCAGCAGAATCAAGTCGCCTTTTTGCGGGATGGTTTGCAGAACGGCAAGGTTTGTCATATACCCTGATGGAAAAACAAGAGTGGCCTGTTTCTTAAACATTATGGCAAGAGCGTTTTCCAGTTCGATATGCGGCTTGATTGTGCCGCTGATAAGTCTTGATGCAGCCGAGCCGGAGCCGAATTTGTCCATTGCCTCTTTGGCAACTGCGATAATTTGCGAATTGCTGGCTAAATTAAGATAATCGTTGCTGCAAAAAAGAACTTTTTTGGCGTTTCCGATACGAATTACAGGCCCAGTTGCGGATTCTACGCAAATAAGGCTCCTGAGGAGGTCTTTTTGTTTAAGGCCGTTAAGTTCATCTTTTAGGAAGTCGAATTGGCTCATTTTTAGTTTTTTATTGAAAAAACAATATTTTCAACGATATTATAAGAGAATAGACAATAAGACAATAATTTTCGGGTAATGTATGAGTATTTACGACAGAGATTATTCCAGGCCGGACTACGAGGAAAATACCGAGCGTCCGCAGATGCAGTTCAGGCTTCCGCAGTTAACGCCGGTTGTAAAATGGCTTTTAATTTTGAATGTCGGCATATATTTGTTGTGCGTTACCGTTAAACCGCTGGGTTCGCTTATTTATCAATGGCTCAGCGTCGATGCGACAAGCATCAAAACTTCTTTGCAGCTTTGGCGGCTGATAGGTTATCAATTCCTGCACGACCCGTCGGACCCCTGGCATATTATTATGAATATGATGGGACTTTATTTTCTTGGTCCGACCCTTGAGCGGTTCTGGCACAGCAAAAAGTTTCTTTATTTCTATCTTCTCTGCGGCGCGGCAGGCGGTATATTTTACCTGTTGCTCGCTAATCTTCACATTGTCGGCTCCGGCAGCCTGATAGGGGCCTCAGGGGCGATACTCGGTATGCTTGCCGCCTGTGCAATTCTTTTTCCGCAGTTTGTCGTATTCATCTTTATTTTTCCTGTCCCGATTAGAATTGCCGCGATTCTTTTTACCGGCATATTTATCTTCAGTATAATTACCAATTCAAAGAACGCCGGCGGCAATACTGCTCATCTTGCCGGAATGGCGGTCGGCGCTGCTTATGTATATCTTTGGCCGAAATTAAAAAACAGGTTCAAATCGGCTCCGCATACATATACCAGTGACTGGGAAAAAAAATTCAGAGCTTACAGCGAACTGCAGAAAGAAGTGGACAGGATACTGGTCAAAGTCAACGAACATGGCATTGCGAGCCTGACGAAAAAGGAAAAAAAGTCGCTCGAAGAAGCGACAAAACTTGAGCAGATGAAAAGCAGATTGTAAACGTATAATCGGCTACTCTTCTTTTACTTTTTATTTTCCCGCCATAACCATATTGCCAGTGCTGCGGTAGCTATGCACGCTACAATGCTCATCCATATTGGTATCTCGGCGGTGTTTATCGTTACTTTCCATTGCAATATCACTCTCAGCAGATGGACCAATGAGACAATTACCAGAAATATCGCCGCGACGGCTGTGGATGTTTTCATAATTATACTCCTTTATAATAATGCTCTATTTTATTAGATTTTTTTTAATCAGGGCGTGGTTTTTGTCGGAACAAGGATGAAATTGTATTCAGCGGCATTCTGGCTGGGGTTAAAAACAGGTGAATCAACGGACTCAAGGGCGTCGGCCTGGACTCTTAACTGAAAGTCAAGCGGTTCGGTTATCATCATCTCATATTTGCCATTGGAGAACGATGTGCCTGTCTTCTGCCAGGAAATATTTGAGTTGGGATAATAATAGCCGATGAATATTTTGAATGTATCCACTTTTATATTGGGATCGGAGCTGGTAACGATTCCATGGAACTTAAACGCCGGCCTCAGTGTTATTACGTAATCGCTTCCGCTTTTCATAGCATAATTTCGAATGCTCATATAATCGTTTTTTTGTATGTCGAAAGAAACCTCATCCGCAGGTGCATTTGTCCATTGAAAAAATCCGTCGGCATCGGTTTTTGTTTCAAAGCTTAAGGAGTTTGTTCCCTGCCACGATGAAACTGCAACTGAAGCGTCTTTTACGGGATCGCCGCTGACATCAGCAACTTTGCCGCGAATGACGTTTGGGAGTTCAAGGGTGAAAATAACCGGCGGCATATCAGGCTTGATTTCTACCGGCTGCATCTGCGGCGCGCCACCACCGTACCGGGCAATAAATACTTCGACGCCTTGGGGCACATTGTCGAAATGGAACCAGCCGTTTGCGTCGCAGGTCACAATAGTATTGCTGTCGCTGGGTAATGAACCTTTGGTAATTGTTGCCCGCAGAGGCCGTTGCTGGGAATCGATTACTCTTCCTGTAACCGTAATGCCTTTTTCGAGGACTGTTACAGAAGAAAAATCTTCCAATTGTTCGATTGACGCCATCTGGTAATTTTCCGCCGGCAGATAGTCGGGGTGCGTTGCCATTATGGAGACGCCAGTTGCGTTTAAAGGGAAATTATCGCATCGCCAGATACCATTGGCATCAGTTTTAAAAGTGCCCAGTAAGCTGATATTTTGTTTATCTTCGTTATCGCTGAATTTGACAAGGACTCTTACTGCGGCTGCTTTTATAGGTTCTGATTGCTGGTTTTTGACGATTCCACCGATTTTGATTGTCAGCGGTTCGTTAGTTTCCTCACTTGCCGGGGCAGCCGGCCGCGATGTATTCGCCTCTTTGCTCGGCGCAGGTATCAGGGTAATCGGTTTAACTTTTTGAGGAAGGTTCGTTTCATTCGGTCTTGTAATTTTTTTCGGCAGGGCAGGACGATTTGCCGGGGCAGACTGGAAAAATAAAAAAGCTGCAATTACAAAAACGGCTGCAGCAACGATACTATATAAAATCAGCCTGCTGATTTCTGTCCGGCCGATATTAAACACCGAAAATATTTTTGCGCGGAGTTTTTCTTTGTGGCTGGCGTCGGGGGTCTCGATTGGCTCCTGTTCAGTTTTAATTGCGAGTTTGGCAAATTCTTCTTTCTTTAAACAACGATTAATTTCTTCTGTGGCGATAGCGTAAAGCCAGTCGAAAAATTCTGTTCTTGTCGTGCCGGTAAAGCGGCTTATATTCCGTGCTGCCCGGATAAAAATCATACTGGTTAAATCTTCGATAACCTGTTTGGAACGCAGACGGCCGGCGCAATAACGATATATTTTTTCGTAATATATGTCATACAGCAGGATAAAGGCTGAACTATCCGTGGCGGCAAGGATTACCAGGGGGTCTGGCTGCGGTTTTGAATTTTCTTTGGCCATATCTCAATCCCTTGGGCACGGTAACTTATTATGCGGACAGCAGTTAAATTCTATTTCATATTGCAGTTGTATTCAACAGGAAAATTAATACCGCAAACATATATCCAATCATCTCCTGCAAGGCCTGTTTTTTTATTGAAAGTACCCAAAAAAGGTGAAAAAACGGGGTTTTGGGGGCAAATTAGGTTGGACAAAAAAACTTGACAGTGGAAACCGGCTCAAGTAAACTGTTGCGTTCTCTAATGTTGTAGGAATAGTAATAAAAAGTTAATGTTTTTGGAGGTCATATTTAGTGGCGAATGATTTGGCTCGTAATTTGATAACTGCCGGTGTGCATTTTGGTCATACCGTCAGCCGATGGAATCCCAAAATGAAACCGTATGTTTATGCCCGGAGGGGTATGATTCATATTATCAATGTCCGCGAGACGCTCAGGGGTATTATCCTTGCGAAAAAACTTTTAAAGGATGTTATCTCCAGCGGTAAGGATGTTGTATTCATTGGAACTAAAAGGCAGGCGCAAAAAGCGGTAAAGTCCGCTGCCGAAGCGACAGGTATGCATTATGTTACCAACCGCTGGCTGGGCGGAACGCTTACTAATTTCAGAACCATACACTCGAGGATTCAGAGGCTTGACGAGCTTGAGGCTATGGCGGCCGACGGTTCGATTGAGTCCGAAAGCAAAAAACGGGCTTCGACTCTCAAGCGTGAGCTTCGTAAGGTCAAGTCGAATCTTGAAGGCATCCGCAAAATGAACCAGATACCGGGCGTTCTTGTGGTTGTCGATGCAAGAAGAGAGCATCTGGCTCTTCGTGAAGCAAAGAAAACCGGCGTTCCGACAATAGGTATTATAGATACCGATTCTAACCCGGATACCGTTGACATAGCGATCCCCGGCAATGACGATTCAGTCAAGGCGATAGATATAATTATAGCTGAGCTTGCATCATCGGTTGCGGAGGGCAAAACTTATTACAAAGCCGCCCCTCGTGACGAGGAAGGCCGCAAACCGCGAGTTAGAAGACGTTCTCTTGCAAGGGCAGGCGAGGGCGGCGAATCTGAAGTTGCCGCAGGCTCAGATAATGCTCCACCGGCCGGCGAACCCGCACAGAGTTAGACAATAAGAAACCTGCCGTACAGGAATATTTAGTGCGGCACTGGCGCAAATACAGATTTTCATTATTTATGATTCAGGAGATTTTTAAAAATGGTGGAAATATCATCTGCAGTTGTTATGAAATTACGAAAAATGAGCGGTCAGGGAATGATGGACTGCAAAAAAGCCCTCGAGGAAAGCAACGGAAACCTCGATGAGGCTATGACCATACTCAGGAAAAAAGGCCTTGCCACTCTTGCCAAAAGGGCCGACAGGGAAACCACCGAAGGAAAGGTCGTATGTGTTACAAGTCCTGATGGAAAGCAGGCCGCTATGGCTACGCTTTGCTGCGAGACGGATTTTGTCGCCAAGACCGATGCCTTTATTGCCGTTGCCGATACGATGAAAGATTTCCTGCTTGCCTGCAAAGCCGAAAACGGCGTTGATAATCTGCTTGCTACCGAAAAAGGCGGCAAAAAATTTTCCGATATCATTACTGAATGCGTCAGCAAAACAGGCGAGAAAACCGAAGTCGGCGAGTATGCCAAATTGTCTCTTAAAGGCGCAGGACATATAGCAACCTACGTCCACTTTAACGGCAAAATTGGCGTTATGATTGAGTTAGAGACAAGCACCCAGACCGTTGCCGACAATGAGCAGTTCAAAACCATCGCCAAAGATATTGCGATGCACATCGCGGCTATCAATCCTCTTTCGCTTGATTCATCGGGAATACCTGCCGATGTAATCGAACGCGAAAAGGCCATTGCTGCCGACCAGGTAAAGAACAAACCCGCCAATATCATCGGTAAGATTGTCGAAGGCAAAATGAATAAGTTTTTTGCCGAAAACTGTCTGCTGCAGCAGGGTTTTGTCAAGGAAGAGAAGGTTCAGGTGCAGAAAATTCTCGCTGACGCCGCCAAAGCGGCCGGCGGTACCGCCAAAATAATTAAATTTGTCCGATTCGCAATCGGCTAATATAATATACACCGTAGAATAGACAGGAACAGGGATGGGCAAATTAAAATACAAACGTATTCTGCTGAAACTCAGCGGCGAAAGCTTCTGCAAAGCCGGCGGATTCGGTATCGACGGTCAGCAGCTTGCTTCGCTGGCGGAGCGCATTATACAAATTCAAAAACTCGGCACACAAATCGCCATCGTTGTCGGAGGCGGCAATTTTCTTCGCGGCGAAACCTTCAGTAAAGCAAGTCATATCCCGCGACATACCGCTGATTATATGGGAATGCTTGCCACCGTAATCAATGCCTGCGCTTTGCAGGAAACTCTTGAAAAAATGGGCCAGCCCACGCGTGTCTTAAGCGCAATTGAAGTTTCCGCCATCTGCGAACCTTTTATCCGCAGAAGGGCGATAAGACATCTCGAACAGGGAAGGGTTACCATTCTGGCAGGCGGAACCGGAAATCCGTTCTTCTCGACAGATACCTGCGCCGCACTGAGAGCTTCCGAGCTTGACGCCGATGTGCTTATCAAGGCCACAAAAGTTGACGGCGTTTATGACGACGACCCGATTAAAAATCCTAAAGCAAAACTTTTCGATAAGCTCGAGTATCGGGATGTATTAAAAAAGAACCTGCGGGTTATGGACCATTCGGCCATAAGTTTATGCAGTGAAAACAAAATTCCGATAATTGTGCTGAATATCTTTCAGAAGGGCACTATAACAAAAGCGCTTTTGGGCGAAAAAATAGGAACTATTGTCAGTTAGTTGCCGGAGGTACTATGCCGACTCAGAAAATTGTAGCTGAACACAAATTACTTATGGATAAGGCGTATGAACATCTGCATGGCGAGTTCAAATCCGTAAGAACCGGCAGGGCGTCAACAGGTCTTGTCGAAAATATCAGGGTCGATTATTACGGCTCGCCCACCCCGTTAAAACAGCTTGCGACTCTCTCGGCCCCGGAGGCCAGTATGATTGTCATAAAGCCCTTTGACCCCGCTTCGATAAAGGAAATCGAAAAGGCAATCAGGAACAGCGACCTTTCTATCGCGCCAATCAGCGATGGAAAAGTAGTCAGGCTCAATGTTCCGCCTTTGTCTCAGGAAAGAAGGAAACAGCTTGCCAGCCAGGTCAAACAGCTCGGCGAACAGGCCAAGGTCAGCATTCGAAACATTCGCAGGGATGCCAACAAGAAGCTCGACGATGAAGAAAAGGCAAAAACCATCTCGCTGGACGACCGCGACCACGGGAAAAAAGAAATCGATGAGCTTACAAGGCAATATACAGACATAATGGACAAAGCCGTAAAAACAAAAACTGACGAAGTAATGCAAAGCTGACAGAGACATTCCGAATTTTTGATATTATGTTTTTGATTTTTAACTTTATTTTGTGAGGGGACACAAATGCAGTCCGAAAATAATAATCAGGAAAAAAAACGTTCAAAAATCTCAGTAACAAAAGTTTTTCTCTGGACACTGTTTTTTTTATGTGTGTTCTTTTTGATTTTGTATTTTGCCGTTCCGGCTTACCTGTCCAGCAGCAGCGGGAAAAGTATGATACTTGCGAGGGTGAACGCTTTAATTAGCGGTAAAGTCAAAATTGACACGCTATCGATGGGCTGGTTGGCGGGCGTAAAAGCGCAAAAGTTCGATTTTACCGACAACACCGGCTGCACAAAAATAACCGCGAAATCCGTTTCGGCACGCCCCAATTACATTGCTCTTCTGGGCGGAAAGCTGTCAATCGATGCCGCTGTTATTGACCAGCCGCAGGTTTTGATAGATGTTAGCGGCCCCTGTGCACAAAAAAAGGTTACCTCTTCCGAAAAACTTCTGCTCTCGCAGGAAACGGCAGCCAAAACTAAAAAAGAGCCTTCATCGCCACCTGCCGCCGCTCTGTTGGCCATTGAACATATCAACCTGACTATAAATCAGGGCAATTTCAAAGTTATCGCTCCCGATACAAACGATATTGTCCAGACTTTGGAGATCAAGGATATAAACAGTAAACTTGCGTTAAGGCCGCTCGGAAGCCAAAGTACTTTCGATGTCTCTATGGCAGTGGCGTCCGCAAATGAGGTTTCACAGGTCAGCGCTTCGGGACAATTAAAAAGCGCCAATAAGGAATGGTCGCTTGCCGATACTACGGGCGACGTTTCGCTCGAAGTCAACGACCTTGACATTTCGACGCTTTCGCCGCTGTTTAAAGTGTTTGACGTGAATTTGACGACCGCCGGCAGAGTCAAGGCGAGTATGGAGGCTAAGATTCAAAAGGGACAGTTTGAAAATCTCCAGGGTACTGCCAGTGCAACCAATCTTGACATATCCGGCTCAGCTATAAAAGGCGATAGAATCCAGACATCAGCGTTTCAGGCGGATGTAAAACTTAATACGACAGAAAAAACGATAAATATCGACCGGCTCAAAATTACAGCCGATGGTCTGACCGCCGATGTGAAAGGAACCGTTCCGAAAACCATGAGCAGTTTTGAGGATTTTCTAAAAGCCGATTCTGCCGATAATTTGCAGGGGCAGTTTGACTGCGACGTCGCCAAAACTTTCAAGCAGGTCAAGGCGATTGCGAAATTCAAAGAGGATTTCGATATAAACTTCGGCAGGCTGAGCGGAACTATAAATACCGAAGCTCAAAACGGCAAAAGGACTCTGGCCGGTAAAGTCAAACTTTGGGCGCTCGAAGGGAAATTCCCTGTAAAACGCATTATACTTTCAAAGCCCGTTGAAGTTGACGCGAAAATAATTTCTCAGCAGGACAAGATAATCGTTGAAAAGCTCACCGTCGATTCTTCGTTTCTAAAGGGCAGCCTCAGCGGCACAACGGACAATATGAATTATAACGCCCGGCTCGACCTGGCCCAGATGCAAAGCGATGTGGGACAATTTTTCGAGATTAAGCCGAAACTGGCCGGCGATGCAAATCTCACGGGGAAAGCGGCTTTCGCAAAAGGAATCCTCAGCAGCACAGGCAGCGGAACATTTAACAATATCATAGTTAAGATGCCCGACAGCAATGGCATTTCAGAACCAGCCGCAAATATCAAATATGATTTCACTTCTGATTTTGAAAACAAACAGATTACTATTAAAACCGCCGATATTACCGCCTCGGCGGGCAAGATAAGTCTGAAAGATTCGATGGTTCCTTTCGGCTCAACTGCGCAAAATCAAACGCGAATTAATGCCGATATGAACGTTGACCTAGCTAAGGCCGGGCCATATCTTTACATCTTCGGCAAACTCGACCCTAAAACGCGGCTTGCCGGCACCGCGCAGGGCGACATCTCACTTGGCATCAAAGATAATATTATCGATGCGATTATAAAACAGATTGCCATAAAGAATTTCAGTCTCGCTTCTGTCGGCAAACAAACCTTTTCTCAGGAATATATGGACCTGGCCTTTACTGGCCGGTTCGACACCGCACAGAAAATTTATACTATCGAAAAACTTCAATTAACAAGTCCGCAGATAAAACTTACCGGCAAACTCACCAATTCCCAGTCCGGCCAAAACGTAAAAACCGAAGGCACGTTCAATGCCGATTACGACCTGGCTGCCGCAAGTTCGCTTGTTTCGCCGTTTCTACCCTCCGGTTTATCGGCGACCGGCAAAAGAAACGATACTCTTTCGTTTTCAAGTGTTTATCCAAAGCAGACCCCGGCTCTATTTACCAGCAATCTCAATGCTAAATCAACTTTCGGGTTCGACAGCGCGGAGTTTATGGGGCTGACTATCGGCAAAAGCGAACTGGACGTCAAAGTCGATAACGGCCTAATGACAATTGCGCCTTTTACCACAACTGTCAACAGCGGCAAACTAAACTTCGGCGGCTCGGCGAACCTTAAGGACACTCCATCGATGCTCAAAACTCCCAGTGCGATGAAAATGTTCGACAAAATTCAAATCACAAAGCAAACTTCCGATGCGATGCTCGGCTACATCAACCCCGTTTTTGCAGGTGCCGTCAATGTTACAGGTGTTCTGAATTTTGATTGCCAAAAAATGGCCATCCCTCTTCAGTCGGGCTATAAAAATTCTATAGATATAGCCGGCACAATTTCCATCGACAATATGCACCTGAAAGGCTCATCGCTGATTCCGCAGATTGTTCAACTCACCGGCGGCTCCTCGGACCCGAATATAACTCTTCTGCCGACCCCGTTTACGGTTTCAAATGGAATCATCAGGTATGATAATATGCAGATGAACATCGACCAAAAAGCTATCAACTTTGGCGGCCAAATCGGCCTGGATAAATCGATGAAAATGGATGTTACTTTACCCTGGACATATAACGGCCAGAGAATTGTTCTGCCGCTGAAAGGCACGATTGACAAGCCCAAAATAGATGTCGGCAAGCTCATCCAGAAGCAGGCCGAGCAGCAGATTCAAAAAGGTCTTGAACAATTGTTAAAAAAATAGGAGTAGTTATGTTCGATAAATTATTTTCCACTCCAACCGAAGAACTCGGCCGATTCGCCCGTTTTATAGTTTTTCAAATCAGGCTCTGGCCGCAGTGTATAAAACTCCTCTTCAAAAACAGGGCCGACCAGCAGGCCTCCATCCTTTCGTACAATACTATTTTCGGCATCGTGCCGCTTGTGATTGTTACGCTTCTGATTTTTCATTCTCTCGGCGCGTTTGAAGACCTCGGCTCGCAGGTAAGAACTTATTTCTATGATTTGGCTTTCATAAAAAACGTCGAGTATCCCGTTGACCCCAACAATCCGGGCCAGAAAATTACTCTTGCCCAGAAAGTCGATGAATTTACTAACAACTTTTACACCAATCTCAACAAAGGCTCAATTACTATCATCAGCAGCGCGCTCATTATATGGGCCGCGATTGCACTGTTAATGAATATTGAAAATTCATTCAATATTATATGGAACGTAAGCCGCAGAAATATGATTCAAAGAATTACAAATTACTGGGCATTTCTGACTCTCGGCCCGCTGCTGCTCGGCGTCGCGGTTTATGTCAACGCAAAATACAGCATCGCAGGTCATCTAACCCACAGTATCTTTACATACATCGGTCCTGTTGTGCCGTTCGTCATTGCATTTATCGGCTTGTATGCTCTCTATATGCTTATGCCTAACGCCAAGGTAAACTCTAAAGCCGCTATGTGGGGTGCGCTTATAGCCGCGATGGCATGGACAGTCGCAAAATGGGGCTTTGGCCTTTACATTGTCAAATTTATTCCATCAAGCGCGGTCTATGGCATACTTGGTCTTGTCCCCCTGGGCGTTTTATGGATTTATATTACCTGGCTCATCGTCCTTTTCGGCCTGCAGCTTACTTTTACAACTCAGAATTTAAAAACTATAGAAGAGGCGGAAAATGCCGCTTC
>JBEKEA010000017.1:0-33414 GCA_050014075.1 Sedimentisphaerales bacterium | reverse complement strand
ATAGATTCTCGAATAACCTCCGCCAGCAGGCCGGTAGGGGTGGCAAGCTCTTTTGACATAATCTCAAATTCGTAATTTTTGGAATAAGCAAAACGCTGCATCGCGGCAAAAATTCTTCCGCGAAAACGCTCTTCGGCAGGGGCGTGGGGAGAAACGCCTCCATCCGGCGGATAAGTCTCTAAAGATTTGTGAAATGCCAGCCGCCAGGATTCAATATATAAAGCTTCCTTGTCGCCAAAATGATAATTCACGGCCGCAACGTTTGTGCCGGCCAGTTCACTAATATCAGCAATTGTGGTATCCCTGTAACCTTTGTTGGCAAATATCTGGCAGGCGCTTTCGAGCAGCCGCTGGCGTGTATGAACATCCTGTTTTTTTACCGCTTCCATTTATCATACTCCTAATAATCAAATATACATTTTAAATGCTCATTTAAAATATACGTTTGATAGCTGTTAATGTCAAGATTTTTCCGGTTTTTTGTTAAAATAGGCAAAAATCCCATAAAAACACTGTTATTTGATAGAGTATTAGCCATATCTCGATTATCGACTGATAGTATGTGTAAAATAACGAAAGTAGGTAACTTAAAAATCAGTAAGAACCTCATTTTTGCATAAAAAAACCCTGCCATTTTTTATGGCAGGGTTAGCCGAATATTGAGTATCCGGTAAATGCCGTAAGGCATCCCCCAGCGGAGAATAATTACTCGTTCGCTCCTGGTTTTTTAATAGGCAGGACGCCAGCCATTTCGCCGATAACGTTGACCAGTTCGCAATTAGAAGGAATAACAATCTTCGCGTTGTTCTTCAGCGCCTTTTCGACCATTTCAAGTTTTCTAAGTATCTGGGCGTTGCCGATGAAATATTTATCGGCAGCCTCGTTGACGAGCCTAATGGCCAAAGCTTCGCCTTCGGCGGCGAGAATCTTTGCCTGTCTAATGCCTTCAGCTTTTTTGATTTCGGCCCTTTTCTGGCCGTCGGCTTCTCTTTCCATCGCATTGGCAAAATCGAGTGCGGCAACTTTTTCGTTCTCGGCCTTGACGACCTTGTTCATCGTTTCCTGAACGTCTTTGGGCGGGTCGATTTCCTTCAACTCGGTACGCACAATTTCCATGCCCCAGCTTCCTGTTTCCTTTGCCAGTGTGGAAAGAAGCTCGCCGTTGATTTTGTCTCTTTCGCTGTTGGCGGATTTGAGTGTCAATGTGCCAATAATGTTTCTCAGAGTCGTTCTGGCAAGATTGACAATCTGCCACTGATAGTTATAGACATTGTATTGAGAGCTTTTGACGCATTCCTCCTCTGCTTTGACTTTATAGTAAACCTGCGCATCGACCTTGGCGTTAAGATTATCGTTGGTGATTATTTCCTGAGGCTGAGCATCCACCATTTGCTCAGTAATATTTACCTGAATCATTCGCTCTATTCCGGGAAGAACCCAGTTAAAGCCGGGGTTGGCAAATCTGTTGTATTTACCGAATCTTTCGATAAGTCCCCTGTGAGTGGGGCGAACGATTCTTATACCGGAGAGGAAAAGAAAAATGACAACACCAATTGGAATAACCCAAACCATAACAACCTCCATTTCATTATTTTATAAACCTGTACGAATCCTGCGTTGCAGCCCTCAAGGAAACAAGAGAAATTATAGCTTTAAAAAAGAAATAGGGCAAATAGAAAAGGAAATAAAAAACAGTTGAAATTTTGCGGGATTTGTGGAGAATACGCGAAATATATTAATTGGAGCAATAATGGAAAATCATCGAGTAAGCAGGATTAAAAAGAAACGCAAGAGCGGATTTCTGAACAGAATGAGATCGCCGGGCGGCAGGAAAGTCCTTAGAAGAAAAAGACGTGCCGGTAGGTCGTTAACACTTAGGAAATAGGCGCTTACAAGAAAAATAGTCTCTGGGGGAGCCCGTCTTCGCCCACCTAAGGTGTCCCATAGGGAAATGGCTTCGACGCGGCAGGCAGGTGAGCAATTTTTGCCTTCGGTAAAAATGAGGGTGTTGGGGCTCGAACCCAAGACCTATGCATTAAAAGTGCATTGCTCTACCAACTGAGCTACACCCTCGAACGTCGTTAACCGCGGTTAATCGTAAATTGGTTGCGATGCTCGTCCACCAGAGGTGGATAAATCTCGTTTATCGTAATACGTTTGATGCAAACCTGATTATTTGGGGTACTTTACAGGTAATCGGCAGAATTTGCAAGAACGATTTGAAGGGGGTTATTTTTCCGCTAATTCGCTCAATGTCGAGAGTTTGCCGCGTATTTCATCGGCCATCCTGCTGTTCGGGAAACCTTTAATAATCTCCTGACCTGCAGCGAGAGCATCCGTCCACTGCTTTTCACTTACGGCAATGGAAAAACGGACGCCAAGATTGTGCAATTTGTTTTTAAAGACTTCGCTGGCGGCTTCCTGCAAAGCCAATCCTTCGCTGGGAGTAAGGTATAAATCAAGCTCTTTAAGAACTATAAGACTTCCGTCGGTATCTTCGCGTTTTACCGCTTCGTCCCAGTCTGCCAAAAGCCGGCGTTTCCGCTGCTCTTTCTTTTCGATAAGTTTCTGCTTAAGGGCTTTGCTTTTATCGAGGTCAGAATATTGTTTTATGAAAGTTTCAATCTGAATGTTGGCAGAAGCCCATTGATACTGTTCGAGCAGCTCGTCGATGTATTTTTCAATCTGGCTTGTCCTGCCCTGTTCGGTTGCGTCCTGGTAATTATCGGCAATCATCTTAAGCTCTTCGGCCAGCGTTTTGTATTCTGCTCTGCGGGCGATATCTTCAATCATCGCGTAAGTTGCTTTGAAGTCCTGCTGATGAAGCTTTTCCATTACCGCGGTGCGGAGATACTGATAGTTCATATCGCGATAGACAATGCTTTTAACGGTTTCGCTGAGCTTAATGTCGCGGGTTGCCTGTTCGAGCAGTTCTTTGCTCGCCGCCAGAGAATCGTTTAACTTTTCAAAGTATTGCTGATTAAGGGTCAGGATATTAACTAACTGATGGAGCAGGAAAATAATCGCAAATACACCGGTTGCCGCGGCAAGAAAAGCCAGCATAATAAAACTGCCGTTGAAAAACGGAAGTGCCTGGGCAAGAACCCATACTACCATTGCAATTGCAGCCAGACCTGCGAAAAGCAGGTGCCACTGAATAAGCCAAAGTGCTTGAGGCAGTTTTGCTCTCATAACCGATTCTCCATTAAATTCATTATGACTTAATAATACAGTCATTTGTGTTTATCTGCAAGAACAACCTGACAGGTTTTGTGTGCACTTTCCGCAACAGGTCTGCAAATTTCGCATAGAACTTAATGTTAAAGTGTGAAGCGAAAGCAGCGGCTCTTTGAGGGAAAATGGCGGTTTTTAAAGCTATCGGCCGACGAAAAAGTTATCAGACGATAATGGCATATATTTTGCAGTTATTTTCCGATAAGGACACACTGTTGTCGCAGGATGCTTGAAGAAGAAGATTGTCCCCATAATGGGGAGGTAGAAAGGGTAAAAGATATGGATATTCCTGCATTTGAAGCCAAACTAAAAGAGCTCCTGAATGAAATTTCAGATATCCCCAACAGTCAGGGCAAAAAGCTTTTACTGCTAACCCAAAAGGCAAAGCCAATCAGTCAGAAGCTGAATAATACTGAAACCATAGAAGAATCGCTGGAACATCTTCGGCTGATTTTAAAGTATCTGCTTTTTGATGTGGAGGCGACACGTCGGGAAAACTCATACCTCCGCAAAATGCTTGAAAATCAGGAAGGCTGACAGGTTTCTATCGGAACATAACAAGGCAAAGCCAAAGCCCGCCGTTGACGGGCTTTTTTTATGCAAATATCCGTATTTTTTTAACTCCAATACTCAAAGACCCCTCGTTTTTTGTCGATAAATAGGGTGAGATACTTTATCCTAATCGTTGTGAAATGAACAATTAGCTGGCAGGAACATATATATAGAATGTCTTTACAGTGACATGGACTATGTTAAAATAGATATAGCAAAGTAAGATTTTAGATACGCACCTGCGAAAAAGGGGTAATTATGTTTGAACGTTTTACAGATAGAGCAAGAAAGGTAATGGCCCTGGCCAATCAGGAGGCCCAGCGGTTCAACCATGAATATATCGGAACAGAACATATTCTTCTGGGTCTTGTTAAGGAAGGTTCAGGCGTAGGGGCGAATGTTTTGAAAAACCTCGACGTCGATATCAAAAAACTAAGACTGGAAGTAGAAAAGCTTGTGAAAAGCGGGCCGGATATGGTCAGTATGGGTAAACTGCCACATACGCCGCGGGCAAAAAAAGTTATCGAATTCGCAATCGAAGAGGCAAGGTCTCTTAATCATAATTATATCGGCACGGAACATCTGCTTTTGGGACTGCTTCGTGAAACCGAAGGAGTCGCGGCACAGGTATTGATGAACCTGGGTTTGAAACTTGAAGACGTCCGCCAGGAAGTTCTTAACTTGCTGGGCGCCGGAGTTGAGAACAGTATGCCGTCGCTCGATATGAAGATGGATCCGATGGCGGCCAAACAGCAGCAGAAAAGCCGAACGCCGGCTCTCGATAGTTTCGGCAGAGACCTTACGCTGCTTGCCGCTGAGGGCGAGCTTGACCCTGTCATCGGCAGAAAAATCGAAATTGAAAGACTTATCCAGATACTTTGCAGGAGAACGAAGAACAACCCGGTTCTCATCGGCGAAGCGGGCGTAGGCAAAACAGCGATTGTCGAAGGTCTTGCACAGAAAATCACCGACAAAAAGGTGCCCGAACTGCTGCGCGATAAAAGAATCGTATCGCTGGACCTTGCGCTGATGGTGGCCGGCACAAAATACAGAGGTCAGTTTGAGGAGAGAATCAAAGCCGTTATCAACGAAGTTAAACGCGCGAAAAATGTCGTTCTCTTTATCGATGAGCTTCATACGCTTGTCGGAGCGGGCGGAGCGGAAGGCGCAATTGATGCATCCAATGTTTTGAAGCCCGCATTGTCACGCGGAGAAGTTCAGTGCATAGGTGCGACGACTTTCGATGAATACCGAAAATATGTCGAAAAAGACGCTGCTTTGGAGCGCAGGTTCCAGACAATAGTTGTCGAACCGCCAAACCAAGATGAAACGCTGGACATCCTTAAAGGATTGCGTGACCGTTACGAGGCACATCATCGCGTAAGCTTCAGCGATGAGGCGCTCAACCAGGCAGTCGAACTATCCAGCAGATATATAACAGGCAGATGTCTGCCGGATAAAGCGATAGATGTTATCGACGAGGCAGGAGCCTGTATCCGTCTGAAAAATATGACTTCTCCGCCGGACATCGCGGAGATTGACAAGCGAATCGAAAAAATGCAGATGGAAAAGGACGAGGCAGTAAAAGGCGCCGATTATGAAAAGGCCGCGGCCCTTCGTGACCAGTGCCAGAAACTGCTGGATGAAAAATCTGAAATACAGCAGAAATGGTATGACCAGAATAAGGACAGCACCGGCATTGTCGATGTTGAAACGATAGCCGAAGTTGTCAGTAAGATGACCGGCGTGCCGCTTACCCGACTTGAAAAACACGAGACACAAAGACTGCTTGAACTTGAAAGCGAACTGCACAAACGTGTTGTCAGCCAGGAGGAAGCAGTCGCAGCAATCGCGAAATCCGTTCGCAGAGGCCGCAGCGGCCTGAAAGACCCGAACCGCCCAATGGGCTCGTTTATATTTATCGGCCCAAGCGGTGTCGGAAAAACACTGCTTGCCAGGGCGCTTGCGGAATTTATGTTCGGCAACGAAGATGCTCTTATTCAAATCGATATGAGCGAATATATGGAGAAACATAATGTCAGCCGTCTCGTAGGCGCACCGCCCGGATATGTCGGATACGAAGAGGGCGGACAACTGACCGAGCGAATCAGACGCAGGCCATACGCTGTGCTGCTGCTCGATGAAATCGAAAAGGCCCATCCGGATGTATATAATATGCTGCTGCAGATTATGGAAGAAGGCCGACTGACCGACAGCTTCGGCAGACATATCGATTTTAAAAACGTTATCCTGATTATGACCAGCAATATCGGAGCAGACCTTATCAGGAGCCAGTCAGGTTTCGGATTCGGCAAGCGCACCGCGGAAGCGAATTACGAGAAAATGAAAGAGATGCTCCAAAAAGAAGTGGAACGCCACTTCAGGCCGGAGTTTCTTAACAGGCTCGATGACGTTATCGTGTTCCATGCACTGACACGCGACGACCTTACCACGATTGTAGATTATGAGCTTAATAAGGTATTCAAGCGTCTGGTAAAGCAGGGCTATCGACTCGATGTCAGCCCCGCAAGCAAAGAGTTCCTTATCGAGAAGGGCTATAATCCTGAGTTCGGAGCCCGTCCGCTTAGGCGCGCGATAGAAAGATATATCGAAGATGCGCTGAGCGAAAATATACTCAAAGGCGAGCTTAAGAATAAAAACGTCATCAAGATTGACGTCAAGGACGAAGACAGTCTGAAATTTGAAGGCCTGCTGGAGGAAAAACCCAAGGCGGAGGAACCTGTTGCCGCAGCACCGGGACCAGATAGTCAGACAGAAGGAACGTAATAAAATTTAAGATTTAAAATTGAAGATTGAAAATTTAACCCCGGTTTGCATTAACGCGAGTCGGGGTTTTTTATTTATATTTATTATTTATCAGATCTATCAAAAAACTTTTTGCTAAATCGCCATTCTAAAAAATAATATCCGATGCCAGAGATAAAAAAAAAGGCAAAAAATACAGAGAATATTAAGCTCCAGATTGCGTCCCAAAAATTAAAATTAATCTTATATACTTCCGCTATCCGTAAGACATAATAGCCTATGGCGAAAAGAATTGCCATCTCGATAATCAGCCCTATCCAAAACAGGGTTTTGTTTCTATTCTTTTTATATACACTTACAAATATGCCTTTTTTTGCCAGGACATAAGCCCTTATCAAAGTCGAAAGCGACCATAAGATACCAATTGCTAAACCTACTGCGATACCTGTCAAGTCTAATTTGCCAACATTTCTAATTCGAGGTGTTAATCGCGCCAAAAGATACATAGAGACGATTACAGCAGACCAACGGATATAAGAATCTGCAAGCCGTATCGGCGGTGGATTGGTTTTATCGAGCAAGTCATTCATTGCTTAAGCCCGTTTGGTTCCCACAATTTTATTATTTCTACAGTCTTTCGTATTTAATGACGGCGCGGTAAAGGCCGTTGATTCTTGAGCCTTCGACCATCATCGGCGAATATTTTTCGTTTCGCGGCTGAAGCCTGACCATATTTTCAGTCTCAAAGAAAATGCGCTTAAATGTAGTTTCGTGCGGTACCAATCTGACAAAACAGTCGTCACCGTTTCTTACCTCAACGGCAGGCGAAACAATTACAATGTCACCCTGCACGAATTTAGGTTCCATCGAGTCTCCGACAATCCTCACACCGAAAGCATGCGGGTCGTCAATGTCCGGACATCGTACATAATCGTCCGCGAAACCTGCCGGATAATCCAGGTCATCAAAATCGACAGGATAGCCGGCGGCTACACGGTTTATAATCGGTATCAATCTGCCAGGCTCAGTTTTGGAAACGCTCTTGTCAATCTGAAGGTCGCTTTTTGACAGCAGTTCGTTAATCTCTGCGCCTTTGACTTTTTTGTCCATTAAATTCCGCACCAGTTTTCGCCACCGCTGATTTTCAGATTCGCAAGCCTCGAACTGCTGACGAACATCGGCAGACATTCTGTCGAGATTGGCGGCGTGTCGAAGTGTGCCGGGAGAAAATTGCAGAGCATCCTCGAGTTTGCGAAGAAGCTCATCGCTGGGCGGATTTTTTACTTTGCCTGTTTCTATCGTTGACAAGTAAGGCTTGGAAAAACCTGTTTTTGCGCTTACTTCGTCAAGCGTTACATTTAATTCGTGCCGTCTTTTTCGAATTATCTGGCCTAAAGACATTTTTATTTCCTTAAAAACATTATTGACAAATTTGTTTCATAATTATATAACTTATTCAAATGATATGCAATTTTTTTATTTTAAGCAACAGTTTTTATATAAAAAAGTCGGCTTGTTTGATTTGTAACCTATTGTAAAGTAAGGAATTAGAGTAAAATCGGCTGATTTTGAACCAGACAAGGGCGATTGTGAATTATAATTTTATGCCTGAACCTGAGATAACTCAGAGGCAAACAGCAGATATTTATTTGGCAACGGCAGATATTATTTTACTTGATATAAAAATCCTACGGTATGTATAATGTCCGGAATAAATTTTCATACCGTATCTATGAATAAGATACTTGATATAAAGTATGTATCTGCTCTGAAGAAAGTGAGGTGTGTATCGGAAGAAAGGAAAGATGATAATTCCACAAGGGATTGTTTATTGTAAAGATAAAATTAAATGTTTAGTTATCAGTTTAAGCTAAGGAGTAAAAAATGAAAAAATTAATTGTATTAGTTACGTTGTGCCTTATTGCAGCAATCGTAGTTCCAGTGTTTGCAGCAGACAAACCGGCAGCGGGCAAGCCGGCAGTCACAGCGGCAAAAGAAGAAACAGTTAAAGGTAAAGTCGGCGTTGTAAAGGACAAAGAAGGCAAAGTCACAGAAGTTACGCTGACTGCCGGCGATGTAAAATACATGGTAACCCTTGATGCTGAAGCCAAAAAGCTTGAAGCTCTGGACGGCAAAGAAGTAAAGGCTACCGGTACGGTTCTTGCCAAAGGAATAGTCAAATGGATTACAGTTACTAAATTTGAAGAAGTAAAAGCAGCTGCGCCAAAGGAAGCTCCAAAAGAGGCACCAAAGAAATAAGACCTGTCGGGTCACAAGGTAATTAATTATCTTCAGTGAATTTCAGGTTTCTACACTGCTGTTAAGACGGTGTAGAAACCTTTTTTATTGCAGATTTCCAGCGATATGATTAATCGCTTGTATCGAGGATACTCATAAAGGCTTTTTGCGGGATTTGAACGCTGCCGATGTTCTTCATTCTTTTTTTGCCTTCCTTTTGCTTTTTCAGCACTTTCATTTTACGCGTAACATCGCCGCCGTAGAGTTTTGCGGTTACGTCTTTCCTGAAGGCCTTTATGGATTCGCGAGCGATGATTTTACCGCCGATAGCGGCCTGAAGCGGTATTTCAAACTGATGGCGAGGAATTGCCTTTCGTAGTTTCAGCAGCAGTTTCCTGCCGCGGGCTTCGGCGTTTGAACGATGCACTATGAGACTTAAGGCATCAACAGGTTCTTTATTAATGAGTATTTCAATTCTGACAAGGTCTGCCGCTTCAAAGCCGATAAGCTCATAGTCCATTGTAGCGTAACCTCTGCTTATGCCTTTGAGCTGGTCGTAAAAATCATAAACTATTTCCGCAAGCGGCGCCCGGAACTCCATCATTACACGGGTAATGCTTATGTAATCGGTCTTTAAGAGCACGCATCTTCGCTGCTCTGCAAGCTGCATAATTCCGCCGATGCTGTCTTTTGGCGTAATGATTTCGAGTTTTACTATCGGCTCGCGCAGCTCTTCTATTTTTGTAGGCTCGGGAAGCTGACTTGGCGAATCGACTCTTACTGTTTCGTTATCAGTTGTAAGGACTTCGTAAGTTACGGTCGGGGCGGTCTGGACGACTTCGATATCGTTTTCGCGTTCGAGACGTTCCTGTATGATTTCCATATGCAGCATTCCGAGAAAGCCGCAGCGAAAACCAAAGCCCAGAGCCGGACTGTTCTGCGGGAAGAATGAAAAGCTCGCGTCGTTGAGCGAAAGTTTTTCGAATGCCGAGCGAAGCTGAGTATATTCGGTATTGTTGCCGGGATAAAAATCGCTGAAAACCATTTGCAACGGTTTTTTGTAGCCGTGCAATGGCTTTTCGGCGGGGTCGGCGAACAGGGTGATAGTGTCGCCTATTGTAACATCTGAAAGAGTTCTAATATTGGCGATAACGTAACCGACTTCGCCGGGGCCGAGCGAATCTATTTTTTTCATCGACGGCGTGAATTTGCCGAGTTCGGAAATCTGGTAACTTCTGCCGGCACCCATCATTTTTATTTTCTGGCCCTGCTGGAGAGTTCCAGAAAAAACTCTGACGTAACAAATCACGCCTCGGTAATCGTCGAAATGACTGTCGAAAATCAGGGCCTTGATATGCGGGTCATCATCCTGTTTCGGGGGCGGCATAAGTGTAACAATCGCATCGAGCAGTTCATCGATGCCCAGGCCGCTTTTTGCGCTGATGTAAAAACATTGGTTTTTATTTATGCCGAGAGTGTGCTCTATTTCTTCGGCGACAACCTGCGGCTGAGCGGCGGGCAGGTCAACTTTGTTGATGACTGGAATAATTTCAAGGTTGCAATCTATGGCCATATACGCGTTTGCGAGAGTCTGCGCTTCGACGCCCTGGGTGGCATCGACGACGAGAATCGCGCCTTCGCAGGCGGTCATTGAACGTGAAACTTCATAATGAAAATCGACGTGGCCGGGCGTGTCGATGAGGTTAAGCATATAATCTTTACCTTCATGATGATAGTTCATCATAACGGCTGAGGCCTTGACGGTGATTCCGCGCTCGCGCTCGATGTCCATAGTGTCGAGCATCTGGTCCTTGAATTCCCGCTGGCTGACAGTGCCGGTCATCAGCAGGAGCCTGTCGGCCAAGGTGCTTTTACCGTGGTCGATATGAGCGATAATACAGAAATTTCGTATATTGTTTATATCCATTTGTCGTTTTCGTTAAATTTATAAACCTACAATATAACCACTTGATGCATTTAAAGCAACTCCGAATGGTTTTCAGTCCGGCTGGGCAAAATCGCACAAGACGCTATCCGCTATCGGCAGAGCACCGGCAGTCAGACCGAGGTTATCATTTTTTAACTGCAAAAGTTTTAATTTCAGATTTTTTTCTATCGAGTCTTTAAAAAGTTCGAAAATATCAAAACCAGTCTTTTGTTTGTATTCTGTCAGGTTTATCCCCTTAATTAAACGCAAGCCAAGCACCGCGGCCTGAGAGGCCTTTTCAACCGGACTTATTTTTATGCGTTCTGAAACGGGATTTTTATCATTTTCGATATATTCAGCATATTTATCGATGTCGCTGATATTTTCAGTTCTCCAATTCGGGATGTAACTGCTGGCAGCGGGGCCGATTCCAATGTAAAAATCATTTTTCCAGTATGTCAAGTTATGCCTGCACTGAAAGCCCGGCTTTGCGAAGTTTGAAATTTCATAATGCTCAAAGCCTGCATCAGCGAGGGTTTCGATTGCAGTTTCATACATTTTCCTGTCGAGTTCCTCGGTGACAGTTTTTATTTTGCCGGCGAACATAGTTTTTTCCAGTGGCGTATTTTTTTCATAAGTCAGACTATATGCGCTTATATGTGTAACACCTGTTTCTATAGCCTTTTTCAGATTCTGCCGCCAGGTTCGCAGGGTTGAGCCGGGGATTGCGAAAATCAAATCTATACTGATATTTTCAAAGCCTGCCTGCTTTGCCGTTTTTATTATTTGGTCAATTCTTTCGATGCTATATCTTCTGCCGAGAAAATCGAGTTCCTTCTGCACAAAGGATTGCACACCGATAGAGATGCGATTGACACCGAGCGATTTCAGACCGATTAGTAAATTTTTGTCAGCGTCGGCAGGATTAATTTCAATGGTGAACTCATCGACTTTGCCGGTAAGAGTTAAAACTGTTTTCAAAAAACCGCACAGCGATTCCTGACCGATGCAGGATGGATTTCCGCCGCCGATGTATAAAGTATTAACTGGTTTTTTAAAAGCAGATTTTTTAAGCTCCGCAATTTCTGTATCTAAAAGTTTTCCAACATCAAACTCCTGCGGGGACTTTGAGTAAAAGCCGCAGTATGCGCATTTGGTTTTACAGAAAGGAATATGAATATAAACGGATTTTGGCAAATTATTATTGACCATAATATCTATCAACTAAAAAGGCGGCAATAAAAGGCCGCCTTTTTTTACGGGTGAGTGACGGGGTTTGAACCCGCGACCCCTAGAACCACAATCTAGTGCTCTGCCAGCTGAGCTACACCCACCGTTAAACTCTAACCCCCGGCATAGCCGGTGGTTAGAGGAAAATATTTAATTTTTAACTACTGCCTGGGCCGCTGCAAGCCTTGCAATCGGCACCCTGAATGGCGAGCAGGATACATAATCCATACCAACTTTATGGCAAAATTCAATACTTGCCGGTTCGCCGCCGTGTTCGCCGCAAATTCCGACTTCAAGATTCTTGCGGGTTTTTCGACCGCGTTCGATACCGATTTTAATCAGTTCGCCGACGCCGGTCTGGTCGATACTCTGGAACGGGTCGCCGGGCAGAATCTTTTTGCTGATATAATCCGGCACGAAACCGCCGATATCGTCACGCGAGAAGCCGAAAGTCATCTGTGTCAGGTCGTTTGTGCCGTAAGAGAAGAATTCAGCGACTTTGGCAATTTCACCTGCGACAAGAGCGGCTCTTGGAATCTCAATCATTGTGCCGAACATATAGCGAATCTTTTTAACGCCGGTCTTTTTGCAAACTTCGGCGTAAACTTCATTGACAATCTGCTGCTGGAATTCAATTTCCTTTACATCGCAGACGACCGGAATCATAATTTCCGGATACGGTTTTTTGCCGGCCTTTGACAATTCAGCGGCAGATTCGAAAATAGCCTTTATCTGCATTCTGCTTACTTCCGGATAAGTGACGCCGAGCCTTACGCCGCGGTGTCCCATCATCGGGTTTGATTCATGCAGAGAATCGGCACGCTTATTAAACTCATCAGCGTTAATGTTAAGCTCTTTTGCGAGGGCTGCGCGTTTGGCGGCGTCCTGAGGGACAAACTCATGCAGCGGCGGGTCAAGCAACCTTATTACTACCGGCAGGCCATCCATCGCTTCGAGAGTTCCTTTTATATCTTTCTTAACGAAAGGATAAAGCTCATCGAGAGCTTTTTGCCTCTCGGCAAGGGTATTGCTCATAATCATTTTGCGAAGCAGGAACAACGGCTGGTCTGCGCCTTTACCGTAGAACATATGCTCTGTTCTGAAAAGACCGATGCCTTCTGCGCCGAACTGTCTTGCATTGGCGGCGTCAGCGGGCGTTTCAGCATTGGTGCGAATACCAAGTGTCCTTACCGAATCGCAAATTTTCAAAAAGTCATTGAATGCTTTGTTTTCCTTTGATGCATCCATCATCGTTAATTTACCTTCATAGAACACGCCCTTTGTTCCATTGAGCGTAATCCAGTCGCCTTCATTCATAACCTTGCCAGCGACGTGAAGCTGCTTTTTGGCGTAATCGACTTCAATACCGCCGCAGCCGACGATACAGCACTTGCCCCAGCCGCGAGCAACCAAAGCGGCGTGACTGGTCATACCGCCGCGAGCGGTGAGAATGGCCTGTGCGGCACGCATACCTTCGACGTCTTCCGGATTTGTTTCTTCACGGACGAGAATAACGTCCTTGCCCTGCTTTTTCCATTCGACTGCATCAACAGCATTGAAAACTATTTGGCCGCATGCGCCGCCCGGACCTGCGGGCAAACCTTTTGCAAGCGCTTTGTGTGTTTTTTCAGCAACCGGGTCGATAATCGGATGCAAAAGCTCATCAAGCTGCGAAGGCGTAACACGTAAACAAGCCATTTCCTTTGTGATGAGTTTTTCTTTGACCATATCGACAGCCATCTGGACAGCGGCAGGGCCGTTACGTTTTCCGACTCGGCACTGGAGCATAAACAGCCTGTTGTTTTCAATTGTAAACTCTATATCGAGCATATCGCGATAATGCTTTTCGAGCTTTTGCTGAATCGCGTTCAATTCCTTGTAGGCTGATGGCATTTTCTTCTCGAGCGATACTTCTGTTTTATTGTGTTCGCTCTTTGAAGATTCGTTTACAGGTCCCGGAGTCCTGGTTCCTGCGACAACGTCTTCGCCCTGCGCGTTGACGAGATATTCGCCGTAGAATTTATTTTCGCCGTTGCCCGGATTACGAGTGAAAGCAACGCCTGTTGCGCTTGTTTCGCCTAAATTGCCGAACACCATCGACTGAACGTTGACGGCTGTGCCCCATTCGTCAGGAATGCCTTCGATTCTTCTGTAAGAGATGGCTCTTTTGCCGTTCCACGATGAGAACACTGCATCGATGCCGCCCCAAAGCTGCTTGTTGGCGTCATCCGGGAATTCTTTGCCGAGCACTTCTTTAATCGTAACTTTGAACTGCGAGCAAAGACTTTTTAAATCTGCCGTGGTCATTTCGGTGTCGGTTGTGTAGCCTTTCTGTTTTTTCAGCTTGTCCATAATTCTATCAAGCTGTTTGCGGATGCCCATATCGTCGGCAGGTTCGATGCCTGCGGCTTTTTCCATAACGACATCGCTATACATCATCATCAATCTGCGATAGGCGTCATAGACGAATCTTTCATCGCCGCTGAGAGCGACAAGGCCGGGGATGGTTTTTTCAGTAAGACCGACGTTAAGAACGGTCTCCATCATACCGGGCATACTGCTTCGAGCGCCGCTGCGGACGGAAACGAGCAGAGGGTTATTCGTGCCGCCGAATTTTTTGTCCATAATCTGCTCGACTCTTGCAAGAGCCTTTTCGACATCAGCTTTTAGAGTTGCCGGATACTTCTTTTTATTTTTATAAAAATAAGTGCAGACTTCAGTAGTGATAGTAAAGCCCGGCGGAACCGGCACACCGAGGCTTGCCATTTCGGCAAGATTAGCTCCCTTGCCGCCGAGGAGTTCCTTCATCTTTGCGTTACCTTCGGCTTTACCGCCGCCGAAAAAGTAAACCATTTTCATACTCTTAGCCATTTCTTTAAATCTCCTAAAATAATTGAAGTAGCCCTATAAAGGCTGTTAAACAAATTGCACTGTAGAAACAAATTGAGGCGCATAAGTATAAGGATAGGCAAAACGGCTGTCAATGATTAAAAGTATGTCTATAAAAGTGGAGAATCAGGCCGGATTTTAACCTTTTTAAGGCTCATAAAACCGCTGATAACAGTAATAGAAAGCGTGATTAGATAAGTAATAGTTGTGAACCAATAACCCCAGGCAGGTGTCTGGACGTGGGCCATTTTTACAAGGACCGTTCCGACGGCAAAAGCCTGTACGAACATCTTAATTTTGCCGGATAAAGTGGCGGGGAATTTAATGCCTCTCGATTCGCTCCAGTGCCGCAGGATAGTAACAAGAGCTTCTCTTGCGATTATAATTGCCGCAAAACCCCATTGGATTACCGCGAGCCAGCCTTTTGATAAATTAAATAATTTCGGCTCACCAATAAGAGCAAAAACGATAAAAGCGCCGCAGATGAGAACTTTGTCGGCAAGGGGGTCAACCATTCTGCCGAATTTGCTTACGACATTAAGTTTTCTGGCAATTGGTCCGTCGATTATATCGGTAAGACCGGCGATGACAAAAATCCCAAAAGTGATATCAAGATAAAAAGATGTGTCACGATTGGCTGCCAGGCTCGGCTCAAATAAAATCATCGCCAGAAAAATCACCGCAAGCACAAGTCTGCCGCCGGTCAGGATATTTGGTATCTGCTTCCACATAGGATATAAAAGGTAGAATATAGAATATAGAGTTAAAAATCAAATCTTTTCCGCGAGCAAATCGTAGTCTTTGAAGTTTGTTATTTTGGCCTTTATAAAACTGCCGGGCGGATCGGTGCAGTTATCAATAAGGCAAATGCTGTCAATATGGGGAGCTTGGCCGTAGTATCTGCCAATGGCGGGCTGGCCGGGCTGGTTTTCGTCAATCAGACATTCGATAATCTGACCTTTGCGGGATTGATTTTTTTCGAATGCTATCTGCTGTTGGGCGAGCATAAGCTGTTCTTGTCTGTCCTCTTTGATTTTTTGTGGAATCCGGCCGGACAGTTGAGCGGCCTTTGTTCCTTCTTCAGGCCAGAAAGCAAAGCAGCCCAAAGCGTCGAAACGAATCTGCTTAACAAAGTCCAAAAGTTCTTTAAATTGCTGGTCTGTTTCGCCCGGGAAGCCGACAATTACGGTTGTTCTAAGAACAACGTCAGGAATTATTTTTCGAATATCTTCAATTAGAGCAGTTATTTTCTCTTTCGTATCAGGTCGGTGCATTGCATTTAAAATCTCGTTATTAATATGCTGAATCGGCATATCAATATAATGGACAACTTTTTTATTTTTTGCGATTGCCTCAATGAGCTGGTCAGTTATGCCGGAAGGATTGAGATACATCGGCCGAATCCATTTGAGCCTGTCGATTTTTTCAAGTTCATTAATAATTTTCACAAGGCCGTTCTTTTCGCCAAGGTCGCGACCCCAGTTAGCGCTGTCCTGAGCGATAATTGATAATTCCACAACGCCGGCCTGTGCAAGCTGATTTGCTTCCGCGACGATATCGTCCAGCGGTTTGCTTCTGAATTTGCCTTTTATTGCCGGTATTGTGCAGAACGAGCAGGACCTGTCGCATCCTTCGCTTATTCTCAGATACGCCCAATGCGAAGGTGTTATCAGAAACCTGTCGGTATCTTTTTGAATTGTATTTACCCAATCGGCGGGGCTGGCATAGAATTTCGCGGGATTTTCACTGAAAAGATTTTCAATTACATTTACTATGTTGTCTCTTGCGCCCAGGCAGACGACAGCGTCTATTTTTGGAAAGTGCTCAAGAAATTTTTCTTTTAATCTTTCCGGCAGACATCCTGCGACGACGATTTTCTTGATTTTCCCTTTACGTTTTTTTGCAAGGGTCTGGTTTATAACTTCAGTCGCCTCGTCAACTGCCGGCTTTATAAAGCCGCAGGTATTGATTACCACGATATCCGCGTTGTCGCTGTCCATATCGATGACAAAGCCTGCCTCGGCAATAAGAGCAAGCATCTTTTCCGAATCGACGACATTTTTCGGACAGCCCAGCGCGATAAAACCTACCGAGCGGGACTTTTGTTCATTTTTGTTTACTATAGACACAATCGGGTTTCTTTCTTAAATTAGAGAACACATTATATTCAGTTATGTAAAAAAAGCGATTAGTTTGTAAATGGCGATTAAATCTTTTTAAACGCGAGAGTGAAAACACTTCTTTTTTCCTTCATGTACTTTCTTTCGTAGTTTGTGCCGACAAGTTCATTATCTCTCGCACCGGCAGGTTTCACAAATTCAACTGGTTTTAGTTTATCAGCGAAACATTCGAAAACATTCTTCATCCATTGGAAATATTCAGCGTGGTCTGTGGCGATATTTATCAGGCCGTTTTTTTTCAAACAGCGAATCATTTGTTCGACGTTTTTTGCAGAGACGAATCTTCTTCTATTATGCGACCTTTTCGGCCAGGGGTCTGGAAAATAAATATGAAAACAATCAACGCAATTATTCTTAATATGCTCGGATACAAAAAGAGCTGCTTCGGTTCGTATGACACGAACATTCCCCACGTCTCTTCGCCCCATTCTATCTACGATGTATTTGTAGAACTTGTTCGCCCATTCGATTCCAAGAAAATTAATCTGCCCAAAAGCGATTGCCTGATTAACTAAAAAAGTACCGCTGCCGGAACCGATTTCAATATGCAGTGGCGCAGAACGTCCAAAAACGTCCGAAAAGTCGGTTTTGCCCTTTATGTCCTCCTCTCGTAAGGCGATATTTGGATAGTCTTTAAGTGGTTTTTTAGCCATCTATAACCATTTTTATATTCTTTTTAATAAATTTTTCAAACAGATGTTTTTTTACGCGAAACAATAATTAAGTCAAGTTTTAAAAAAAACGATACATATTTTGTGGAACTATCGGACTGTTTACATCGTAAAAGACAAAGAAAGGGAATTAGTTATTTGGACCTAAAATTATGATAAGGCCGATAAAATTACGAAGGAAACGAGTGCTGATTGATGTCGATACCCAGAAGGATTTTCTGGTTGCCTCTGGTTCAGCCTGCATAAAAAATCATCGCAGGGTTCTTATGAATATCCGGAGAGTTTACGCCTGGGCAAGAACAAAGCACATAAGAGTTGTTTCAACCTCGCTGTGTAAAATTAGCAGGAATGGCGATAATCTGTGCATAATCGGCAGCGACGGTCAAAAGAAAGTTTCATACACCATTCGCAATAAGAGATTTATATTTGAAGCTGATAATTCTACAGACCTGTCGAGAGACCTATTCGCACGTTTTGACCAGATAATACTCAATAAGAGATGCGAAAACCCGTTCGATGAGCCAAGAGCCGAAAGACTGCTGACGGAGTTAAAAGCTGATGAATTTGTTGTAATCGGCGCAATAGCCGAAGGTGCAGTTGCATCGACGGTTCTGGGTCTTTTGCAAAGAGGAAAAAGAGTGCTCGTTCTCACCGATGCGATTGGCGCAATCGATAGGCACGCTGCTGATGTCGCGTTTCGGAAGATGAAAGCAAAGGGAGCGATTCTTGCTGAAACCAAAAATATAGCCGGCTCAACTCATCTTCACACCGCGGGAGTATGCGATTGCAAACTCTGCAAAGCTTCTGAAAAAGAAGAAAAACTCCAGACACAAGCCAGCGCATAATTTACTTCCTGCCATTCTGGCGGTAAGCCGGATAATAGACATTTCTAAATATCTGTTTGCAAGTCTTTACGCATAAATAGGTTATATAAAATAACAGCTTTTCTCCGCCTAATGGCACATTATTTGCATAATTAAGTTCAAGACAAAGACACTATGACTATGGATAATATAAAAGTATTAATAAATGGCTCTGATTGGGCTTGGCCGCAGGCGGTCAGGCAGGTATTCAGGAACCGTTCCGTTGAACTCCTGCTGACAAGCCAGGCAGACGAAGCTTTGAATGTCCTCCAGCAGAGGCGAGTTCATACGGCCATCATTGATATGGATTCGGAAAGCCTCAGCGGACTTGGAATGATAAGAATTATTCGCAGCAGTTTTCCGCTGCTGCCCTGTATTCTTGTGGCCGAGGATGTCGAAAAAAAACTGCTTTCAGATGCGCTCCGGCTTGATGTCTTCAGCGTCATCAGTAAGCCGGTTGATATGGAACTTCTGGCCGAACAACTCAATAGGCTTTTTGTAAAAAGATATAACAGTAATTTATTTAATAGTTGAAAGGAAATAAGGAAATGAAAATAAGACCATTAGCCGACAAGGTGCTTGTCGAACGTATCGAGGCTGAGAGCAAAACTGCCGGCGGAATTGTCCTGCCGGATTCGGCAAAGGAAAAACCCCAAAGAGGCAAAATAATCAGCATTGGCGAAGGAAAACTGCTCGAAGACGGCTCAAGAAGCCAGATGCAGGTGAAAAAAGGCGATGAGGTGCTCTTTACAAGTTATGCCGGTAGTGAAATAAAACTCGACGGCAAAGAGTATATCATTATGGACGAAACCGATATTATGGCAGTTATAGAAAAGTAGATGGAATTTAAGAAATAGGAGTTTATAAAATGGCAGCAAAAAAAATCGCGTATAATACCGAGGCCCGCGAGGCAATCCGTCAGGGCATAAGGAAACTTGCCCAGGCGGTAAAAGTTACGCTGGGACCGTGCGGAAGAAATGTTGTTCTTGAAAAATCTTATGGTTCGCCGACTGTAACAAAAGACGGCGTTTCCGTAGCAAAAGAAATCGAGCTTGAAGACGCTTATGAGAATATGGGCGCGCAAATGGTAAAGGAAGTCGCAAGCAAGACAAGCACAGTCGCAGGCGACGGTACAACCACAGCGACGATTCTGGCAGAGGCTATTTATGAGGAAGGCCTGAAAAATATTACAGCAGGCGCAAATCCTATGCAGGTGAAACGCGGCATCGATATGGCCGTTGAGAAAATCGTCGATGAGCTTAAGAAAATGAGTACGAAAATCGAATCAAGCAAACAAATCGAACAGGTTGCAACCTGCTCGGCAAATCAGGACGCTGAAATCGGCAAGACAATGGCACAGGCAATGGACAAGGTCGGCAAAGACGGCGTTATCACCGTCGAAGAAGGCCAAAGCCTTGAAACAGTTGTCGAGCTTGTCGAAGGTATGCAGTTCGATAAAGGTTTTGTCAGCCCGCATTTCATCAATAATTACGAGGATATGACCTGCGTTCTTGAAAAGCCTTATATCCTGATTAACGAAAAGAAAATCAGCTCGATAAAATCACTTGTTCCGCTGCTTGAAAAAGTAGCAAAGCAAGGCAGGCCTCTACTGATTATCGCAGAGGATATCGAAGGCGAAGCGCTGGCGACGCTGGTTGTGAATAAACTTCGCGGCGTTCTGCAATGTGCCGCGGTAAAAGCACCGGGCTTTGGCGACAGGCGCAAAGCGATGCTTGCCGATTTAGGTGTTCTTACAGGCGGCGAACCGATTTTCGAAGACCTCGGCATGGATATTGAAAAGGTTGACCTGTCTCAGTTAGGCCAGGCAAAACGTGTAACAGTCGATAAAGATAATACCACTATAGTCGAAGGCGCAGGCAGCACCGAAGCTATCAAGGGTCGAATCGAACAGATTAAAAGAGAAATCGAATCCACGACGAGTGATTACGATATCGAAAAGCTCCAGGAAAGACTTGCAAAACTTTCCGGCGGAGTTGCACAGATTAATGTAGGCGCCGCGACTGAAGCGGAGATGAAAGAGAAAAAAGCCCGCGTTGAAGATGCTCTCCACGCCTGCAGGGCTGCTGTCGAGGAAGGCATTTTGCCGGGCGGCGGCGTTGCTATGCTGCGGACTCTCAAAGCTCTTGATAAAATAAAAGCCAAAGACGATGAGAAAGTCGGCATCGATATCGTAAAAAGAGCCATCGTTGCGCCAATCAAACAGATTGCGACAAACGCCGGTCTTGACGGTTCAATCGTTGCTCAAAAAGTTATGGAAAGCAGCGATGTGAACTTCGGCTACGATGCATTGAGAAAAGAATACGGCAATATGATTGATTTCGGCGTTATCGTTCCGACAAAGGTCGAGCGAATTGCTTTGCAGAACGGCGCTTCAATCGCCTCGCTGCTGCTGACAACCGATGCCATTGTGAGCGAAATTCCTGAAAAGAAGGAAGCGCCTCAAATGCCCCCTGGCGGCGGCGGAATGTACTAAAAAAATGAAAGGCAGGTCTTTAAGGCCTGCCTTTTTCCTTTTTATTGAGAAAGGGAAAAAATGTTTTTTAAATTATATTCAGATTCGTTCAACCAGATTTCAAAAGGTTATGCGAAAGGGCTTTTTGTTGTGGGGCTTTTGCTCATAGGCTTTGGCACACTTGTCTGGCTTTTTAAAGAGGTCCTTGCCCTTATTGCCGCTGCGATTTTTGTATTTATCGGCGCAGTGTGCTGTTTTAACGCCGTCAGGATATTTTTCGGCACATGGAAATCAGGAAAAAGTCCCGACGACGGCAGAAGCGATAATATCAAAATCCATATTGAGCGGGATACGGATTTATAATTCAGATTTTTTTATTTTTTTGCCGATTAGAATATCCGCTAAAGACTCAACCGCCAGTTTTGCATCGCCCACCGGCGGCGCTGTGAAAGTTCCATCCGCCAGTCGATTCCAGTTCGGCGAGCCTTCGCCATCGTGATTGACAATTACATATTTAAAGTTTTTAGCACTTTCAATTTCGCAAACCGCATCGTCAATTCTTGTCTTTATATCCTGCAAAAAATCACGGTCAATTTTTCTTTTGTGAAATATTGCACGCTTATATTGTTTTGCCGCCATCAATGATTTAATCGCTGAACCAATATCAATTCCGCAGGAATTGAAAAAGTCTATTTCCTGTTTGCCTATGGGAGACAAAAAAACTGTCTCGATATTAATATTTTTAAGATGCTGCGAATCAAGCAATTGCGGCACGAGAGCATAATACATTTCCATCAATATTGTTTGCTCTGATGAATTGACAATCATATCTAAATCAACAGCCTGGCTGAAATCATAACAGTTGCCGACGATATAGCGGTCGTTATCTTTCAATGCCTTGATTTGTTCTTCCGATTGCCAGCAGTTTTGGTTGTCCCATACAGTCTGCTCATCGGGCCGGGGTATATGATTTCTGGATTGCTTGCTTTTGATAACCGCCAGTTTGGTAAATTTTATATTCGGCCGAAACTTTTTCACTGCCGCGGTCAGGGGGCCTTTTCCGACGCATGATGGTCCCGACAGGATTATTAAACGTTTTTCCATTTAACTCCTTATTTATGAATTATTGTTTATATGGTTTAATAACGGTTTAGCAAGAATTTTCAGGCTGGATACCTGTCTTTCATTAAGAATAGATAAGCTGGACAGAATCAGACATTTTGTTGAACTGCGGGGGAGTTTATGTCGATTTTTGTAAACATTTTTTAACATTTATATTTACCAAACCTTTAGCACCCATAAAAACACGGATATTAATACTGTAAAAGACATCTATGATGCAAAAAAGCAACACAGTGATAAAGTTTATCATAGGCCAATGGCTAATTAAATAAGCCAATAGCGTGTTAACTTTTTCAGAAATCGAATGTTGCGAACAGAAAGCAATCAGCCCTGCAAATTGAAAAACTTCTGGCACAGGCTTTGCTTAATATACGGATACTTTATACTTTGCCGGGTGGGCTGTGCTTCGTTCCTTGGAGGAGGAAGAAGTGTACAAGCCCGCCTGTAAACTCATCCAGGGCTAAAAATATAAAAATGAGCCCTGTTAAATATAGATGACGTAGATATGGAACTGGCCGGGAGGAGGCAGTTCCATTTCTTTTGCGCCACATATTTTACCCATCTTAATATTTTCTGTTTCATATTTTAATCATTAAGGTATTTAACTTTCTTTGAATAAAGAAGAGTGAAATAGATGTTGGAGAATATGAGGTATGATTGTAATGGGCGATACTGGACTCGAACCAGTGACCCGCTGATTAAGAATCAGCTGCTCTACCAACTGAGCTAATCGCCCTGCAAAAGGCGATACTTTATATTCATCAGTTGAATATTGCAAGAGGTATTAATGGCAGCTTTCGTAAAACCCTTAAATTGCTGCCGAAACTTAAGTTTTTATACTAAAACCATAGCCGACTCGTTTTGTCTTTTAATTTTTGAAAAAATTTATTTAAAAACATCCGATAAAAAATTCATTATAATTTTAAAAACTCAATTCTTTAACAATCTTAACTATTTTAGTTAAATTAGCTAAATATCCTGCTTTATCTATTTTAACAATGACGATAAAATATCATCAGGATTAAACTAATTATTAAATCAAAGGGAGTTGACATTATGACGCAGACATTAGAAACAGTAATTGAGAATCGTAAGTTTGGTCGCACAGAACTCACCTGGCCGGTCAGTCTTTGGCTGCCCGAGGCAAACAGGTTCTTTAACGGCAGAACAGTTAATGTCGCAAAGGGCGGCGTATTACTGTCACTGCCAATGGCGGCACCGGTAAAGCCCGGACACGTCGTTGAAATCAATTTTCCGCGAACCATTAATCTTGCTAGGAAAAAAGGACAGTTTGCCAGGATAAAGTCAGGAAAAGTTATACGGGTAGAACGCGATTCTATCACAAGTGATGCCACAATCGGCGTTGCTGTCCAGTTCGCATAACATTCCGGCTGGAATTTATCCTTGTGCAAATAGGTGCCGGTCAAAATCAGCGGATATACCCCCTGTTTTTCAGGCAAAGAATTTGCTTTACATAGATACCCCCTGTGTCTATAATACGCCCCTTAATTTTGGATAAGATTAGTTTAATATCCGCCATAGGCGGGCAAGACTGGAGTTAATGATGTACGCGATAATTGAACAGGGTAGTAAGCAATTTAAAGTTAAGCAGGGCGATAGGCTTCTAATCGAGCTTGCTGATGTTGCCCCTGATGCTAAAACGATAGAAATCGATAAAGTTCTGCTCGTAGGCGAAGGCAAAGATATAAAAGTAGGCAATCCTTATCTGGACGGGGCAAAAGTTACAGGCAAATTCGCCAAAACAGCAGGCGAATCGGTTGTAAAAGGCCAGAAATTATTTCCAACCTATTTCAGGCGTCGCAAGGCAAGCAAAAAGAGAATAGGCCATCGCCAGAAACGTATGGAAATAACCATCGAAAAGATTACAGCCTAATCGATTTCCATTTTGTGAAATTTATGTAAGTAATAAAGGGCGAGTTTAATACTCGCCCTTTTTCTTTCTTATAAATTTACGGTTCCCAACGAAGATTTTTAACTTCCGATTGAGGCACAAACCTGACATCATACTGGTTAGGAAATAAAACATTGGAGCCATTTTCTCCCAAAAAAGTCATATGCATGTCAGGACACATCATTTTAGAATCTCCATTTTGATTCCAGCCAACGCTATTTGCCTCAAATACAACTACTACATTAGGGTCAACCTCTGATATGTGTTTACCGGTCAAATTTTTATTAAAGGCATATCCGCATCTTCTTGCAGTTGCTGTCGGACATTTAAAACTTTTCTCTGAAAGTTTCCAATATATACCATATTTATCATCAGATTTTTGAGGCGGTTTACTCAATAACAAATCACACCATTTTGCTGGGGCTGGAAATTCGCCATTATGTTTTTCACAATATGCTTTAATCGATGTTGACAAAGTATTAAGGTTCATTTTGCAATCCTCTGCTCGTCCTTCAAGCACCTCGCTCAAAAGATGTGGTACGCCAAAATAGCTGTATATTGCCAAAATACAACCTATTATAGCTATTGGTTTGCTCCACTGAGACCCCTTAATCCTTCTTGCAGATATCAATGATATTACCCCGCACAAAAAAGCAGTAATCCAAAAACATCTGCCGGTATAAATCAAATAAAAATAAGTTTTTTCGATTTTTTCAAGCACTCTTTTATTACCCCATATAATTGGAACAATCATCCACCATAGAAAATCAATTGTTACTGATGCAATGGCAAGTATATTAGCTTTAGTGTTTCTAATTACTTTTGTTTTTTGTTCAGCATCTATTTCCATAATATCTTACCTCGATTAACAGATATACAGAGTTAATTGTGATAAGCTATCATAACCAAAAGAAAGCGAATGAGCAATGGTGGAATTGTTGATTGAATTTTTAATTATGGTGGAGAGGCAATGTTAATCTATGTTAATTTTTAACAGTGTTAATCGGTGTCTTCATTTTCTAAAGATATTTCCATTCCGCACTGACCGCAGAGAAATCTAACTTTATATTCCCTGCCGTCTTCGTCCTGTAAAATCAGCGGCTCGGCAACGGTTTCCCCATCACTTCGCTGGCAAAGATCAAGCTCCCTGCGCAGGCAATGCTTTGTCCTCATAACCACTCGTCCCGTTAAATCCTGTCTGGATTCGGCATCAGGCTCGATTGTTTCAACGCCATGGCGGCGATAAAAATCCTGGGCTTTTTTATTTAATACATTGCCGGTAAAAGTTAAATGTTTCTGCGGGTAAGCAATATTGTTTTTTTGTATAGTTGTAATCTGACGCGGTCGATTAGCCTCACGGATTTTCAGCAATTGTTCAACAAGCTGCCGTCTGGCGTCATTTAACTGAGAAGCAGGCACAAAATACATTTCCTGCGTTTCTATTTTCAAGTCGGAACATTCAAAAATTGTATTTCCAAGCCTTGTAAGCTGATTATGGAAGGTTTCTTTGGCCGTGTCTTTTTTCAAGGCAGGTTTTTTGTCTTTTATTTCTACACTGGCATTGTTTCCGTCTTCATCTGTCCCAATTATAACCAGTGTATTCGGCGTTTCCTGAATTGTTATCGAAAGTGCGATTTTACGCTGGGCCGGTATGCTCAAAAGTTTGTCTGCAAATAGATGGTCGTAATTTCGATAGATTTTTTGTCCTGCATAAATCTCATTTATCTTGTTCGGATGAATTTTTTGTCCTTCGACGAGACTAACAGTAGAGCCTGATAAATTCTGCTGCCGGTCGAAAAAGCAAATTCCGTCGCCGTTGTGTAAATCAATTTTGCTGTCGATTACAAAAAACGTTCTATCCGTTCTTTTTACAACTCCGATAAATTCGCCGATTGATTTTGGTGTATCAATTGAGCCGTATTTACCGGCTACGCCCGTAAGACCGTAATCTGTAAAGCCCCGATTAAAAGTTTTTTCCAGATTCGGCTCAAAGTCCAGCAGCACCGAACCTGACGAGTTTTTCTGAAGTTTTTTCTTTGCCATGATTTTGTCGAGCTGTTTTCGATAAAAAGCTGTGGTGTTGACGACGTAAGGAATATCTTTCAATCGGCCTTCAATCTTAAATGCGCTGACTCCCGCGTCAATCAACTGTTCCAGATGTTCGGAAAGATTAAGGTCTTTGAGCGACAGCAGGTGGCGGTTATTTACAATAATATTGCCGCTCTTATCTTTGAGGCTATAAGGCCTTCTACACGGCTGGGCGCATTGCCCGCGATTTCCGCTTCTGTTGCCCAGTGCGCAGCTCATATAGCATTGTCCGCTTGCCCCGACGCACAGCGCGCCGTGGATAAAACATTCCAGTTCCAGTGATGTTCCGCTGCGGATTTGCCGAATCTGGTCAAGCGTTAGTTCACGAGCCAGAATCGCCCGGCTGAAACCGACATTCTGTCTGAATTTGATTTTTTCGAGCGTGCTGTTGTCCATTTGCGTGCTGGCAATCAGAGGCAAAGGCGGCAAATCCAGTTCCAAAAGCCCGACATCCTGAATAATCAGTCCGTCAATTCCTGCTTCATACAATTGATGAATCATTTTTTCCGCGACCGGCAATTCGTCATCATAAAGCAGCGTATTGAGCGTTACATATATTTTTGCGTAAAACTGATGAGCGAAATCCACGGCTTGGCGAATATCATCAATCGTATTGGCCGCGGCCTGACGTGCGCCAAATCTTTCAGCGCCGATGTAAACTGCATCTGCGCCGCTTCGTATCGCTGCCATAGCGGTTGAAATATCTTTTGCGGGAGCTAATAATTCGATTTTTCCGGTTATCATTTGAGTTGTATCAGATTAGAACGCGAATCTATTGTGTTTTTTCTGTATGTGTCTTTATCATTTCTTCAGTATTATTTCGCCATTCGGCAGCTCCGCGCGCGGCAAAAAATTCGAACGACACATCGCCGGCAATTTCGCCCAATATCGCCTTTCGCTCGGCCGAATCGGACATAATTTCCATAATATGTTTTCGGACATCCTGAAGTTCGGTCAGAAACTGGCCGTGCTTTTCAGTAAAAATGTCTTCGAGTTTTTTTCTTAGATGACCCGCGTAAGCCGGGAAATCGCCTTCGGTGCAGATGGCAATTTGTAAATCGCCTCTTTTGACCACGGCAGGAACATAGAAATCGCAGAGGTCCGGGTCATCCGCTGTGTTACAGAATATCTCAAGCTCCTGACAATCCCTGTAAACCTGCTCATTTACTTTTCTGCTATTGGTCGCAGCGAAAACAATTGTCGCGCCGACAAGATATTCTTTTGAATATTTTGCTTCAACGAATTCTGTATTTGTATTTTTGCATCTGGTTTCCAGTACGTCGTCGATATGTTCAGCGACAACAACCACGCGAGCCTCTGCCTGAAGAAGACCTAACACTTTCCTTGCGGCGACGGGGCCTCCGCCGACGACCACTGCGCGCTTTGACTTCAGTTCTAAAAATATGGGGTATTTCATCCCGCACCTTCTTTTAATTCATGTTTAAACTATATGATAGCACCTTTTCAAGTTTTAAGCAAAGAATTATTTAACGTGCAATATAGGGGTTTTTGTGTAAAATAACTCACTTGTCATTTCGAGCGAAGGCCCTTTTGGGGGCCGAAGTCGAGAAATCTGTTATAAATAGATTTCTCCACTTCATTCGTCCCGATTTCGGGACTCATTCCGGTCGAAATGACATTTGGAAGATTCTATGAAAAAAATAATAACACCGTTAACAGATGAAATTATTCGCTCTTTAAAAGCCGGCGACGAAGTTGCCATAAGCGGCGTTGTTTACACCGCTCGCGACGCGGCGCATAAACGGCTTTGTGAGCTTATCGAACAGGACAAAAAACTTCCAATACCGCTCCAGGGTTCCGTGATATATTTTGTCGGGCCGACACCTGCGCCGCCGGGAAAAGTAATCGGCTCTGCCGGTCCCACTACTTCGGCAAGGATGGATAATTTTTCTCCGATTCTTATTAAAGCAGGTCTCAAAGGTATGATTGGCAAAGGCTATCGCAGCGATGCCGTAAGAGAATCGCTGAAAAAATATTGTGCGATTCATTTCGCCGCACTCGGCGGGGCAGGGGCGCTTTTAAGTCAATATATAGTCTCTGCCAAAGTTGTCGCGTATGAAGATTTGGGCACAGAAGCAATAAGGAAACTTGAGCTGAAAGATTTTCCTGCAATTGTAGCTTATGATTCTTTCGGCAATACGGTTTTTAAAAAGGTTAAAGAATGAAAACAGCGTTTTTAGGTATAACAGGTTCAGGCAAGAGTACACTTATGGCGGCGGTCAGCGGCAGGAAAGTAAACACGACCGGCGTTTCGCAGATTGAAGAAGTAATCGCCAAAGTCCCCGACGAAAGGCTCGACTGGCTTTTTAATTTGTATAAACCGAAAAAGAATGTTCCAGCGACAATAGACTGTCTGGATTTGCCGGGTCTGTCTTTTGCCGATGACCATTCGAGAGCCTCGGCCAGAAAACTGCTTGGAGGCGCCAGGACTACCGAATTGCTTGTGCTTGTTATAAGAGCGTTCGATAGTGCCGGCATGAAAGCAGAGCCTTTAAAGGAACTTTCGGAATTAATGACTGAAATACTCCTGGCCGACCTTGAGCTTGTCGAAACTCGGATTGACAAACTTAAATCGCAGGTCAACAAACCCTCAAAAGACCAGGCTAAACAAAAAGCAGAGCTTGATTTTCATTTAAAACTTCGCCAGACCATTGAAGCTGAAAAGCCTTTAAAGACAGCGATTGCAGGCGACCATGAGCTTGAGATTGTAAAACCGCTTGGATTTTTGACATTGAAACCATTGGTGGTAGTATTTAATACGGCCGAAAATAATCCGGCGCAAACTTTTGATACCAAAGGCATAATAGATTCGAGCATACCTGTAATTTCTGTTTGCGCAGAGATTGAATATGAAATAAGTCAGCTCGACGCGACAAGCAGAGCCGATTTTATGAAAGATTTGGGTTTGACCGAATCGGCGGCGCATAAATTTGTCAGGAGCTGCTATTCGGCTCTCGGACTGATTAACTTTTTTACAGTCGGCCCTGACGAAACAAGAGCCTGGCCGATAATGGCAGGCACATCAGCTCTCGACGCTGCTGGAAAAATTCACAGCGATATAAAACGCGGCTTTATCAGGGCTGAAACGATTAGTTATGAAGATTTGAAAAAGCATGGCGATGAAAAAGCGGTAAAAGCCGCCGGCAGAGTCCGTCTTGAAGGAAAAACATACGTTGTGCAGGACGGCGATATAATGAATTTCAGGTTTAATGTTTAAAATCATCGGAGTTTTAAAGTGAAAGCATTGGCGCTGACAGGGTTGAAGAAGCTGGAATTTATGGAAGTTCCGCAGCCGCAGATAAAAAATGATACTGATGTGCTGCTCAAAATCGCCGCGGTTGGTATATGCGGCAGCGATATACATTATTACGAAGACGGCAAAGTCGGCACGCAGGTTGTAATATATCCGTATAGAATCGGCCACGAATGTTCCGCGATTGTCCAGCAGGTCGGCAAGGCGGTAAAAACTGTTAAAGTCGGCGATAAAATTGTCGTTGAGCCTGCCGTTTCCTGCCATAAGTGCGACCAGTGCAAAATGGGCCGTGAAAATACCTGCAGAAAACTGCAATTTCTTGGCACACCCGGCCAGGGCGACGGTTGCCTGTGCGAATATCTGGTTATGCCCGAAGAAGCCTGCCTCGTAGTCAACGACAAGCTGACGCTTATTCAGGCGGCATTATGCGAGCCTTTCACGATAGGCTTATATTCGGCAAAACAGGGACAGGGAGCGTATAGTGAGAAAATAGCGATACTCGGCTCCGGCCCGATAGGCTTAAGCTGTATGACGGCGGCAAAATTACTTGGCGCTAAAAAAGTTTATATGACGGATAAACTTGATTATCGTCTTGCTGTTGCAAAAAAACAGGGCGCAGACTGGACAGGCAATCCAGATAAAAATGATATTGTCAAAGAAATAAGCAAACTTGAGCCGCTGGGGGTCGATGTTGTTTATGAATGTGCAGGTCAGCAAAGCACAATTGACGAAGGTATTAAACTTTTGCGCCCGGGCGGAAAAATTGTTCTTGTCGGCATTCCGCGCGAAAACCGCATCGCAGTCAGTATCGACCAGACGCGCAGAAAAGAAATTACGATTGTAAATATCCGCCGGCAGAATCGCTCAACGGAAGATTCAATTAAACTGCTCGCAGAAAAAAAAGTTAATATCGATTTTATGGTTACGCACAAGTTTGCTTTTAAAGACGCGATAAAGGCTTTTGAAATTGCCGCCGGCTACAAAGACGGCGTAATCAAAGCGATGATTGAATTTTAAATAAGGTATAATGGAAACAATTATAATAATTGAAGAGAATTCGACAATGTTGCGAGATTTGTAGGAGAGATGAATATGAAAAAAGCAATATTGATATTAGCCATTTTATTTACACCTACCATAAGTCGGAGTATTTTGGCTGTGCAACCCAATTTACAGGACGACAAAAAAACCTGTGAAACACTAACCAAAGAAGACCGTATTTTCGGTTTAGTTGAAATATATAGTACCGCCAAACAGCACTTCGCATATTTTGAACGGCTTCCAAACCTCGACTGGGACAAAACGTTCAAAGAATACCTGCCATTAGTAGAAAAAAAACAAAGTCTTCTCGAATACTACCGAATACTTCAACGTTTCATTGCATTACTTGAGGATGGCCATACAAATGTATATCTACCCAAAACAGTTGAAACCCAACTGGACAGACTGCCATTGAGGCTTAAGTACATTCAGGATGAGTGGGTAATCACAGAACGTATGCCTTCGAAAGAAATTCTAAAGGAAGATATTCCTGTCGGTTCAATAGTTCTGAATATTGAAAAATTACCAGCCAATGAATATATCGAAAAAGAATTTATCCCCTACTCGGCACACGGGTCTATTCAAGGTAAACGTACAGCCATCAATTGGCAACTGCAAAATGGACAAAAAGTTTATATGACCTTTAAATATCCCGATGGCAGCGTTCATTCTCGCATTATTTGTGCTAATCGAAAAACAATAAAATGGAATGATGAGCTTCGTAAAAAATACACTTCTTCCTTGAGACTTGGGCCTGATTTTAGCACTAAGCAATTGGAGAATAATATTTTATATGTACGCTACCGCGAATGTACGAAGGAGATTCAGGGAAAATTCTGCAGGTTGATACAGGATATGAATATGCCTCCTAAAGCGATGATAATTGACTTCAGGGGCAATACAGGAGGCAGTACCCCGACACAGGCTATTGCACATTTAATGTCTTTACCCATTTCCTGGTACTCATTTAAAACACGATGGTCTATTTCTTATATTGACGCCCAGATGAGTTCAGAAAAGAATAGAGATGACAAGAAAGCTGTACTGGATGGCAAAAGAAATTTTATGAAATTGCCCGAAAAGATGGATTTGGAGTGGTTTGTGGTCTGCGATAGCAATACACAAATTCAACCTGCGGAGAAAAACTACAACGGCCAACTTATTCTTCTAATTGATAGAGAAACCGCAAGTGCCGCCGAAGATATGGTTGTTATGCTTCACGCTGCAGGCAGAGCTAAAGTTACAGGAGAACCTTCATTTGGTTCAACCGGCCAACCGTTTATGCTCGATTTACCGGGTGGCGGTACAGCCAGAATATGTACCGCTAATTGTAAATATACTGACGGCAGAGAATTTATAGGAGTTGGAATCCAGCCGGACATTCCCGTTCATCCTACTATTAAAGGTATCGCTGAAGGCCAAGATGAAATGCTCGAAGCAGCGATTAAATACCTTAAGAACAATCTTTAGTAAATTCTATATGGAAACCATTTTGATAATTGAAGATGATTCGACAATACCGTGGATTCAATTTTGGTTTAGGCAATTAAATTAAAATATGAATAATGCTGCGATTATAAGCGTTGGAAATGAGCTTTTAAACGGCAATACCGTTGACACAAACAGCAATTGGCTGCAAAGCCGGCTGCTTACAGTCTCCATACCTGTAGTTTTCTCCTGTGCCATCGGCGACAACATCGAGGAAATAAAAAATACAATCAAATACGCATCCGCCAAAGCGGATATTATTTTAATTACTGGCGGACTTGGCCCGACAGATGACGACCTTACAAGGCAGGCAATTGCCGAATTTCTTGGTGTTAAACTTGAATATCATTCTGAAATAGAAGACAAAATAAGAAAGTTTTTCATTGCCATTAACCGGCCGATGGTTGAAAAGAACAAAATACAAGCCTTTCTTCCTGCCGGTACAAGTGAAATTGAAAACAACCTCGGCACTGCGCCGGGAATATTTTACGAAGGTAATAAAAAAATAATCGCTTCGTTTCCGGGCGTGCCTTGGGAAATGAAACAAATGTTCGACAAATCGATTCTGCCCAAACTGTTTAGCCGTCGCCGGCACGGCGACGATTTTTTAATTATTCGAAAAGTCAGATGCATCGGCACAGGCGAATCGGCTATTGCCGAAATGATGGGCGATATGATGAATCGCGACAGAAATCCATTGATAAACTGCACTGTTGACCACGGCATTATCACACTTCATATCATCGCGCGAGCAAAAGACAAACGCACCGCTGAAACAATGGCGGCAAAAGATATCGAAAGACTTTGCGGAATTCTTGACCGGCTTGTTTTCGGCTTTGATGAACAAACCCTTGCCAGGGTCGTGGGGCAGAAACTTTTAGAGAAAAAAAAGACTTTAGCGACTGCCGAATCCTGCACAGGCGGTCTTATCGCCAAAATGATTACCGATGTGCCGGGTTCCAGCGGATATTTTACTTATGGCTGGGTAACCTACAGTAACCAAGCCAAAATCTCGGAACTTGGAGTAGAAAAAGGACTTATAGATAGATTTGGAGCTGTCAGCAGTGAGGTTTCCGCCGCTATGGCAGAAGGTGCCAGGAAAAAAGCCGGTGCCGACTACGCCATATCGATTACCGGCATTGCGGGTCCGGAAGGCGGAACCGAACAAAAACCTGTAGGATTGGTATATATCTCCATAGCTTCTAAAAAGGGTGTAAATACGGGAAAAATGTTATTTGGCCCGAGGGATAGAGATTTTATCAGACTACGAGCTTCTCAAAACGCACTTAATTTACTCAGATTACACTTGGGCGATTGACCTTATTGGCCGATATTGATATAGTTATAATAAGTTACTCAATAAAAGTGTATCTATAGGTTCTATGGCTAAAAACCGGAGAAAATTAGGCGAAATACTCTACAAAAGCGGAGTGATCGGCAAAGAAGCCCTGATTGATGCGATAAAG
>JBEKEA010000016.1:0-33563 GCA_050014075.1 Sedimentisphaerales bacterium | reverse complement strand
GTCTTTGCAAATATGGCACGCCAACTTTCAATATCCGCCCTTTCCAGAAAAGTACTATTATTAATCGCAATCCCTTTATTATTATCGTTTGTTATGACAACTATAACACCGGATTTGTTGGCAGCTTTGATATTGTTAATTTATTTTATGTGCATTTTTCAAACAAAATATCCAAATAATAAATTCAATGGTGTATTGTGTGGTTTTTGGGGAGGAATTGCGTATCTTTCGAAAAGCTATAATCTTCCATTCTTTATATGTCACTTTACTTTGATGAATTTTCTTTATTTATTCAAATACCCAAGCAAAGAAGAACGAGTAAAAGTTATAACCAATTTTTTTTGCGGATTTATGGTTTTTAGTATAATCTGCAGTATATGGATAATAACTATAAGTCGAAAATATCATAAGATCACCTACTCAACAGCGGGAAGCTATAATATAGCCCTTATTGGCCCTAATGCTATATCCCCTTTCTCTCAAGGCCTGATCGCTCCTTTTAACTCTACCTTTTTATGTGCCGGTGAGGATCCTTCCTACATTACAATCCAGCAATGGAGTCCTTTTGAATCATCGGATGCATTTAAATATTACATCGGCTATGTCATAAAAAACATACTTAAAACTTGCGAAATATATGGACATCTTTCATTCTTATGTTTGCCTATATTGATGGCAGGCTTCCTGATTTTTATGCAAAATTGGAGAAAAACAATTTCACAATTTCAAATATTGTATCCATTCATCACTATTTTTTTATTTGTTGGGGGCTATTGCCTTGTTTGTGTGGAAGAAAGATATCTCTGGGTAGCATTTATTTTAGTATTGATTCTGGGATGTTATATATTAGATAAATTATTTCAAAATAGTTTTTTTACTACAGCACGAAAGGTCCTTTTGTATATCTTTTTTATTATCTCATTTACTTATACGCCAATTATATTAGAATTACCACGCTTAATAAACATAGACAAAGATTATTACATTATGAGCCAAAACCTGAAAGCACGGATTCATCCAGGCGACAAAATTGCCTCAAATAATTATTGGAACAAATCTTTATATTTGGCATACTACCTAAAGACACCATATTACGGTATACCCAATTGCGGTATACCCAAAAATAATATCGATGAACAAGCCTTATCTAACGACCTGATTAAATACGATATTAGTTATTATCTTGTGTGGAAAAACGGAAAGCTTGCCACTATAAGAGTTATTAAAGAGAAAGATAATTTGAGTAAGTAAGAAGTAAGGCGTTCCAAAAGTAATTTCTTGAAAAATTATTTCATTAAATGTAAAATAACTATAAATTGATAGATATCGATAGATAACAGGAATAGCGTATTTAACTCTTAATTTTTTAAGAAATTCTGATTTTATGGCTTTTATCTCTATCGTCATACCTGTTTATAACGAAGCTAAATGTTTGAATGATTTAACAAGCCGACTTTTTAATTTGGAAAAAGGAGTCGATGACAACTTTGAATATATTTTTGTAAACGATGGAAGCAGTGATGAATCGGGTGAGATCTTACGAACACTTGAAAAAAACAAGGCAAATGTCAAATACATCTCTGCCATTCGGTTTATCGATTCTTCTGACAGCCCGAAAAAAGTTTTGATGACGGCAGGAGTAAATCAATTTGAATACCAGTTTAAATAGCAATATTGTAAAAATGAAAATTTTAAGAACTTTAGTATTTATTTTTTTGATTACTGTTGTTTGCGTAATTGCATGGCGTTCCATAAATTATATATCAGCTTCCATACCAGACTGCGATTCCGGTAGTTTTGCAAGCGGCGGATACTTTCTTCTTAAAGGTAAAGTTCTTTATAAGGATTTTTTGTGCTACAAACCGCCGATAGTATTTTTGCTAAATGAAGCTGCCTTGTCTATCGGAGATATCAGCCTTAATCCAATACGAACAATGGAACGTTTTTTCGCAGTTTCCGGCGGGATAATATTTTTTCTTATTATATATTTACTTTTTAAAAATATGTGGCTGGCATTTGTTGCTTCTGTATTTTATATTATGCATTTTTTCCGGCCAACCGTATTGGAAGGAGGAAACCTGACAGAAGAATATGGCGCAGTTTTTGTTTTATTTGGAATATTATTTGCTGTTGTTTCAAATAAAACCAAAAAGTTTTCGTATACTGCTATCTTTATTTCGGGAATGTTTTTTGCCGCTGCATTTTTCACAAAAGAACCCTTTCTTCTCTCATCAATTACGTGGTTTATATATTTAATATTATATAAAGACCGTAATTATATAAATATATTGAAGCGATCTTCTGTTTTTATAGCCGGCGCGGCTTTGATATTGGCGGCTGTAGTAATTTATCTATTAATAAACGACAGTTTTAAAAACTGGCTTGATATCTTAAGCTGGGGCAAAATTTACGCATCAATGTCACCGAGGAAATTAGGAATATTTGAACAAATATCCAAAAATTACAAACTGGCTTATAATAAGCTTTTTGGGACAACGCTAATCACGGGATTATTTGCTATTGTCGGAATATTCAGCGTTGTTCATTGGCAGTTCGTCAAGAAGTATAAATATATTCCTATAACTGCACTTGTTTTCGGAGTTCTTGACTTTTACGCAACAATGTTAAGCCCAAAAGGATATGGTCATTATTATCTGCAATTAGTTCCATCTTATATAATAATCAGCGCAACCGGAGTCGCGTTTCTTCTCGACGCTTTTAAAAAATCAAGGATTATACAAACAGTATTTATTTTAGCCATTGTATTACTATCATTTAATATCGATAAGAACACATACAATGAATATAAAAAACGAATAATGATGCCCGCCAAAAAAGCGGTTAATGATAATATAGCTGAATATATTAAAGCAAACAGTACAGAGAAAGACACAATCTGGATAACAACCACGTTTTCGCCAAGATACTATATAGAAACTCAAAGATTATCCCCTACAATATTTTATGTTTTGTCCGACGAAGTAGTTTTAGTAAATACATATTTGAGTACCGCCGAAGAAAAATTTAACCTCCTAATGGACGAGCTTAAGAAAAATCCGCCAAAATTCATTATTGCCGGTGATGCAAATATCAAAGTTGTCAACCGGACTATGATAAAAATTTGGGTTGATAATAATTATTTCAAGATACCTCTTGCTCCTAACGATAAACAAACAATATTATTGGAACTGAAACCTGCTGTTAACAAATAAACTCCTCATGCTTCGGCTAATTTACTATCCTAAAATCAGGTTGCATAAACTCAAAAAATCCTGTATCCTGCGCAAATCTTTTGGATTCTCGTGTTATGTCTGAAAAAACAAATATTCATAAACTCAACAACGGAATGACGATTATCGGCGTTCCTGTGGCTGCGGTGCAATCTGCCGCGTTTGAGTTTCTTCTGCCGGGCGGCGCTTCGCTAATGCCCGACGGCTGCTGCGGTGCGCCTGCGGTAATTGAAGACTGGATTTTCAGAGGCGCGGGCGGAAAAAGCAGCAGAGAGCTTACCGACCTTCTCGACGGCCTGGGGCTTCATCGAGGAAGCGCAGTCGAATCGAAACATATCCCCCTGGCGGCAGCGCTTGAAGCGGAAAATTTGCTCAAAGCCATTGAGCTTTACGCCGATATCATCCTCAAGCCCGCTCTCGAACCTCGGCAGTTCGAATATTCAAAACAGCTCGCACTGCAGGGACTGCTTAGCCTTGAAGACGACCCAAGACATAAAACAATGCTTTTGCTCAGGGAGCATTTTTATCCCGACCCGCTGGGCAGAAACACCGCAGGCAAACAGGAAGATTTGCAGAATCTTACAGCTCAAAAAGCGAAACAGATATTCGATGAAAATTTCAGTCTTTCACAGACAATTCTGGCTGTCGCAGGAAAATATGATTTCAAAACACTTTGCTCTGCTGGCGAAAAACTCTTTGCGGGCGAAAAACCCAAAAAAACAAAAGATATAACCGCAAAAAAACAATCGCTTGCCCATCATCATTATCCGCACGAAGGCGCCCAGGTGCATATCGGCCTGATGACAGGCTCTGTAACAGCGCAAAGTAAGGATTATTATAACGCCCGGCTCGCAGTTGCCGTCCTTTCAGGCGGTATGAGCTCAAGACTTTTTACCGAGGTCAGGGAAAAAAGAGGCCTTTGTTACGCTATCGGCGCCAGTTTCCACAGCCTCAAGGAAATGGCCGGCATCGGCTGTTACGCAGGTTCGGCGCCCGAAAAAGCACAGGAAACTTACGATGTGATAATCGAACAATTTAAAAGTCTTACCCAGGGTATAAGCGAGCAGGAACTTGCACGGGCAAAAATCGGACTGCAAAGCGCACTGGTTATGCAAAGCGAATCTACTTCAGCGAGGTCGGGTGCCGCCGCATCGGATTACTATATGCTCGGAAAAGTCCGAAGCCTTGACGAAATAAAACAGAATATAGAAAAAACCACAGTTAAAAGCGTTCTCGAATATCTGAAAAATAATCCTTTCGATAAATTCTGCTCTGTAACCATAGGACCAACGGAAATAAAAACGTGAGACAGACCGTCATTCCGAGCGGAGCGAAGCGAAGTCGAGGAATCTATTAAAAACAGATTTCTCCGCTCCGCCCTAAGGGGCTTCGGTCGAAATGACATTGAACGAAATTGAATAATATGGAATTAAAACATAAAAAACTTGCCAACGGCCTGAATATCATCGGCGAAGTCAATAAAGACGCCCAGTCGGCGGCAGCAGGCTTTTTTGTAAAAACCGGCTCAAGGGATGAAACCGACGACATCAGCGGCACGAGCCATTTTCTCGAGCATATGATTTTTAAAGGCACAGACAAACTTTCAGCCCACGATGTCAACCGCATCTTTGACGATATTGGCGCACAATACAACGCCTGCACTACAGAAGAAAATACCATTTACTATGCAGCGACTTTGCCTGAACAACTCGCCGAAACAGTAAAATTATGGTGCCAGTTGATGCGACCGGCATTGAGGGATGATGATTTCAATATGGAAAAAAATGTCATCCTCGAAGAAATCGCGATGTATAAGGATTTGCCGGAGTTCGACGTCCGTGAAAGCTGCAGAACTTTGCATTTCGGCTCGCATCCCTGCTCAAAAAGCGTACTTGGTTCGGTCGAAAGCATAAAGGCCCTGAAAAGCAAACAGATGAGAAAATATTTCGAAAGCAGATACGCTCCGAATAATATGACTGCTGCGATTGCAGGAAATTTCGACTTCGAAAAAATATGCAATTTCATAGAAAGTCTTTGCGGAAGCTGGCAGCCTAAAAAGGCTGAGCGAAAAACCGAATATTTCGCCGGAACCGGAAAGAAAGAATCTCAGAAAAAAAATAATCTTAATATTCAGCATATTTGCCTGATGAGTCCGACTGTTTCATACCAGGACGACAAGGCTTATGCCGCTATGCTGCTTGCAAAAATTATCGGCGACGAGGTCGGCTCGCGGTTTTTCTGGGAATTGGTAGATACTGCCATTGTTGAAACCGCCAGTATGCATTGTGAGGCGATGGACGGCGTGGGTGCTTTTTACACTTATGTCCGGGCCGATGCGAAAAATGCCGCAAAAGCTATGCAAATTGTCGAGAATATTTTCAAGTCGCTGAATAAAGATAAAATCACGGCAGCCGAACTCCAGAAAGCCAAAAATAAGGTCCTGTCGGGCGTTACAATTAAAAACGAAATTCCGATGGGAAGGCTGGTTGAACTGGGCCTGAACTGGGTCTATTTAGGTCAATATAGGCCTATTGAAGACGAAATTCAGCGGGTTAAACGCGTAACCCTCGAAGATTTGCAAAATCTTATTGTTCAATATCCGCCTATAAATTTCACTCAGTTTTCGATAGGGCCGGAATAATTTTAAATTCACTCATTTCTTGTTTTTTTCATAATTTATGGTATAATACGCCCCTAAGGAGTAATTACCAGTTATGGAAAGCAAAAATGAAGACAGCGACATAATTACACGTCGCTCTATGCCGACGTTAGAGGAAATATTGAGAAATAAAAAACCTGCTGCATACGCATCTATACAGGACTCCGGCGAAAAAGAGTTTGTCAGCAAAATTGTCGAAAAAATCAGCCGAGGCAACGACCAGGATTTCTCAAAAGAAGTTCCATCTTTCAATCTCGGTAAGCAAATTCTCTCACAGCAAAGAAAAATCGCCGGTCTTAAAAGAAAATCTCCGTCACCGAATGATGCAGGCAATACTCCACCATCTCCATCGATAAAACTTCCTTCGATACAATCTATACAGCCCCCGGCCTCGCCGCAGCAGCAGATTATCTCTGAAATAATCGCCAGGGAAATTCAAATTTTAACCTCTGTCCGGTAGCCAACCACACGTAAAGTCTTTATTGACAATACCCTTGCTTTGATTTAACATATTAAGTTTTATGGCCTGCCGAGACGAAGCTCGGAGCACAGCAGGCTGTCGTTTACTGTCCGTCTTCGCCCTGTGGGCTTCGACGCGACAGTCTTCACTCGTCACAACGCTCCGAGCGAAGACTGGAGATATTCTAATTATGACAACAGTAACACTGATTACAGGCGACGGAATTGGTCCCGAAATCGCCGAGGCATCAAAAAGATGTATTGACGCAACAGGCGTCGACATTAAATGGGAACTGGCCGAGGCCGGCGTGGACGTTATGGCCAAAACCGGCACGCCTCTTCCACAGGCAACTATCGACTCGGTAAAGAAAAACGGAATCGGCTTAAAAGCCCCTATAACAACTCCGGTCGGCACAGGCTTTCGGAGCATTAACGTATTTTTGAGACAGGAGCTTGAACTTTACGCCTGCCTGCGGCCGTGCAAAAGCTACAAAGGCGTGCGAAGCAGATACAGCAATATCGACCTTGTGCTTGTCCGCGAAAATACCGAAGACCTTTACGCGGGCATCGAATTTGAAAAAGGCAAAGACGATACAATAGAGCTTATCAACTGGCTCAACAATCACAGCAAAAGAAAAATCGGTAATGATGCCGGAATAAGCATCAAGCCCATCAGCGTTAAAGGCACGGAAAAAATTGTCCGTTTCGCCTTCGAATACGCCAGAAAAAATAAAAGAAAAAAAGTAACAAGCGTTCACAAAGCCAACATTATGAAATATACCGACGGCCTGTGGCTTGAAATAAGCAGACAAGTTGCGAAAAATTACAGCGATATCGAATTCGAAGACCGCATCGTCGATAATATGTGTATGCAGCTTATACAAAAGCCGGAGCTTTATGATGTGCTGGTTCTGCCGAATCTTTACGGCGATATTCTCAGCGACCTTTGTGCAGGACTTGTCGGTGGACTTGGCGTTGCGCCGGGTGCGAACATCGGCGACAAGGGCGCTATCTTCGAGGCCACTCACGGAAGCGCACCGAAATATGCCGGCCAAAATAAAGTCAATCCGTGCGCTTTGATTCTCTCCGGCGTTCTGCTGCTGCGGCATATGGGCAAAACAAAAGAGGCTGATAAACTCGAAAAGGCTGTCGCAGATGTTATAGCCCAGGGCAAAGATGTAACTTACGATATGAAAGACGACAGGAACGACCCGACCGCCGTTGGAACAAGCCAAATGGCTGACGCAATAATTCGAAAAATTAAAAAAGGCTAAATATTATTTCAGGAGCCTGACTTGTACGCGACTTTCTGGCGAAAACTGGTTGCATCCCAAAATCCGCCGCTGGTCTATAAGATGCTGCGATGGACGTTGCTTGTGCCTTCATTTTTTTATCGCGTCGCTGTCGTTTTTCGCAATCGGCTCTATGACATGTCCGTTTTAAAAACGGTAAAAGTCCCCGCCGCCGTGATAAGCATCGGCAACATTACTACCGGCGGCACCGGCAAAACACCTTTGGTCGCATGGCTTTGCAATCATTACACCGCCAAAGGCGTTTCGACCGCTGTGCTGACAAGAGGCTATAAAGTTAAGGATTCTGTCTTTGCCGACGAACCCGCGATGCTCGCCAAGGCATCGCCGGACGCAAAAGTCATTGTCAACCCGGACAGAATAGCCGGCGCTAAAAAAGCGATAAGCGAATACAACGCAAAACTTCTGATTATGGATGACGGCTTTCAGCATCGGAAACTTGCCAGAGATATAGATATTGTCGCTGTCGATGCGACTGAACCGTTTGGCTACGAAAAAATTCTGCCTGCGGGCCTGCTGCGAGAGCCGCTCGATTCGCTCAAAAGAGCAGATGCTGTTGTAATTACACGTTTCAACCAGAACAGCCCTGAAATAATAAGCGAAATAAAAAATAGAATATCCCAGATTAACTCTGACATTGTCTTTGCCTCTGCGGTTCATAAGCCTTTGGGCGTAAAACTCATAAATGACGACCAAATGCAGTTAAAAGAGCTTATCGGCAAAAAAATCTACGCCTTTTGCGGCATCGGAAACCCCGCTTCTTTTTTTCAAACTCTCTCGGATATGGCTCTTAACATTGTCGGCACAAAAGTATATAATGACCATCATATGTATACCGACGCAGACATCGCAGCTATTTACGAAGATGCGTCATATAAGCAGGCACAGCTTGTCATTACAACGCATAAGGATTGGATAAAAACTGCTCTTTTGAGCATTGATAAATTTGAAATACCGTTCGCTGCCCTGCTGATAGAGCTCCAGTTTATCAGCGGACAGGAAAATATTATTGCTCTTGTTGATAAGGCTGTCGAAAAATATGTATCCCGCACTTTCTAATATTCATTTAATTTTTTAAAGTGCAGGTTACAAATTAATTTGGTAATTTAAATATACAAATAAAAATTGAATAGAAGGAAAGTGCGGGATGTATGACGAACTGATAAATATTGTTCAAAACCTCGGCTCACCGAAAGTGCTGTTGGCCGGAGACTTCTTGCTGGATATTTATGTCTATGGCGACGCACTGAGAATTAGTCCAGAAGCGCCGGTTCCGGTGCTAAAGGTAGTCAGCAGAGAATACCGCCCCGGCGGAGCCGCCTCTGTCGCCGCCGACCTTGCGGCTCTGGGCGCAAAAACTATTTGCCTGGGAGCGGTTGGAAAAGATACTAACGCTCAAACTCTTAAAATGCTCCTTGAAGGTGTCGGCGCTGATATATCCGGCATGGTCGAAGTCCTCGACAGGCCCACAATCACAAAAGAAAGATTTGTCGGTCTTGCTCAGCACATCCATCCCCAGCAGCTTTTAAGAGTGGACGAAGAAAATGATTCGCCTTTGAGCGAACAGATTTATCAAAAACTTCTCGATATGTATAAAAAGAAGCTCCCGCAGGCGGATATCGTCTGTCTGCAGGATTATAATAAAGGATTATTCGAAAAAGACTTTTGTATCTCATTGATTAAACTCGCCAAAGCGGCCGGCAAAAAAGTCCTTATAGACCCGGCCCCGAAAGCGGACTTTATAAAATACTCCAATGCCTCGGTAATTACACCAAACCGTCTTGAAGCGTCCGCCGCATCTGGAATTAATATAAAAACCATTGACGATGCCGCCAAAGCAGCTACGAAACTTTGTAAAGAACTTAAACTCGACGCTGTTGTGATAACTCTCGACAAAGAAGGCGCGTATCTGAAAACAAATTCCCTCGAGCATCATATTCCGACAATTACAAGAAAAGTTTATGACGTTACCGGTGCAGGCGATATGGTCCTTGCCGCTCTTGCCGCGGCCCTTGCGGCTGGAGTCGATTACAAATTGGCCGTCGAAATCTGCAATATCGCAGGCGGAATCGAAGTTGAAAAATTCGGCACCGCGACAGTTACAATCGACGAAATTGTTAACGAACTTATAAGCAGAAAACAAAAAAGCGGCTCAAAACTCAAAAGCTTCGCGCAGCTTGAAGGTCAGCTTAAATGGCACAGAGGCCTCAAACATAAAATCGTATTTACTAACGGTTGTTTTGACGTTTTGCACAGGGGACACATTGAATTTTTGAATTTCTGCAAAAAACAGGGCGACATCGTTGTGCTGGCTCTTAATAGTGACCAAAGTGTAAAAAAAATTAAAGGTCCCGACAGACCGATTAACAACCAGCTCGACAGAGCGGCTGTTCTTTCTGCGATTGAATGCGTTGATTATATCGTAATCTTCGACGAGCCCGACCCTTTGAACTCTATCAAAAAAGTTAAGCCGGATGTGCTTGTCAAAGGTCAGGACTGGGAACAGAAAGGCGTTATCGGCAGAGAAGTTGTCGAATCCTCCGGCGGGAAAGTCGTGCTTGCTCCTCTGGTCGAGGGAAAAAGTTCCACCGACACCATCGAAAAAATGAAATCGCTCAAGAAGGAGAAGAAAAAATGAAAGAACTCATCAGGCAAACGCTCGCGGACCATCGCAAAATGCTTGAAAACCTTCAGCAGACAGGTATCGATGCCATTGAGAAAGCGGCCAGGACAATAATCAATTGCGTTAAGAAAGGCGGAGTAGTGTATATCTGCGGCAACGGAGGCTCAGCAGCCGATGCTCAGCATATCGCCGCCGAACTTGTCGGCAGATTTCTAAAAAACAGAAAGGCTCTGCCTGCGGTTGCTCTTTCAACGGATACTTCCGTTTTAACCGCCGTCGCCAACGACTTCGGCTTCGATAAAATCTTTGCAAGACAGGTTGAGGCGCTTGTAAAAAAAGGCGACTGTCTCTGGGCATTATCCACAAGCGGTAAAAGTCCGAATGTATTAGCTGCGGCGAAACTGGCAAAAAAACGCGGCGCTAAAATTATAGCTTTCACCGGAAAAACAAACAGTCCGCTTGAAAAAACCGCGGATGTCTGTTTTTGTGCCCCGAATGACAAAACCTTCGCTGTGCAGGAAATGCATCAGATTGCGTATCATATTATATGCGGCCTGGTCGAAAGGCATTTTGCTTAGGAAATTATTATGCCAGATAAAGCGATATTTCTCGACAGGGACGACACAATTATCGAGGACCCCGGCTATATAAACAGTGCCGAACAGGTGAAACTTGTCCCTGCGGCGGCACAGGCTCTGGTCGAGCTTCGAAAACTTGGTTTTAAACTAATCGTTGTTTCAAACCAGTCCGGCATTGCCCGCGGCATTATTCCCGAAAATGCCGTCGCGCAGATACACGATAGACTAAAACAGCTTCTTGCCGAACATAACGCCTATTTGGACAGAATATATTACTGCCCCTTTCATCCTGATGGAGCGTTGCCCAAATTCCGAAAAGACAGCGACTGGCGAAAACCAAAACCCGGAATGCTCCTTGCCGCTTCGAAGGAACTAAAAATCAGTCTGACCAATTCGTGGATGATTGGCAACGGCTACAATGACATCGCCGCGGGAAAAGCCGCAGGATGCAGAACTATCCTTATTAAATCGAACATAAAACCGCCTGAAAAAAAACCTGGCGATCCGGACCCCGATTTTGAGGTAATAAATATGCGAGAAGCGGTCAATGTTGTCAAAAGAGAAATCACACGAAAGCCCGCTCCTCCACAGCCTCTGCAGCAACCAATTCAACAGCCCGAAATTCAGCAGCCGCAGCCCCCTGCTCCTGTTCCTGCTCCCAAGCCGCAGCAAGTCTCCCCGCCGCAGACAATAATAGATGATATTCTGCAGGAACCCGATGATGAAACACAGACTCAACAGCCTCAACTCGCCCAAACCCCTGTTGCTTCCAACAGAACAGAACACTTATTGGAAGAGATTAAACTTCTTCTTAAAAGCCATCAGAGGAATGAGCAGTTTTCCGAATTTTCCGCTATGAAGCTTATCGCGGGTGTCTTGCAGGTTCTTGTGCTGTTCTGCCTTGTTGTGGCCGTATGGTATAAACTGTCCCCGACCGGAAAAGATAACGCCGTTTTAACAGCCATCGGCTTTGCGATAACTTTTCAGCTCATAACCCTTACACTTTATATTATGCACAAAGACAAGTGACGCGGCAGGCGCATTATGAGCACTAAAAATATTTTAGTCTGGCTGCCTTCACCGATGGGCGATGCCATAATGGCAACGCCGAGCCTGCGATGCATCAGAAGTCTCTATGAAAAAGATAAAATTTTCTTCTTCGCAAACAAAACCATCACAGAAATCATGGCCGGCTGTCCGTTTGTCGACCTGTCTCTAACCATAGAGAAAAATAATCCTTTCGCAGCAGCCGCGGAACTTAAAAAATATAATTTCGACACTGCGATTCTTTTCAAAAATTCATTCGCTTCCGCACTTGCCGTGTATCTTGCGGGTATTAAAACGCGAATCGGATACGCCAGAGAATGCAGAGGTTATTTCCTCACTGAAAAACTTATTCCGCCCAAAATCGGCCTTTCCCGCTTTAAACCTGTTTCAGCGGTCGATTACTATCTCGCCATCGCCTCGCGACTTGGCCGTGATACTTCGAATAGAAGAACAGAACTTAGCGTCAATGAAAACGACATAAAAACAGTCTGCGAAAAGTTCGGCGAAAAAATTACCGGCCGCAATCCTCTGGTCATTCTCGTGCCGGGCGGCGCTTTCGGACCCAGCAAACTCTGGCCCGAAGACAGATTCGCGAAAGTCTCCGACTTTCTCACGGATAAATTTTCCGCCAATGTCTTTATTTCGGCAAGCCCTCACAAAAATGAAGTTCAGATTGCAGAAAACATCTGCTCGGCTGCTAAAAAGCCTGTTGTAAACCTGGCAAAGACCCCTCTTACGCTTGGCCAGTTGAAAGCTCTCTTTTCATATGCCGCCCTTGTAATCACCAACGACACCGGTCCTCGCCATATCGCCATTGCTCTTGGCCGAAAGGTTATAACTCTTTTCGGGCCGAATAACCCGGTCTGGACAGAAAATAATTATCCCCATGAAATAAAAATCGTCGCAAACGTCCCCTGTGCTCCCTGCGATAAACCAGTATGCAAAAAGGACAAACACTATTGTATGGAATCCATAACAGCCGAGTCCGTAGGCCGGGCCGCCAAAAAATTGCTCTCGAGGAACACCAAATGAGTGAATTCATTGAAATCACTCCTGATTTTTCTGTCCGCCGCGACTTCGTCGATTGCTTTAAAAGACTTGGTCTTGACAGCATAGAGAAGATTTTTTTGTTTGAAAAAGGAAAGGACCTGGCCAAGGCCAATCTCCACGCTTCTCGCAGGCGGATTATGTTTGAAACAGACAGCCCCAAAACAACTTTGTTTTTAAAAAGATATCAAAATGTTCCCAAATTTACTCAATTGAAAAACTGGCTTACCAGGCGAAAAAAAATATCGACAATGGCCTGTGATTTAGAGCCTGCAGAAAATTTACGTAAACTCGGCATTAATACCCCGCAAACAATCGCCTTCGGCTGCCAGTGGCAGGGACTTTTTGAAAAGCACAGCTTTATCATAACCGAAAAAATCCCCGATTCTTTCAGCCTCGAAGTAAAACTCCCGAAAAAAAATAGAAAATTCATCGAAAATCTCGCCTCTTTCGTAAGAAAATTCCACAATACCGGCTTTCGTCATCGTGATTTGTATCTGTGCCATATTTTCTCCGATTCGCGGGGACAATTTACGTTAATAGACCTCAGCAGAGTCTTTAAACCGCTTGTTTTCTCCAAAAAATTCCTTGTAAAAGACCTTGCTCAGCTTTATTATTCCGCTCCGGGCGATTTTTTTACAAAAACAGACCGCCTGAAATTCTTATTGTGCTATCTGCAAAAAGATAAACTTACAAAACAGGATAAAATACTTATAAAAAATATTAAATTGAAGGCAAAGCAAATGGCAAGACACGACAAAAAGCACGGCCGAATCGCGCCATTTGAAAGGTAAGATATGAATCCCGCACTTTCTTTTCATTCAATTTTTTTATTGGTATATTCGATGAATAGGCTATTATTCTTATGGTTTTAAAAATTATGATTATGAATATTTAGAAAGTGCGGGATGAAACTTGCGATAATCACGGAACGGGCAAACATAACTTTAGGCGGAGCCGAAAAGAGCGTCTTTGAGCTTGCCGCCAGAATGGCTTTGCTCGGAGTTGACGTAAAAATCCTCGCCGCTACCGGCACCGAATCGTCTCACCGGGTTAAAATCCTTTGCGGTGACACGGAAAAACGTGTCTCTTTCAAAACTTTTGGAAAGGCCCTTCGCAGCCATCTTGCCGAAGAACATTACGATATAATTCACTCTGTGCTTCCGTTCGATTTTGCCGACGTTTATCAGCCCAGAGGCGGCAGCTACCCCGAAGCGGCCATCCGCAACGCCGCGAGCTATAACAACGCTGCTGCGAGGTTTTTCAAACTTATTACCAGTTTCGCGAACATCAGAAGAACTATTCTCGCCCATTGCGAAAAAAAAATGTGTAAAAAAGAAAACGCCCCCATCGTCGCCGCTTTAAGCGAATATGTAAAATCGCAATTCAAAATACATTACAATCTGCCGGACGAAAAAATCCGCGTTATCCCTAATGGAATCAAACTGTCTCCTAACCCGGACAAAACCCGAAGCGACAAACTTCGTTCTGCGATACTATCGAGTCTAAATCTTAAAGAAGCCGACGAGCCGGTCTTTTTCTTTTTTGCAGCGCACAATTTCAGGCTTAAAGGCCTCGGTCCTCTTATCCATGCGATGAAAATCCTCTCTGAAAAACTTACCAAAAGACCTCCATATCTTGTCGTGGCCGGAAAAGGCTCTCCATCTGACTACCGCCGCCTCGCTCGCAGTTTAAAAATCCAAAACAGGATAATCTTTCTCGGCCCTGCGCCGCATATCCAAAGCGCTCTCGACGTAATTGATGTCGCGGTACTGCCGACTTATTACGACCCTTCAAGCAGATTCATCCTCGAAGCGCTCGCCGCCGGCAAACCTGTCATAACAACCAGATATAATGGCGCCGCAGATTTATTCACTGCCGATAAACACGGCAAAATATACGATTCACCCGACGATATCGATTCACTTGCCGAGGCAATGAGATATTTCTGCATCACCGAAAATATTTCCGCCGCAAAAAAGGCTATCGAGAATGACGATATCAAAACGAAAGTATCGATTGAAACCCATTGTGCCAAACTCCTCGATTTATACGGCACCATAATCAAAAACAGGACGCAAAAATGAAGGCCGTTGTCTTAATAATTATTTCTTATTTCGTCGGCTCAATCTCATTCGCCCTGCTGATTGCCAAGCTGCACGGCGTGAACCTTCGCGCAATCGGTTCAGGAAATCTGGGTGCAACAAATCTATCAAGAGCCTGCGGCAAAAAATGGGCTTATATTTGCTTTGTCCTCGATGTGCTTAAAGGTTTCGTCCCTGCCATCGCTGCTAAACAATTACTGAATATTTCCGATTCGCCGTCTGCCGCAGTTCTCGCCGTCTGGCTGGCGGTCGGCATCGCTGCTATTTTAGGTCATATCTTCCCGTTCTATCTAAAATTCAAAGGCGGCAAAGGTGTCGCTACAAGTTTCGGCGTCGCCCTTGGCATCTGGCCTTATTATACAATTCCCAGCATCCTGGTTTTTATCTTGTGGGCTGTTATTGTTCTTATCTGGCGATACATCTCACTTGCCTCCGTTATCGCCGCCGCCGTTTTTCCTGTGGTAATTATTATTCTCACGATGACTCTTGACAACTGGAATTTTAATATTCTTTGGCCGCTGATTCTAATGGCTATAATCTTGTGTTCGCTCGTTATTTTCCTTCACCGCAGCAATATAAAAAGAATTCTCGACGGTACTGAGCTCAAAGTCCTGCAGAAAAAAGACTAATTAATTTTTCAGCTTCGCTTCCAGAATCTTCGCCACTACCTGCGGATTTGCCGTCCCCTTTGATTTTTGCATTACCTGCCCCATTAAAAAGCCATAAGCTTTTTTGCTTTTCTTATCGCCGCTTTTGGCGTCCTCAACCGCTTGCGCATTTGCCGCGATTACCTCATCTACAATTTTCTCAAGCTCCCCTGCATCACTTTTTTGAATAAGATTTAGTTTCTCGGCGATTTTGCCAGGCTCATCTTCGTTTTCAGTCATTTTTTCAAAAATTGCAACCGCCGAAGTCGCGCTAATCTGGCCCGCGTCTGCCAATTTCGCAAGCTGGGCAAGCCTCTGCGGGCTAATCCCGAGTTCTGATACTTTACAATTTTTCTCATTGGCTATTTTCAGCCCCTTCTGCGTAATAAGATTGCATACACGTTTAGCGTCTCCGCCGGCTTTTACGCAGTTATCGAAAAATTCAGCCGTCGCCTTGTCCGCAGTCAACACACCGGCATCATAATCGCTCAAACCATATTTGCTTACAAAACGTTCCTGCATTTTCAGCGGCAATTCACAAAGTTTTGAATTTATTTCATTGAGCCACTTTTCGTCCGCGACAACCGGCACAAGGTCAGGGTCTGGAAAATATCGATAATCGTGCGCCTCTTCTTTTTCTCTCTGCAGAACGGTAACTTCCTTTATATCGTCCCAGCCGAAAGTCTTTTTGTTTCCGCTTTGCATAACTTCGCCGGTTTCGATAAAATTATCAAGCTGTCTTTGCGCCTCATACGCAACACTTTTTTCGAGTGCCTTGAAGCTGTTAAGATTTTTAACTTCCGTAATCGGCGTTTCGTGTTCACCGCCGTCTTTTTTAATATGAAGATTAACATTCGGCTCGAATCGCATATGCCCTTTTTGCATATCCGCTTCCGAAACGCCCAGGAATCGCACTATCCGCTGCAATTCCTCCGCAAGCATTTTTACTTCCTCGGCACTATTCAAATCCGGCTCAGTCACAATTTCCATCAGCGGCGTCCCTGCCCTGTTAAGGTCAACCTGTGAAAAAGGCCCGGCCGTATGAATATTTTTGCCTGCGTCCTCTTCGAGATGAACCCTGCGAATACGAATTTTCTTTGCGCCTGCTTTAGTAGGAATTTCTATAAATCCGTTTGACCCGATTGGCAAATCGTATTGGCTTATCTGATAATTTTTCGGCAAATCAGGATAATAATAACTTTTTCTGTCCCATTTTGTAAATTCCGCGATTTTGCATCCCAACGCCGTCGCGGTAAGAATTGCGAACTCCACTGCCTTTTTATTCATCACCGGCAGCGCACCCGGCAGTCCCAGGCAAACCGGGCAAACCTTGCTGTTGGGCTCTGCCGCAAATGCAAGCTCGCATCCGCAGAACATCTTAGTCTTCACGGCCATTTGCACATGAATCTCAAGCCCTACAATTATTTTATAATCTATATCAGCCATTTTAAGTCAACCACGAATCATTTACTTTTATTTAACCACGAATGAACACGAATTAACACTAAATTTTATTGATCTTTCAACCTAACACAAATGGAACATAGCACTTCCTGAAATTTTTAATTTAACATTTAAAATCCATTTCATCCCTTTTAGGGTCATAATCAATCGGAGATAAACTATATCTTATCTCGTAATGCGAAGCAGTGATTATTTTTTCCCTCCATTTTATTTCAGTAAAAAGCTCAGAAACAGCTTTTGAATTATTTGGCGTTTCATGTATATGAAAAGCTAACATATAACACTTAAACTTTTTACCACCATTCATATCTGCAATACTTTCAAGTTTTTCCACGTCCGCATAATAATCTGCCAATTGAGACTTCATGCCACGACATTTTCCGACAAAATCACAAATGTCTTCTAAATTATAACTTTCAATATTTTGTAAAGAACGTAGAATTTTTAATTCTACAACAAGATCTAAGCCATCATTGTCAAATGATTTAATTACAATATCCGGGCGCAAATCCGCAAGTAATGCCCACGATGGCAACTCTCCAGTAACTTTAATTCCTTCAGCACTATCAATGATAAGGTCATAATCTTTGAACCTTTTGTAGTTCTGCTCCATTTTATACATTAGTAGATGTACAAGTTCAAAGTGCACTTGAGTTTCTCTTCTTAACAGAAGTTCAGGGCGATTTTCTAATATTAACAGCAATTCTTGCAATGCTTCGTCAAAATATTTTTTTATTTCTTCTATTTTCATAAAATAAATCCCAAGTTTTCATAATCTGGGTTTTAAACAATTATTTTTATTTGTGTTTATTCGTGTTCATTCGTGGCTAATTATATATTAATTCGTGGTTAAATTACAAAACCAATCTTTTATATTCGAACTTCGGCTTACCAAAATTAAAAATCAATCCCAGTTTAATTCCTGTAGCCCGCAGATAATTTAATGTCTGAGCAATATGGATATTCGCAATAACATCTACGGTCTTTAGCTCAAGTATTAGCTTATCATCTACCAGAATATCCGCAAAATACTGGCCTATAACTTTGCCCCGAAAATTAACATTTGCCGGAGCCTGTTGTTTGGCGGGTATTTTTTCTCTTTCAAGCAGCACCATTAAGGCATTTTCATATACCTTTTCCAGAAAACCGCACCCAAGTTCGTTATGTATCTCAAGTGCCAATCCTGTGATTTTATAAGATAGATCCTTATAAACTATATTTTCATCATCACACATTTAAGGCCAAAAAACTATTTCGTGTTTATTCGTGTTCATTCGTGGTTAATTTTTTTTCGTATTTATCTGTATTTATTCGTGGTTTCTGTTTATGGAAATCTGTCTGATTTTCGAACATTTTCGCAATTCGCAATAACTTTTCTTCCTGGAATGTCGAACTGATTATCTGTAATCCTATCGGCAGATTATTTTTATCGAACCCGCAGCCGATACTCATACCCGGAACTCCCGCAAGATTGACAGCTATGGTATAAACATCCGAAAGATACATTTGCAGCGGGTCGGCCATTTTTTCGCCGATTTTAAATGCCGTCGTCGGACTTGTCGGCATCATAATGCAATCAGCTTTTTGGAACGCAGCGATAAAATCGCTTCGTATAAGGTTTCGTACTTTTAGAGCTTTCAAATAATAAGCGTCATAATAGCCGCTGGACAGCGCATAAGTGCCGAGCATTATTCGCCTTTTAACTTCCTGTCCGAACGCTTCTGCTCGCGATTTTGTATAAACCTCGATATAGTCGCCTGCCTTTTTAGTCCTGTATCCGTAATGCACGCCGTCATATCTGGCAAGATTGCTCGACGCTTCCGCCGTTGCGATTAAATAATACGCGGCTATGGAATATTCGAAGTGCGGCATTTTTATTTCGATAATTTCCGCATCGCTTTTTTTATAAATCTCAATCGCACCTTTTACAGCCGCAACAACTTCGCTGTCGGCCCCTTGGAATAATTCCGGCACAACCGCGATTTTTAAACCTTTCACAGGTTCGTCAATTTTGGCAAGATAATCGCATTTAGGTGCCGTCTTTTCGTCAACGCTTGTGCTGTCTTTTCCATCGTGACCTGCGATAACATTCAGCATCAGCGCACAATCGGCAGTATCTTTTGTCAGCGGCCCAATCTGGTCGAGACTCGACCCGTAAGCGACAAGTCCGTATCGCGACACTCTGCCGTAAGTCGGTTTAAGTCCCGCAACGCCGCAGAAACTTGCCGGCTGCCTGATAGAGCCGCCCGTATCGCTGCCCAGCGCCGCAAAGCACATCTGCGCTGCCACTGCCGCCGCCGAGCCGCCGCTGCTTCCGCCCGGCACTCTGCTTTTATCCCACGGATTGACTGTTTTTTTCAATCCTGAATTTTCCGTGCTCGAACCCATCGCGAATTCGTCGAGATTTGTCTTGCCGATGATAACAGCGTCAGCCGCCAGCAATTTATCAATTACCGTTGCGTTGTATGGCGAGCGAAAATTTTCAAGTATTTTCGATGCGCAGGTAGTCGTACCGAATGTCGTGCACATATTATCTTTAACAGCTATCGGAACACCCGCAAGAGCGCCGACTTTTTGCCCTTTTGCGATTTTGCTGTCGATTTCTTTTGCCCTTGCCATCGCGTCTTGTTTAAAGGTGCTTAAAAATGCCCCGATTTGTACATCGTGTTTTTCTATCCGCTCAAAAACTGCCGAAACAGCCTCGCTGCTTTTTACTTCGCCTTTGGTGATTTTCCTCTGCAATTCTACGCAACTAAGTTTTAAAATTTCTTCGCTCATAACCTGCCCGGCTCTTCAAGAATTTTCGGCACGATAAAGAACTGTCCATCGCTTTGGGGCGCATTGGCAAGAGTCTTTTCAGTGCCAAGCGACTGTTTAACTATATCTTCTCTAAGGCAGTTATTTATCGGCAGGCAATGCGCCAGCGGTTCGACTTTGCTCGTATCGAGCTGATTAAGTTTTTCTATATATTCGAGAATTGCGCTAAGCTGGCCGCTGAATTGTGCGATTTCGTCCTCGCTCAGGTCAAGCCTGCTCAATTTGGCTACCTGTCTTACCTGTTCGATATCTATTTTTTTCTGACCCATAAAAAAAGCCCTGACAACAAAAAAGCAGGATTAAAAATCCTGCTTTTAAAATAACCGAAATTTATAAAATCTTCAATGTCTTATTCTGCTTTTTTATAATCCCGTTTCAGCGGCTTTTGTACCAACCCCATCTTTATCGCCTTGGCCGAAACCCTTACTCTGCAGACATTGCCGTCGATAATCGCACGAACCTTCTGGATATTCGCCTTGAATGTCCGTTTCGTGATACCGGTAGTCTTTACGCCTACTCCGCCGAGGTATTTCGCCTTGCCCCTGTGGGTAATTTGGTTGCCGCTGCTCGTTTTTTTACCTAAAAAATGACATACTCGTGACATAAACTATCGCTCCGATTAAATTTAGCTTTGCTGAAACCTTTAAAGTCTTACAAGTATAAGAATTTACAATCTTTTTGCAAGGCTAAAATTAAATACTCATAACTTGTTTCAAATAAACAAGTTACACAAAATACCATGCTTTTATTTCTTCGGATATCCGACAGTCTGAGTAAGAATAATCTTTTGGTCGCTCTTCAGTTTCATCGTCGCCGCAAGCGCAGGCTTATCAACCATCGCCCGTACAACCGTCGCCAAACCTTCCGAAGCGCAATAAAGATAAACATTCTGGCTGATATAACCTGTATCGGTAGCCGAATAGAACACCTTCTGGTCTTCCGGCATTTCTCCCATCTTTGCGAAATCCGCCACAAAAATCAAATTTACAGGCGCATCCTTCACAAACGGCTGTTTGCCCGTCGCCGCTCGGATATCCTCTGCTAAAACGCCGATTAGTTTATTTTCCTTGGCGTCATAAAGATAAAGTCCGTCAGCCATAGCGACGTAAACATCGATTTCCTGTTTATTCATTGCCGTAGGTGCAGTTCGTTTCCCGTCCGGCCGGTTTATCCCATCCGCCGCCCACAGCAAATTAGAAAGAACCTGCAAAGGCAGTTTTTCGTTGCTGAATTCGCGCGACGTTTTTCTTTCTTTCAAAGCCTCCATCAGCGGCTTGCCGCCTTCCATCTTCGGCTTCGGCAATTCAATGGATTTTACCGCCACCGCCGAATTCGCATCCGCCGCAAATATCTGCCCTGGATAAATAAACAGAATAGTCATCAGCAAAACGATAGTTAAAAACATTTTCGTATTCATCATATTTCTCCCTTAAAATCTTCAGTATTGGACGTTCAAAGTTCAATGTTGGATGTTGGACGTTCGTTAAAATTTTAAATTTTAAATTTCTTATGACTTTTGCTCTTATGCTCTTATTTGCTATTTATAACCTTCTGCCCCTTTAGCACTTTCCCCGTCAGATAGTCGGTGAATTGTGCTTTTAACGTAAGGTCTTTTTCTTTGCCTGTTAAAACAGAGTTCACATCGAACTGCAGTTTATAATAGCATGTCATAAGCGAGCCTGACCAGTTTTTCTTAAGTTCTTTCGGCTCGATTACCCAGCTCTTCAAAAGCGCCTCTTGCGGCTTTGCGTTTAGATTCCACAGTTCTACATCAACCGCACCGGCCGCCTTTATAACATCGCCCATATCGTCGATTGGTTTTAGATATACGATTAATGTATCATTTTTCTTATCTTTGTTTTTGTCGTATAAACCGCTGCGGCTTGTAATTTCAATTGCCGTTATCGTCGAAAGCGCCTCAATCCTTGCCGGCTTGTCGATTCCCATTAATGTTTCAAGTTTTTCCTTGAGCTGTTTGTTTTCAGCCGCCACTCTGGCGCAATTCGATGGCGAATTCATATCTTCCGCGCTTTTTTGTTTTACTCGTCCAGCCTTACCGCTGGATTTAGTGCTTTTCTGATTTGCTTTAACTGCTTTTTGTTTTAATACCGGCGGTTGTTTGGCTGTCTTTATCTGCTTTTTCTCTTCACATCCGCAAACAAGAAGAAGCGACAAAAGAATTACAAAACTCATCTGGCAGGTCTTTATTTTTTCCATTTTATCTTTCCCTTTCTTATGTAATATTACCGCCCAATAACCTGCATTGTCAACTATATATCTGTGACCTATTTTCGGTTAAAGGGAATCAGACCCTGGAATAAATAGGGGACGTTGGATGTTCAGTGTTCAATGTTGAACGTTTTTTTACTAACGACCAACAACTAGCGACTGACAACTTAATCTTCTTTATTCGGTCTTTCTACCGGCTGCGGTGCTTTTTGCAGAATTTCATCTGCAAGTCCGTACTCGACAGCTTCTTTTGCTTCGAGCCAGCGGTTTCTATCGCAGTCAGCGGTGATTTTTTCTACTGATTTGCCTGTATGGTGTGCCAGTATTTCATAGATTCTGCCGCGAATCCTGATAATTTCTTTAGCCTGGATATCGAGGTCTGTTGCCGGCCCTTCGAGAACGCCGTTTATCAGCGGCTGGTGCAGCAGTATTCTGCTGTTATTGAGCATAAATCTTTTTCCTTTTGCTCCTGCCGTGAAAAGTATTGCTCCCATACTTGCCGCTTGACCTATGCAGTAGGTTGCGACCTCGCATCGCAAAAATCTCATTGTGTCATAGACCGCCAGCCCTGCCGTTACGGCTCCGCCCGGCGAATTGATATAGAAATTGATATCGCTTTTGGCGTCTTCGTTGCTCAGGAACAGCATTTGAGCGATAATAAGGTTCGCCGACTCGTCATCTACTTGTCCGCCGAGGAAAATTATCCGGTCTTTCAGCAGTCTCGAAAATATATCATATGCTCGTTCGCCTCTGCCGGTCTTTTCTACTACTATAGGTACAAGATTTTGGTTTAGCGTCATTTGTTTTCCTTTTTAATCTAGCTCTTGCCTGCCCTGAGCTTGTCGAAGGGTCTTTATTACTTTTTATTTTTTGCTTTTTCCTTAGTCGTTTCTTCTGTCTCGTGCAGAACTTCGTCTATTAGGCCGTATTGTTTCGCCTCTTCTGCCGTCATATATCTGTCACGTTCGGTTTCCGCGGTGATTTTATCTATTGGTTGTCCTGTCAGTTGTGAAAGGACTTCGTTTATCATTTGTTTTGCCTTGAGTATTTCTTCCGCCTGAATCTGAATATCCGCCGCTTGTCCCGTCACACCGCCCCAGGGCTGATGGAGCATGATTTTTGCATGCGGCAGAGCATGTCTGCGGCCTTTTGAGCCGGCGGCAAGAACTATTGCGCCGCCTGATTCCGCCCGGCCGATACAATATGTCGCGACAGGCGAACCAATAAATTTCATCGTATCAAAAATGGCCATCGTGTCGTCAACACTTCCGCCCGGCGAGTTAATATACAAACTTATCTCAGTCCCTCGCTTCTGGTTGTCCAGGTATAACATCTTCATAATCACGTTCGTGGCAGTACTGTAATTTACCTCGCCAATCAAAAAGATAATCCTGTTCTCCAACAGCATATCATCAAGCGTCATCTCACGAGTCCGCTGATAACTCTGCTGCATCTGAAGCTGTATATTACTATTATTTATCATATTCTTCTGAGGCTCAATAATCATTTTATTTCCTTAACTCGTTTCAAATAAATGACTTATGGTTATTAAAGGCATATAAACCTATATTATTATCGGCTATTTTTTCTTGTCACTTTTCTTTGTCGGGGTCGATTTTTTAACGGATTTTTCAGGTTTTTTCTCGGTTCGACCCGGCTCACCGCTGGCGGTTTTCTTTGCGGGTTTTTCGACTTTCTTTTCGGTTCGACCCGGCTCACCGCTAGCCGCTTTCTTTTCTGCCTTTGCCTGCCCTGAGCTTGTCGAAGGGGCGGCTTTCTTTTCATGTTTCTTTGTGGTTCGACCCGGCTCACCACCTGCGGCGTGTTCGTGTTTGTGCGCGGCTTCGTGCTTAGCGGCCAGTTTTTCGGGCGCGACTTCGGTAATCTTCGCCGTTTCGAGAATCTTATCGATGCACTTTATCTCCCTGATTTCCATAGCCGCCTCGGCCAGCGATCCATCGCGGGACATCTGCTCACGCAGTTTCTCCGGCCGAACCTGTCTATACATAGCGGCCTGTGCGATGTAGCCGTTGATTTCCTCGTCGGTGGCCTCAATGCCGAACTTCTTTGCGACCGCATCCATTATAAAGAAGGCTTTTAGGCTCTCTCTTGCCTGCTCTTCGCTTGAAGCCTTTAACTGTTCCATCTGCTTCTTTATATCTTCAGCCTTTGCGCCCTGCAGCAGCATTCTCGTATATTGTCTCTGGAGAATATGGCTCGACTGGTCGGCGACAACATCGGCGGGCAAATCTAAAGTTATCTTGCCGAGCAGGTAATTGCGGACTTCCTGCCTCATCGCGTCCTGCTGCTGACGCTGCAAATTCTTTTCGTTTCTCTGGCGAAGATTGGTTTTAAGCTCGTTAATATCAGCAATGCCGACTCTCTTGAAGAATTCCTCGTTCAGTTCGACTGGAACAAGGGCTTTGACGTCATTGATTTTAATTTCTACTTCCACTTTTTTGCCGCGATATTTTTCCTCGAAGAAAGTCGCCGGAACATCTGTCTCGGTGGTTTTGGTATCGCCTGCCTTTGCGCCGATAAGCAGTTTATCTAAATCGTCTATTACCACCTTGCCTGCAAAGCCGCGCGGGCGGATATAAATTTCGGAATTCGAGATTTTCTCCGATTCGCCGTCTGCCTTTAAAGTAACATCAGCGACAATCTGGTCGTCCAGTGCGATTTTGCCGTCTTTGGGTTTCCATGTGCCCATTCGTTTCTGAAGTTCTTTAACTTCCAGCTCGACTTGCTCATCGCTGACTTCGAGTTTCGGCTTTTCGACTGGCAGGCCTTGGAGTTCAGGTAGTTTAAATTCCGGCCTTGTTTCAATTTCAAACTCAAATTTCAAAGAACCTTTTTCGGGCAGCTCTATTTTGTCATGGTCAAGTATCGGCTCGCCGATTGCTTCGATGTTATTGTCCTTCATCGCCTTGTCGCTTGCGTCTATAAGGAGTTTAAGCTTTACCTGTTCGGTTGATTCTTTGCCGAATCGTTTCTCAAGCAGTCTTCGCGGCGCTCTGCCTTTGCGGAAGCCCGGCACAAGAGCGTTTTTCCTGAGGTCTTCGTATTGTTCATCGAGTGCTTTGCTGATTTTCTCAGGCGGTATTTCAACGCTGATTTTCTTTTTACACGGGCCTGAGTCAGCGATACTGACTATGTTCTTTATTTCCTCTTTAGTTTCGGCCTGTGGTGCTTCTTTTTCTTTTGCCATTATAAACTCCTATTTATCTAACGTTTTTCGTTTATTAACCCTATAAAAAAAAATAAGACTTCAGGTCGTATATGTCCTGAAGCCTTTAATCTGGCCTTATGACATATCAGCGACCAGCGCCTGGCTATTGTTTTAGCCGGTACCTCACTGATAATTTTTCACAGCGGGTGATGAGGCTCGAACTCACGACATTCACGTTGGCAACGTGACGCTCTACCACTGAGCTACACCCGCGATTTTAAGCTAATTATACGCATTATAATCGCTTATGCAAGCGCTTTTTTGGCGACTTGAAAGGACAATTTACAGTCATTGCGTAATCCGTGACAACAAAAAAAGGGCCGATTTTTATCAGCCCTTTTTATTTTCAATCTACTAAGCTCTTTGGCTTATTTTTTCTTCCTGAGAAGAAGACCGCCAATAGCGAGCAAGGCGATTGTCGCCGGCTCTGGAACAGGAACAACATTAATAGTCATTCCCCAACCGTTCGTCATAAGATTCTGATCCGGATCCGTAACTCCCGGAGCATAACTCATCCAATCCCACGCATAGACTGATTCGGCGCCCGGAGTACTGCCGCATTGGAAAGTAATCGCAACCAGTGCCGGGTCCAGACCAGCCGTCAATGCGCCATTACCATTATCAGCACCCATGATTGTGTACTCAACGCTATATAAACTGTCCTTCGGGGTAGTCTGATAACTATACATACAGTTACCTGCTGTTACTGCAGTGCCAAGTATTGTGCCGCCCCAATGCCCAATTACCAAATCAACCTGCCCAACCTCGCTGCCCTCAACAAGAGGATCGTATACATCATTGTACCATGAATACACTGTAACGACACTCCCCACTGTTGCGTTGATGGTCGTTGCGCCCCAGGCATCCGATGTCCGGAAGTTCACTTGAGCACCTGCCAAACCACAAAGAGCTAACACTAACATTAAACTAAATAACTTCTTCATTCTCTGCCTCCTTAAAAAATAAATAAATAGTAACCAGTTACAACAAATATTGACTAAACATTTTTTAAAACAAACGTTTTATAGACATGCTGAACTGCAAGTTGCCTAAAACCAGCCACTGCGTCTTGACAATAGACAAATCAGCAGCATCAACACAATTTTGGATCACTGGGGATAGGCGCCATCAACACCCATATACACAACATGGCGACTACATACTTTACCAACCATATCTTACCCTCCTGCAATTTAAAAAACAAGATAAAATTGCCTATATCAACTGGAAATACGGATTTTTTGTTCTGATTTGGACGAATCATATCTTTAATTTATTTATATTGACTTGGCAAGATTATCGCAGGTATAATTTATGCGTTGTTTTGGGAGTAACCAGGAAGGAATGGAGAAGGAAGAAAATGCAATTGTTTTTGAGGATTTCCCATTCGTTTACAATTCAGCGGTATTCTTGCGCAAATTATTTGAGAAGAAAAAATATTTATCCTTCGTAGTCCGCCGTAGCTTTAGCAAAGGCGGGCGGAGAATGGAATAACAATTTTTTGGAAGAAGAAGAAAATGAAAATAGTAAGAGTTTTGATAGTTGTTGTGTGTTTAACGGCATTAATTAATTTTGCTTCAGCTGACAACATACGCGGAATTAACATTGATTTTGTAACTATCGGCAATGCGGGCAATGGTACGGATCCTGCTACTGGAAATTTGCATGGTGCGGTCGGTTATAATTACAGCATCGGCAAATACGAGGTTACCAATGCACAGTGGAACGCTTTTACAACTGCAGCCGGTGCTCCCACGGGCAATGATGGTAGTTATACCACCGGTTCATATTTCACCGGTGCTCAGCAACCAACCAATAACGTAAGTTGGTATGAAGCGGCCCAGTTCTGTAACTATCTTACCAGCGGCGACAAGAGCAAGGGTGCATATCAGTTCAGCGGCAATAATACCAATCCAGGCAGTTTTATAGGAATCGACAGAGTTTCGTCAATTTCGACTTATGGAACAACTTATGTTCTGCCGACACATGATGAATGGTATAAGGCCGCTTATTATAAACCTGACGGTAGCGGCTATTCGACGTATGCCTATGGCACAGATACCGCACCTATTGCCGGCGTACAATCGAATCATAACGATGTCATCGGTAAACCATGGGATGTCGGCACTGGTACGATAGAGCAAAATGGCACTTATGATATGATGGGCAATGTCTGGGAATGGAATGAAACGTTGTTTACTAATTACTCTGATGGCGATGTCTATCGCGGCGCGCGTGGCGGCTCATTCACCACCAGTGGCCACGACTACTACCTCGCGTCGTCATGGCTGAATGGCCGTTACCCGGAATTTGAGCACTACAGTTTTGGGTTTCGTGTTGCCGAAATTCCTGAACCGTGCAGTTTGGTTTTGCTGTCCTTAGGCGGATTAGCTCTGCTTGGCCGCAGGCGGAAATAATCTCGCTTGCAATATACGCCGCTGGCGCTAAAATAGCAGCGTGGACAAACTGCTTAATAAAATAATCGCAGGCGACTGTATAGAGATACTCAGCGGAATCAAAGAGCCGTTTGCAAACCTTATTTTCGCAGACCCCCCCTTCAATATCGGCTACAAATACGATAATTACCGCGATAAGCAGAAAAAAGAGCATTACATCGACTGGACAAGACAATGGATGACGGCCTGTTATAAAGTTTTAAAGCCGCACGGTTCGTTTTATATCGCCATCGGTGATGATTACGCGGCTTATGTAAAAATGATAGCTGAGGACGAACTTAAACTATTTTGCCGAAACTGGATTATCTGGCATTATACATTCGGCCAGCAGACGAAAAATAAATTCGCACGTTCTCACACTCACATACTTTATTTCGTCAAAGACAAAAAGAATTTCACGTTCAACGATTACGCCGTTAGATGCCCTTCCGACAGGCAATTGATTTATAACGACAAACGCGCAAACGCAGTGGGCAAAACGCCTGACGATGTATGGGACAGCTTTTCAAGAGTCTGCGGCACATTCAAGGAACGACAAGGCTGGCACCCCTGCCAGATGCCGGAACTTTTGCTTGCAAGAATTATCGCAGCAAGCTCAAACAAAGACGATTGCGTGTTCGACCCGTTTGTCGGCTCGGGAACTACGGCCGTCGTCGCGGCGAAATACGGCAGAAACTACAGCGGAATCGATATCTCGCAAAGCTATGTAAAAAATACAATCGAAAGAATCGCCCAGATAAATAAACGAACCCCTTCGGCAAGCTCAGGGCAGGCAAAACAGGCTGAAAACCTGTATTTCAATGAGATGGAAATAGACGAGATAAAAAGGCTTTTCGTCGAAAGCGGACTGGATAAAATAAAGCTCCTTGCGAACCCTAAAATCCTCGAAATTTTTACGAAACAATTCGCGATAAGAATGAATAACGGACTTCGGCAGGCTCAGTCGAGCGCAAAAAAGTACGATTCCGGCCAAATAGCATCTGTCATTAAGGATTTTGTGTGGCCAAAAAAAATATAATATCTATCGGTTGTTTCATTTTATCCGCAATTCTGCTGACGATAATTCAGCCTCCTTATTGCGTCAGTTTCCTTGCGTGGATTGCGCTTGTGCCGTTTGTAATCGGGGCATTGACCAATAATAAAATCCGGCCTATTCTTTTATGGTCATATATCATTTCACTTATCTACTGGCTTGGAAATGTTTATTGGCTTATGCAGGTAACAATTCCCGGCTGGCTTACGCTTTGTATTTATATGGCTTTTTACTGGCCGGTGCTTGTACTGTGCCTGCGATTCTGCTGCGAAAGAAAAATGCCGCTGTGGTTTTCGCTGCCGATACTGATTATCGGCACTGAAGCGCTGCAGGGCGTGTTCTTCAAAGGATTCGGCTATCTGATGCTGGGCCACAGCCAGTTCAGGAACATTCCGATTATCCAGATTGCAGATATTTTCGGCGCGGCTGGCGTAAGTTTTCTTGTCGCGATGGTTAACGGACTGGTTGCGGAAATACTTCTTAGCCACAAAGACATCCGCCGTCGCCAAGGCTATGATGGACAGGCGAAGACACGAAGAACAAATATTATTACGGGTGTTTTTGTTACACTTTTTGCTGTTGCCGCAACTATTCTATATGGGCATTACAGAATCAACGAGACTCCGCAATTTACGCAGGCCGGGCCGGTAATCGGAGTTGTTCAGTCGAACGTGCCTGTCGAGGCGGCTAAAGAGTGCGAACCGGTCGAAACAACATTTTTGAATATGCTCGTTGACAGCAGGAAATGCTTTTTAACGGCCCGGCCGCAATTAATAATCTGGCCTGAGACGATGATCGATGCCGTGCTGGATGAAAGTTATCTCAAACTGATATCGCAAAGCGAAGACGCAATGATTTTTCACAACGCACTTGTCCGGCACGCAAACGAAGGGGTTTATGTTCTTGTCGGGTCATTCGCGGGCCAGGCCGTTGTGGCAGATGATAATATAATTAAACTTAAAACCAGTTTCAACTCCGCGTTTTTATATGAGCCCAATGATATCGGCTCGCGACAGCATTACAATAAAATTCAGCTTGTGCCGTTCGGCGAATTTCTGCCCTTCAAAGATTCGCTGCCTTTTCTGCAAAAACTGCTGATGATACTTACGCCTTATACGTATGACTACACGCTCAATGCCGGCACCGATTACACGATATTTAAAATGCCTATGCAGAATAAAATTTATCGGTTTGCCTGCTCGATTTGTTTCGAAGATACCCAGCCAAGGATTGTCCGCGGATTTGTGCTCGATAAAAACCAAAACAAACAGACCGATTGGCTCGTAAACATAAGCAACGACGGCTGGTTTGTAAAAAAATCCGGCGACCGCATAATACCCGGCGGAGAATTGAGCCAGCATATGGCGGCATGTGTTTTTCGCGCGGTTGAAAACAGACTTTCGGTAATCCGATGCGCAAATACGGGCATCAGTTGTCTGATAGATTCAACCGGAAAAATAAAAGACGGTTTCATTGAAGGAACGCTGGGAAAAAAAGCGATTCAGAGAACCTGTCAGCGAGGCTGGTTTGCAGATGCGGTTGTTATAGATAAAAGAATTACCTTTTTCACCAGGCAGGGCCAGATACTCGAAATCGGATGCGTAATATGTTTGATTTTAGCGGTTGTTATGTCGATATATAAATTAAAAGGCAGCGGAAAGTAAATTATGACTAAATTTCGTATTTTTTTTATTATAACCATTTTAACAGCAATAAATTACTGCAATGGGTCTGAATCTGTAAAAAATCTTGTCCCCGAGGCGGAAAAAATTGTTGCCGATGAGCTGAATAATTCAAATATTTCGGTCAGGGACAATGTTATTGAGGTTATCGCCTCGTGCCAAAAAACAGAGATGATGCCGAAAGTAGCGGCCTTTTTGAACGATTCAGCCGTACCTGTGCGCTTTATCGCTGCTATGGCAATTGGGGATATGCAGTACACTCAAAGTGTAAGCAAGCTGAAAAAATTATTGAACGACCCTGACATAAACATAGCCGCAGCAGCATGTTACGCACTTTATAAAATTAGCGGAGAGGAAAAATATCTTAAATCATTGGAAGATTATGCATTAGTTACCGACCAGACAGTAAAAGCCAATGTCGCTATGCTGCTGGGCAAACTGAAAAATCCGCGCTGCCTGCCGATACTTTATAAGCTCAAGGATAGTCAAACTTCAAGCGATAGTGTCGCTTATAACGCTACCGAGGCGATTGCCCGAATCGGCGATGAAAAAATTTACAACCGGATATGGACATTGCTCATAAGTGTTTATGTGGACGATAGATGTATGGGCGTCCAGGCCATGGGAGCCTTGAACACAGAGAAAGGGAAAAACGCTATTTTGACTATGCTCGACGATGATAACCCCCAGGTCAGGCTTGTAGCCGCCGGCCAGCTTGGCCAACTCGGCGATAAAAGCGGACAATCGGTCGTTCTCGAATACCTGAACAGTCCCCAATCGTTGGAAAAGGCCGTATCCGAGCGTCAGAATGTGCTTGCAGCCTTGGCAATCGGGCAAATTGGCACAGAACCGCTGATAGCTCATCTGCCGAAATTACTCAAAAATGAGTCGCCTTTTGTGAGGCTTGCAGGTGCCAAAAGCGTCTTTATTATTGCAAAAGCCGCTAAACAGCCCTGATAACATTAAAAAACACTTGACCTTATTGCATTCATTCCTTAAAATTAGTCCAAGCCTGATGATATAATCCGTAACAGGTTTACCCGCGTTTGGCGGGCGAATGTTTCCTGAAGTTTTCTAACAGTTTCGTAAAATTGCTAATCAGCCTGGCAACCAACAACGAAAGGAGCTAAAGTTTGAGTACTCTTACAAAAATTCTAATAGTTCTGTTATCATTATTTTCTATTTTCCTCTGCGGGACAGTTGTAACTTATGTCGGGACTGCTAAAAATTATAAACAGGCCCTTGAAAGCGCGCAGACTGAAGTAGCATCACTGAAACAGACAAGCACCAGTTACAAACAACAACTCGAAGAAAAAAAGAAACAGATGCAGGAACTTTCAGACAAGCTTGACGGCGAAATGGCCAGTCTGAAAACAGAAAAAACCAAACTCGAACAGGAGCTGGATTCTGTTAAACGCGATAAGGCTGCCCTCGATGAGAAAGTTCAGACCCTTGCTGCGGCAGCATTGAAATTCGAAGGAACTGTCAGCGGTATGGAAGGCTCGCTGAAAGAAACAAGAGCCGAACTCGATAAGACACGCACCGAAGAAGTCAAGCTTAGTAAAAACCTGGGCGATATAACGGCAAGTCTCGAAGAAAAAATGGTTCAGATTGAAACCTTAAACGCTGAAAAGAAGAGACTGCTCGAAGATAAAACAAAACTGGAAAATCAGCTTGCCGGAAAAACTCAAACACCGGAAACTGCTGAGCCGATAACTCCGATGCCGGCCGAGTCGGCGACAAAGGCAATCGAGCCGAAATCCAACGCCGCTGTTCAGGGTAAAATTACGGCTATCGAAGGAAAACTTGTAACACTTTCGATTGGCAAAGCCGACGGCATCCAAAAAGGTATGATATTTCACGTAACGCGAAACGACGCCTTTATTTGCGATATTAAAATAACGGAAGTGGACGCCGAAGTATCGGCCGGAACACTGCAATTAGTTCAGCAGCAGCCGCAAATAGGCGATATCGCCGCTACTACATGGTAATATAATAAAATACGAAATTCGAAGTACGAAATTCGAAATTATTAGGAATTAAAATGAACGAATTGAATACAAACGGCACAATCGTCAAAGTGAAGGCATCGAGTAATCTTTATACGGCTTTGTTAGCACTGGCCTGCGGGATTACCGCGGCTACCGCCGGTTTTGTCGCTTTTAAATGTTTTGCCGTTTATGAAACACTTTTTAAAATTGTGGAGAATGTTCGTTAATCAACAGCAAGATTGAGGTCGCTGTAAGTTTTTGAAAGGGATTCGACGTGTTATTTTTTGACACGATATTAAGCTGGTTTAGCATGGATATGGGGATCGACCTCGGCACCTGTAATACTCTTGTCTGCGTCCGCAATGAAGGCATCGTCCTCAATGAGCCAAGCGTGGTGGCAGTCCGCAAAGGAACCAATATAGTTTTAAACAACGGCGAAGCTGTAGGTCTGGTCGCCCGTGAAATGCTCGGCAAAACGCCAGGCAGCATTTCCGCAATTCGTCCAATGAAAGACGGCGTCATAAGCGATTTTGAAATTACCGAAGCAATGCTCAGCTATTTTATCCGTAAAGTTCACGGCCGCGGCGGACGATTCGTCAGGCCGCGAGTTGTTATCGCAGTTCCAAGCGGTATTACGGCAGTTGAACGCCGGGCTGTTATCGACAGCGCCGAAAGAGCCGGAGCAAGAAAGGTCTTTCTTGTCGATGAGCCAATGGCCGCAGGTATCGGAGCGGGACTTCCCATTACCGAACCGACCGCGTCGATGATTATCGATATCGGCGGAGGAACTACGGAAGTTGCCATTATGAGTCTTGCAGACATCAGTTCGTGCGAATCCGTGCGAATCGGCGGCGACGATATGGACGAAGCAATAATCATCCATCTCAAACGGACATATAATCTTCTCATCGGCGAACCGCGGGCAGAACAAGTGAAAATTCAGCTTGGTTCGGCCGC
>JBEKEA010000015.1:0-62848 GCA_050014075.1 Sedimentisphaerales bacterium | reverse complement strand
GATGGCCAACACAAGGAGGTAGTTTGGCTGGCTGTTCCTCAATAATCATTTTATTTTTTTCTTCTAATCAGACTCAAAGCGCCGAAGCCGAGCAGGCAAATCGTTGTCGGTTCCGGAACAGTAGCCGAGGAAGTAAACGATGCGGTAGCTGTAAATCCGGTATCATTCGCGGTTGTACCTATAGATGAAGATGGCGTTACATTGGCAAAACTGAATGAAAATTGCTCCTGCGAAAGTGTGTCTGTAATCTCTGAACCTGTGATTGACACATTTGCAGCAGTAAACAGCACTTCATTGGCGCCAAAACCATACGGCGATACAAAACCACTGTCAAAACTGATAACTATCAATGGGTTTGTTGAGGTACCGTCTTTGTAAAAATTAATCACACCAGCACCAGCGTTATAATAAGGCAGACTCGGCACTATCTGAGTCAGCGATATTGCTCCGCTTGTTTCAAACCACGCATTTGAAAAAAAAGGGTGGCCGTTGTAAGGAACTTGCAGAGTTAAGCCGGTTTGGTCGTCAGACCATCTGCCATTAAGTGTCAGGGCTGTAAAATCCACAGTGAACAGCGGATTGCTGCTGCTGATGGATGGGTCGGCAAATGTTGCTATTGTAGAACTGGCTTTGGCATCTATAAATAAGAACCCGACGAAAAGAAGCGTCAGCAGAATAAGTATTGAACGATGTTTTTTCATTAGTTTTTTCCTTAAAGATAGTATTTTTGTTGCTATAAAAAAGCGCACAAGCTCTCTACGCATAACTTCTCTCCGGATTAAAAACCCAAGACTTGCTTCAAAACAATACGACGCTGCAAACCAAAAGATATTTACTATTTTTATCGCTTAAAAAAGCGCGCAAACTCTCCGCAAATAACTTCTCTCCGGATTAAAAACAAAAGACTTGTGCAAACCAATACAGAAGAAGAAAACCAGAATGCGCAATCAAATGTACAAAGATTCTTCTGACTGGCTAACTAACTCCACCTACCCCAATTATTAAAGAATTATACCACAAAAGGAGTTTGATTGCAAGAGAAAAATCAAAATTATTGAATCTTTTTTTTAACAAAAGAACAGACAACGGTTTACGAACGTTTTTTTATAATCAAATCATTCATAAAAAAGGCTATAACTATCGACTAAATTGCTGTGAGGTGAAAAAGGTGAAAAACAGGATTTAATGTTTAGAGAAAATTTTGCCAAAAAAGCCTGACTTGCGGCTAAGCAAGCTGTGATTGATTTTTTCAAGATGCTTCTGCACCATTTCTGAAACTTCGTAAAGTTTAAAAGGTTTAATAATGTAATCGACAACGCCTTTGCTGTTGGCCAGCTCGATGTCGCCGGCCTTTTCCTTGGAAGTGAGCATAATTACAGGAATGTCCTCAGTATCGCCATTGCGCTTCAACTCTGTCAGCACTTCAATGCCATCCATTTCAGGCATCATCCAGTCCAGAAGTATAATGTCAATATCATTCTGGGTTTTAGCCAATTCCAGGCCCTTGCGGCCGCTTTCGGCAGAAATGACCTTAAATCCCTTGTTGGTCAGAGTGCTCTGAAGCAGAGTTCTGATTGTGACGTCATCGTCTATCACAAGTATAGTTATGGTTTTCTGCATAATTTACCTCTGTGTATTTTGTCCTGTGATATTATCGGCAAAGAAAAGGCCAGACTTGATACTGTAAAGCTCAAGATTACAAAATTTACGCCAAAACACGTCAGGCAAACGGGTAATTTTTTAATATCAAGTCCTATAAAATATGTTAAAAAAATTGTATTATTCGTTTATCGTTTCCAGAAGCTGAAATTATGGAGAAGTAACTGGAAAAAACGGGTCTTTTCTGGTATAATCAGACTTTAACAAGGAGATAAGCCGAGAAAAACCAATAAAGCCATATTATTCAATTTCTTTTTGCCCTTTCCCGCATTTTCGTTTAATGCGGGAATTTTTTTGCGCCGTTGACGATAGACGAATATTCGCATAACATAACCGCATAATGCGAGCGATAGTTCAAAGAGTTAAAAACGCACGGGTATCTGTGGACGGCAATATAGTCGGACAAATAAATGCCGGGCTGCTTGTTTATCTTGGCGTTGGCAAAGAAGACAACGAATCCGATGCTGAGTTTATCGCTGACAAAATTGTAAACTTGCGGATTTTTGCCGATAATAACGACAAGATGAATTTGAGCGTAAAAGACAAATCCCTTCGACATGGTTCGACTCCTTCGATGCAACTCAGGACAGGTTCGCTCACCACGGGTGGCTCAGGGCTGGCAGGACAGGTGCTTGTCGTGAGCAACTTTACGCTTTTCGGCGATTGCCGCAAGGGCAGAAGGCCGGGCTTCGATTCGGCAGCGGAGCCGGTGATTGCAGAAAGACTCTATGAAAAAGTTATCGAACTTATAGAGGTAGAAGGACTTATAGTCCAAAAAGGAATTTTTGCCGCTTATATGGAAGTGGAGAGTTTAAATGACGGGCCTGTGAATTTTCTTTTGGACAGTAAACGGTTATTTTGAGCATAGATTGGCGGTGCTATGTCGCAGTCCTCCATAAGGAGTCCATAGGACTGGGGGCTCCTGGCGTCAGCCATCCCTTGGCGGATTGCGGAGAATAAATGGCATTTTCGTTCGAAAAAATAGGATTTTTGAATTAGATTTAAGGAGCGATGTTAAAATTAATGCTTTGGCTGTTTTTTAGCCGAAACTGTTAAATAGATACTATTGATTTGACTTGAATTTTAACTGATGAATCTGGTGACGAATGAAGGTTAACTGCTGGGAGTTTCACAAATGCGGGAGAGAGCCGGGCGGGACGGAAGTTGCGGAATTGGGCGTTTGTCCGGCGGCGGTGAGTAAAGAACATAACGGTAAAAACAACGGTATTAATGGCGGGAGATACTGCTGGAAAATCGTGGGAACACTCAGCGATATTTATACAAAAAACAACAAACCGGAAAAGATATTGAAATGTATCACGTGTAAGTTTTACAAACTGGTTCAGGACGAGCAGGGGGCCTGCGCTGAAATGTAGGCCAAAACGCCGCTAAATCATCCCGATAAATCCCATTAGAGACAGACCGCCCCTGCCGGCTATCAGGTGATTCTGACGCCTTGTCTCTAACGGGATAAATCGGTATTGATTCAAAACGATTTTTAGTGTAATATCACATCTTAATTTTACAGCATAAAGGGCATTTATGGCGGATATAAAAGCGCAAATTGAACAGCTAAAGCGCGGCACAGTTGAGATTTTCAGCGAGAATGAACTTGCCGAGCGACTTGCCGAGGCGGCAAAAGACAAACGCCAGCTCCGTATCAAGCTCGGTATGGACCCGACTGCGCCGGATATCCATCTTGGCCACACCGTAGTAATGCGGAAAATGAGACAGTTTCAGGATATGGGGCATAAAGCAGTCCTTATCATAGGCGACTATACCGCTCGAATCGGCGACCCGACCGGACAGAACACCACAAGACCGATACTCTCTCCTGAACAGATTGATAAAAATGCAAAGACTTATCTGTCGCAGGCAGGAAAGGTCCTTGATACTTCAAAAGATAAACTTGAAGTAAGGCATAATAGCGAATGGCTCGAAAATATGAGTCTAATGGAACTTATACAGCTTGCCGCTAAAAAGACTATAGCGCAAATGCTTCAAAGAGACAGTTTTAAACAGCGATTACAAAATAATATTGATGTTTATACTCACGAATTTATTTATCCTTTGATGCAGGGCTATGATTCCGTTGTTGTCAAAAGCGATGTCGAGCTTGGCGGAACAGACCAGACGTTTAATAATCTCGTCGGCAGGGATATTCAGCGAGCTTATGGACAAAAGCCACAAATTGTAATTACTATGCCGATACTTGTCGGACTCGACGGCATAGAAAAAATGAGCAAATCAAAAGGCAACTACATCGGCGTAATGGATTCGCCTAAAGATATGTTCGGCAAGGTAATGAGCATAAGCGACGAAATGATGGAAAATTATTATACGCTGCTGACAGATATTCCTGCAGAAAAAGTTAAAGAACTCGTCGATTCGCAAAAAACTCATCCAAAACAGGCGAAGGTGTTTTTAGGCAAGACGATAATAAAGCAATTTTACGATGAAGCTGCCGGCGAAGCAGCGGCGGCGGAATTTGAAAATGTCTTTGCTCAAAAACAAATGCCGCAGGATATTCCTGAAGTTAAAATATCGCCCGAGCCGATAGCGGCGGCAAAACTGCTTGCGGCGTGCAATCTTGTCGCAAGCGGCGGAGAGGCCAAAAGGCTTATCGCCGGGGGCGGGATGAGTATCGACAGCGAAAAGGTAACCGACCCGAATAAATTAATAACGCCCGCAAATGGAATGATTGTCCGTGCGGGAAAACTAAAATTCGCGAAATTAATGGTTAAATAAATGAATCCCGCACCTTCTAAATATTCAATATATTATTTATACTTTTCAAAGAATCAAAAACGCAATAGAATCATAAAAGGATTAAAGAAGACTGAATTGAAAGAAGGTGCGGGATGAAACTGCCGCAAATAAATAATCCGGATAAATATGTTGACCTTTATGTTGTTGATTTCGGCGACCATAACGGGACGGGATTTACCGCTGATGAAGTTGCGGAGCTTCTTGAAAGCGAAAAATTCAAAGATGTAAAGGTTTACAGAATATATAAAGCATACCCTGACGGCAAAATGGAACTTAAAGGTGTGCCAAGCGGGATATTTCAGCTCGAAGCGGGAATGTTCTTTTATGAATTTGACGAAACCATCGCACGGGGCGATTATAAAAAGCTGATAAGCTCTGCTGTAAAAACGGCTCCGCCGGCAAAGGCAAAGGTTCATCTTGCAAAATATGATGATGAGAAATTTGTAACGGCTCTAATTTTCCCTGCGGAACAAAACGACCAGTTCAGCAGATGGCTTTTGGATATTGATTATAAAACGGCAGGGGCGGCAGAAGGGGGCATAGAAGCAGTAAAAAGATATTATACTGATGGACCTGAAATTCTGGAAAGGCATCAGTTATTCAGTCAGGAGCAAATTGAGAGCCTGACAGGCGCCCAGCTTCTGGCTGCGACAAAAACGGCATTAGTCAGATGAAACGAATTGAAAATTTCAAAATTTCGTTTGTAATCTTCATTTCTTCCCTATTCAAAAAGAAACTAAAATCCAGGAATTTAAAAGAAATAGATTTTTCTACGTCCACTCAAAAGTTAGGGGTTAGATTTACAGATAGAATAAGAGATATTTTTCGTCACAGGTGGGTTAAAAAATCTTAATCACGCCTGAGGCAGACAAGTCATGCGTTTTTACCGTGGCATTTCTTATATTTTTTTCCTGACCCGCAGGGACACGGGTCGTTCCTGCCGACTTTGGGCTGGTCGAGAACAATCTGCTTGACCTTTGTCGCTTCGCCCTGCGGGGCCTGTGCTGCCGCCCGCTGCTGTTCGGCCATTTCAAATTGGCTGACTTCCTCGTGGCGTGTCTCGCCTGAGCCCCAAACACTTCTTGCCCTTGTGCCGGCCTCTAATCGCACCTTGAAGATTGTATCTGTAACCTTGTCTTCTATCAAATCCAGCATTTCGCTGAACATCCGGAAGCCTTCCTGTTTATATTCTATCTTCGGATCTTTTTCTGCGTAGGCCCGCATAAAGATGCTTTCCTTCATATGGTCCATCGCGTATAAATGGTCTTTCCACGCAGAGTCGTAAAATTGCAGGAGGACATATTTTTCAAGCTCGGAAAGCTCTGTCCGCAAAAATTCTTTACCAGCCTCAATGAGTTTTTCCTTAGCGGTATCTTTATTCTCAAGGTCGGCGGCGGTAAGCTTTGCTTTGAATCTATTGTTTACCCATTCGACAAGCTCATTGGTGGTCATACGGGCAATCTGATGCTCAATTTCCTTTTCGAGACCTGAACTATGATAATTTTCACTGATTTTCATCAGCTCTTTGTGGATGGCGGCAGGGGACGTTTCCTGCAAATATGAAACGGAGATTTGCGCGGTGAATCTATCATTTACCCAGGCGGCAAGAGCTTCGAATGCATAAACGTTTACGCTGTCGCCGCGATAAGTCATACTCATCGCGAACTCAACCGGATATTCGATTTCCCGACTGGCGTAAAGGGCTTGCACTTCCTGGAGCAATTTTTCGTAAATCTGCTCGGGCTTTAAAGCGGTCAGCTCTTTTGTGTCCAGTTTAATACCGAATTTATTAAATGCCCAGTTGGCAAAAGACTTTACTCCGAAATCGGCGTCGAGAAACGCCGACAGGGGAGAGCAGTCTTTTTTCTCTATCTGCTCGGCAGAGGCTTCGATAAGATTCTGTTCGATTTCTTCGGCGGTCATTTGTCTAATTTTGCTGCCGGAAAGACTTACACTGAACGCACTCATTGCCCACTTAACCAGAGATTCGATATTCCATGTTGTCTTGTCCTGGAAATCCTCAAGGTATTCGCCCAACGTGACGGAAATGTTATTCGCAGCTTCGTTTTTAGCGTTTTTCTTTATCGACTCTTCTATTAGTTCGGCCTGAAGACTTGAAAAACGGCTCGGGCCCATATCGACGCCGAAAGTTGTTCTTGCCCATTCGGCGATGCATTTGAGGCGATACTTTTCGTCGAGCATCGTGCCGCAGGCTTTGTCGATTGTCGAATCAATCATCGCGGTAATCGTATCCTTAAGGCCGATGCCCTCGATGACCTGTCTTCTGCGGGAATAAAAAGTTTTTCTCTGATAGTCCATTACCTCATCGTATTCGAGCAAACTCTTGCGGGCTTCAAAGTTCCGCTGCTCAACTTTTTTCTGTGCTTTTTCAACTCCTTTGCTAATCTGGCGGTGCTGAATCGGCATACCTTCTTCCCAGCCGACCCATGAAAGAGCCTTGACAGTCCATTCAGGCGAAAAGATTTTCAGTAAATCATCGTCAAAACTTAAAAAGAATTGAGTTGAGCCGGCGTCTCCCTGTCTTCCGCATCGACCGCGAAGCTGATTGTCAATTCTTCTTGCCTCGTGACGCTCTGTGCCGACAATGTGAAGACCGCCGATGTCCGCTACGCCGGGGCCGAGTTTAATATCCGTGCCGCGGCCTGCCATATTTGTGGCGATTGTAACGTTGCCGCAGAGTTTTCCGCCGCGGTCGGTGTGCTGCTGGCCTGCTTTTTCAACGATTAACGCTTCCCTTGCGTGCTGCTTGGCATTTAAGACTTCATGCTCTATGCCGTATTTTCTGGTCAGAGCGGTTGAAATCGCTTCGCTTTTTTCGACGCTGATTGTGCCGACAAGGACGGGTCTGCCCGCTGCGCTTGTATCGTGAATTTCCTCTACGATAGCGCTGAATTTTTCCTTTAAGGATTTGTAAATCATATCCTCGATGTCTTTGCGGATGCAAGGCTTGTTAGTTGGGATAGTAACGACTTCGAGCTTGTAAATCTGCATAAACTCATCGGCTTCAGTAATGGCTGTGCCGGTCATACCGGAAATTTTGTCATAAAGGCGGAAAAAGTTCTGCAGCGTAATTGTCGCAAGCGTCTGAGTCTCTTCCTTTACCGTAACGTCTTCCTTGGCTTCAATCGCCTGGTGAAGGCCGTCGGACCATTGCCTGCCGTGCATAAGTCTGCCGGTAAACTCATCGACAATTATGATTTTGCCGTCCATTACGACATAATCTTTTTCCCTCTCGAAGACAATATGGGCCCGCAGACTCTGCTCTATGAGATGCTTCCATTCGGTATTTGCGCCGACGAAAAACGAGCCGACGCCGACCAAATCCTGAGCGGCTCCTGTGCCGTCATGATTCAAGTGGACGCTTTTTTTGTCGTATTCGACTTCGTAATATTGCTTTGCGGACTCCATGCGATTCTGGATATTTTCAATATCAGCACGGGCTTTTTCGATGGCGGCCTGAGCCGTTTTTACGCGGATGTCATCTTTGGCTTTTTTTGAGTCCGACAATTCGCCCTGAGCATTTGCCAGAGTCTTTTGCGCGGTGTCGAGCTGCCTACTTATGCGATTGTAGTCGCTATTCATTTTTATAAGCTGGTTAGTGACGGCATCGGCTTTTTTGTATTTGCTGACGTCGTCGAAGGCGGGGCCGGAAATAATCAGCGGCGTTCTGGCTTCGTCGATAAGAATCGAATCAACCTCGTCGATAATTGCGTATTGAAGCGGACCCTGGGCGAGCTGCTCGGCGGAAACTTTCATATTGTCGCGCAGATAATCGAAGCCGAACTCGTTATTAGTGCCGTAGGTTATATCGCAGCCGTATTGCTCTTTGCGCACAGATGTTCCGGAAGCGTCGGGAATGGTGTCCATATCGGCCTGAATCGCACCGACGGTAAGGCCGAGCGCTTTATAAATCGGGCCCATCCATTCGGAGTCGCGTTTCGCCAAATAATCGTTGACGGTAACAACGTGCACCTTTCTTCCTGTAAGATGAACAAGATACGCCGCCAGAGTTGCAACAAGAGTTTTTCCTTCGCCGGTTGTCATTTCAGCTATTTTGCCGTCATAGAGGACGTGGCCGCCGATGAGCTGGACGTCGAAATGCCGCATATTGACGGTTCTTCTTGCCGCTTCACGGACGACTGCAAAGGCTTCTGAAAGGATTTCTTCAGGATTTGTGCCGTCAGATAAACGATTTTTAAATTCCGCCGTTTTGGCCAATAAGGCGTTATCGTCGAGGGCTTTAATATCTTCTTCATATTGGGCGGCTTCGAGCGCGATGCGCATATAGCCCTTAATGAGCCTCTCGTTGCGAGAGCCGAAAATTTTAACTAAAAATTTACTGATTTTTCCTGCTGCCATATTTAATAATTCAAAATTTAAAATATCGGTTTTACGCTCTTGTAACGTATTGGCCTGTGCGGGTATCGACACGGACGACATCGCCGACCTTTATAAAAGCCGGTACATTGATGACGGCGCCGGTATCCAGCGTCGCCGATTTTTTCTGGCCTGTGGCCGTTGCGCCTTTTATCTCAGGAGGCGTTTCGACAACGGTAAGGTCAACGGTATTTGGCAAAGTAACCATAATCGGTTTGCCTTCATACATACTGACTGCGATTTCGGCGTTTGGCTTGAGAAATTTTTTGCCGTCGCCAAAGGCGTCATTATCGAGCGTTATCTGGTCGAAAGTCTCAAGGTCCATCAGGATATAGCCGTTGGGCTCGGAATAAAGATACTCGTATTTGCGCTTGTCCAGAACAACGTCTTCGATGGTTTCCTCGGACCTGATTCTTGCGTTCTGTATCAGGCCGTCGGCGATGCTCTTGAGTTTCGTCTGGTAAATGGCGCCGCCTTTGCCGCACTTAACGTGCTCGAAGTCTATAATTATATAGAGCTTACCATCCATAAGAATGGTCGTGCCCTTTTCCATCTCTGATGCCTTCATCCCGCACCTTCTTTTTATTTAAATTTTATATCTTTGGTATATTTCAATACAAAACTGCATATTTTTTCGATTCCCGGCATCTTCCATGAATATTTAGAAGGTGCGGGATTCATTGTTCACTTTCTCCGAAATCTAAATTTAAGCGGTAGTATCGCAAAAAGGAGACTGAAAGTCAACCCCGCACCTACTTCATATTCTCGTCATAAACCAAACATCTGTCTGATTCTGACCGTAAAATATATATATGATCGCTTTATTAAACAGGAATACAAGGTAGGTGCGGGGTCAAGAAAGGTTCTAAGGCAGCTTAAAACTTAAAAATTAAAGGTCAAAACAATGGAACGGCCTTTGGCCGTGTAGTTTTTAATTTTGAGTTTTGGTTTTTAGCTTTAAATTTTAAACTTTAAACTTTTCTTCTAAAGACCTGTCCTGAGCGAAGTCGAAGGACCAATCCGCCCAAGCCGAGCAGTAAAAGCGTTGCGGGTTCTGGAATTTCGGCGACACGAAACCCCATATAGTCGCTCTCGTAGTACGGGGTGTGGCGGCTCCGATAGGACGACGCGAGGACGTCGTCGTAGTTGTTGTACGACCCACCACGGATGCCACGATAGTAATCGAACACAAGAGTTTCGTTCCATTCCCAGACATTACCCATCATATCATAAGTGCCGTTCTGCTCTTGTGCGCCATTAGTTATATTCCAGGGAGCACTACCGTTATAATTCGTCACGCCGGCAATAGGTGCAGTATTTGTGCCATTGGCATAGAGCGAATAGCCGCTGGCGTTTGGTTTGAAATATGCGGCTTTGTACCATTCATCTTCGGTCGGGATTACATAAGTTATTCCATAAGTCGAAATTGACGATGCCCTATCGATTCCCTGAAAACTGCCGGGATTGGTATTATTGCCGCTGAACTGATATGCACCCTTGCTCTTGTCGCCGCTGGTAAGGTAGTTACAGAACTGGGCCGCTTCATACCAGCTTACATTATTGGTAGGCTGTTGAGCTCCAGTCCAATATGCACTATAGCTATAACCACTACCATTGCCCGTGGGGGCACCGGCAGCAGTTGTAAAAGTGTTCCACTGGGCATTGGTAATCTCGTACTTGCCTATACGGTAATTATGGCCAACTGCACCATATCCAGTGGCATCAGCAGCATTGCCCGCATGGCCGATAGTTACAAAATCAATGTTAATTCCGCGTATGTTATCTGCTGAAGTGAAATTTACTGCTGCCGTCATACACATGAAAACTACACAAACTCCCGCATTTCTCATTTTCTTCCTTCTCCAAAAACAACTTACTATTATAGACATTTCCTGCCGTAAATCAAGGGGAAAAGCGGTTTTTTGAAAGGTTCTTGCATAAGCAATTCTTATCTATTATATTATGTCGTCTCACTAAGTAGTGGGTTCGGCTACGCTCACCACAGGTGGGGCTAAGCGAAAACCCTAAATAACAGGTGAAAAAATGGCTAAGGCCGCAAAGCCTAAAAAAACAGATGAAATTGTTATTGACAAAACGCCTAAAGACCCGTTTCTGACGGAACTGGCCAGGCTTGCCAAGCAGAACAACAAAATAGACCCCGAGCTTTATGAGAAGTTCAGCGTCAAGCGCGGTCTGCGAAACTCCGACGGCACAGGCGTTCTTGTCGGCCTGACGGAAATCGGCGACGTCCACGGCTATATAATGAGCGAAAAAGAGAAAGTCGCGGTCGAAGGCAGACTGCGTTACCGCGGCATCGAAATAGAAGATATCGTCGGCGGATTCCAAAAGGAAAAAAGACCGGGCTACGAAGAAACAGCTTACCTGCTGATGTTCGGCGAACTGCCCAAGAAAAAAGAGCTGACGAAGTTCTGCCATCTTCTGGGCAGGAAGAGAATGCTGCCGGAAGGTTTTACGGAAAATATGACGCTCAAGGCCCCCAGCAGCAACGTGATGAATAAGCTGGCGCGAAGCGTTTTGGCTTATTATTCTTACGATAAAGACCCGGAAGGACGGTCACTGAAAAATATCGTCCGCCAGTGCATCGGACTGATTGCGAAATTTCCGGTGTTCGCGGCTTACGGCTATCAGGCGAAATCGCACTACTATGACGGCGAAAGCCTTTATATCCATACGCCTGACGAGAAACTTTCAACGGCTGAAAATATTCTGATGCTGACAAGACCGGATAAAAAATATACCAAAACCGAGGCGGAACTTCTCGATTTGTGTCTTGTTCTGCACGCAGAGCACGGCGGAGGCAACAACTCAACCTTTGTCGCGCATGTGGTTACCTCGGCTGATACCGATGTTTATTCGTCTATCGCAGGCGCTATCGGCTCATTAAAGGGTTATAAGCACGGCGGAGCGAATATACAGGTTGTTCAGATGATGGAAGACATCAAAAAGAACGTTAATAAATATGATAACGAAGGCGAAGTAGCGGATTATCTGGCAAAGATTATCAAAAAAGAAGCGTTCGACGGGACAGGCCTGATTTACGGTATGGGACACGCGGTCTATACGATATCCGACCCGAGAGCGGCGCTGCTCAGAGGGCAGGCGGCAAGACTGGCGAAAGAAAAAGACCTCGAATGGGAATACGACCTTTACGCGATGGTTGAAAGACTTGCGCCTGCGGTTTTCAAAGAAGTTAAACAATCCAATAAAGCGGTATGCTCAAATGTGGATTTATATTCCGGATTTGTTTACAGGATGCTCGGAATACCTGCCGACCTTTACACGCCGCTGTTTGCGATATCGCGAGTGGCAGGCTGGTGCGCTCATATCATCGAAGAAAACGTCAGCGGCGGACGCATCATCAGACCTGCGTATAAAAATGTCGCTGAAGTTCGGGAATATATTCCGCTAAACAAAAGATAAGCCGACTACCATTCGCCGGGCATAAGGGCATCTGAAATAGGCTGATTCCACCAGTTTGGGTCTCTGAGATACTGTTTTGTCATCATCGCTGCGTTTACGCCGTCGCCTACAGCGGTTGCAAGCTGCATCGCGGCTCCGATTCGGCAGTCGCCTGCGACAAACACGCCGGGAACTTTAGTCCGCAAAAATCCGACATCGCATTTGACAAAGCCGGCATCGGTCAAATCGAGAAAACCTTTAAGAAATGCGGTATTCGGCACCGTTCCGACAAAGATAAAAACGCCGTCGCAGGTCAGGATTTCCTCTTTATTTGTTTTTACATTTTTCACGCGGACTTTTTCAACCTTTTTATCGCCTTCAATCGCGACGACAACGGTATCGAGTTTGAGTTTAATATTACTATTGGGGCTGTTTACTTTCTGCATAAGCTCTTCGGAAAGCACTTTTGTCGCTCTGAATTCCTGGCGTCTGTGAACGAGAGTCAATTCTCCTGCGAATTTTGCCACGTGGAGGGCTTCTTCTACAGCGGTATTACCGCCGCCGACGGCGACGACTTTTTTGCCTTTAAAGAAAGGAGCGTCGCAGGTTCCGCAATAGCTGACTCCGGCGCCTGCATTTCTGAACTCAGTTTCGCCGGGAACGCCGAGTTTGCGATAGTCGCTTCCGCAGGCGATAATAACAGAACGTGTGATAAAAGATTTTTTGTCGCAGGTTATCCGGATTTTGCCGTCGTCGAGCCTTTGCATATTTTTTACTTCGTTGCCCAGTTCAAATTCCGCGCCGAAGCTTTTTGTCTGGTTGAACATTTTCTCGACCAGCTCACCACCTGAAACGACTTGAAAACCCAGGTAGTTTTCTATGCGGTCTGTGTTTATTATCTGTCCGCCGGGGTAGAATTTATCGATAACAAGGGTTTTGAGCCGGTCCCTTGAGTTGTAAAGCGCCGCCGCAAGTCCGGCCGGTCCTGCACCTATAATTATGCTGTCGTAAATAATGTCAGCCATTTAATTTCCTTTCATTCTACCTTACTTCCTTGCATCCTTTTTAAGCTGATATTGTTCCATCTGCTGAATTTTGTCAAGCCACTGAGGGAAATCAGCGATGATATCCGCTCTTGAAGTCCTTTCGATTCTGTAAGACAGGCCGCCCTGGACATCAGCAGATAGAAGTCTGCCTTCGCCGTCGAAATAACGTTTCTGGATGATAGGGGTTGTCCCAAAAACTTCGATGCCTGCGGCGGATTCGGCGGGCAGGACGGAAGTTTCGGGCGAATTAATCCTGGAAAGAATAACCGGAGCTATTTTGCCTTCAGAAAGGACTATTTCAAACATAACCGAATCAAAATTGCTTTTGAGAAATGCTTCAACGACCAAATCAAAGAAGGGGTCCGGCAGCATAGAGCCGGTATAGCCTAATTTTTCAGCAATGTTCTGTTTTTGGATGGTCAGCAGCTGATCGTTGAGCAGGATATGTATGGGCACTTCGCGATTTGTCAGCAGGTTGCCCTGTTTTACTATCCAGTCGAATTTACTCAGCGAAATGTTCGAGTAAAAAATCGACTGCTCGGCATAAGCATTAAATCCGGAACTAAGAAACAATAAGCCAGCATCGGAAATTGCTGAATTTTCATTTGCATCCGGCCGATATCCGATGGAATCTGTAGTAAAGCCGATAGATGCACCGCGGGTGTCTTTCAGACGGTAGTAATTGGGGGATGCGCCTTGCGTCAGAATGGTGCCAAGCGAGGTTTTGAAGGTTTTTAAAAGTTCTGCGCCTTTTACAACAGGATTGTCCGGATTGTATTTGACCGAAGCGAGCAGGCCCTTAAAAATTTTATCAGCAAGGTCATCGCTCATGCCGCTCTGAGCCACTTCGAGAGTAAGGATTCTTCCATCCGGCAGGACGGTTGTGCCGTAGAAGACAGCGGCTTTTTCCGAAACGATTTTCGCGTAGTCAAAATTATAATCGCCGAATTTTTCCGACGCGGAAGATTCAATGCGTCCCTTAGCAATTTCTGCCTCGGCCTGGAACCTTTCTGGAACCGTTTTTGCCGCAGGAAGCAGAGAATACTGCCACTGCACCGCAATGCCCGATTCATTGCTTATCGGCATCTTACAGACAAATTTGAATTCATTATTTTCATATTGAAAGCCATTTGAAAGACGTTTCCAACTGTCGCCGAAGGGAACTGAAACCTCAAGACCTGTGCCTTTGAGCGCAAGCGGCTGGGAAAGCTCAAGCTTTGACCCGTAAGAGATGATAAACTTTGCCAGAACAAAGCCGAGCAGCAGCAAAATCAAAAATGCAACTTTGTCGAGCCCTAACCGTCTGAGTTTTTCGTAGTCCATATTATTTCTCACTATGATTTTTATGTTCTTCAAGGCTTTGGGGCAGGCCGAAGATGAAATCCCTGATTCCATCCCGCACTTTGCGAAAAGCGTTCATTACTGTTTCATCAGAACCTGTTAAAAAAGACGGGTCTGAAAAAGGCTTGTGTATCAGCTTTGTTTTACCGGAATACACCGGGCAAAATTCCTTAGCATTGTCGCAGAGAGTAATAACATAGTCAAAAGTGATATCTTTTAAATCATCGACGTGCTTTGAATACTGTTCAGTGATATCAACGCCGGCTTCGGCCATTATCTTAATGGCTCTGAGGCTTACGGCGACAGGATAGACGCCTGCGGAAAAGGACTCAATACAATCGCTTTTCAGTTTCCTCGCCCAGCCCTCGGCCATCTGGCTGCGGCAGGAATTACCGGTACATAAAAACAATATCTTTAATTTGTCTTTTTCAGTCATAATCGCCAGCTATTCTAATTGTTTTAAGGCGGATTTTCCAGCGAGAAAACCGCTGGAAAACGCGAATTGAAGATTATATCCGCCGCAGGGTCCGTCAACATTTATAACCTCGCCGGCAAAAAACAACCCTTTGCACAGTTTTGACTGCATAGTTTTACTGTCAATTTCAGAAATATCAACGCCGCCCCTGGTTACAGTTGCCTTTTCAATCGGCTCTGCCGAAATAATAGTAAGAGGAAGATTTTTAAGCTTATCAATAAGCGTTTTACGCATTTGTTTATTTATTTGTCCGGCTTCTATTTCAGGTATACGATTTTCAGTGCATAATGTTTGTATCAAAGCTTTTGGCAAAAACTGAGAAAGTAATGAAATAATATTACGCTTTGGATTTTTACCAATTAAATCGGCGACCGTTTTGTCGAGTTCTTTAATAGCGGGGAGTAAATCGATATGTATTTTTAAATTATTATAGGAAAGCCCCGCGATTTCCCTGCTCAAGTCAAAGACGGCAGGGCCGCCGATGCCTTTGTGAGTGAAAATCAATGGGCCCGCATAAGAAAATTTTTTGTTATCAATTTTACAGGATATCAAAACATTCCCGATTCCAACACCGGCAAGGTCGGAGCAGAATTTTTCCGCGGCAACCAGTGGCACAACCGAGGCGGCAGGGGTTATGATTTTGTGGCCGAGCATTTGGGCAAATTTGTAGCCGTCGCCTGTTGAGCCGGTCTGAGGCCAGCTTAATCCTCCCGTGGCGATAATTACCGATTTTGCCGAGATATCTAATTTTTCTGAAAGAACCGCAAAATGCTCATCGCGTTTTTCTATTGATTTAACTTTTTTGCCATAAAATATTCTGATGTTAAGTTTGTCCAATTCTTCGAGTAGAATTTGATTAACGTCGCTTGCTCGCTGGGACTTTGGGAAAACACAGCCGTCTTCTTCCGCAACAGTATCAAGACCTCGCTGAGCGAAAAAGTCGCGTAGTTTTTGCGGCGGTAATTCATAAATGCAATGACGGACAAACCTGTCGAAAGGTTTAAAAGCCCTGATAATTTCATCAGGTTTTCCGGTATGCGTAATGTTGCATCTGCCGCGGCCTGTGAGCAGAAGTTTTCTGCCTGCGGTGGTGTTTGACTCAAAGATGACTATTTTCTTTGAGTTTTCACCTGCCACGATAGCGGCCATTAACCCTGCCGGACCTGCGCCAATTATGCAAATATCTGTCTCAACCATAATTACTTTGAAAAAAAGCAGGCTTGAGTTTAACATAACCGGCTCAAAACAATGAATGAAAATTCTGAAAAAATTGTGATAAACCAAGGCGGGCCGGGGCAGGTCTTAAAGATTGCTTTTCCGCTGATTTTAAGCTCATCGGCATTTACGCTGCAGATGTTTGTCGATAGAGTTTTCCTGATGTGGTACGACCGCGACGCGATGAGCGCGGCGATGATGGGCGGAATACTGAATTTTGTTTTTTTCAGCTTCTTTATGGGAACCGCTTCTTACGCCAATACCTTTGTCTCGCAGTATAACGGTGCAAATCTGAAAAAAAGGATAGGCCCGGCGGTTTGGCAAAGCCTGTATTTCTCGATTATTGCCGGTTTTCTTATGGCCGCGATTACATTATTCGATAAAAAAATTATGACCCTTATCGGCCATCCGCCATTAATCGCCGGTTATGAATTAATATATTTCAGGATTTTGAATTTAGGAGCGATAACCGGCCTTATCGGCTCCTCGCTTTCCAGTTTTTTGACCGGCAGAGGCAAAACGTGGACTGTTTGCTGGGTCAATATCGCGGCGACTATTGCAAATATTGTTCTGGATTACGTAATGATTTTTGGAAAGTTTGGTTTTCCCCGCTGGGGAATCGGCGGGGCGGCAATTGCAACGGTAATCTCCGGCGCAGTCAGCAGCGTAATATATTTTGTAATATTTCTTTCGCAGGAGAACCGGCGAAGTTTCGGCTCTGCAATTTATAAAGTTGATTTCGACCTGTTCGGCAGATTAATGAAATACGGCGTGCCAAGCGGCGTGCAGTTTATGCTCGATATTCTTGGTTTTTCATTGTTTATCGCATTTGTCGGAAGAATAAATCCGGTTGCTTTTGCCGCGACGTCGATGGCGTTTCAGATTAACTCGCTTGCGTTTATGCCGATGATAGGTTTCGGCATCGCCACCAGCGTTCTTGTCGGCAACGCTATCGGAGCTGAAAGGCCGCACATTGCGCAGAAAAGCACCTTCTCGGCATCTTATATCACATTCGGCTATATGATAGTTATAGCTATTGGCTACATTGTTGTGCCGAATTTGTTTATGCTGCCGTTTGAATTAAGGGCATCTGCAGAGCAAATCGAGGTGATTAAGCCGATGGTCAAAACGCTGCTGATATTTGTCGCGTTTTATAGTTTGTTCGACACCGGCAATATAATTTTTTCAGCGGCACTGAAAGGCGCAGGCGATACGAGATTTGTGATGTATGTTTCTCTTGTTCTTAACTGGCTGATTATGGTTATTCCAAGCTGGCTTGCGATAACATTTTTAAAAGGCGACGCCAGACTTTATGGCGCCTGGTTTGCGCTGACAGGTTATGTTTGCGCACTTGCGATATTATTTTTTCTGCGTTTTCTTACCGGCAAATGGAAGACAATGCGGGTGATAGAAAAAACCCCTGTACTGCCCGGCATTATGCCGTCAGTTCCGACAATTGAAACTGAATCAACTTAAATTTTTTTGTCCGGTGGGTCTATAAGCCGGGTTCTGTAATAAGCGACCATTTCTCTGGGACTCCCGTTGCCGAGAGCCTCAAGCAACCTACCCGCCGAGTTAACGCTCGGGCAGAGCATACCGGCATACTTGGTCTTGCAGGCGGTGGGGTTTGCCGTGCCGATTCTGTCGCCAGAACCGCGGTGCGCTCTTACCGCACCTTTTCACCATTGCCCGAAGGCTGTGTATTTTCTGTGGCACTTTCCCGCGGATTACTCCGGGTGGCTGTTAGCCATCACCGCGCCCTGTCCTGCCCGGACTTTCCTCCCCCGCTCTTGCTTTCGCAAGAAAGCGCGGGGGCGGCCGCCCGACCCGCCGGACAAAAAAATTATTAAATTCTGAATCTATCTTACAGCGGATATTATATCAAAAACGATATTTTATACAAGTTCAGTAATAAAAAGATGTTATTAGCAATTTAAACTTTCCTATTGATTAAAGACTATAAATAGATATAATAGAACAGGCCGTTTTGGAAAGGAAGAGAAAATGAAGAAGACAAGGGTATTGGCAATTATTGTATGTTTAACAGCATTAATTAATTTCACTTCAGCCGACACCATACGAGGAATTAACATTGATTTTGTAAGTATCGGAAATGCGGGGAATGCTGCTGATACGCGGGTTATGACAACTGATGGTACTACCGGCTATGGGGCGGTCGGCTATAATTATCGTATCGGCAAATACGAGGTTACAAATACTCAGTGGAATGCTTTTACGGCTGCCGCCGGTGCTCCCACAGGCAATCCAAGCGCTGCTTATGGCCAAAGTGCATATTTCACTGGTGCTCAGCAGCCGACTAATTATGTAACCTGGTATGAAGCGGCTCAGTTCTGCAACTATCTTACCAGCGGCGACAAGAGCAAAGGTGCATATCAGTTCAGCGGCAATAATACCAATCCCGGTAATTTTCTCGGTATCGACCGCACAGCAGCCCAAACGACTTACGGTACGGTTTGCGTTATCCCAACCGAAGATGAATGGTACAAGGCTGCTTATTTCAAACCTGACGGCAGCGGCTATTCACTCTATGCCAACGGCACAAGTACAGCCCCTGTTGCCGGTGTGAACTCGAATTATTACACATCTTCCTACTATAATGGCCAGCCGTGGAATGTCGGCACCGGCACAATGGAACAGAACGGCACTTTTGATATGATGGGCAATGTCTATGAATGGAACGAAACGCTTTTGGGCGGTTCCGGTCGCGGCCTCCGCGGTGGGTCGTACGACAACTACGGCGACACCATTGGTTCGTTCTTTCGGTACGGCAACAACCAGATCTACGGGAGAGACTCTGTAGGGTTCCGTGTCGCCTCCGTCCCTGAACCGTGCAGTTTAGCATTATTGTTAATAGGCGGATTGGCTTTACGAAATAGAAAAAGGTAAGAGATTTTTCCTTTTTACTTTTATTCTTTTTAAATCTGTTTAAAGCTTGATTTTCAGCCTGTTTTATGGTATAATACCCAGGTAAAAGTCAGGTAATAACAATTTTTTTCATTTCTAATTTTTTAACCCACAATTTTTTTAAGGACTCCCTATGAACAACGCTATTTTTCTATCTCCAGACCGGATTACAAAGGCAAATAATCTTTATGAAACGCTCAGGAAAACAAGGCCGCGAACCAAAGCCGATTTGAAAAATTATCTCCAGGCGTTTCTGGGCATTGGCATCGGCGATACAAAAATATGCCCTGAGCATAATTCGCCGATGGATTATCTCTGGCACTGCTATGCAGAGCCTGGAGCGAAAGCGACAGTAGAGAGCAAAAGCGGAGATTGCGTTGTCTGGGCAGGCAGAGGAGGCGGAAAAACACTTATTGCCGCTGCCGCTACACTTGCGGATTGTATTTTTAAACCGAACTGCAAGGTAAGAATCCTGGCCGGAAGCGAACTGCAGGCACAAAGGATGTATGATTATCTGCTTGGATTTTTAAGAAATGGTTTTGAGGGGTTTCTTGCCAAGCCTGTCCGTAAAAATAAATGCTGCTTTGCCAACGGCTCGGATGTCGAAGTTTTGACTCAATCTATGGCCTCAATCCGCGGCAGTCATATTCAAAAACTGCGGTGCGATGAGGTGGAGCTGTTCGACAGGCAGATTTTTGAGGCAGCCAAATTCATCACCAAAAGCACAGATAAAATAATCGGCGCGATGGAAACGTTAAGCACAATGCATCAGCCTTTCGGCATTATGCACGAACTTGTCGGCAAGGCGCAGGACAGCGGAACAAAGATTTTTAAATGGTGCGTATGGGAAGTGATTGAAAACTGTCCGCCTGATAGAAGCTGCTCAAGATGTCCGCTGAACAGCGATTGTCAGGGAAAGGCAAGAAAAGCAAACGGCTATCTGAAAATCGACGATTGCATAGCTCAAATGAAACGCTCGAGCAGGGCGGCGTTTGAATCTGAAATGCTCTGCGTCAGGCCGTCGCTTGAAAATGTCGTCTTTGCAGAGTTCGAGCCGCAAATTCATATCGCACCAGTTGAATATAATCAGGATTTGCCTTTATATCGCGCGATTGACTTTGGATTTGTTAATCCGTTTGTATGTTTGTGGATTCAAATTGACGCGCAAGGCACAGTAAGAGTTATCGATGAATATGTGAAAAGCAGACTGACGATTGATTCCCACGCCGATGAGATTAAAAACAGAAAGCCATACAGCGAGGATGATATAATCGCGACTTTCTGCGACCCTGCAGGAGCAGGCGTAAATGATGTTACAGGCACAAGCCCTGTTTTTCAGTTAAGACAGGCGGGAGTAAAACTGCGTTATAAAAGAAGCTCAATTCTTGAGGGCATTGAGCTGATAAGAAGGGCACTTCGCAGCGGCGACGGTAAAAGCAATCTGATAATCAATCCCCGCTGCGGCAGATTGATTGAGGCGATGCAGAGTTATCATTATCCTCAGGCAGGGTGTGAAGAGTTGCCATTAAAAGACGGCATCTACGACCACCCGATAGATGCTCTGCGGTATTTCTTTGTGAATTACAATAGTTCAGGTGCGGCAAAGAGCAGAAAATATTAATCAATAAAAAACCCCGGTCAAAATCAGGCCGGGGTTTTAATTTGCTTTTTATAATTTTACGGGCAACTGCTTTGCGGCAGAAGATCGCATTTGAGCCAGTTATCGGCCATAACTGCAAAATCCTGAAAATTCACTATGCCATCACCGCTCGGCGAAGGTGCAATATCAGCAGATGGAGAACCTGGCGGCTGCAACCATTGACTGACTAATATCGCCAGGTCTTCAAAATTTACCTGGCAGTCGCCGTTCAGGTCGCCGACCAGTAGTGGCTCAGGGCAATAGCTTGTCGCGACAAAGTTGACTCGGCCGATGTCTCCGCCGGTCAGTTGGATAGTTAATCCATCCACCAGTCCTGTGAACCCGTTGGCCCATGCAGAGCCTGTTTGAACGGAAAACAAAAGAATCTTCTGATTCTTATATGCTGCGTTGGCGGTTAAATCTGATAAGAAGCCGTCTGTGTAGCTGCCGAAATACAGATTATTGGTTGAATCAAAAAATCGCAGTCTGTTGTTTTGGCCCTCTGGGGTAACCCATTGGTTCCATGTGTTGCAGGGGTCGAGAAGATTTTGTGAAAAATAAGGTTCGCTGCCGATACGATTGCCATACCATGAGCCATGGACAGGCAGGTTAGTATCGGGTTTGGTGTAAATATTAATATACCAATCCGCCGGGTTAACAGTATGAGTTGTATTTTTTTTAGTAAAATAACTGATGCTTGAAAGTTCTCCAATGTTCACGTCGCGCCCGAACAACTCCTGTGGGCTGACATAATATTCGGATTTTTGTCCTGCGACTGTGGCGTTAGCCTGCCAGCTTCCCGGTGCAAACTCTGCGGCATAATCGGCAGAGCCTATCGAATTCGCGACAGGTAATGCGGTAGCAGTTGTGGTGGTCGGTGGAACGACTGTCGCCACGACCCAGGGATAAACAGTTCCTATATCGCCCCCGAAACCGAGGCCAGATCCGTGACCGGCTCCTTCAAACCCCATATAGCCTCGATAGGGATAAAAGCTCGGAGTCCATGGATCGGGGGGTATGTACCATTGCAAAGATTCTGTGTAGCCGCCGTTCACACCTTTTAAGTAGATGCATCCGTATGTCTCATTCAGTACGATTTGTGTTGGGGTGACGGAAAACGCATAGATGGAATTCGAGTTGATATAAGGGTTGACCTCGACATCGGAGGCAGTGTAGGACTGTGTCCCCGACGAGATAGTGAATGAGGCGGAATCGATGACACCCGTCGTCGGATCGGCCATGATTGTGCCAGACACATGGATTGTACTTCTCGTTGCCGTATCGATCTGGCAGGCCGGGTAGTCGACTATGTAGTAAGTTTGAATTGCCGCCTGCGCTGCACCGCTAAGAACCAAAATCATTGTTGCTGCTGCACAAATTATAATCCGCCTTCGCGCGAGCAACATAGCCGCTTCGGCGGAGTAGCTTAACTTTTTCATTTTAGTCTTCTCCAATTTTTCCCTGATTGTTATTTAGGTACACAAGCAGGGTCGGAATGATTCGTGTCACAATCTATCAACCAGTTGGCGGCCATAGCTGCAAAATCCTGAAAGTTCACTATACCATCACCGCTCGGCGAAGGTTCAATATCGGCAGAAGGTAATCCGGGCGGCTGGAGCCATTGTTCGCGCAAAACTTCCAGGTCCATAAAATCCACCTTGCAGTCATTATTGAAATCGCCGGTCAGAACAAACATACAAGTCGCAATCGTGCCAAAGTTATCCAGCTCCAGCGTCGCATTGCCAGCAAAGCCGAGGGCACCAACGCCGGTGTAATGTTGTCTCATGCTGGGACCGAACTGCAGGCCTATATCAACGAGGTTGGCGATTACATCTTCAAAGGCAGCGCTTCCCTGCATACATTCAAAGTTTTCCGCCAGCAGCGCTACCTTATGTGTGGTCCAGCTGGTGTCGTCGTTTGGATTCCAGCTATAGGCATCCTTCGACACAAAGTAGGTGTTGCTGTAGGCGGCGCCGGCGCCCAGGTAGAACCTTACCATCGGCGTTCCTCCATCCTGAGCTGTGAGGGTGCCGCCGTCAGTTTTGAAATCCGCGGTCAGTGTGTCGCTGGTCGTCAAATTGCCCCAGGTTGTTTCCGGGTTTCCACTCCCACCCACAACTGCAGTGGACTCAAGGCCGAAAACAAGCGGCGTGCCGGCAGTAAGAGAGCAGCTTATGGACCCTGCGGGATTGCCTTCGGCGCTGCTATAGACGGCAGGTAATGTGGCAAAGCTCTGGTCTCCCGACAACCAACCGGCGTTATCACTACTGAACGTCTCCACATACAAATTAGCATTTGCATTGGCTGCAATAACAATCAATAAAATTGAACAAATTGTAATTAACTTTTTCATTTTCTCTTCCTCCAGAGATAAATTCTTATCTTTCAAATAATGAAAGACTGAAACGGATTAACAGAAGCGCGGAGAGAAGATAGATAACTTAGAGAAAAGCGGTCCTTGCCTTGAAGTGGTTCTTCTTGAACAAATCTTCACCTACTTCAGCCTCCTGGCCTATTTTAACATATCCATCATATTATACCCCTCGGCAGAGACGTATGTAAAGAGAAAACAAAATTATATTTCTTAACCTCTTGTTTTAAAAGGAGTTAAGGTGGATATTAGGATGGTAAATCCAAAAATTAAAGACTGTTTATAAATAAGTTGTGAAAACGCCTGCTTTGGTGTAAAAAATGCAGGACTGAATAAATGAAAATAAAACTTACACTTGTAATGTCTGTTATATTTTGCCTCTGTCAGGCTGCGTTGGGGTCTGAAACGACAACTGGCGATAGTAACGCTGCGCGTGACTGGAAACATCCTGCCGACTGGATTGAGCTGAGCGGAGATTTCAGGTTCAGGTTTGTATATGATAATAATGCCAAGAAGCTCGACAACCAGGCCGTTGGACACGAGAGGATTCAAACCCGCTATCGTATCAGGGAGCAGGTAAAATTCACTCTCACCGACGACCTCGATTTTAATATCCGAATTGTAGCAGAGCCGCGTTATTATACCGAAGCTCATTCAGAGCCTCACCACTGGGCATATAACGAGGCGTTATTTGATTTGTTTAATTTGACTTGGCGAAACGCTTTCAATGCACCTTTGACTGTGGTTGCCGGCCGGCAGGAAATAAAACTCGGCAGCAACTGGCTTATCTCAGACGGTACACCACTGGATGGCGGACGCACAGCATTTTTTGATGCGCTGCGGTTCACATATAATTGGGCTGATAAAGATACAACAGCAGATTTTATATTGATTGATAATCATGCCGACAGCGCGAAATGGTTTGAGCCTTTTAACGACAGAGACATCGACCTTTCGGAACAGGATGAGCAGGGCGCTATTTTGTATCTGGCCAAAAAAACTTCAAACAATTCCGGCATTGATTTATATTTCATTTACAAACACGATGCCCATCGAGTCATAAGCAGCGGAGCAGAGGGAGAAATTTATACACTCGGCACAAGGTTCTACGGCAAATTAAGCGAACACTGGGGATATAATTTAGAGTTTGCACCGCAGTTCGGCAGAAAAAACCAAAAGAATTTTGCAGCCTTTGCGGCAAATAATCAGTTGATTTACAATTTCAACGATGAAAAGCAGAACAAAATCTATATCGGCCATGAATTTCTTTCCGGCAATAAGGACCCTGACAAATATTTCGACAAGGCATGGGGACGGGTTGACACATGGAGCGTGCTGTATCAGGGGAATATAGATACAATCGACGGCAAGGCCTATGAAAGCTCCAATCTGCACAGGGTTTATGTCGACTGGGGGACAAAACTTGCAGAGAAAATAGATATGAAAGCCGGTTATGCCGTTTTGTTCGCCGACAAAAATACTTCTAAGGCCGGCACCGGCGCTTTGAGCAGTACCGGCAAACTACGCGGCCAATTGGCCAGAGTTATAATTTCATACAAGCCAACTAACTGGCTGGAGCACCGTGTTGAAAGCGAATTATTTGTGCCGGGGGATTATTACAGCAAAGCTAACAATGATATCGCGGTCTTTTTCAGATACACTCTGATACTCACCTGGTAAAACGATTCGCAGATTATGGTCCGCCTGGGGGAGGGCCGCCGCCGAAACCGCCACGCCCGCCTCCGCCACCTGGAGCGGGCATTGATATTCCGCGCTGCTGCATTCTTGCCTGCATTGCATCTCTAAACTGCTGGCGCTGTGCTCTCTGCAGCGGAGTGCCACTTTCAGCCCTTGCACGCATATTAGCAGGGTTCGACCTGGCAGCCTGACGCTGCTGAGCGCGAGCTATCCGCTTCTGAACATTAGGGTCGTTTGCGTCTCGCGGAGGTCTTGGCGGCATCTGCTCACGCATCTTTTCCATATTTGCCCGCTGCGCCTGCATATTGTCGATAATCTGGTCGAGATATGCGGTCTTTTGCTCTTTGGGCAGTGTGAAATAAGTCTCCATCTGATATTCCATTACCTGCCTGCCGCCTCTCATCGAATACATCATCTGTTCGCGCGAGGATAACTGCTTAAACTCGGCGCTGTCCATATAAGCCATAATTTCCTGCGGCTTTTGTTTGTCGGGATCGGGCATATTGGCATCGTGCCATTGGCGTCTTCGCCGACCAAAATCGTTTGGGTCGTCATTGCTGCCTTTGGACATATAATGATGAATTGTGCCCCAGGTTGAAAGGCCCAGGACTGCTATAACAGCCGCGATAATAATCGCGATTTTTTTTCTGTTTGGTTCAGGCCGTTTGAGTTTGCCATGTATAGTATGTTTGCCATTTAAATTTGCCATATTATTTATCCCTTGTTCTGTCGCCCACTAACGTATCAGCAAAAAGATACGTAAATGAGCCGAGTGAATATTCAGTTGTGCCGGCGTTATTTCTCTCATCGTAAGTTATCTCACCGCTGCGGACATTTTTCTTCCCATGAAATCCGTCATAGTCGTGCAGTATCCATACCTCCATTAAGCCGAATTTTTTTGCGACCCAGAGGTCTTCAATTCTTTGTCCTTTCAGCGAATTATTATACTCGTAACTTGAGCCTTCTTCCTGAAAATACGATGAATTTTTTTCCGGCCATCTGTCGGCAGGACATTTAAGGGCTCCTCTGGCGCCAAGATATTTGCCTATCGCTCCGTAAAGCGATACGGAGTTCGGGTCATCCTGTTTTGTGGAATTGGGCATATTATAGATTACCGGCATAGTATTTCTGTTGTCGTCGAGATACATTTTAAAAGCCAGCGCGCAGCTGTGGAGATTTTCTTTGCACATAGTTCGATAGGCGGTTCTGCGAGCTGCCGACATCGCCGGAATTAAAATACCCAGCAGCATTGCGATTATCGACATAACCACCATCAGCTCAACCAGGGTAAACCCCGGCTTAACCTCCGCACCGGGATATTGGTGCGGAGGTTTTACCGTGGCTGTATAAAAAAATGAGTGGGTAAAGAAATTTTTTCTGTCTTTCATATATCCTTTTCACCTGTTTCCAGAGTATCAGACTTAATTCTGCTATTAATTAGTTAGTAGCGGATTTTAAACGCAGGTAACAATTTTTTTTATTTTTTCAGCCATTTGCGTCTTTCTAAATGTAAAAAGACGCTTAAAAGGGCAGGAATATTGCAGCCGAATGAGGATTTTTATAACTTTTTGTCGGCAAATCCAGCCCCAATTGCCTATTTTTACAGAATATCTGTTTCTGAAGTGAATTAGCCCTTAGGCAATTTCTTATAGATATCTTTCCTGTCGCCAATGCGAAGAATAAAGACAGTAATTTTCTGCCTGCTGACAGAATAAATAATTATATAATTGCCGCTGCGGAGGCGGTAAAAATCGGTGCTCAGGAGTTTTTTACAGCCTGGTGGAAAGGGGTTATCCGCCAATGAGTCGATTTTTGAGACTATCTGACGCTGGAATTTGCCAGGCAGTGTTTGCAGAAAATCAAGAGCCTTTCGTTCGATGACAATCTGGTATTTCATCGGCTTACAGGCCTAATTTCTTTTTTGCCTTTGACCATGAGACTAACTTTTTGCTTTTCAGAGCTTTAAGAGCTTCATCGACGTCAATTCTGTCCTCTATCGCCTCAAGTAATTGATTGTCTTGAAGGCTTACAAGGACACAGGCGGGTTTGCCGTTGCGTTCAATACAGACTTTCTCACCGCCGAAGATTACCCTGTTGGTTATGTCCGATATATGCTGACGAAAATCAGTTATATTTACCATTTCCATAGCTTTTCCCTTCAATTACTGACTATATATAATATCGCATAAAAACGCGGTATGTTCAAGTAAAATCTTACAATTTTTACAAATTGTACATTTTGTACAATTCAGGACGTATGCAGCCCATTTTCTGCTAAGGCGGCTAATAATTTCGATGCCGTTGCCGGGTCAATAGATAAAAGGACTGAAACAGAATAGACACATATCTGTCGGATTAATCACCGACTACTACAAATGAGGTTATTTGTTTTTTCTCTCTAATAGGTTCAACTGGTTGCATATTTCCTCGGTGAGTTTATTATCTGGTTGCTCTTTTGTAATTTCAATCGCACGAAAAAAATGCAGCCGCGCCTGCTCGACATTGCCCTGCGCAGCCAATATCACGGCAAGTTTATAATGTGCCAGTGCAAAATGTTCCCAAATGTCAAGTGACTTCTGGTAATAGATAGCCGCATCATCCAATCTGTTAAGCTTCTGTAAAGCAACTGCCATATCGTAATGCATTAATGCATATTTGGCAGGAAGAACTGTCTTTATATATGATGCAAGTTGAATCTTCTGCTCTATATGAGATTTGGCCTCAGTGTATTTGCCCTCCTCAAAAAGCATCCTGCCGATTGAACCGTGAGCCAGCCACGAATCCGGGTTCTTTTTTAGCGTATCAATCCACAGTGTTTTCATATTGGTATATATGTGACATTGTTTCCAGGACAACACACCCAGGGTCATTATCAAAGCGCCGGCTGCCGAGAGTATAAAAAAACTTATCTTTTTGCCTGACCGTTGATAAACCAACGCGCAACCTGCTGCAACAAGCGTGATAGGACCAATGCTCGCGACATACTGGTAGTGATCAGCGACAAATGAATAGATAAACGTGTAAAGCTTAAAAAATCCGAGCATCGGAAACAGCATTGCCGTAAAAAATAGCATCGCTGTAACTATCCCTCGCCCCAAGCGTTCGCGCGACAGCCACGCACAAACAATCGCGAATATACTTACAACGGGCCAGGTGTATTGCCGAATAGCAGTCGAGTCAATGTGCCAGCGAGGATAACTGAATATCAGCTTCGCAGGCCAAAAGAGTTTCCATAGATAGAAACACAAAGCCCTGCCGGCTATCAACACTTTGTCCGCCGGGTTCAATCCAAGATCGACCACCCTCGTCCCAAGATGACGATTTTCCCACCACATCACAAAAAGCCCCATTCCAATCCCCATTACAACAAAAGGTACAATCTGCATCCAGCGTTTGAAGGTTAGAGGTGAACGTCTGAACCACAATATCAAAACAAACGCAGCGGGCAGAGTACAGGCGGTTGTTTTACTGAAAAGAGCCAGGGCATAAAGCAGCAGGGAACCGATGTAGAATATAATCGTCTTGCGGCCCAACCTGTTATCAAGAGTAAATTTGTCAATCGTGATGGATTCCATCCAGCACAAAACAGACAAAAGCGAAAAGAACAGCATCAGGACGTTCTTTCGCTCGGTTATCCAGGCCACCGATTCTACATTAACCGGATGCAGAGCAAAGACCGCCGACGCAAACCATGCTCCCGGTATCGACAGCCGTCTTAGAAGCAGCCACAATAGCAGGGCGTTGATTATATGAATCATGACGTTAACGATGTGATAGCCCATTGGGTTGAATCCCCATAACTTGTGCTCAACTCGGAACGTCGTATATACAAGCGGGAAGTATTGTGATTGTGTGTCCGTTGAAAACCAGATGCGATAAAGCCCATCAGGGGCTGTCAATAGCGGATTGTTGGTGACATACGCATCATCATCCCAGATAAAGCCGCCCTTTATCGCCGGGCTATATGCTGCAAAACAGGCTACAATGATAACCACTGCCCCAGCCAAGAAAATCATTCTCGGCGAAGTTTTATCAACAATCTGCCTCATATCGATTATATTATATCAAATCCAAATTGATGTACCAGAATGATATGAAGTTTATTTTTTCAGCTAAAATAGACAGGAAATAGCCGCCTTGCCGCCGGCAGGGGATTTAAAAAGCTTTTTACGGATTTTCTTTTTCCGCCAGAGCGGCTAATAATTTCGATGCGGTTACCGGGTCGATTGCTCGTTCAGGTTCGACAGGTTCATTCGTGGAAGTCTGACTGACCTGCTGCCGCAAAGCTGAACCAGTTTCGCTGCCGCCAAAGAATTATATTGTGCCAGTAAAATTTGACTGGAACGCTTTGAAGATTCCAGCCGCCTTGCGATTCCGTCGGTAAAATTTTTATCGTTAAGCCATTTATGCCACAATCTATAAGAGATGTTGTGCTTTTGCCGAACGGCCGATTCATCGCCTCCGGCCTCGAACAAATCATTAATTACTTTAAATTGTTTTTCTGAAAGCGCCATAAAATCTCCTATGTTAAAAGTCTTCAATTAGTTGTGTTGATATAGCTCGTAACAGTTGTTTCGACGTAAGACACTGGACGAAACGAGCTTCGAAACCGCAACCGTCTTACGTGACATTACCGATACTAATGCCCACAACGAAAATTGAATGTTCAACGTTCAGCGTTCGATGTTGGACGTTATTTTTAAATTCTTAAATTTTTAGGGTCTTAGTGCCTTTGTGGCTATTATCGTTATTGCCGCCGCCATCCTTTCAGCCTTAGTCCCCTTAGCTGGTGTCGCTTTTTCAATAGCGGCTTCGACAATCTTTATCTGCTCATCGTTAAGGAAGAAAATCAAAGTATTCAAAAATGCTTTGCCGTAAGGCATGGCTAAGTCCATTGCATTATCCGCAATCTGCGGCAGCGATTTTGTAATGTCTTTTAATCTCTCTATCGCCTGCTTAGTATCAGGCAATAGCTTAGAAAGCTCCGGAACGCTGAAGTTTATTGAAAGATTTTTATAAAGAGACGCTTTGGCGGCCAGTTCATCTTTGCCGCCAAGTCTGTTGAGCGTCGCAAGAAGCAGTCTTGCCGCGTTGTCATCGACATCCCACTGAACGCAGTCGGCAAAAGTCTCGCCAAGCTGTTTAAGAGCCGCTGCGCGGTGATGGCCGTTGATTATTTGAAAATGATTTTCTCCCGCCAAATCGGGATCAGGATGTTTTCTGACAATCAGCGGCTCATAATTATGCGATTGTTTGATATGTCGTTTAAGTTTTTCAAAATTTGCCTTTGCCATCCTGTTTGGGTTTTCAGGATGCGGCAGCAGTTTATCAAGCGGTATTCTGATGATTGTATTTTGCATAAATTCTCCATATTAAAAATTGTTTGATTTGTATTCTGTTAAGAGGTAGATTCTACTTTTTGAAAAGGTGGACAATGATTTCAATTATGATTGGTTTGATAACTTTTACCTGTGTCTTCGGCGGAGCGATGCTGGGTATGTATCTTCGTAATGTTTTGCCTGACCATCATTTGCAGGATGATTCCAAGGATGCTATGAAGGCCGGGGTCGCGATTGTCGCTACGCTGTCGGCTCTTGTCCTTGGTCTGCTGATTAGCTCGGCAAAGGATTCATTGGATTCGATGAACACCGCCTTTACGCAGAACGGCGCCAGAATAATTATGCTTGACCGCGTCCTGAGCTTCTACGGACCCGAAACACAGGAAATCCGCCGGCAATTGAAGGATACCGTCCAAACAATGGTTGACAGGATGTGGCACAGAGACAAAATCAAAAAAAATAATGATAGTAATAATGCAAAGACGCAAACCGCAAAGAGGACCGATGGAATGGAGCTTATTGTAGATGACCTGCGGAATCTGACTCCGCAAAACGATTCTCAGCGGCAGCTTCAAATTCAGGCTTTGCAGATAGGAAACGACCTGCTGCAATCTCGCTGGATGGTGATAGAGCAGGCGCAGATTACGCTGCCTGTGATATTTCTTGTGATACTTATATTCTGGCTTACAATTCTTTTCATCAGCAGCGGCTTGTTTAGCCCATATAATTCAACGGTTATCATAGTTTTGCTTATATGCGCGATGTCGGTATCCTCGGCGATTTATTTGGTTGAGGATATGAGCCGTCCATTCCAGGGGATGATGAAAGTTTCCAGTGCTCCGCTCGACAAAGCCCTCCAGCGTCTCGGCAAATAAAAGCAAGAAAACCGGCTGTAAATACTGTACTTTTAAATACTTAAAGAATTATCTTGCAATTGCACGCAGTTTATGGTATAATACGTCTTGAAATTGGGGTGGAGAAAACTTTCATATAAGTTTGCTGTTTTTTTTGCTTCTTTGATTTTGTTATTGGAGTGATTTCAGCATTGCTCGTTTTTCAATCGAGAGAAGAGTTACGCGGAATTTGCGCGCGTCTCAAAACGAAAAAAACTTTGGAAAGCGAGGTATAAAATGCTGAAAATTTTTTTAACAGTCCTTATTCTGGCGTTTTTTATCGGTTCATCGGTTCAGGCCGATACGATTACATACAGCGACAGCATTAGCGGCCTTTTCGACCTCGTATCCGGCGGAGATATCATCGTCCCGCAGTTCGACCCTTCGCTTGGAACACTCAACAGCGCTTTATTTACATTTAATACCACTATCCAAGGCTCGTCCGGTTTTGAAAATCTCAAGAGAATCGGCGGAACTTTCAGCGTTACAGCAAATAATTTTGCAGGTATCACGGTTAGCTACAACGGAAATCAGTTGACAGGTGCAGGTTATTCTGACGGCAAGACATACAATGTTACACTCGGCGCATATGACGGTACTCTGAATTACGGCGGCACAAGCGGAACAATTCTCGCCGCTTTCTCCAATTCCGTACCTTATGAGATGCTTTGCGACCCGATACAGTTGCCGCAATTGCCCCCCTGGTTCCAGGTGCCGCTTCCACAGCTCGTGGGCACCGGAAATTTTGATTTCTCTGTCACAACTGACTATACGATGCAGTTCTATAATATGCCGGCCAACAGTTCAGGCGCATTTGATACCCTCGGCCAGGCTTCAGTTTCCGTTAATTATGATTATAACCCGATTCCCGAACCTGCGACTATCGCTCTGCTTTCACTTGGCGGACTTCTGCTGAGAAAAAGAAAATAAAAATTTATAAAAAATGACAGCATTAAAAGGCCGGCCCTTAAACCGGCCTTTTTTATTTATTTTTTCTCTTATGAACTTGTAAAACAACTGAAATACTTTTCTTAAATCTTCATTTTAACATCAGCATTACGCCAAAGATAATAAACCGGTCTGTCTGAAAGCCTGCTGATGAATAATTCCGTTCTGCGTAAACAATCCGGCAGATTTCTTGCCCCTCTGCCGTAGGCGGTAAGAAAATCTGTAATCTGTTTATCAATAAAACTCTTTGCCTTTGGGCCAAGACTTTGCAGTTTATTGTGCGTTGCTTCAATATCGACAAGGTCGCCGGTTTCAATGCCAATAACACTTAAGGCTTGACGCAGTTTTACGCTTCTTGTCGGCTCAGTGCCTTCAAACTTCATCATTCCCGCTTTTTCAAAAAAAGGATTGACCTTTCCCATCACGGCCAAAGCCTCGATGTAAGGCATATTCAAAAGCGGCATTGTCTTTTGCACTAATTCATACGCAAGGCCCAAAGCTCTGTATCGCGGCTCAATTACAACCCTTGCAATTGTGCGTATGTTTTGGTTGATAAGCTGCATATTTACAGAGCTTGAGCCAAGTTTAGTGAATAGTCCTTTTGTCGCAATATTACGAAGCTGAACCGCACAGGCAGGCATTGAATAAATTATTATCCCGACGATTGGTTCAATCTGTTCTCTCATCGGATGAGTATCGATGATTTTGTAAACCGCCGATACAGGTCCGGTACTGCCGTCGCGGTAATGAAAACGGCTCAACGGTTTGTAATCAGCGATAGTTCCTGGAACAATCTTTAAATATCTCTTTATCGTGCAATTCATAATAGAAAATCCTAAAAATTTAACTTCCAACTTCCAACATTGAACGTTCAACGTTGAATGTTCGATGTTCATTAAATGTTTATTCAGCATTTTGAATTTTTATATATAATCTCCGCTTCACCTGCGAGGTGCTTAATGACAATCACTTCCGGCAGCAAATCAGCCAGTAAATCATCGTGTGCGCTTGCAAGGACAAAGATTTTGCCTGTCTTTGAAGCGAATTTACGCAGGTTATGACTGATTACAGCGGCTGTTACCCTGTCTAATTGGCTGCAGAACTCATCTGCGAAGATGAATTGTTTGTTATCTGCCAGCGCTTTTGCTATTCGGTAGCGGTATTTCTGTCCTTCGGATAATGTCGCTGGCGAATTAAGAACGCAGAAGACATCGGTTAAACCAGCGTTGCTTAATGTTCGTAATGTTTCAAGAAATCCTCGGTTGTCGTTATGGGAATTGGTATCGGTAAGGTCTCGTGTTTTGGTTTGGGTATTGGTAACGTTACCGGCACCGACACCGTTTGACGTGACATTACCGTTACCAATACCGATACCAGTATTTTGATTATCGAAACAATCAACGCACGTCTTGTCATCAGGCAGGGGGATATCGTCGATATTGATTTTATTATCGCAGGCAAATGAATTGAAAAATTCTCTAAGCAGGACGCTTTTGCCGCTGCCAGAGGGGCCGGTGATATAGCAGATTTCGCCTGGCGATATTTTAATCTCGCATTTGTGTGTGACAGTATTATTTTTCAGTCTCTGGACGGTTATGCCGAATGCCCGCATCACATCTGCGACTTTTTCGGTAACAGGAAGAGCCCAGTCGAATTTTTTATCTGCGGATAGTGTGGTAATCATAAGTTCCTCATTTGAATAATTATTTTTTTAATTTTGTATCGCGACAGGCCGGTATTTTTTCCGATTGTTTTTATGCTCAATCCCTTTACAAAATGGCCTTTGATTATTTCCATCTCTTCGGTTGACAGGTCATTTGTCTTTGTCAGGGCGGTAATGAAGTCGTCGCTGCTGATTAGCCGGGCGATTTTTTTCAGTCTTCTTGCGATGGTTGCTTCGCTGACGGCTGCTGACTTTGCCATAGTTCTGAATTTTTGGCCGTTCATAAAAAGCCTTACGAACGCCTTTTGCTGGTCGGCCAAAAGGTCTATTCTTCCTACCAGTTTCTCAAAGAGGTTCAAAAGCTCGTTTTTGGTTATTTTTTGTTGTGTCTTATGGCTCATAATGAAATCCGCAAAAATAGGTCATATTATTATGATTTTAAGTTATATATTTATCAAATATATGCGTATTTTAACAAAAAATACTTAAAAAGCAAGGGAAAAGTTCATAAAAATTGTGAATTTTTCAATAAGTTTACTAAACACTTAACAAGAATAGACTTAAAAAGTGGAATTTATAAAGAATTTGCTTTCCAATCGGAATTTTGGTATTTTTATGTGGTTAATAAGAGTAGGCGATATCCAGCCGGTTAGGATAAAGATATGGGAAATTTGATACGATTGATTGTGAGACGAGGCGAGCAAACTGTCAATGAATACAAGTTTGACAACACTCCTATTTATATCGGCCGAAAAGCAGGTTTGCAGGTTGTTCTGCCTGATATGGCTGTATCGCGTGAGCACACTATGATTGATGCCAAGGAAGGCAAATGGACAGTCGAGGATTTGGAATCTGCCAACAAAACATACTTAAACGGCCAGGTAATTCGTAAAGCACCACTCAAAGGCGGAGATGTTATTAAGATAACAGGGTTTTCCATTGGAATTGATTTTGTTGATTCCGCAGATGTTTCCGATAAAGAACAAACTGTCTCAGCGAGCGATGATACGGTATCTTTAGATGATACGCAGACGGCAGCGGCAGCCCAGACAGAAGACACAGAAGAGACAGAAAAGGCGGCGGCGACGACAGGGGCGGCTGAAGCGGCATCATTGTCAACGCCTCGCGATGAGGTAATCGTCAGAAAGCCTGACGCAGCGCACGCGCCGGCAATGAGACTGGCGGCAAGGAGATTAACGGATTTCGCCCAAGCCGTCGAGATGCTGGGCGATACTAAAAGTCTTGATGAGATGGTAAAGGTTTTGCTTGATGTTACTTTGAAGCAGTTTACTGCTTTTCGTATATGGTGCGGCTTGAGAAGCCAGAAGACCGGCCCAATAACATATCAGGCAGGCAAAAGACGCGACGGCAAGCCTGTGCAGCTGAGCGAAATAAAAATGAGTCCCAAGATTATTGAAACATTTGAACGGGGCCAGTCTATCGTTCTTCCTCAAGTCTCCGCAAAGCTCGAACAAACAGAAAGAATACGCTCAGCGATGATAGCGAGCATCAAAACGCCGAAAGGCTGTTTCGGCGTAATATATGTAGACAACTCTATGGTGCATAATCATTTCAGTCTAAGCGACCTGGATTACCTGATGGTTCTGGCGATGCATACGGCCGCGGTTCTCAAAAGCCATCTATAATAGGGGAGATTGCGGCACATTAATTCAGGACGTTCTTTGTATTTTTTCAAACTTTCCAAGCATTAATACGACCCTTATTGTAACTACTGGAACAACAAATCCCGCATCATAATTCGCATTGGATTAGATGAATTTGAGCGAACGATAATCTCAGTAAACGTTTTACTATCGGTGCAATTCGCCTGTCTTACCTGTCTTGACATAGCTGAAAAATATTAGCACGATTTTAAAAATTTTATGCGCTTTTACTTATTTTTTTTCGTCCAGTTGACGAACTAATACGTATAGGCAGTAGTGAGTGTTTTAGAATTGTGCGTGTTTACTGGAACAGGACTTGCCGGAGTGCAAGGTATTTGTTGAAAGGAGGCACGGCCATGGAAAAAGCACGGAAGCTAGCCGAGATATTAGAGCGAGTAAGAAGCGGGGAAGACCCAGCCAAAATAAGACAAGAAGCCCGCCAACTGCTTTCCACATTAAGATTAAGCGATATCAGCAGAGCCCATAAATACCTTGTGGGTTCTGGTATGTCGTTTGACCAATTGCGGACGCTTGTTTATGCGTTTGCATCGATTTTAGGAGACCAGTTTGCGCTTTTGCGGGCAAACCTCAGGTCGGACCATCCTGTCCGCCGAGTCCTTGCCGAGCATGAGATGTTCGAATGTTTCCTGGCGGACCTTGAAGGTGCAAATCAGATGATACAGGAGGCGGAAGAACTAACAGAACTGTCAAGCGAGTTTCGCAGACTTGAGCATATCACCGGCCATCTGCAGGCATTTGATGTTCACAGTCAGCGGGAAGACGACCTTGTTTTTCCGGCACTGGAAAATTATCCCTGTAAGAGTATTTGTGCAGTCCTGCAGAAATCGCACTGGCGAATCAAAAATATGGTAAGCAACCTGACAATGGCGGTGAATAATTTCAAGCATTTTGAGCCTGTGCAGTTCAAGATTCAGGTCAGCGCACTGTCTTCCGCTATAATTCCGATTATGCGGGAACATATGTTCCAGGAAGACAATATACTTTTTCCAATTGCGATTGATGTAATTAAGGACGAGAAAGTCTGGTGGAGAATAAAACAGCTTAGTGATGAAATGGGCTATTGTGGTTTTGACGCCCAGCCATGCTGCACATAAATCTCGCACCTATTTTCTATTCCTGCTCGGCCTATGAAAATGGCGTGCGAAAGAAAGTAGGTGCGGGATTGACTTTGAACTTGCAGGAGGGTTGAAGACGAATGCTTTCTCAACCTCCGAGAAAGCCTTGTGTAGAAGCTCCTCTATGGGGTATAGAGGAGCTTTTTTTATTGCCAGTTGACGGCTTCGGCCGGGATGTGTGCCAAATCGGGAGCATAGAAATCTGCGCCGATAAGTATTTCAGGAGTAAAACTTGAAGTTATCGCAAGGCATTTTGCCCCAGAGGCCTTGGCAGCCTGTATTCCGCTGAGAGCGTCCTCAATAACCAGGCAATCCTTCGGGTCAATACCCATTTTTTCCGCTGCGAGCAAAAATATGTCAGGCGCAGGTTTCGTATGTTTGACATTATTGCCGGAAATAATAGCGTCAAAAGTTTCAGGCGGGATTTTTAACTGGGCAAAGTTGCCCGCGGCTTTCCGCATATCGGCGCTTGTAGCGACCGAGATTTTCTTTCCAAGCTGTTTACATTCAGTAATAAATTCTTTTGCGCCAGGCAGGGGCTTGAGGTTTCCGCGGATTAGCTCAAGATAGATATCGTAGGTTCGCGTTGTGGCCTTTTCGATGTCGATTGGGAAGTTGTGGTTTTTAGCTATTCCGCGGACACAGTTTTTTTCACCTGTTCCTGTAAAGGGATGAAAATCCTCAGCTGTGATTTTCAGGCCGAACTCGGCAAGTGCCTGTATTACGGCCTTTATTATGAAAGGTTCCGAATTGACCAGAACGCCGTCCATATCGAAGATTATGCCTTTAGGGGATATTGTCATATTATTCCTTTTCAACAGCTTTTCTAATCAAGTCCGGCTGGTCGGTTATTATTCCTGCAATGCGGCAATCGGCAAGAAATTTTGCCGTTTCTGTGTCGTTTACCGTCCAGGCAAAGATTTTCAAATTCGATTTTTTGCACATATCAGTGAAATCGGCTGTTATAGAATTATATTCCAGAGCAAAGCCTGAAAATTTATTATCGCAGGCACGTTCAATAAGTTCTCCGCCGTAAGGCTTGAATTTTCCGGTTAAGCTTTTTTTCGCCTTTACTGAAAGACAAACGCATATATCAGGCATATTCATTTTTGCCTGTTTCATCGTCTGGAAATCAAAACCGATAAGGACAACCTGCCGCTGTTTTGCACAACGCTGGATTTCAGATTTCAATGCGTGGATAATTTCGCTTTTACATTTTATTTCTATAAAGACTTTTTTGTTTTCAGCAGCAACGTCAAGAATTTGCTTAAGACTGGCTATGCCGGTTTTTTCAAGCTGTTCAAAATCAGCGGCAGAAACTCGAATACCATTTGTATTTGCATCGTGAATTACAACAACTGTGCCGTCTTTTGACAATCTTACATCAATTTCAACTGCGTCGGCGCCAATCTTCCAGGCGGCCAGAACCGCAGCCGGCGTATTCTCAAGGGCTTGTATGCAAAACCCCCTGTGTGCGATTATTTCCATTATTTAATCCTGTCTGCGCCCAATTGGCCGCAGGCGGCCTTTATGCCGGTGCCGCGGCGGAATCTTATTATTGTCTCAATGCCTGCCTGCATGAGAATATCCTTAAACATTTTTATCCTGTCGCGGTCGGCAGGTTTGAAATCGGCGCCGGGATGAGGATTGTATTCAATAAGATTGACGCTCGCGTGCAGACCTCTCAAAAACTGAATAAGTTTGCGAGCCAATTCGGGATTGTCGTTAACGCCTTCCATCATACAATATTCAATGGTTATCCTGCGGTCTGTTTTTTGATTGTAATGCTTCATCGCGGCCAAAAGCTGCGGCAGAGGATATTTTTTTGCTGCCGGTACAATCTGTTTCCTTAATTCATCGTCAGGGGTGTGAATAGAAACCGCAAGGCGGGGATAAATTTCTTCATCGGCAAGTTTCTTTATTCCGTCTGGCAGGCCGACTGTGGAGATTGTCTGTCTGCGGATACCGATATTTTTACCTGCCGGGTCGGCTAAGATTCTCACGGCCTTTATAGTGTTTTCATAATTGTCCAGCGGTTCGCCCATTCCCATATAGACGATATTGTTTATTTTGCAGCCGCTGTCTGCGGAAATAACAATAACCTGGTCAACAATCTCGCCTGCGGTAAGATTTCTGGCGAATTTAAGATAGCCTGTCGCGCAGAATCTGCAGCCCAGCCGGCAGCCGACCTGAGTTGAAACGCAGATTGTCTTTCGGCCGGACTCGTCGAGCAGGACAGATTCAATTTGCTGACCATCAGCGGTTTCAAAAAGATATTTTGCTGTGCCGTCGGGGTCTTCAAGCTTTTCTACGATTTTAAGATTAGAAATGAAAAAGCCATCTTCGGTAAGTTTTGTGCGAAACTCTTTGGGCAGGGTGGTGAAAAGGTTGATATCGTTTATGTTGTGCTGGTGAATGAAGCTGAATACGTATTTGGCAAGATAGCTTTTGCCGCCGTAGCCGGCGATGATTGAGCCAATTTCCGCAAGCGTTTTATTTTTTAAGTCTTTATCCATCCCGTTAGAAATTCCTTTTACATTATAAGTTTTTACATTTTGATATTTTGAACAGGTTTTGTCCCGTTAAATTTCTAACGGGATCCATAAGTTCTTAGTTTAACTTAAGTTTTGATTTTGTCGAGAAGCAAAATAGCATTTGACCTTGGGGGCGTCTATAAGTACAATTCTCGCATAATATTATGACTTTTAGGGAGTTTATTGCAGATGGACCCGAATATTTTCAAGGCTTATGACATTCGCGGGATTTATCCCGACCAGTTAAATGAGGACGCGGCCTGGAAGATAGGCAATGCTTCAGCGACATTTCTAAGAGCTATGCTTCGCGGTTATGACCGCGGACTTGCCAATAAGCAAAGTCTTTGCGTTGGTCACGATATGCGGCTGCACAGCAGAAGCCTGGCTAACGCATTAATCAAAGGAATGAATGCGGCCGGCGCAAAGATTATCGATATCGGTATGATTGATACGCCGCAGATGTATTTTGCGATAAACTATCTTGGCACCTGCGGAGGCGTGCAGGTAACGGCTTCACATAATCCGGCGCAATACAACGGCTTTAAGATTTCCGGCCTTGAGGCAAAACCTGTCGGAGCCGATACTGGTTTAAAGGAAATAAAACATATCGCAACGTCATTGCTCCATACCCGCGGGTCAGAAGAAGAGATGATAGAGAAACGCGACCTGACAGATGTTTACAGAGAGCATGTATTAAAATTTCTCGGCTCAAAGGTGAAACCTTTGAAAATTGTTATTGACGCTTCCAATGGTATGGCGGGCAAAATGGTTCCGCTGATTTTCGACAAAATAGGCATAGAGATAATTAAAATCAATTTTGAGCACAAGGGAGTCTTTAAGCACGAGCCTAATCCTCTGGTTGAAAGTAATCTGAAACAGCTTAAGGAGACAGTAAAAAAACGCAAGGCGGATATTGGAGTATGTTTTGACGGCGACGCGGACAGGCTGATGATGGTTGACGAGAAAGGCGAGACAATAAGCTGCGATTTGATGACGGCTCTTATGGTTCCATATTTTCTGAAAAAGTCGCCTGGTGCGGCGGTTGTTTATGATTTACGGAGCAGCTGGGTTGTGCGCGAGGAAATCGTGAAAGCCGGCGGTATAGCCAGGCGCGAAAGAGTGGGGCATGCGTATATGAAGAAAACGCTGCGGACGGCTCATGCGATTTTCGGTGGCGAACTGAGCGGACATTTCTATTACCGCGATAATTTTTATGCCGATTCCGGCCTTATCACGTTTGTGCATATGATAAATATCCTAAGCTCTGCCGACGAGCCGGTAAGCGAGCTTGTCAAACCGCTGCGGAGATATTATGCCAGCGGCGAGATAAATTTCGCTGTCGATGAAAAAGAAGAGATGATGAAAGAGCTTAAACGCAAATACAGCCAGGGCGAGGCAGACGACCTTGACGGCATTACGATACAGTTCAAGGACTGGTGGTTTAACTGCCGTCCGAGCAATACTGAGCCGCTGCTGAGGCTTAACATCGAGGCAAAGACAAAGGACCTGCTGGATAAACAGCTCAAGGAAATGGAAACCATCCTCGGTGAACCGTCTGAGCATTAATTTTTATGCTGCACAAATTTCCATATAAGGATTTTCCTTCGGTTGATGTGCCCGAAGATAATCTTGCCGGAATTTACAAGCCTGTCGAATATCCCCAGAATGAGACTGAAAGCGAAATTCTTGAAAAGGCTCTTGCCAATCCTATAGCCGCAAACCGGCTCGACAAAATGGTAAAAGCCGGTATGAAAATCGTCATAGCGGTTGATGATATCACACGCTCAACAAAGACGGAGCTTATGCTGCCGCTGGTTTTAAGGCAGCTTTCGCAGGCAAAGATTAATAATAAAGACATTACAATTTTTATCGCGCTAGGCACTCATCGGCAGATGACCGACCGCGAGATAAGGTTCAAATATACAAAAGAGGCGGCTGAAAATTATCGCATAATAAATCCCGACTGGAAGGTAAGCGCAGACTACAGGGCTGTCGGTAAAAGCTCTGACGGTTTTGAAATTAAAATGCACAAAGAGATACTTGGTGCTGATTTTGTAATCGGGCTTGGCCAGACTGTGCCGCATATGTATGCAGGTTTCGGCGGCGGAGGGAAAATAATCAACCCCGGCTGCTCGGATGAGCAGACAATCGGCCAAATGCACTGGCTCAGTCATACAATACCTTCAAAACAAAGATTCGGCACCCGCGATAATCAGGTAAGACAGCTTGTAAACGATGTCGCCATAAAAAGCGGCCTGAAATTTATCCTTAATGAAGTGCCGACGATGGAAAGTAAAATTGCCACTGCGTTTGCGGGCGACCCGATTAAGGCTCATCAGGCGGCGTGCGATTTTGCGGCAGGACTGTATATGGTCAAGGTGCAACAAGCTGATATTGTGATTGCCGATTCATATCCTGCCGACATTGATTTCTGGCAGTCGCTGAAGGCGCTGTATTCGGCGCATTTTGCGGTAAAAAAAGGCGGCACGTTAATATTTGTTTCACCATGTCCGGAAGGAGTCAGCTCGCAGCATCCTGAAATAACTGAAATTGGTTATAAAACAGGTTATGAACAGATAAAAAAACTTGTCGCCGAAGGCAAATTGAGCAAAGTTGTGGCGGCAAATGTGTGGATGGGCAATGAAATCCTGCAAAACAGCGAGGTTGTTTTTGTGACCAAAGGCATATCGGAAAAAGAATTAACAGCAATGGGTTTTCAATGGGCGGAAAATCCTGACATCGCGTTAAAAGCGGCAATAAAAAAGCACCGCAAAGACGCGAAAATCAGCATACTCTGCGGTGCATCGAAAATTATTTGTCAAACCTGACAGCCGTTATTTATCAAACGGCATTTTAGCCCCGCCGCTGGGGGTAATTGTTGTATCGCTTTGCGTTCCTACCGGAGCTTGCTGCTCATGGCCTTGCTTTCTGCAGATTAGCCCTTCAGATAATTTAGACTCATTGCCGCCTATTAATATCGCATAGGAATAGCCTGGCATAACCTTTATAATTTTTATTGTGGCGACAGGCTCTTCGGTTTTTCCGAGCGATTCTTTTGTGTCATAATCGAAAATTTCTTCGCCTTGCTGGAGGACTTCATAAATATCCGATACGGCGATGTCTTTGCCTCCTTTGTTAATGGCAATCGTTTTATTCGGCAGGACTTTTGCTATTCTGACCGGATAAAGTCCCTGTGCTATATTATCGACAATCGGACTGACAGCTGATTTAATCAGTTCATCAGCAAGCAGGCGATAATCAATCTTGTCATCCTGCCAGTGGGGGACAAGTTTTCTAACGTCTCTGTCATACTGGAGCCACAAGTTTACTGAATCTGAAAATTTAATCTGGGTTGTCGCTGCGCCGATAAGAGAATAATCCAGTTTAAACTTTGCTTCGTGCTCAAAGACACACTGGCCGGTAATTTCCACATATTTTATATTTTCGCTTATTGATGCTTCGTTCAGCGTCAAAGCAAGAATATAGTCGGCACCCAGGAGATTTCCTAATTTCGCTTTTTCTTCAAGAGAGGCGTCGCCTCGCCAAACTAAACCTTTTTCCTGCATAATCTTGTCAATATAGTCCCTGTCAAGGATGGCGAATTTATTAGTCGCTGCGAGTTTGGTGTTCAATATATGTGTAATTTTCTTTTCGATTTCACTGCTGCTCAGCAGGACTTCTTTGCTGCGAACAAGCTGCTCGGTTTTTTCGCATCCTGACGCTGAGCTTGTGATAGTGCCAAAACGGTAAACGCTGCTTAAAGTCGTCGGCGCCACAACGGCTATTTTCAATCTGTTGTTTTTGTCCGGCGGCTGATAGTCGAAAATCCAGACTTTAAGTTTTACCTCATAGGAATTGGCGTCATGTTTCTCTTCGAGAACCTCATAGGTTTTTACAAAGGCGCCGATTTGCATTTCATTTGTAGAGCCTTTGGTTCGTATGGAAACGGCATCAAAGCCTATTTCCTTGCCTGAACCTTTATTTTCGATATCTGCGGCGGCGGAGTCATAACTGTATTCATATTCGCCGGAGCCGACGCTTATTCCCTTTGCTTTTGCGACGGCCTCAAAGATGGCTCTTTTTATCGCTTCCTGTCTTGTCGGAGCGATTCCTTTGCCTTCCTGGACGATGGGTTTTGTTTCAGCAAATGCCTGTAAAGAAAGCAAGCCAATCAACAATAATGTTATTGTCTTTTTCATTTTCGTTCGTCCTTAAACTTTTTTTATACAGTATTACCAGGAAACTGTTTTATTGCTTCCGCGTTTTACTATAGGGACCTCTTTCTGCCAGAATCTAAGTCCTGTCTTTACATCCGTAATCTTCAGCTGGAAATAATATTCCACCTGCTGATTATCTTTGTCATAACGCAGATTTCTCTGGAATATTTTTCCAGACATACTTAATTCCGGAGCGATTATTTGTCCCTTTTGCGGCATAGTCGGCTGATTAAACTCTTCGCCTCTCGAAGAGTCGCGGACGTCCCTCATACCATAAACAGTTTCATCGCGATTGCTCTCTTTGCCGCCGACGGCGGAAGTCATGACAACCTGCCCGCTATTCATCATGTCTTCCTCGATTTTCGCGGTAAGCTGGTCGGTGTCAATCCTCTGCATAGTGTCGTTAGTAACTTTGCTTGTGGCCAGGACATATCTGCTGCCGTCATTTTTGGACAGGACGCCTGAATGCAGAAGCGATTGAATCATATCGCTTGCGGCCTGGTCGAAATCCCTGTAATCGAGCGACATAACCTGTTTGCCAGTGTCATTTTTGGTATCTACTTTCTGGACTTCCTCACAGCCGGCCAGGAAAAATGGTATAACAAATAATACAGCAAGTTTTTTCATATAATTATCCTTTCTTTATTCGGGGGTTTTTCTTGTATCCATTCTGAAATCAGTAACTTCTTTTGACGGAGCGACAGCTTTAAAATCGAAAGTAGTCCTTGATTTGGCAGAGACCGGCATCCAGACAGCTGCTTTGGAATCGACGGTAGCGCCGTTTTTGTCGAGCCAATCGACTTTGTAATCAAATCTCTTTGTATAGATGGCCCGATTGTAGCCCGTTACCTGAATTTCAATGAAGTCCGAGTTGTTTCTAAAGACTTTTACGTCTTTTAAGTCGATACCGTGTCCGGCCAGCAGACTGAAAGCGCCGTACACAGGACGCGTGAGGTAATTGTTCACGGCGTCAGAGCTTTTGACGTCGGAGTCGAGACTTACTCGTTTGTCTTCATATTCTTTGTTACAGCCGTTTAACAACACAATCGAAACGGCAAAAAACAATAAAAGAAAACACTTTTTCATATTTATCTCCTTAATTATATTTTAAATTTTATTTCAAAGGAATAATTTCGTAAACAGGTTTCGCATTTCTTTGCACGATTTTAATATAAACCAATACATTATTACAATTTGGCAATTGAATGTCAAATGTCTGGCAATTGTCAGGTGTAATTTTAAGTATATTATTCTGGGGCTTTGGCAGTTTTGCGGACTGGAAATCCTTCGGCAGGGCAGTCCAGATTCTGATATCGGCGTCATTGGTCATAAACGAATAGGCGGCTATTCCCATAGCAAGGAGGCTGGCCCCAGAGGAACCCTGGCTTGTTAAAGCATATTGGGCGACAACTTTGGCGGTTGTTGAAACTATCGCCCTGAATAAGGCGGCGTCAAAATCTCTTTTAAATTCGCTGTGTATAACCCTGTCCATATTGCAGACAACAGAGGTATTATATATGGTTCCGTCAGAATCGATTTGCAGGGAAGTAACCGCGCCATCTCTATATTTAAGTTTCGGCAGCGCAATTCCGGCATAAAATACACGGTTAGTTGCGATGAAAATCGGAAGGTCGATTCTGAATTCTTCTCTAATCGGACCTACTCCGTTCTCAAAAATTACCCATACGGTATTTTTGAAAGTGCTGTTTGCGGCGAGCAGTTTTTCAGTTTGGTCAAATTCCTGAGCGATGGAATTGTTTTCGGGGACAAGGCCGCAGGTTTCTTTCAGCAGGTCGCGTGCTTCTGAAGTTTGACCTGTGCCGTTGTAGTAAACTGATGCCAGATAATTAACGAAAGGATTAACATAATTGCTGTAAGCCTTATATGCGTCAAGTTCCGGGTATTTATCGTGCAGAGCTTGTCCTAATTTGGGGTCGGAAAGAGTCGATTTAGCGAGGCTGCCGTATTGAGCCTTGTCAAGCTGCTCTTTTTCCTTATTGATTTCTTTTTCGAAAAATTCTTTTGTTCTTCTTTGTCTGTCGAGCGCCCTGTTGAATTCGACTCTCGCAAGGTCAAAATTGCCCTGAGCCATAAAATTCAAGGCCTTATACGCATTTACCATAACTCTATCGTATTGTTCGCCTTGATAAGGAATAACATTGTCATTAACGGCCATAGCGGCAAATTGATCTCCGCCGGACCAGCGGAGGTCATAGAATTTCAGGAAATCTTCTGCTTTGTCGAAATATTTTGTGCTGGAGTTGTAATCTTTAAAACTTCTTTTTGCCGCGGCGGTCTGAAGTATCCAGAGAAGGTCATCGTTGTTAGGATTTTTTCTGTTTTTATCAAAATGTTTTTTCGCACTGTCTGCCGCTGAATTGAAATCCGCCGCTTCAAAACGTTCGTTGAAGCTTTGCAGCCGCTCCTGCATAGAGTTGCAGCCGCTAATGAGAGGCAAACTCAAAACTATTGCAGTAAAAACAATTATTAAAACGTAAATTCTTTTGTTCATCAGATTAACTCCATGAGAATAAGTGCGATACATTATACTAAGGTAACGGAAAGATATTTCAATATAAAAAAGGATTGACAGATTACGATATTATCTTACGCTAAGGAGGTATATTTACTGGAAATGTAACTGTCTTATTTGAATAGAGTTAAGAGACAATGAAAATTGCATGGATGCTGCTGGCAGCGTCGGTATTAGGATTTATTTGCAGCGGATGTGATGTGAATCCTGTAACAGGCCAGGAAGAGTTTTTGCTGGTAAGCCCGGCCCAGGAAAAAAAGATGGGACTAAACGCCTCGGCGCAAGTTGAAAAAGAACTTGGCCAGAGCGTCCAGGACCAGCAGCTTCAGGATTATATAAGTTCAGTCGGTCATAAAATAGCGGCCGTCTGCCATACGCCCAATGAGGAATTCAGCTATAAGGCAATCGACCACAAATCAGTGAATGCCTTTGCGCTGCCGGGCGGATATATTTATATTACTACCGGACTGCTCAAGGTTCTCAATAGCGAAGCTCAGCTTGCGGCAGTGTTAGCGCATGAAACGGCGCATGTAACAGCAAGACATATCGCTCAGCAAATCACGAGAGACTTTTTTATTAATGCCGGGCTGACTGTCGCAAGTACGCAGGTGCCGTCGCCGGCGATGAGAGTTGCAGGTATTGTGAAACAGCTTGAGGGGATGTCTTTCACCAGAGAACAGGAACGGCAGGCTGATGAAGTCGGACTGAATTATATTGTCATTGCCGGTTATACGCCTTACGGGATGGTGCAAACGATGGAGATACTTGAACGGCAAAGCGAAAGCGGACAAATAGAATTCCTTTCAACACATCCTAATCCGGAGCATAGAGTAGAATACATAAAACAGGACATTATAAAAAAAGATTACATCATTTACGGCAAAACCGGGCGCAAGGGAGAGGCGGAATATAAAAGCAATGTTTCAGACCGGCTTGTGCCGTAAGGCATCCCCAAGCGGAGAAAGTAGTATTGCCGCAATCAGTGTTATACAGCCGATTGTGTGCAGTAAAATGGTAGTTCTGCTCAAATCGATATAACCTTTTTGCGCTAATTTTTCAGGATTTGCATTTTTAAAACATATCGCGCTGATAAAAATAATTGGTATCAGCAGAACTGCAGAGGCAAGAATGTTGAGGCCGGCAAACGCATAAATTATCGATAATACACAAAGCACTATGAGTATTAATTTATAAAGAGCAGCGGCTTTTTTTATGCCCAGGACGACAACGAGAGTTTTTTTGCCGACGGCGCTGTCGGCGTTAAAATCAGGAAATTCATTTGCAAAAATTATCTGGAAAATAAGAATAGCGACAATAAAGCCGGGCAGAATAAAAACTGAATCAAAAGTTTTCGTCTGAATAAAAAAGGCTCCCCAAACAGGCAAGATTCCAAACAGCAGTCCTATTGTTATTTCACCTGCTGTGCGGTAGCCGAGTTTAATCGGGGTCGCAGTATAAAAATATCCGCCAAGAATACCTGCAATTCCAAGTGCAAGCACAAACAAACTTTTTGTGATTATTAAAATTACTATTCCAAGACAGGCACCAATAGTCAGAAACACCAATGAGCCTGTCAGGATTTCTTTGGGCGACAAAAGATTATTCTGAATCATTCTGCTTCCGCCTGAGAAGGGCGTTTTATTGTCGTTGTGCTCATCGTTGCCGGAGATATGGTCAAAATAATCATTTGCGATATTGGCTCCAAGGTGAATTGACACTGTTGCGCAAGTAGCAAGTAGACAAAGGGTTAGGTTGAATTGTCCTGTGTGTGTAAAAGCAAGAGCGGTGCCGACAATTACCGGCAGTGCGCTTGCGGTGCAGAAAGGCGCACGCAGTTCTTCCAGCCAGAGAATGATTTTTGACTGCCGCATAGGCGCGATTAATCTTCTTTTAAAACAACCTGGTCGTATTCAAGTTCAAAGCTGAGTTTGTGTTTTGCTTCCTGCTGAGCGAGAGATTGGAAAAGCTGTTTATTTGCCGGGTCTGTGACAAGATTGGCCATATGGGTATAGAGCTGAAAGGCCTTTTTTTCCTGCTGCATAGCAAGAACCAGTGCTGCCTGATAGTCCATATCAGGAGTCGGCTGAACTTCGACGGTGAATTCGGCAATTTTCAAATCAGTGATTTGTTCGCCGCTAAGTTCAATTTTCCTTCCCTTTTTGGTATCTTCCAGGAGTTTTTTGTGGTTCTGCTCCTCAGCGGCAAAATCGAGAAAGACTTTTTTCATCTCCAGATTTTTCATCTTTGCTGCAAGGTCGGTATAAAACTTGTAAGCCTTGATTTCATTATCGATTGCGAAATCCAGAATGTCGTCGACGAGATTAAATTTATCCATATTGCACCTGTAAAATTCCTTTCTTTAGTATTATAGGGGAAATATGAGCAGAAGCAATTATTATTCGGACAAAAGGGGTATTGGAGGATAGGGGGAATTAAAGGGTTATTGTTACTGCGTTAGAAGGGATACTTTGTCCTGCGAGATTAGATGCTTTTACGCGGTATTCAAGCTTAATATCTTTCGGCTGGCTTGGTAAATTGACCTGACAAGTATAGCTTATTGCTTCCAAAGTCCAATTATCCGATTGGTTTGCGTCTAAACAACGTCTTTCGATTATATAATTGTAAACTATTCCGCCATCAGCAGGTTTTTTCCAGTTTAAATCTACTACCCCATCCTGTTTGTGAACTGCAACAAGGTTTGTAGGCTGGCCGGGAATTTGAGTAGGTTGATAAGCAGTTTTAGGTTCCCAGCCGATAAGCTTTAACTTTTCCGGATTGGCAGAAACATCAACCTGTGCCTTTTGCAGAGAGGCTTTCATTATATTAATCAATTCAAGAAGCATTTCATTCTTGGCTTTTGTCGCAATTCGCAGTTTTGCATTAGCCTCTACCAAATCCTTTTTGGCGAATAAATAACTTCTACCTGCGTTAAGCAGCTTGATGCGAATTAAAAATGGGATACGGGGGAAATCAGCCGGATGCATCGCAAAGCCGGCTACCATTCGGTAAACAAGTGCCATTATTTGCGGTTCACTTTTTGGAAACTTTGTCATAATTATTCTTTAGTCGTTCTTTACAATTTTTAATATTTATTATTGCTATCCCCTGCGATAGCAAAACAGGGGATAAGAGAAATCATATATATGCATTGTTCCTGTTATGGCAGGACAACGGATACGCTATTACTTGGCAGACTTTCTCCTGCTGTATTGGCTGCCTTGACACGGTATTCAAGGCGGACATTTTCAGGCTGGTCTGCAAGATTAATCTCGCAGTTATAGGTTGTATTGGCCAGAGTCCATGGGCCGAAATCTCCACCAGTTTGAGCCTGCTGGCGTCTTTCGATAGTATAGTTCCACACAGGGCCGCCATTTGCCGGTTTTTCCCACTGAAGCCATATAGTTCCCTGTCCTTCGGCTATCGGGTGAAGCTCTGTCGGGCTTGCCGGAGCTTCGATAGGCTGAGGCTGCGACCTTGGCCCCCATCCAATTTCGGTAAGCTTTTGGGGGTCGTTTGCGACATCGACCTGGGAAAGCATTAAATCGTTTTTCATAAGCTCAACGAGTGCATCGAGCTTTTCATCCTTTGTTACAGTTGCGATTTGGGCCTGACTTTTGGCATTTTCCTGAGTTTGGCGCTGGTTTTTGTAGTTAGTCAGGGCAGTTTGCAGGGTCGCTACAGTAACCGATGGGAAATCGGCCGCATGAGTTGTAAGGCCTGCAACCATTGTCTCTGCCAGCGCAACAACATCTGCTTCTTTGTTTGGAAATTGAGGCATTTTAATCTCTCCTAAAAAAAGTTAGTAAATATTTTAGCCACTAAGGCTCAAAGACACGAATAAAAACGATTTTTTGCCACAGAGAACACAGAACGCACAGAGATAATTAACCACTAATGCACACAAATTTACACTAATCTTCTTAGCCGCCGATTCCACTGATTTATTTTGCTTTTAACATAGGCTTACTTAAGCCTGTTGAAGTAAAATAATATAGCTCAGTGTTCTCTGTGAACTCTGTGGCTAAAGAATCATCGTAGTATTATTGCTTAATGGATTGCTGTGATTTGTCTAATGGATGCTTTTTGCTTCTGATTAAATTTTATGAATTTATTAATCGGATAAATAAATAAAAGGCTTTAATAAAAAATGAAAAATATTTATATATTTTTCATACTGAGCTTGTCGAAGGATCTCTTCCTTTCAGTGACATTTATCGGACAGAAGGAAAGAAATATTTTAAAAATTATCGGGCCGAGAGAGGGTGCAAAGTATTTAATCACAGATTGACACGGATTTCAATAACAGGTTAAGTCATAACTATTGCATTTATGAAATCGTATGCCCACGCTTTTCCAAGAGTTGACGTGTGCGATGCCGTTCTAATGCAGCACGAGTTTGCATTAGATCTTGTTCTGCATCGAAAATGCTTACATGACCCCGAAGTATCGATGTAGACCACTGCAATTCCCCCCATTTTGATGGCCACTTCCACATATTAACTTCGCTACATTCATCCCATTTCGAGGTTTTAGGTAATTCCTCTCGGAGTCGTTCGAGTTCTTTCTCTCGCCATTCAAGGGCTTCAACGAATTCGTCAAGAGTAAGAATATATAACTCTCTACCGGGGGCTGCAGGGCGGTCAGAACGTTGACGTGCATTAAAGAGTGCGATAGCATCTTTGTAGAGATCATAGTCATAAGCGAATTCAGGTAGTTGAGAAGCTACGGCAGACAAAAAATAATATTTATTATCTTTACGGCCTTTCATATGCCAAAGGCCATGTCCTTCAAAATCTCTTTGTGCTTCGTACACCAATCGCTTATAATGCAATGTTGAAAGCAAATCCCCTGCAATCGATACTGTTCTTGTAACGACTTCACTGGGTATTTCAGTACCATGGATAACTTGATTAGCAATGTCGATATATGACCGTATATTCTGTGCAAAATGAGGAGTTATAACATTTGCTCGTTCAAGTTCATCAATATGACGAGATGTATGCCAATCAGTTACTCTTGAATGTTCAAGGGCTCTCCACGAAAGACGAAATAATTCTCGTTCTAAATCGATACGAACCTGAGTAATTGCAAGTTTTGGATCCGTGTATTGAAGTGCAAGAGAATTAATTACTTTTGTTTCAACCTTTGGTTCCGGTGTTTGCTTAATGCTGGCTGCCAATCTTTCTGCTTCCATCGTTAATTCAATACCACCAGGGCCAGTGACCTTGGTTACCGATAAAAGCCGTTTGCGAATTTCTGAACGGAAAATAATTATTAAAGAGAATATAGTCGCTGGCCAAGCGAAACTACCAATTAATTCGGCAATTGCTTTAATCCATTCCATTTATTCACCTTTTTTATAAATAAGCTAATCAAACTTCCATGTTATTTTTCACGCATTTAATTCTTTGGTCGGGCATAAAAATTATTTTCCATCACGTTTATTAATTGCCTTTTTCTGTGAATCTGGTACTACAGTGCCGTACAATTCATCAATATGTTTGGGCTGTGATATCATCACATCGGCAATTATGTTAACTATGCCAAATAATTTTTGTGTAATTTCTTGATTATCATTCAAATCAATCTGACCGGGATGGACGGCATTATTTCCAACGACTCTTATAAGATCAAGTGATTGTTGTATCTTTAGAGGCAGACCTTTCTTGACGAGTGTGGCAATATCACTGTTGATATTTTCACCGCTTTCACCAAGATGTTTGCATAGCTTCTGGATGCATAGTCGTAGTAATGCTGCTGCGCCGCGAGGTGACTGAGAAGATATTGCTCTTGCTTCTTCATAGTCTTGTTTTATATCATCGGGAATATCTGGGTTAGGTGGTGATGCGACAACAGCTAACGGGAAAATCATCTTTTCATTTACCCAAACGGAAAATCTTCCACAGTGTGTACATTGGCACATGGAATAATCTGGAACCAGAGAAAGACCGTTTCTGTTAAAGTATGTCCCACCCCATTTTTGATTAGAATAAGCATGACAAAATGGACAATTAAAAGCATCGTCCCAATATTTAGGTGGGGCATATGGTATGGGTGCTGTCATATTTTAGATTTCTCCTTTACCATCTTAAAATCTCCATATTCTCTGTGGCTAATATTATTGTGCAAATCAGATTTGAGCCCGCACAACCTTTGGGACTGCAAAGCTGCATACACTTACAATCCGGAAATAAAAAAAGGCAAACCTCTAAAGATGTCTCCAACAACAGCCAAAATAATTGCCTCTTACAATAATATTATCTGTCAAAACTCCTGAATTGTCAAATAAAATCGCATTTAAACCTGCCAAAACCTGTAAAAAGCGTTTTGGCGAGGCAACCCTACAATTAAAGGCATCTTCCCAAATGTTGACGGTTTTTACCACCAAGCCCCTAAGGCACTAAATACTATGAACCAGATACTAAAGACTAATTTTGCTCCCCCAACCGCCCTTAACTATTAAGATTAGCCTTTCACTGGATAATAAAAGCCGGTATAATATTTCTTGGTTATAATTAATTCTATGTCAGTAGATTTTATCTATGGCTAAATCGAATATTTCTCAGAGTAAAAGATACTTTATCTATGGTACAATAATAACCATAGCTTTTGCATTGACAGGTTATGTTATATCAATCTTCTCTGGCGGTAAACACGTTGTAATATCAAGCGACAATAATCGTCAGATTTTTAATATTGAGAAGAATGAAGGAACTATAAAAGTATATAATAACGATGGCGACTCAAATTATCTCTATACCAAATTTATTGAACACCTTACTACTCAAAACATCCAATTATCCAATATATGTGAAAAGCAGCTTAATATAATTGATAATGCACTTATAAATCTCTCCCCGCGCGAAAAGTTAGATCGCATTAAAGCTGTTAATGATGATATATTGTCCAAGAAATACTCATATGGGTACATGCTTATGATTAGAGAGGGCGAAAGCAATATAGTAACATTAAGTATGCGTAAACCGACAGCATCTGTTGTAATTGATGCTTCAACTGCGAAAATAAAAGAGATTTCAATGGATAAGATTTATATATCCCCACCAGCGATATATGATATTAATGATAAAAAAGTAGTAGTTGCTAAAGATGATTATGATAAATTTAACAATTTACCTACTGTCGAAAGGGGTATATATGCAGAAGATATAATCCTCTATAGAAAAACAAATGAACCTTGTTTGCAAACCATATCGTATTTCTTAAAGTCATTATTAATGGATGTTGAAATATTATACGACAAGAATGATTGCATAATAGTGCTTTTTGGCTTTACTGATTATAGCATCAATAAAGAATACCAAAAAAAATCAATAATATCATATTTCGACCCCTATAAGGACAAGATACTTAGTAAATATCCACTAGGTTACAATATTTTCATTTACAACAATGTATCACGTGGAAGTAGTGGAGTAATAATGAGCGTAGAGCAATGTTTTACATATGAAACATCGAAACTGAATGAAAGATATTCTATTGTTTGGAATTCTTGCGACATATTCGCAAATGATTATGAATGTACGCCATTTTTGTGCCTATATGACAAGCTATCCGAATCTAAAATCAAATTAGGCAGTTGGGAAGAGAGTTTTATCTTTGACGAAATGAAACCTCTGGAATATAATATAAATTCGAATATGAAAGTTTGCTTTGATGTTATATATAAAAAAGGAATCGTATATGTATGTATCATCGGCATAAAATCTTCAAATAAATAATTGTAATTAAGACTTGCTCTTTTTTCATGTTTTATTCTGTCAGAGGAATGGATATCTTTCTGTGGAGAGGTGAGATGGTTAAGCTTTAACGGGGGAACAGTCGTTTTTATCACTGAAAATGCAGATTTTAGATTTTACCTCCACATAACGAAACTTCGACAGGCTCAGTTCAGGCTTAAAACGTCAAAGATGAAACTTCATAAGCCTTATCTGAAGCTTCAAAAATCAGGGATAAAGCTTGAAATACGAAAAAGCAAACTTGAAAATCAAAGAATCAAATATGGAACAAGGCAAAGCAAATGTGAAATACGAAGAAGTAAGCTTGAAATACGGAGTTTCATAATAGAAAGGCGGCGAAGTAAACTTACAACACGGTATTTCAAGTTTCAAATACCCTAAGTCAATGGTGAGATGTGAAGTTTTAAATTAAAAAAGTTCCAGATACGCAGATTGAAAGCGATGTAAAGCCATCAGTAAAAAATCTTGCCTTTCAGGACAGGTTTGGTATTCTATCTCGACACAACATACTATAGGAAAGGCGATTATGAGTAAAATTGAGGCGGTGATATTTGATTTGGGACGCGTGCTTGTCGATGTGGACATTACGCGGGGAATATTCGGCCTGTTCGACCATTCGTCTGCGGGCGATACAGAAGAGGCGGTTTCAAGGCTGATGCGCGACCCGGCACTGACGGCGTTCAATATCGGCAAATTGTCGTCGGAGCAGTTCTGGCAGGAAATGAAGAAAAAGTTTTCGCTCGATTGGGATTTTGCAAAGTTCTCCAAACTTTGGTGCGATGTGTTCGGGCCGATGGCCGGTATGCCTGAGCTTGTCAAAGAGCTCAGCGGCAAAGTGCGGCTCGGCCTGCTTTCTGATACCGACCCTTTGCACTGGGAATATATCCGCAAAAATTATCCGCTGGTTTCACTGATAAAAAAGCCGACGCTGAGTTATGAGACAGGCTTTCAAAAGCCGGGCAAAGAGGCGTATCTTGCGGCTGTGAAAAACACCGGCGTCGAAGCGGCAAAGTGTCTTTATGTCGACGACCTGACGGAAAATGTTCAGGGTGCGATAAAAGCAGGTCTGCAGGCGGTGCAGTTCACAGGAGCCGATGCGCTGCGGAAGGAAATAATTAAAAGGAAAATTCTGAATTAGGACCGTGCGGGATATTAAATGTTTAAACGATTATTAAATCCGCGTGTCGCAGTTATAACAGGCTGCGTATTGCTTATAGTTATGGGATCGCTGCCTGTCCTGCTTTCGTTTCCCGACCTGCTGAAGATTAAACTGCTTGACGAATCGCAGGCGTTAAAATTAACAGCTCAGGTATTTATAGTGCTGTTTTTGCTCGGCATAATTTTCCTGATTGCAAAATTGGATTCAATGCCGACGCCGATGAAATTCTTTCTTTACGGCGGTTTTTTGCTTTTGGCGCTTATTTTGACGGATATACACTGGGATACAGTAGATACAATGAGGCAGATACATAAGTCCGATGGTCCGCAGATTAATCTGCTGAAATTCGATTGGCAGATAAATCAGTATGTCAAAATAATCAGGGGAAAAGAAAATCCGCCTCACCAATACCGTTTTCTGCCGCATGGCGTCCTATGGTGGATATTTCAACCCAGCAGAAATTTCCGTTTTGCATACAACACATACCGCTGCTTTTTTACATTTTGGGTATTGCTTTCGCTTTATAAGCTGAGCAGAATGTATAATCCGCATAAGGAATCGCTTATCGTTGTTTTTCTTTATGCGATTTTATATCCGCTTTCGGTTCGTTATTACTACGGCAACATACTGGACCCGATGTTTCATACCATCTTTTTTATGGCGCTGATGTATTGTCAAAAAAGAAGAATGCCTGAGTTTGTTTTGCTTGTGACCGCAGGAATGCTCGTAAAGGAAACCATTATTCTGGTCCTGCCGTGCTACTATCTGCTGAATATGGAATTGCCGTTTGCGGTACAGAAAAAAACTTTTTTAAAGCTGGGCCTGCTGGCCGGCTGGTGCGCGGCGTTATTCCTGGCATGCAGAATTCCTTTCGGGTTCTGTTATAACAATAAAACTCTTAACGGGGTCAGTCAGTTTATGATTATGGACAATCTGGGGTTTGGAGGGAGGAAGATACTGATACCTGTCTGGGTGCGATATATGCATCCGGCATTGTTTATCTTTATATGGCTTGGTATTTTGATTTTATATAGAAAGTTTATTTCCCGTTCTCTGTTCTATACCGCTATATATCTGTCTGTATTCATTTACCTGACAAATCTGTGCTTTGGATGGAATTACGAGTCGCGGAATTTTATTCCGGCTTTTGGTGTGCTTGCCATCGCAGCGGTGAGCATATTCAGTCAGATGAAAACACAACCGGCTGAACTGTAGAAAAAACATTTTTTAATTTACCATTTCTCAAATCATCAATCTCAATTTTATGAAAGGGGAATCCTTATGAACTGGAAAGTAATTTTATCTATTATTGTTGTCGCTGCGGTTGTATTCGTTACCGGCTGTCAGTTTCTTTATGACTGCTGGCCTGCCGACATTTCGCCGCTGGCGGTTAAATACGCAGGCCGTGACCCGAACAGTATTAAATGGTATGACAAAAATCTGCACACAGCCGGCGAATTAAAAAATCAGGTGATAGATACCTATACCGGCGAGCAGTTGAAGCTTGATTATCTGGCTAATCTTAACAAAGAAAAATATCAGCAGGTAATCGGCATTCTGGATTTGTCTATAAAGCAGGCTGAAGCCGACAGAATGGAGGCGATAGGAACGCTTGCCCAGCCGGGCTGGCTCTTGGCGGGCCTGATGACTTTGCTGCCTATTGGATCGTATGTCGCAGGCTGGAAAACTTTATGGCCATCACATTATACAGAAGATGAAGTCCAGGCCGCGATTAAGCAGGCTCTGGAAGCTGCAAGCTCAACTGCAAAGAGCACAACTGCTTAAAAAAACATTTTTTATCGGTCTATAAACGGGAAAAGTCGTTTTTATGTCTTAAATCAGGTTAATTCTCAGGACGAATAAACCGATACTTTACAAAGGATTAGACTTTATTTGGAGGTGCGTAAATGAATCCCGCACCTTCTAATAATTTATAGAAGATGACGGGTTTTAGAAAATTTAAACTATAAATTGGATATTCCAACGATATGAAATTTGAATTAGAATAAACAGAAAGTGCGGGATGAAAACCAGAGGACAGCGAAAAGTACTTGTTATTGATGATAGCCAGCCGAACCTTGTTCTTCTCAAGGCGCATCTGAGCAGTATGGGGCTGATTCCGCTGCTTGCGGACAATGCCAAAGATGGTATTACTATTGCAGCCGAACAAAAGCCGGATATTATCCTGCTTGATGTGATGATGCCGGAGATTGACGGTTTTGAAACCTGCAGGCGACTCAAAGCCGATGTTCGCACGTCATCAATACCGGTAATTTTTGTTTCAGCCAGGGACCAGAGTGAGGATAAAATCGGCGGTCTTAAACTTGGCGCTGTCGATTATGTAACCAAACCGTTTAACAAAGGTGAACTGCAGGCCCGTATAGGAATTGTTCTTCAGATGACTGAGCTTCAGGAAAGGCTGCTTTTACTTGCGAATACCGATGAACTTACCGGCCTATCGAACAGACGGCGCTTTTTTGAAATTCTTGAACGTGAGGTGCTTCAGGCAAAAATACGCGGCAGTTCAGTTGCCGTGATGATGTTTGATGTTGACCATTTCAAGAATGTCAATGATTCATACGGACATTTGAGCGGCGACAGGATTCTTCAGCAGGTAGGCAAAATTCTTAATGAAAATATTTATCCGCTGGATTTAGCGGCAAGGTATGGCGGCGAAGAGTTTGTCATTGTAATGCCGGGTATGCCGGCAGAAATTGCGACACAGCGGGCAGAAAAGCTGTGTTCGATTGTTGACAAAAACAACTGGGAAATTGCCAGCCAGCCGATATCGGTTACATGCAGTGTTGGTGTCGCGGTTTTTGACGGCGGCGATTCGACCGACCCCTATGAACTTATAAAAAGAGCGGATGACGCTCTCTACGCCGCCAAACATCGCGGCAGAAACTGCGTTGTCTCTTATGACAAACTGAATCAGGAAGAGCGGCTGCAGGCTCCTCATCAGGATGAGGATTTCCGCGAACTGCAGACAAAAATATCATCGCTTGCTCTACAGATAAGAGAGCAGACTATGGGCATAATATCCGCCTTTACAAAGGCGATTGCAGCTAAAGACCCTTATCTTGCCGGCCATGTCGAAAATGTCAAAGTGTATGCGGTTGCAATAGCAAAGCAGATGGGAGTTTCTGAATCGCTTATTGGACAGCTTTGGACATCTGCGATGCTGCACGACCTTGGCAAAATAATTATTCCCAATCATATCCTGCACAAAACGACAGGCCTCAGCGATGAGGAGAGAAGAATTATTCAGCGTCATCCGATAGCAAGCGCCGATATACTTGCGCCAATCGGTATTTTCGGTCAGGAAATAGTAATTATCAGGCATCATCATGAAAACTTTGACGGCACCGGCTACCCCAACGGGCTTGTTGGTAAAAATATTCCTATCGGTTCGAGGATTCTTGCTGTCGCAAACAGTTTTGATTCGATAACATCTGCAAAACCATGGAATTCCGAATTCAAATCCGCCCAGGACGCTATCGGTGAGATAGTTAGTCTTGCCGGTTCTCAGTTTGACCCGGAAGCGGTAGAGGCATTCACAAAGGCGTATGCTGAAAATCATAATCTCTGGCCGCTGGCGCAGAAACAGCACGTTGAGTGTGTTGCACAATAGTTTGTTTTAAATTTCTCTGTCAGAGGCGGAATTTATTTTGTGATTCGTTTTGTGAGGTCTGCAAGCTGCGCTTTAATCTTTTCGCTTGATTGTTCCAATCCTGCAATTTTACCGCAGGCATGCATTACTGTGGTATGGTCTCTGCCTCCCAGATGGCCGCCGATTTCCTCAAGACTATGGCTGGTCAGACTGCGCGCAAGATACATACATATCTGTCTGGGCGTTGTAATGCTCTGGCTGCGTTTTTTGCTCTGCAGGTCGGCTGGTCTTACATCGAAATAAGTGGTTACGACTTTTATGATATCGGTTATGGATATATTTTTGTCTGTTGATTCCTTGTCGCCAAGCGCGATTCGTGCAAATTCCTTTGAGATGTCCTGCTGGCCGGGGCCCACAAGAGCGTAAAGTGTCGTAAGAGCGCCCTCAATCTCGCGGATATTGGCTTTGACTCTGCCGGCGATGTAGTCGGCGGCGTCATCGGCAATTTTCATTCCGCGAAGTCTTGCTTTTTTCTGCACTATCGCGATTCTCGTTTCAAAGCTCGGCGTATCGATTCTTGCCACCAGTCCGCATTTGAATCTGCTTGTAAGTCTTTCCGGCAGGGACGGTATTTCGCCCGGCGCCGCGTCTGCGCTTAGGACTATCTGGCTTCGGTTGTCGTAAAGAGCGTTGAATGTATGAAAAAATTCTTCCTGGCTCTGGTCGCGTTCCCGCAAAAACTGCACATCGTCAATCACCAGCAGGTCAACTTTTCTATACTGGTCCTTGAAATCAGGCAAAGAACCCTGACCGATTGCGTTGATGAATCGGTTGACGAACTCCTCGCAGCTTAAGAATTGTATTTTTGCGTTGGGATAATTATTCTGCGTTTCTCTGCAGATTGCGTGAAGCAGATGTGTTTTACCCAGGCCTACCGTTCCAAAAATGAATAACGGATTATATGTTGTTCCCAGCGCCTTGCTTACCGCCACACAGCTTGCATGCGCCAGCCTGTTGCAGGGCCCGACGACAAAATTATCAAAAGTATAATCCGGATGAATCCGAAACTCAGCGGCAGGGGATTTTGCCGATTTGCCTTTTGTGTTTTTGCTGTCGCTGCTGAACTTTACTGTTACAAGATGTCCTGTAATCTGTTGTGCCGCGAGAGTAAAGCCGCTGATGCAGTCATTCTGCAGGAAACCTGCGCTTTGGCTGTCTGGGCAGTTTATCTCAAGCATACCGCCGCTGAAATTTTTAAGCGTCAGGTTATCGAACCAGCTTCTGCTGTTCACCGGGTCAAGTACCTTTACCCGCTCGATTATCGCCTCGAATATTTCTTTTGCATCCTGTGCCAATTTCTTTACTCACCGAAAGTTTTAACAAAGTTCCATTAAAAAGAAGATACATCCCTGTAAAAAACATAAGGTCCACTCACGCCGTTGAGTATTTAATCGAATTGCAAGATTCACCGTCCTTGATAACAGGAATTTACCGCCCGCCGACGATTTTGTCAAAAGAAAAATGCAATTTATCTCCCGCCGCCTCATACTCTTCATTCAAAAACTTTTTTAACCTCTTTATTTTAACAATCTTGCCGTATATAATGGCCGTTTTGGAAATACCTTATGGGAATTTTTACTAAAACTCTTGATTATATAAAAAGTCATCTCGGCAGGACCCGCGATAAGATAAAATCCTCTCTGCAGGCGGTTTTGACTATCGGCAGGGACATCGACGATGAGCTTCTCGACAAGCTCGAGGAAACGCTTGTCAGCGACGATATCGGTGTTGAGACAACCGAAAAACTCATCTCTGACCTCCGCGCCGCCTACAAAATTAAAAAAATAGCAAAGACTGAAGACGTCATTCCATTTTTAAAAGAGCAGATGAAAAGCTACTGGCCCGCTCAGGACCGTCAATTGAACATCGCACCTGCCGGCCCGACAGTTATTCTCATCGCCGGCGTTAACGGCTCGGGCAAAACCACCAGCATCGCGAAACTTGCTTATATTTTAAGCCGCACCGGCGAAAAGGTTATTGTCGCCGCCTGCGATACATTCCGCGCAGCGGCAGTTGAGCAGCTTTCAATCTGGGCTCAGCGCATCGGCGTTGAAATCGTCAAGCACGCCCAGAACTCCGACCCCGCCGCAGTTGCCTATGATGCCTGTTCAGCCGCCGTCGCAAGAGGCGCAAAATATCTCATCCTCGACACCGCAGGCCGATTGCACACACAGAAAAATCTTATGAAAGAGCTTACAAAAATCCGCGATGTTGTCGCAAAGCAAATCCCCACTTCGCCGCACGAAGTTTTACTTGTGCTCGACGCCACCACAGGTCAGAACGCTATCGCACAGGCAAAAATGTTTACTGCTGCCATCAACGTCAGCGGCATATTCCTCGCAAAGCTCGACGGCACCGCACGCGGCGGAATCGTCATCGCGATAAAAGACCAGCTCAACATTCCGGTAAAATTTGTCGGCCTTGGCGAAAAGCCGGAAGACATCGCAGAGTTCGACCCCGCCACTTTTGTCGAAGCTCTATTTAATTGATTTATATTTTGAGCGTAGACCCCTTAGGGGTTGAGGCATTATTTAACTAAAATTCGCCCCTTTTTTCCCAGGATTATTTTGCCGTAACTGCATTAAAATAAGGCAGTTATAAAAATTTTTAGTCAGTTTTTTGCTTTTTGCCAATTTATTTGTTACAATGCACTCATAATCAAAGAAGAAGTTTACCCGCCTCAGGCGGGATTATTTGACAAGGTGTAAAGTGGCGAAAATTAGAAGTTTTTATTATGAAACATGGCTTCCGTTTACCTTTAACAAAAAGCGGATACTTATTCTTGCGGTAGCCAGTTTTATCGCTATGTGCTGAATTTTACGCGTAGTTGCGCTCGGTGAATCATTAAAGCTGACGGCCGGTTGTAAAAATCGGCCGTTTTTTATGCGCAAAGGTTTTATTTGACAAAAACAGCTCTTTAACTTACCTTTTCTTTGTGTTTTTTGTGGCAGGATTTTTAAAATGATTATCGTAACAGGTGGTTCTGGTTTTATAGGTTCGGCCCTTATCGCCGCCCTTAACGCCGAAGACATCAGGGACATCCTTGTTGTCGATATCCTTTCTAACGATGAAAAATGGAAAAATCTCCGCCGGTTATCCTTTACAGACTATCTCGAAGCCCAGGATTTTCTCGAAATTATCACCACAGGCAAATTTAATCTGCCTATCGAGGCTGTTTTTCATCTTGGCGCCTGCTCCTCGACTACCGAAATAAACGCCTCATATCTTATAAAAAACAATTTTGAATATTCGAAAGCTGTCGCGTCTTTTGCGATCGATAAAAAAGCCCGCTATATTTACGCCTCCAGCGCAGCGACCTACGGCGACGGCTCAAAAGGCTTCAGCGACGACCACGAAAAATTGGCCTCGCTTGTCCCGCTCAATATGTATGGCCAGTCAAAACAGATGTTTGACCTCTGGGCTCTCAATAATGGAATGCTGAAAAAAATTGTCGGCCTCAAATATTTCAACGTCTTTGGCCCGAATGAATATCACAAGGCCGAGATGCGGAGTTTCATCTTAAAAGGTTTCGAGCAGATAAAGCAAATCGGCAAGGTCCGCCTTTTCAAATCATACAATCCTCAGTATCCCGACGGCGGCCAGATGAGAGATTTCCTCTATGTAAAAGATGCCGTTGATATGACGCTGTTTTTCCTCGATAGCAAAAAATCCGCCGGCATTTTCAATGTAGGTTCCGGCCGTCCGCGCACCTGGCTCGATTTGACAAACGCCTTATTTGCCGCGATGGGCCAAAAGCCCAATATTGAATTTGTCGATATGCCGCCGTCCGTTAGAAATCAGTATCAGTATTTTACGCAGGCTGACATTACCAAAATCCGCGCCACAGGCTATAAAAAGGATATCACCCCTCTCGAAGACGCCGTCAAAGATTATGTGCAGAATTATTTGCAGAAAGATAATTATCTTTCTGCCGATTAGCCGCTTTACCTGCTAAAGGGCATGCTTATTTTGCTTCTTGACAACAAATGTTCGTGTAAATATATTGCTGTCTATGCCGGAACAGGTCAAAAAATCTCTTATCCTTTCGATTTATCTCGCATTGGTGGTCAGTACATTGCTGGTCTTCTGGCAGGTCAGGAATTTCAATTTCATCAATTATGATGATAATGTTTACGTATATGAAAATCCCCACGTTCTAAACGGTTTTTCCATTGATAGTATCCGCTGGGCTTTTACCGCTTCTGCATGGAATCCATTGACCTTACTGTCGTATATACTGGACGGGGAGCTTTTCGGTCCCAACCCTGCGGGTTTTCACATTACAAATCTTATCCTTCATATAGCAAATACTTTACTTGTATTCCTTGTCTTGAAACGAATGACAAATGCAGTTTGGCAAAGCGCTTTTGTAGCGGCAC